>JAGVJJ010000044.1 GCA_020051175.1 Bacteroidia bacterium | reverse complement strand
TACATATCCTGTTCCATCTGGTTTTACTTTGAAAACAGTGCCGCTATCACTTATGCCGCCAGTAACAGTCATGCCATACAAATATGTCCCCACAGATATAAGGTCATCAGAAGGATGATTCCCCTCAATGCTATCAAAATCATAAAGCTTAGTATATTGAGCTTTAACAGTATGAAGAAACAAAATAGTGATTATTAAAAGTAACGTTGGTTTTCTCATTTCAGATGATAGTGATAAATGACACAGCGATAAATACCAAATGTTTTTATCTAAATTTAATACAAAAAATAAAGTGAATCAAGTCGTAATTAGCAAATGGTATATTCAATCGTATAAGCGGTATCAAAAAGTATATAAATGAAATCTGAAAACGACTTTTGAGGGACGGCTAGTTAGTAAACTTCCATATACCTTTTTTCTTTAGCAGCTTTATTAGCTTCCATTCCTTCTATACAATGAGAGTAGTTTTAATCAGTATATAATAATCCTTTTAGTTAAAAAGTGCCCATTCTCGAAAAATATTTTTACAAAGTATGTTCCTGCGCTTAATCCAGATAACTGAACCATTGCAGGTAAATTTATATTGTTGACCTCCTTTATCATGTCACCCATGATATCATATAACCGAATTTCTTTTATCTTTTTATGAGATTTACTATTAATTTCTATTTCAGAATTTGAAGGATTTGGGAATATAATTACGTCTATAATTTCGTCCAAAACAGGCTCATCAATAGAAAGGTACTGGCACTCTGAAGTATCACAACCTAAACTGTCTAATTTTACAAGAATGTATTTATTAGGAGCTTGCCCACCAGTAATGTACCCTGTTATAGCGACTCCGCCATCTTGAGTTGTATCCATGCTGGTAAAACAATCTATATTCACAGATGGAATTGTCAAATTGATAGTCCGGGCCCATATATTTTCTCCATTTGGGTCTATTTTCCGAATTAAAAAGTTACCATCTAAGCCCGTAGAGTCGTTATATAAAGTATCATATTCCCCCCCAATTACTATTTCATGATTTGGCAATTCATATAGGATAAAGTGCTGGTTTAACATTCCTGCTTCTCCATATTCTTTTGACCAAATAAGATTGCCGTTTATACCAAATTTAACAATTTGTGCCCTGACCTTGGTGTAAAAACCAATCAGCTCTCCAGTAGAGTTCGCACCGCACGCGATAAAATTATTATCATGAGATTTTATGACATAAAAAAGTGAACCTCCATAGGGACTGTTATAAGAAAACTGATTTAACTTATTCCCTAAACTATCAGTTACAATTATTAGTGAACGTGTATCGTAGGTAGGTGGAGGGTTGTGATAGCCAACAACGATATGTTTTTTACTTGTTGAGTCACAAACCACATGCATACCTGTAATCGAAAAAGATGCAGTATTGATTTTCTTTCTCCATAATTCATTTCCAAGGGAATCGGTTTTAAGAAGAAGCAGTGACCTATTGGTGCTATCTGCGACATAACCGGTAAAAATAAAACCTTTCTCAGGCGTAGAATTAAATCCCTCGAAAGCCAATTGTTGAACATCTGTGTACTCTTTTTGCCATAAGGAGTCACCAGCCATATTAAATTTAATCAAAACGATAGTTTGCTCATTGGCAGGTTTTACAACGGTACAGGCTAAAAATAAATTAGAACCGTTATTTAACATCCATTTGCTTGAGAAGTCATGCGCATATTGGAAGTTTGGGGCACCATAACTTTTGGTCCAAAGAGAATCGCCCAAATTATCCAGGGCTAATAGGGTAAGTTTGTTGTAACCATAGCCATTTATAGTATCTATAGTTATTCCAGACAATATGTATCCGAAATTGGTAGTAGTTACATCATAACTATAGGAACCGTAATGGGGTGGTAAATTGTAGTATTTAATAAACCTTTGCGATGGTTGCGCAATCAGTTCGAAACAGCTTAAAATATTAATAAATAGGAGAGCTGTTTTCAGGTTCATAAGAAGTGGCTTATTTATTTAATATAACTAAGGTAAACTTTAACTTCATAGTTTTAGAATTGGTTTATTTAATTAAAACCAGTTTTTTATTTTCGGCCAGCTTATCATCAATGTACAAAGAAACCGAATAAACAGAACGAGGCAATGATGAGGTATTGTAATTATACGATTCCCCCGCTTTTATTGTTACCAGCTCAATTAATCTGCCAACAATATCATGGATTTGCAAAGTGGCTACTGTTTCAGTTGAAGCACTAAAAACTATATTTAATTGCTCTGTAGCAGGATTAGGGTAGATAGAAAAGTTTAAATTGCTCAATTCATATTCTTCAACACTCGTAGTATAATAATCACACGAAGTGCTTATACCCGTTGAATACAACCCAAAAGTGCTATCGTAATAACAACGAATTTTATCGCAAGGTTGGGGATCATTTTCGGTTCCACCATAACAGAACGAATAAAAAATATCATAATACCTACACCCTCCGATTCTTTCTGTTATAGTATCAAAGTCGTAATTTAAATATGGTCCATTGGGATCGTAATTTGGATCAAAGGGGCCTCTTTTCACGTACAACCATTTTAAATTAAACCCATTTATCACTTTTGTTCCCGTGTTTAAAACTTGTATGAAATATAATGAATCCGCACAAGTTGTATCTATTAAAGGGAAACGCCATTTATCACCAATTTGTGCATTCATATCAAACAAAGTGTCAAACGTATTATTTCCATACAGATTATTGTATAAATATGCTACCCCATTTTGTTCGTAGGTATAAAATGGAGTAACGAAATTGGAATAATAACCACCCGACCAACTAAATCCTTCTCTGTAATGAGCTATTTTTTTACAGTTTACACTATTAATTAATGTATCTGTTGTATAGTTATATTTTGAATAACCATTTACACCTGGCCAAACATCAGAGTAATACCACGTAGCGCCCGCAGGACACCACGTCTGCGCCTTTGCAATTACAAGTTGAAAACATAGAATAAATAAGGTTAATTTTAATTTCACGGCTTTAGAAATTTAATTGGTTATTAGCATAGCGTAATTTATTTAATTAAAACCAGCTTTTTATTTTCAATTAGTTTATCATCAACATATAAGGAAACAGAATAAATAGAACGAGGCAGCAATGAAGTATTGTAATTATAAGGCTCATTAACTTTTAAAGTTACCTGCTCAATTAATCGGCCAATCAAATCATGAATTTCAACTGTGCCTGACGTTATAGTCGAATCATTAAATACAATATTCAGCTCATCTGTTGCCGGATTAGGGTATATAGTAAGCCCATGAAGCTTTCCTTGGGGTTCAGATTCCTGTGAAATTTCATTTACAAGTTCTGAACTACGTAAACTCTGCGGTAGCATTCGTAGTTCGGGGTAGTTTGTATTAAACACCAGATTCAATAGAGCTTGTGCATAAACACAACACTCTTTATTACAATTGTTTGCGTAGATTTCAAGACTATTTTTTAATGTCGTATCTGTTTGCAGGCTGTAGGCTTTTTCCTGTGCCTGGTTTACCTGAATAATAAGCTTTTGAAGCTCATTAAAATCATTTGTTGGAAGAGAATTAATGATTGTTAATGCGTTTACATAATCTCCTTTTGCAATATAGGCTTGTATTAATTCTTTTGAAGCATTGGGTCTTGGATAAATTGATAGCACTTTAATTACACTATCTATAGGGTTTACTGCAAGAGTATCGTTCAGGAAAGAATTAATTATATCAGCAGTATAAAGCTGACTATTAAATTCAGTATGCGCTATCTGCGCTTCCAGCTTTAATCTGTCAGAAGTTCCGGTTTGTGAATTATTTATCTGCTGCCTGATTCCGTTTGGCAGATTTATCGCATCAACTTTTGATTTTACCTTAGCGGTTACCGGTGAATTAGATGTTATTACGTCCTTTATATGGCCGGGTGGAGGTGGTGAGGGTTTACCTAAGTAACTTACCATTACAGTATCCGACAAATAAGGAGATTTGTTTGTTAGCGTATTTTTTAAAGTGCCCGCAGACATATTACTGTTTACCGCATTTAACAATTGCTGAGTATTGCCTCCATCCAGTAAGGCATTGTAATTAGTTTTCAATACCTGTGCATCGGTGGTTAACTGGTTTATAAAGGTGGTTCGTTGCTGGTTAGTTAGCAGGGTTTTATCCGGGCAGTCCGCAGCCTGAAAGGCTATACTTGTTTGCTGAACATCGACAAGGACATCGCTGCATAAAGGAGGTAAAGGTTGAGTGCTTGCATTAGAATTGGTGGCATGAATTACCTGTTTAGTAGAGCCTGTGATGAAAAACTGGTTTTCACTGCCACAGACTGCAGAATACTGGTTCCTTACCAAATCCCTTGCTGTGCCGGGAGTATAACCTTGCACCAGGGCAACCGAATTATTATTGGCTATACTACCGGTAATACCTATGTCATAAGTATTACCAATAAATGTATTGCAATTCATACGCAAACCATCTGTATAGTTAAACATACCGGAATTATTGTTTAATGGCACAATGCCAGCTGCCAACCCTGTAAACGTATTGTTGTATATCTCATGTGCACCGTTTTTAGAATCGTTTACCCAAATTCCTACAGAACCCCCACCAGCGGTAGTAGTATAGAACTCATTTTTTTGAATCGAGTAATATTTACAATTATCCAGGTAAAGACCCGATGAAAGCTGAGAATAATCGTCTACATTGAATTCGCAGTTATACACTGTAGGATAATTCATACCTTTTAAATGAATTCCGTCATAACGATTGCCTGTAAATTTAGAATTACTCACTGTTACTTTAAGTAAGGGGTTTGAATTAGTAGCATATATACCGTAATTCAAATTGCTGAATGTGCTGCTTTTGGAACTGCTGCATGGCAGGGTGGTGCTAAGACACAGACTTGATACAATATAAGACGCATCAATACTTTTAATACCGTTTTGTATAATACCGTGATTGGCGCCTGCGGGTGCAGTGTTACTAAAATCACAACCAAGGAACCGTATACCTTGCACATCATACAAAGAAACATGATCGTCTATATTGGCATTGGGATCGTTTAGTTGCTGAGTAGTTTCAAATACGCAGTTCCTAAAATAACTGAGATTGTTTAATGTTGCGCCTGTTATTGGATGGAAATTACGATAAGATAAAAACGCAACAGCTTTTCGACAATTCCTAAATGTGGTATTTTGTGCTTGTATAATACCTCCGGTATAATTCCAATCCACATTACCATTGTTGTCTTTTTTAATTGTAATAATACCTTCATACGCATTTTCTATTAATGCCCCATTTTTTAAAATTACTTTTCCTTGATCCCCTGGGATTTGTTGACTTGCAAAATAGTAGCCGTGTACTTGAATACCCTTCCACAAACTATTATCCCAAGCGGTGGTTATAACTCCGCCATCAATAATAAGTTGTGCTCCTCGCTCAACTATTATTTTACCATTTATTGGCATTCTGACCTCACAATTGATTGTCAATTTTGCTCCGTTTTTAACTATAATATCTTGGTATAATTGAATTTTAAAATCCCAAATTTCATTTGTGGTAATTTCTAATGGTACAGGATAAGAATACTTTTCTTTTACATATTGGTGCATAGGTTGATTACTTATAACAAAACTGTTGCCGATTAGTGATAAAGCACGGTGCATTCTGCCAGCAGATTTCGGGCTTATATAAGTTATTGTTGTATTGTCTCCCTGGCCTCCGCCACACATCAATGGGGCGCCAGAAATGCCAGAAAAAAAGCACTTAGGCAAATAAGTTATATTGCCTGGTGCAGGTGTAGATGCACAAAGCCCATAATTAGGAGGGCCGCAATCGGCAAAACATGGATGTCCGGGGTCTGACATAGAAGGTTCAGGACATGTTCCAAAAACATCATCCAAAAAATCGAAATTTGAAATTTGAGTTCTTTCGCCATCGTATGTATGGTGAAGTCCTAATGCATGACCATATTCATGGCAAATGTGACCAATATAATCTGGATGGTTCATATAAAAATCTTCCCACATACCTTTTGTATGAACATAACCATTTCCTACATTTATTTCATAATACCCTAAATGTCCACAATATGAGGATGGGGAAGTAAAAATGTGATTCATCGCCTTTCTGGAGTTTGGATAGTTTGCTCTAACATAAGAATCAATAACCCCTCCACTACCATAGGCGCACAATATGTTAAATGCACTAATGTCAAGAAATATTAGTTCATTTAATTCAAATCGTATTCTGGTATCAGTAATATAATCAACCGAGGGCTCACAAGTAAGGGCATACCCTTTGGACTGAACATTCGAATACCTGTTATTAATATTTTGGAATAACAAATCAAGGTCTGCCCTAAATTCCGGAGTATCCTGCCAACCATTATTCCCTAAATTATCCCGACAAGCAATAATGTTAACGAGAATAGTTTTTACCGGGGTATTATTATCTGGTATCCAGTGTGAGGGAGTACGATATTTTGTAGTCCAATCAGTTCCTGAATTAGAACAATCCACACCTCTAGAGGGATCAGTTGAAGGTATGTTATCTGTATTTGTGCCACATTCGCTAATAATCTCTGGAGGTGCTGGGCGCAAGCAAAGATCAAATTCAGTATTACTATTTGAACATAAATTGCATGTACTAGCTTTTGATGCCTTTATGTAATAGGTATTGCCAACAATCAAATTACCTTCATTGAGTCTTAAAATATTACTATTTGCCGTTGTCACGTTAATAGAATCAACAACGTTCAAATTACTACAGGTTCCAGAATAAAATCCCATAGTATGAACGTGTCCAGACGTAGTCGAATGTAATTCAATTGTTTGTGTAGTACGATTTGCCGTAAAGCTAAACCACTTCTCCCCGCTATGTAAAACATTATTGAGAACACATGGGGCAGAGCTAATATGCAGTGCACTTTGACAGCCGTGTGGTACATCTACAAACGAAGATTTCATTTCAAAAGCTATTCCCTGTGAATACAAAGCAACATCAGCCATAACAGGTTGTTTAATATCTACTTCCCGGTTATAGAACAAAATTCCATTTCTTGTAAAAAATAAGATGTTTCCAACCCTTTCAATTCGAATTGAATCATTTACAGCCACCGCTCCATAATTACCAACTAACTGCCCCTGATTATAAACATACAACTGCCCGGCATTTATCATCACAGCATAATCAATGCTGTTGTAATGCGCATCTATATTACTCACAGAAAGCCCAAAAGCTAGAACGTCAGACAGATTATTTACTTTGTACTGAATCCATCCGTTTTGTAATGTGTCTAATATACTATCAGAGGCCGCACCAGCATTTCCCCAACCATCAGCAGCTGTCTTTGTAAGACTCGTAGTACTTTGGTTAACGCCTGTTACGTCCTTCCACGAACCCTCAAGTATGCCTGGTTTTTCGTCAATTAAAATACGTTGTTCTGTTGGAGCATAGTTTATTTTTGAGGTAGTTCCAATCAAAACGCCACCCGAAAATGAGCCTGTATCTGGTCCACCTTTAACAATGTAGCCCGTAGTTATTTGTGCCTGTGAAATAGCTGCAAGCAGAAGCAGCATCCCAATCACTCCAACTTTCCATCTGGAAGGCTGAAGTGTGAAGCTTCGTATATGTTGTATGTATCGTTTTAGCATGGCAGTATCAATTTAAATTTATTGAGTTTAATAAACAGTTTACACTATTAGTGATTCTGTAACTCCTGCACTTGCTGTATTAGCGTATTGACCTGATTTTGTAAAGTATTTATTGTCGCCTCCTGATTATCTGCTTTTGTAGAAAGCGTATTAATTGTTTGCTGTTGTTCCTGAATACCTTTCATAAGAATAGCTATAAAGGCATTGTAATTAAGCGTCTTATAAGTTACAGCAGGGGTAATCATTACACCAGCGGTATCAAAAACGGCTCCTTTGGTAGTACTTCCTACAAGCTCAGGTAATATTGAAATCACCTCTTGCGCCACTAACCCATATTGCTTTTCTGATGGAAAATTTAAGCCATAATTATTTGCAATGTCAAAATTAAATGTACGCGGTTGCAGCTGATTGATAATAGCTAAGGCATCAGAAATATTGCTGATGTTCGTTTTAAACTGCTGGTCAGAACTAGACCATGCACCGGAAGTACATGTAGTAACACCATTTACATTAAAACTGCCGTTAACATCCAGTTTATGTGTAGGTGCTGAAATACCAATACCAACATTAGCTCCACTACCAAGTACGAGACAATTGCTTGCACTAACCTGTGCGCCCGCACCAATAGCAGTTGCATTGGTAAGTGAGCTGCTTCCGGCAGGAGTTGCAAAATATCCGACAAAGGTATTATTGCTTCCTGTTATCGTATAGCCAGCACCATAACCAATCGCAGTATTATTATTGCCGGATGAATTATCGTGTAATGCGTAATAACCTACACCTGTATTGTTACTTCCTGAAGTGTTGCCAGAAAGCGCTTCATTGCCTGTTGCTGTATTTTGTATCCCATTAGTATTTGATGCTAATGTAAACATTCCAAGTGCAGTATTTTCATCCCCCAGAGTATTGGCTGCAAGAGATGAATAACCAACTGCGGTGTTACGTACCCCCGTGGTATTTGCATTTAAGGCATAATTTCCATTGGCTACGTTTGCGCCTCCGGTTGTGTTGGAGCTAAACGCGTAACTACCGACAGCTGTATTGTCTGTTCCGGTTCCTGTTAAATTGCCTGTCAGGTATCCCCAATAAGCATTAGACAAGTTCTGGTCTATGCGCGCAGCGCGCTGGTTAGCTACTCGTAGGTTTAAAGGTACATTATCAATAGTACCAATAAAATGAGTTCCATCTACAGTTCCTGTACTTCCTAAAAAGCCCCAGGCATTTTTGGCACCGTCCGTTCCTGTAGCTCCTGTCGTTCCTTTATTACCTGTTGGCCCTGTTACACCTGTTGCGCCATTGTTTCCTGCTGCTCCTGTACTGCCTGTTGCACCAGCTAATCCATCTGCACCAGTTGAACCTGTAGCACCATTTACACCGTTTGTTCCATTCGTTCCCTGTGCACCTGTCGCCCCAATAGACCCTGTAGGACCGACAACGCCAGCATCGCCTTTAGCTCCTGTTGAGCCAGTCGCTCCATTTATACCATTAGTTCCATCTGCACCTGTGGAGCCAGTTGCACCATTTACTCCGTTTGTTCCATTTGCCCCGGCAGCGCCCGTAGCACCGATATTTCCTGTTGCCCCCATTGCACCAGTATCACCTTTGGCTCCGGTATTTCCTGTTGCACCATTTATTCCATTTGTACCATTTGAGCCATCTGCTCCAGCAGGCCCTGTTGACCCAGTAGTTCCTGTTGCTCCCTAACGCACCGCTAAAGCGCGCCCATTGAGTTCCGTTCCAGTACCAGAAGCCTATTCCTCCACCAGACATAGCAGAATTTGTATTATATACCACTAGAGATGTGGCTGGATTAGGAATAGTAGTATTATCATTGACACCAGTCAAGCTTACCCTCGGCATCAACAAACCTTTATTTGCACTCACAACATCAAGCATAGCCGAAGGGTCTGGCAATGCACCAGTACTATTAACACTAATATTTTGTGCAGTTGTTTTAAACTGTACAAAAATAATAGCAGTAGCTATTAATAATAAGTAGCGGTTGCATACAGATAAAGTAGAACCATTGGCAGAGTGGTGTAGCTGTTTGCTCATGTCGAACAATATTAAAAGTGGATACTAGGGAATTCAGGTAAAAATGGCGGTAATTGTTTATCCAACTTTAAAAGAAATGTACGACTAACGAAACAGAATCACCGATAAGGCTAAATTAATAAAATATATTTAAAATGTAAAAATAAAATGTTAAAATACAAACAACATATAACTTATGGCAATTCGGCAGTTTGTAAAATAAATTTCCTTTCCAACTTTTGTCAAATTTTTGCCGGTTCATTGTCCCCATTAAACCAGCTTTTTATCATCAATACTATCAGTCCCCATATTATTACCAAAGCAAGGCCAATAAGGATAGTTAAGGCGAGGGCGATATCAGTCGACATCATTGGTATGCTGGCAAAAAGAACCGCAAGTCCCCATATTATGAGTATTGCCCCCACAACAAATGCTACCGTAGATAATGAATAGGTTTTGCCTTCCGCACGAACTTTTGTTTCTTTACCGGAATTTATTTTTTCCGGCTTCAAAGTTGCTTTCTCAATATGATCAGAAGATGTTCCAACATCCTTTACAGCACCAACCAGCTTTTCACCTGTATTAGAAACACGTGCTTTTACCATATTTAACCGGCTATTCACAAAAGCTGAAAATTGCTTTTTCGTTTCCGGCTGTGCTTTTTTCTGCTTTTCATTTAATACTGCATCTTTAACAGAAACAACTTCTCTTTCTTTTCCAGGAACTGTGTTTCCGGCAGGTACAGCTTTTAATGAATTTGACGAATTGGTCGAAATAAAATAGCCCGGACGATAATGCCGTTTCTCCAGACCTCCGTTTCTAAAACTACCACAAGAACTTAAGAGAAGAATTAAAAGACAAGAAAGGCACAAAACAGCGTTATTCGTTATAGTTCTTTTTTTAATTGGTTTATTTCTCATCTATCAAAAATTGTTTGTAATAATTACCAGGTTTAAGCCTTTTAACTTTAATTGCTTTTGCCCTCTAAATGTAAAAACAATAATAAATAAAATTTATCATACCCAATTTTTCCAACCCATTTAAACTACAAATATTATTTTCCCTCCACATAAAAGGATGATTGAAACGACTACCTATATAAGGCCGAAAGCATAACACACTAATTGCCAATAGTTTACATTAACACAATTTAAACCTTTAGACTTTGTAGGTATTAAAGCAACATTAATCAACCGAAATTTTAATTTTAAAATAGACCACGACATACGGCAGCTTTTTATTCCACCACTTTTGCCGTATTTTTTTTATCTTGCATTAAATTTTTTGAGTGGGATGCTAAAAGAAAAATTGACCATTGGCCGAAGAGAAAAAGTAGACTTCCCTGAATTGGGTTTGTTTGGCATCACCGCAAAAATTGATACCGGTGCATACACAACAGCGCTGCATTGCGAAAAAATAAACGAGGCAAACGGAGTATTGTATTTCACTCCTCTGGGTTTATCGCACGCAGAATACAAAGGAGAGGAACAGAAATTTACTTCTTATACCCAAAAAGACATTAAGAATTCATTTGGTGAAACTGAAAAACGCTACATCATTAAAACAGTTGTAAAGATCGGGCGCAAACGCATCAAAGCCATTATTTCGCTTACTGACAGGGGCAAAATGCGATACCCGGTACTCATTGGTAGAAAGCTGCTAAAAAACCGCTTTGTTGTGGATGTGTCGCAGCTTGATATTTTAAGCACAAGGAAAAACAAAAAGAAAAAACAAAACATATAAATCCATATCGTTATTCCATGAAATAGCCATGTTTGCGGAAACACAAACAATAAATGAAAAATAATTTTCAAACTGGCGTATTCCATAACCAGTCCTGAGCTTGTCGAAGGATGGCAATTAAAAAATAAATTATTTACATATGAAAATAGCAGTATTATCGCGCAATCAAAAGCTATACTCCACCAGGCGCCTGGTTGAGGCTGCAGAACAAAGGGGACATGAAGTATCTGTGCTTGATCACCTCAAATGCGTTCTGGTGATTGAAAAAGGCAGGCCACATATTTTTTATGGCGGTAAGGAAGTAACTGGTATTGATGCCATCATTCCGCGTATCGGGACTTCAGTAACATTTTATGGTGCTGCGGTAGTCCGGCAGTTCGAACAGATGAAGGTGTTTTCGAGCGTGGAGTCGCAGGCACTGGTGCGCTCACGTGATAAATTACGAAGCCTTCAATTGCTGGCGAAAGCAGGAATAGGTATGCCCAAAACGGCATTTGCCTCTACCCCAAAAAATATTGACAATGTCCTGGAACAGGTAGGTGGTGCACCGGTTGTAATTAAGTTACTGGAGGGAACACAGGGTATTGGGGTTATTCTCGCGGAAACACATAAATCAGCTAAATCTGTAATCGAATCGTTTCTTGCATTAAAAGCGAACATTCTTGTTCAGGAATTTATTAAAGAAGCCGGTGGTGCTGATATACGTGCGTTTATTGTTGATGGTAAAGTTGTAGGTGCCATGAGGCGGCAAGGACTGCCGGGTGAATTCCGCAGCAACCTGCACCGCGGTGGAAGCGCCCAGGTGATCGAGCTTTCGAAAGAAGAGCGTGAAACTGCTATAAAATCTGCTAAAAAACTGGGGCTTGCCATTGCAGGTGTTGACATGCTTCAATCTTCACGCGGCCCCCTTGTTATGGAGGTGAACTCTTCTCCCGGGCTCGAAGGTATTGAAGGTGCTACAGGAGTTGACATTGCAGGCAAAATCATTGAGTACATTGAGCGCAACGAGTTCAATCACGATAGTGGGATTTAAACGGTACATGCGCAATGGGCTACCAGCACAAACTTATACATATTAACGGAACGGACATTAAGCCGGGTTCATCGGCCACATTGAACCTGAATTTATACCAGTTGCCTACTAAAACAGTTATCGAAATCCCTGTTTATGTGTTTCGTTCTGCAATCCCTGGCCCTACATTGTTGTTGCTTGCCGGCATGCATGGTGATGAAATAAACGGGATAGAAATTGTACGCAGGCTCATTACCCGTGACGATGTTCGCACCCCGCTTTGCGGCAGTATTATTGCTATTCCGGTAATCAATATTATTTCTTTTGTTTCCGGCTCACGCGAACTGCCTGACGGACGTGACCTGAACCGTTGTTTTCCGGGAAACAAAAATGGATCGCTCGGAAGCAGGATTGCTTACGACCTGATGAATGAAATCATTACTCAAATAGACTTTGGGATTGACTTTCATACTGGTGGTGCTAAAATCAACAACTATCCGCAGCTGCGCTGTGTTTTCGACAACAAAGTCAACCTTGAACTTGGTAAAAAATTTTCACCGGGAATCATTATCAATGCCCCTTTCCGTGATAGTACACTTCGCAAAGAAGCTGCAAAAAAGGGCAAGTCCATACTTGTTTTTGAAGGTGGTGAATCCTCACGCTTTGATTACTTATCCATTAATGAAGGAATGAATGGATGCCTGCGCCTGATGAAACACCTGAAAATGATTGACCTTGAAATTCCAAACAACCCAACGGTATTTCTTGAAAAATCAACCTGGGTGCGTGCACGTACTTCGGGACTTTTCCACACTTCCAAAACCAACGGTGCACACATCAGAAAAGGAGAAATCATAGGAATGATTTGTGACCCTTACGGAGAGCACCAGGAAAAGCTTGTTGCACCTACAGATGGATACATTGTTGGTATTAACAATCAGCCGGTGGTAAACCAGGGCGATGCTCTTATCCACATTGGTATGGAAGAAGAGTTGCCTGCGGCAAAAGTAAAATCAAGCGGAAAGAAAAAAAGCTAATGCAATCTTAAAATATCCTGTACGGAATAGCACTAATGCTTTTCAAAATCAGACGTTCCACATCTCCAATCGAATTAAACACGTTATTCTTCTGCTGCAATTGCCGCAATGCAAGTTTTGAGCGCTCAAGATCAGCTTTGTCTACAAGTTGCAGCGCTTTATAGCTTGTGATATCGCCTTTTAACAGTCGCCCAACAGAACGCAGCCAGCACCAACGCTTGAATAAAAACAGCTGTGTGCCTGACAAATGAAGATAGTTGAATTGTATACGGTTACGTTCAATAATTGTCTTTACCTTTTGAGATTTTAACTTACTGATAGTAGATGATAGCTCATGCATACAAACAGAGGCAGGTTCAAAGTAGCACTTCCACCCCACCCTCCAGGCCCTTATCCCAAGGTCTGCATCTTCAAAATAAAAAGGCGCATAAATCTCATCAAAGCCGTTCAGCTCAAGCAATTTCTTTCTATCCATCAAAGCATTCGCACCCGAAAGGAAAAAACTGGGAAGCCATGTGGGCACAGGCAAAGCTTCCGGGATATAATTGTATGTCCCTTTGATTCCTTTAAAGCTCACCTTAGGCAATTTGGCTGCATCCTGCAGCTGTGTACCGCTGTGGTCAACTATTCTACCCATCACACCAAATGTGTCTGTCTTCCCGAAATATTTCAATTGTTCCTTAAAGTAATCGGCACTGAGCGCAACATCTGAATTCAGGGCCAGCACCAAATCATATCTGGCTTCAAAAATCCCTTTGTTCATGGTTGGGGCAAATCCTTTATTATACTCATGCACCAACAATTTCACCTGGGGAAAATCTTTCTGCAGAAATTTCACGGAACCATCTGAGGATGCATCATCCACAACAATAATTTCATGTTCCGTTTGTATGGCTTGCAGCGCAGCAATTACGGAAGGCAGATTTGCTTCCAGTAAGTGCTTTCCATTGTAATTAGGGATTACAACAGATATTGAACGTTTATCTGATGCCATCTTTTTTTATTAATTCAGCAATTTGTACCGGAGTAATTTCATTCATACAATGGCATTGCTGCGGCTGATTTCTACAGTCACCGCAGGATTTATTTACACATGCAACAGCGGCCCTTTTTCCAATAGGTCGCCAACGTCCGGGGTGCATAGGTCGTATAGGAGGGTAAATACCGATTGCACCAGCCCCGCTTGCAGCGGCAATATGCAAAGGACCAGTACTTGCTGCAACAAGATAGTCTGCCTTACTTATAAATGTTATAAACTCATCCAGCGATAACTTACCTGTAATGTCAACTACATGCGATGGCAGCTCCTTTAACCAGTCGGCAAGCAAAGCCTGTTCTTTAGAAGTACCGCTGATAAAAATCCGGAAAGTATCTGCAGGCAAAAGTTGAATTAAGCCTTTAAAATTCTGCAGGCCCCACTCACGCGCACTCGCGTTGGACTTCGGGTGAAGGATGACATTTATCTTATTTTTATCCAGGAGGTTTAAAATTCCCGGAGAAGATTCCTTAACTTTTGTAAACCCGGTAAAACCAGCCAGCTCTTTCAAGCCGGGAACTCGTTTAATTCCCAATCCGGCCAACAGCAGACAGTTCAATTGAGCTTCATGCAAATCAGAATTCTTACGACTTAAGCGCACAAGCTTATTCACGGTCCCCCAATGAAACAAACGGTTGCGTGTACCTATGCGGGTTGCAATACCCGCCCTTTTTGCCAGCTTTGCAATGCGCTTATCAGGGAACACATGTATGATTGCATCAGCCTTCAGTGAACGCAGGCGTCCAATGGCTTCTGTATCCGATAATTTCAGCAAATCATCCGAGTTCAAAAACTCATCAACATGCGCACAACAGCTGATTACAGGATGAGTATACGTTTTTCCAAGAAAGACAATTTCCGTCTCCGGAAAATATTTTTTTATAAGACCACACAAAGGTAAAGTAAGAATAACGTCACCAATGGCATCTGTACGGCTTATGATGATCCGCTTGTAAACATCCCTTGTACTTGCACCATTTGATACGTTCAAGGCCCTTAGCTGTTTGTATTTTAAATATGTTGCATAAGCCGAAATACGGCTCACATCAAATCCGGCAGCTCCGTCAAGTATTCCAAGCTTAACTATATAATCCCGCAAAAACTTTACAACAGGACTCATATAAAGCTGAAGAGCCGAAGCCGTTTTGCCTTCCTTATACTGAGCCGTTGCAAGTATCTCGGTGAAATAATACACCTGCTTATAATGATCGTCTGTAGTATAATAGCTGTAATGTAGAATATTACCTTTTAAAAATGCGGTATTCTTATCCCCCTCAAATAAATCATATTTATCGTGTGGATTGGTGCCACCCCAGTTGCCTTTACGGCTATCCCACAAACGCAGCTTGGTATCAGGGTACCAGCCACAATGGTAAATCCATTTTCCGCAATAATTGGTTAAGCGGTTCATGTAATATCCATCGTGCTTCCAGTCATTTTTTATTTCAAGTATGGATTTTTTCAATTGTTCATCCAGAGCTTCATCAGCATCCAGTGACAAAACATGGGGATAAATGGCCTGTGTGATAGCCCAGTTCTTCTGTTCAATATGTCCTTCAAATTTATGCTGAATAAATCGCGCCCCCTTGGATGTACATATTTCTTCCGTGCGATCTGTTGAAAAAGAGTCTACAACAACAATATCATCAACCACGCCTGCCAGGGAGTCAAGACAGCGGCCGATATTCCGCTCTTCATTAAACGTTATAATAACGGCTGACAAATTTGGCATCGCGAGGTGAAATCAGTTTTATTTTCCAAACAAAAATACAATAATTTCAGCGTGCATATTTAAATAAATAGTGCGGCATACATTCCAAAACTCTTTGTAAATTAGCACTTTGATATTTTTAACAAAAATTCTTTTGATATATCAAATATTTTATTTTAAATTCGTTATTCAAATTTTTAAAAAACATGAATAAGCACGTATTACATTTATCTGTCTTAGCAGGCGCAATGATATTTATTTCCTGGCAAGGCGAGACAAAAAAAGAGAGCGATCCGCAACCAGTTGCCGGTATCGAAGTAAAAAATATAGACAAATCGGTAAAACCTACGGAAGATTTTTATCAGTTTGTGAATGGCAACTGGATAAAAAACAACCCTGTGCCTGCCTCAGAAAGCCGCTGGGGAAGCTTCAATGAGCTTAACGATAAAAACACAGCCAAGCTTAAAACAATTTTAGAGGCTGCTGCAGCTGATAAAAAAGCACCAAATGGCAGCAACAAACAAAAAATAGGCGACTTCTATTCCCTGGCGATGGATTCTGTAAAACTAAACAGGGAAAGAGCAAACCCCTTGAAAGAGGAATTTGATGCTATTGCCAAAATAAAAACCAAAGATGACGTAATCAAAGAAGTGGCCCACCTTCATTCCATAGGTATCTCCGCGTTATTTATCGGGTACGTAGGCCAGGATCCTAAAATAAGTACCTTATACATACCACAATTGTACCAGGGCGGGCTCGGTTTGCCTGACAGGGACTACTATACCAATAAAGATGAGCGAACACTGAATATTCAAAAAGCTTATAAAGAACATCTTGTAAATATGTTCATGCTCCTGGGTGACAAGAAAAGAAAAGCAAAGAAAAATGCCGAAGTTGTTTTTGAAATTGAAACAAGGCTTGCAAAAGCATCCATGACCAATGTTGAATTGCGCGATCCTGAAAAACAATACAACAAAAAAACATATCAGGAACTGGCAGCTCTTACTCCCAATATTAACTGGATGACTTACCTTGAGGAAGTAGGTGTGGAAAAGGTTTACGATGTTATTGTTTGTCAACCTGAGTTTTTTAAAGAAATCTATCATTCATTTGATGAAGTGCCTGTAAAAAACTGGAAAACTTACCTGCGTTGGACATTGATCGATCAGACTGCAGATAAGCTAAGCGATGATTTTGTAAAGGAAGATTTTAAATTCAATGGAACAATAATAGAAGGTACCCCTACTATAAAACCACGCTGGAAACGTGCTTTAAAAGCCACCGATGAGTCCCTTGGCGATGCGTTGGGACAACTTTTCGTAGAAAAATATTTTTCTGAAGAAAGCAAAAAACGCGTTGCACAAATGGTAGAAAACCTTATTGTTGCTTACAAAGAACGTATCCGTACGCGCGACTGGATGAGTGAAGCTACAAAAACACAGGCATACGCGAAGCTGGATAAAGTGATGAAAAAATTCGGATATCCTGATAAATGGAGAGATTATTCCACACTGGAGATAAAAGAAGATTCGTATGTGCAAAATTACCTGCGCGCCAACAACTACTTGTTTAAAGAAATGATTAACAAGTTAGGGAAACCAATTGACAGGGCAGAATGGGGAATGACGGCACCTACAATCAATGCTTATTATAACCCATCCATGAATGAGATTGTGTTTCCTGCAGGGATCATGCAGCCGGTTTTCTTTAACCCCGATGCAGATGATGCTGTAAATTACGGCTGTATGGGCGCAATTATCGGACATGAA
The DNA here is from genome assembly GCA_020051175.1 of Bacteroidia bacterium. Taxonomy (GTDB): domain Bacteria; phylum Bacteroidota; class Bacteroidia; order 2-12-FULL-35-15; family 2-12-FULL-35-15; genus 2-12-FULL-35-15. The sequence goes on along the minus strand of JAGVJJ010000044.1, from coordinate 242,404 downwards.
CTAACACACGGATTTGATGACCAGGGCGCTCAGTTTGATGCAGATGGCAACTTAAAAAACTGGTGGACAGAAGAAGATTTGAAAAAATTTAAAGAAAAAACGGCTATGCTTGTTAAACAATTCAATGATTATGATGCGATTGACGGCATGCATGTGAATGGAGAGCTTACATTGGGTGAAAACATTGCTGATTTGGGCGGTTTAACCATTGCTTATTATGCGTTGAAAAAGTCAATGGAGGGCAAACCTGCCCCTGAAAAAATTGACGGGTTTACAGCTGAGCAACGTTTCTTTATGTCGTGGGCACAGGGCTGGAGAGGCAATATGCGACCTGAATACTTAAAAAACATGATACAGACCAACCCGCACTCCCCGGGTAATTTCCGTGGTAATGGGCCTTTAACCAACATGCCTGAATTTTACGAAGCGTTTGGCGTAAAAGAGGGAGACAAAATGTACCGCCCTAAAGAACAAAGAGCGGAAATCTGGTAAGAGAAAAACATTTTAATATCAATCCTAACAAAAGCAGCCGGTTTTACCGGCTGCTTTTTTGTTTTTTTACATTGCTTCTAATGCTTTTCTTTTTATCTCCTCATATTCTTCTGCATCAATTTCAATCCAATTGTTCTTAAAATCAAAGGTAAGGTCGTAGATATAATTCCTGTCGGGCAAAATAGTTGCTTTAAATTGCTGTATGGTGTACCGGCTGCCCATAATCTGTACCTCCTCCCACTCTGATTCAGAAATAATTTTAAAGTAGGTTCTGCCGTGCGGATACTTACGGTATTGAGGATAAGTAATATTCTGTTTCATTCGAACGTATGCATTAATGATGTCCATATACCTTTTCACCAGCAGTTACTGCTACTGAAAGCCTGTTCTGAACCGGTGGCAAAGGGCAGGTAGCATAATTGGTAAAACAACAGGGTGGATTATAAGCTTTATTAAAATCAAGAGCAACTGTGTTTCCCTCAACAGGCCTTTTTGCATACAAAAACCTGCCACCACCGTATGTTTCATGACCATTGGTCGAATCCGAAAAAACAATAAACAGGTCATCGCCCTCAAGAGTAGCATCCAGCTTGTACTTTTTGCCCTCAATTTCAAAATGCAAAGTTCCTCCGAACGGAGTCGCAGTTGTTAATCCTATAACATCATGAATTGGGATTGTCTGGTTCTCACGGGGCGCTTCATACGTAGCAAGAACCTGCCATTTCTTATCCACAGCATACCGATCGATATGAGTAAAATTTTTCAGCGACTCGCTTTCCAAATCCCTTAAACGGATCCCGTATTTGTTACCCCGTTTAATTATAAACCACCTCAGGTTTCTATGCGACAGGATAACCGGCTTTTCCTTACTGCCCCCATATATCACCCCCTCCTTAAACAACAAACCATTGGTAGTTACATTTACCCCTTCATAAAACCGAACACTTACAATGCTGTCTTTCAAAATAACCTCTCCAATTTTTTCATCAGCCCTTCCAGCAGGAAAAACAATATCATTTGCAGCACCGCTGCCCAATGTATTTGTCCCTTCCTTCAGCCAGTACAAACCACTAACATTTAACCAGCCATTTTCACTTTTTAATGAACTTACGCGCTTTTGATGCCATGCGTCAATTTCATTGGTATACTCAACGCTTGTTGTGCCCGCTGTTTGTGCATACGAATGTAAAGTGATGCAAAGCAGTACTGGGATAAAAATTCTACACATAACAGGGATTTCTGGATCAATAACTAATACAAAATTTGAAATCACTCAAAAAATTCCGGAAAATGGAATTACAAGTATTTCTTTTTATGAAGCTCTTCAGCTTCTTCGATTGAATGCGATTGGGAAAGATCCTTTTCTTTCTTTGCCATTTTCGCCAGGGTTCTATAGTAGCGACTCAATGTCTCCAGCTCTTCTTCGTTTAAATCCTCAACATCAATAAGGCGGTTACTTGGTCCTTTGAGAGAAGCAACAAGCTCATTCAGCTTTAAATGTACCGCTTTGGAATCCTTATTTTGCGCTCTCTGAATAAGAAAAACCATTAAAAACGTTACAATGGTAGTACTCGTATTAATAACCAGTTGCCAGGTATCCGAATAATTAAATATCGGTCCGGAAATTACCCAGGCGAGTATAACTGATATGGCCATAATGAAAGCTAAGGTACTACCGGCAAATACAGTAGCACCGCGTGCAATTTTCTCAAAAACATTCCCCTTTTTCATTCCAACTAAACATTTAAGCATTCAGGCTTAGAGGTTGAAACCACCTTTCAATCCATGAAGTGCATGATTACGATACATATATACTATCATGCAAATTTAACCCAATAATCCACAGCCTAAAAATTTTAGTTAATAAACATTTCCAGTGCTTTCACAAGCTGATGTCCGGGTACTACTCCTGCCTGCTGCCACTTAATCTGCCCCTTCTTAAAAATTATTAGTGTGGGGACAGACCGTATCCCATACTTTTCAGCAGCTGACCTGTTTTTGTCTACATCAACCTTCAGGATTTTTGCTTTCCCGTTCAGTTTGGAAATTACTTCCTTTAATACCGGAGCCATCATTTTACATGGTTCACACCACTCCGCATAAAAATCAACCAATACAGGCTGATCAGAGTTTATTAGTTCATTAAAAGTTGCCATTCGAATCGTTTAAATTGTATTTAAAAAGATTAGTGAACAATTTCGTGCCTGCCAGAATATAATAAGGAACAATTATTCTAAGGGACGGTTAAATAAAACATCTCATTATTCTGAACATAATCGCTCTGACCATTCTTATTTACTGTTTCCCAGATACCCACTTTGCTGATATGCATATCAGGCAATAACAAATTTTCAAACACATCTGAAAAAATATCCGATTTAAAACCATGAAACCGGGCAAGCGTTATATGCGGCACAGGCTTGTCATATACGTATGCGCTGCTTTTCAAGTATGGTTTCAGCCTTTCGTGAAGTTGATGGTATAAAAAGGTAAACTCATCCGAAACCTTGTAGCGAGCCCAAATCATACGTGGTTTAACTGATGGCATCTGAACTATTTTGTCAAATTCCAACCGGAAGGAGCCAACAGAAGAAAAAACAAATGCACATTCTTCAACGATTTCATGATAATGAACTGTATCAATATTTCCAATAAAATAAACTGTTAGATGAATGTTGTAGAATCTCATCCATTTCAGCGATTGATGGATAGGAATATGACCTTTCAGCGTTTCTACCAATTCTTTTACCCCAACAGGTGGTTCAACTGCAAGAAAAATCCTCCTTGCATTTTCATTAGTTATCATTCAAACAACACAAATTTAACATAAATACAAAACTGGTTAAATTATCTACCCAACAGCAAAAAATCCGATATGGGTAATCCTGTGGACAAAAAAATGAATTTACAACAATCCCAAAGTGGTACACAATTTTATCCAGATTACAAGTACTAACAAATAAATATCTATCAATAAACTAAAATGACGATGAAAACACTATTCAAATTTTTATTTGCCTTTGCTTTTACTGGCACCCTTGCACTTACCAGCTGCGAAAGCAATGATAACACTAAAGATTCTAATTCAGAAACTACTGAGGGCGATGTAAATGATCCTACAAAATACAACTCGGGCTCGAATACGAGCACAAGAACCGGAGGCAGTATGGGACTCAATAAGCAGGGTGAAACGGAGGAATCCAACCTTATGAGTGAAAACCAGGGAACCGAAACCCGAAGCAAACAGGATGTAAACCAGATGACAAACCAGACATCAACAACATCTGGTATGAATACGTCAAGCAGTGGGACAGATTTGGGCGGAACATCCTCATCTACTCAAAACATAACTAAAAACCCAGAAGTAAAAAACAAGGGTGTTTCAGGAACTACAGGTGGTTCGGGCCGAGCTTCAGGAAATCAACATTAACCAATAACAAATACACATGAAAACGTCCAGAACTACAACAACCAAACAAAGTAAACAGGGCCTAAGCAAGAAACCCAAACCTGAAATCAGGGATGATATGGACAGCCGTGAAAACAAGGAAAAAGGTTTTAAAGGCCCACCCAGCAGAAAACGGGAGAGAAAGAAAAAAAATACAAAATAAGTTACTGATGTTGGCATAATAATTTAAGCCTGACAATCACTATTCAAAACAAAAAACAAAAAACAACAATGCAAACACTTGAAAAACGTCCACGAAGACTGGCTTCATATTGGGATATGCCTTTTGACAAATTTTTTCGAAATGATTTTCTTGATTTTTGGGACAGCGGACAGATGGTAACTATTCCATCTGTAAACCTTTCTGAAGAAAAAGATAAGTATTTAATAGAAGTAGCTGCGCCAGGGTTACAAAAAGAAGATTTTAATATCAGCGTTGATGCTAATGTTCTTACTATTTCCTGCGAAAAAGAATCGGAAACAAAAGAAAATGAAACCGATAAATATTCAAGGAGAGAATACAATTATTCTTCATTTATGCGCAAGTTAACACTTCCAGACCAGGCAGACAGCAACTCCATTTTAGCCCAATACAACGATGGAGTGCTAAAACTTACCATTTCAAAAAAACCAGAAACAAAAAAAGAACAAAGTCATAAAATCAAAGTTCAATAAAAACCAATAAACAAGTAAACAATAATTAATAATCAAAACTTCCGTCAGGAGCGGAACAAAAACAACAACTATGAAAACTCTAACATTTTTAATTGCAACCTGCACTTTAACGTATACTGCGATTGCAGGTAACCCAACCAACGATTACAGCGACAAATATTGCGCTAAAACAAAAAATGGTAAACTTACAATTATGCATGAGGGTAAAGAACTAAACTCTGAAACCACACTAGCAAACGGCACGCGAATCTCAATGGACGGAACCGTAACCAAAGCTGATGGCACCACAATGACACTTAAAGATGGGGAATGCATTGACCTTGAAGGAAAAATGATGGACAAATCCACAAAAAACAAGACAAATACCAACACCACAGGAAGTGGAACAAATACAAATAAAAAGACAGGAAATTCAAATCAAAATACCGATTGGAACAAATCCAATTCAGGTGGAACTGGAACTGGTCAGGGAACTGGAACTGGTCAGGGAACTGGAACTGGAACAAACAAATGGGATAGTGGAAATGGGACTGGAACCGGAACAAACGGAACCAACAATGGAAACATGAATAATGGAACAGGGACAGGGACAAACGGGAATATGAACAACGGCACTGGCACTGGTAACGGAACCAACAGAACCAATACAAATGGAACAGGCACTGGAACTGGAACAGGCACTGGAACAGGAACTGGGACTGGAACTGGAACTGGAACTGGAACTGGAACTGGAACCGGAACTGGGACCGGAACTGAAACTGACAACCACAAATAACAATGAATTTTACAGGAAGGGAATAAAAATATTTCCTTCCTGTAAATAACCGTAAAGTTGTACCGTTGAAATTATACAAATCAAAAGCCATCCGATTTATGAAAACACTCAACAACCAAAAACCAGATAAGGATTCACCACCAGTTAAACCCGAAAAAGATATTCCGGTAAAACCAGATAAAAACCCGGATCCAACAAAACCAAAACCTGGAGGTAATGAACCCAACAAAAATGATCCTACACGGATAGAAGAGCCCGAAAAAACCGACCCAACAAGAATTGGAAAGGTGAAAAAGTAACAAATTCAATAAAAAACAAAAAACAGCAATGCACAACAGAAATAAAAAAATAGAAAATTTCTTTGTAGCCTATGAATCACTTTTCAATAGGATTCTTGCTGATGAAAACAACGAGTGTATTGATGCTATCATTGACTTGTCTTCCAGTTGCTTTATTGAATCCAATCCTCACATTGTAACTTGCGGAAAATGTGATGAACTAATAAAAAGGACAAAAGAAAGCTTTATCCGATATAAAAACAATGGCATAAAAAATGCCGCTATTTATTCCAAAGAGATAATACCACTTGACGATTACCATGCAATGGTAAAGGTACAGTGGCATTTTTCATCCTCAGATAATGAAGTTCTTATTCTCAACATTATATATCTGCTAAGAACAATTCAAAAAGACATCAAAATATTCGGTTACATCTCAGGTGATGAATATAAAGCAATGAAAAACGCTGAAGAAATGAGGGCCTCACAAGAGAAAGAATTGGTTTTTGATTTGTAATTAAAAGATGTTACACTACATTTTTCAAAATGAGCATCTCCGAAATCAATATCCCAGTTGGCAATTATACATCCCTAAAAGCCAGCCTTAGTGTTCCCGATGGTGCATTGTCGCTAGTGATCTTCTCACACGGAAGCGGCAGCAGCCGGTTTAGCGTAAGAAACCGCCTTGTGGCCACTGAATTAAACAAAAACAAGATAGCAACCCTACTGGCTGATTTGTTGACAGAAGAAGAAGACAGCGTTTTTGAAAACAGGTTTAATATTCCTCTGCTTTCGGAAAGGTTGATTTCCGTTACATCACATATCAATGCTTTACCGCGACTAAAAAAGCTGCCTATCGGATTTTTCGGGGCAAGTACAGGTGCAGCATCAGCTTTAACCGCAGCAGCACAGCTGGATGGATTTATACATGCTGTAGTTTCCAGAGGCGGAAGGCCTGATTTAGCAATATCTGCATTACATAAGGTGGAAGCCCCTGTATTGCTCATTGTGGGAAGCAAAGACACTACAGTACTTGATTACAACAAAAATTGCCTGAAGAAATTTCACTGCCCAAACAAACTTGAAATCATTGAAGGCGCATCTCACTTGTTTGAGGAACCCGGGAAACTACAAGTAGCCGCTGCATTGGCAGCCGGGTGGTTTAACAAATACATCAATGCGCAAAAAATAAAAATCCATGTTGTATAAAGATAGAACTGATGCGGCCCAGAAGCTGCTGCCGTACTTAAAAAAATACAGACATGAGGATTGTCTGTTTATGGCTATTCCGAGGGGAGGAATACCAATCGCTTACCAACTTGCAAAACATTATCATTTCCCATTGCACGTCCTTATGGCAAAAAAAATCGGACATCCATGGAACCCTGAACTGGCTATAGGTGCAGTAAGCCTGGAAGATGCCATTGTAGACAAACATCATTTGATTCCCCAACCTTATATCGATAATGCTATCAAGCAAATCAGGGAATCTCTTTCTGCACGCTATAAGAAACTCATTGGAAAAGAAATGGGATACCCACTGAGCAACAAAACCATTATAATAGTTGACGATGGTATTGCAACAGGCAACACAATATTGGCTGCAATAAAACTCATTCAAAAACGACATCCCGGAAAAATTATTGTTGCAAGCCCTGTAGCTCCCGTTGAAACCTCGGAAAAGATAAAAAAACTTGTAGACGAATTCATTTGTCCTAACCAGATCAGCAACTTCTCAGGAGTAAGTATGTATTATCAGGATTTTTCTGAAGTGACGGATGACGAAGCAATTCAGCTATTACTAGAGTTAAACAGAGAAAAAGAAACTGTACAAAAATGAGAATATCTTATTTAAAAGAAAGAACCGGTGAAACTGTCAATCTTAATGAGTTGCTGCTAAACAATTCAATAGCATTGAGTAATACTAACGATCTCGACATTTTAATCGAAAAAATTGGCAATGCAAAATATGTACTGCTGGGTGAAGCCTCTCATGGCACTCACGAATATTATACCCTGCGCGCCAAAATCACTAAAAAACTGATTGAAAAGAAAGGCTTCTCATTTGTCGCAGTTGAGGGCGACTGGCCCGACTGCTACCGTGTAAACCGTTATGTAAAGAACTATCCGGAAGCTGGTAACAATGCATTTGATGTATTGCATACATTCAACCGCTGGCCCACATGGATGTGGGCCAATTGGGAAATGGTAGCACTTACAGAATGGCTGCGGAAGCACAATGACAAATTAAGTTCCCCGGACAAAATTGGCTTTTATGGACTGGATGTTTATAGTTTATGGGAATCGCTGGATGCCATTATAAATTATACTGGTGAAAAAGATCTTAGAACAAAACGTGCCGCAATGGACGTTCTAAAATGCTTTGAGCCATATAGCGATGGTGAAGGCGCATCGTATGCCAGGGCCACGCAAACAATGTCTCCTATATGCCAGGAAGAGGTTGTGGAATTGCTCTGCCAGATACAAAAAGATACAAATTTGTATGCAGCTGATCCTGAAACGAAACTCAATTCCGAACAGAATGCACACATAATTGTAAATGCAGAAAAGTATTACAGGCAAATGGTACAACCTGGTCCCGACTCATGGAACACACGCGACCACCACATGGTAGAAACATTAAACCGGCTGATGAAATTTCATGGTCCGGATGCAAAAGCAATTATATGGGAGCACAATACCCATATTGGGGATGCACGCGCAACGGATATGTCACAAAACGGAATGGTAAACGTAGGACAACTCTTAAATGAGCAGAATAACAAGCAGGTTTTTTCAATTGGTTTTGGTTCTTTTAAAGGCACTGTTATTGCCAGCCGGGAATGGGGTGGCCCAATGTATTCAGTAAATGTACCCAAAGCAAAACCCGGCAGTTGGGAACACCTTATGCACCAGTTGGGAACCCAGAGCAGGATTGTATTTATGACCGATGAGATGAAAAAGGAAATCGGGCAAAAAGAATTGGAACACCGGGCCATAGGTGTGGTATATATACCAGAATATGAACGTTTTGGGAATTATGTGCCCAGCCTTATTCCCCACCGGTATGAAGCATTTATATTTATTGATGAAACCACTGCACTTCATTCTTTGCACATAAAACCTGACGGACGACAAATGCCCGAAACCTTTCCTTTTGGAATGTAAACTTATTAACCCTTATAAACACTAAAACAATGGACAATAAAAAAATAATCGATACCCTATATTATTGTGCGGCACAATGTACGCACTGTTATGATGCTTGTCAGCGCGAAAAAGACAAATTGAATTTACAACGCTGTATAGCGCTCGATGAAGAATGTGCTGAAATATGCAGGCTCACCGCAACACGCCTTGAAAAAGATTCTGAAAATTCAGATAAATTTCTAAAACTTTGCGTAGAGATCTGCGAAGCCTGTGCTGCGGAATGTGAAAAACATTCAAGTATGGAGCATTGCCAGAAATGTGCCGAAGCTTGTCGGAAATGTGCTGAAATGTGTGCACAACCGGTAAGCTAACGAACCCAGTCTAATTTTATCTCCCTGAAGCGAAAATTTCCCAATTTTTGTTTCAGGGATTTTTTTGTCTAACTGGTAACCGTGTTTCCCAAAAAAAACAAATCCTCTGCAAACCCCAGCACCCATAAATATTGGAATTTGATTGGCTCCCCCTCCTTTCTATTGACCGTGCACCAACAAAATCAATTTCTGATTACCTAACATTACTCGAGAGTACTTTTTAATTTTTTTTTTATTATGTGGGTGACCTTTTTTGTTTTTGCCATTAAATAATAAACAGCACCTTAATTCGCTAATTAAAACTCGTTTTATGGAACTGATAAGATTTCGAAATACTGCAAAAAATTGGCTTTTTAGACACAAATAATTTATATTAACGTTCGTTTAAACACTAAACATAAAATGAGAGCATTCACTCTATTGATAGCAATTGCATTTTTATCGTTTTCTGCTCAATCACAAAATATTGGTATTGGAGCGGATGTGATGTATAATTTCCAGACAGAAAGTTTTGGCGCTGGTGCAAGGGTCAGTATATTTCCATACAACAGGTTAAGTATTGTTCCGCAGGTTGCATATTATTTCCCTTTTAGCTTTAACAAAGTAAATGAATTGAACCTGGGACTGGCACTGGAATATAAATTTATTTACAGGGAACGTTTTCATATATATGCTATAGCGCATGGGGCATATAACCGCTGGCTAAACTATGCAGAATCTCCTATGGCAACAGCAAAACCAACAAACCTTAATCTTGAAGGTGGCTTAGGCATATCAACAAATGGCCGCTTACGCCCGTTTCTTGAATACAGGTACAATATCCGTTTTCTGGAAACACACTTACGTCTTGGCATCCTGTATATTCCGGGTTCTAACCATGGCAGTTCCGGCTCTGGCGGACATGGCAGGCGCTGTGATGCCTATAACAACTAACAAACATGAAATGAGCTAAAAAATGCCTGATACACTTCGGGAATGATGATATGGCGAAGTCCATTTGACAACAAACAAATAAATTATCTAAACATGAAAAACAAAAAAACAACACTTGCATTGCTATATTCATTAGCGGTGCTTCTGACGGCTGTAAACTACAGCTGCTCAAAAAAAAGAATCGAAGAAGAAGAACGTACTCTTAATGAGTATAATTCACCCAATGATTACTTTGATTCTAAAAAACAGCAGGAACAGGAATTTGTCATTAACTCTGACTCATCAAGCAACCCTATTCAGGGAAACCAGGGTACAAATGTATGGCCGGGACGTCAATGCCTGATGTATCCGAACGGGGATACGGTGGCCCTCCCCTACATAGTGAAACTGGTTGAATTGTATACCCCGAAAGATATGATCTATTACAGGATGCCAACTGTAGCCGGAGATACCATTCTTGAAACAGGTGGAGAAATTCGACTCAGGGCATTTAAAGACGGAACAGAACTTATGCTGCGTCCTGGCTGTTCATGGCCAATTAAAATGCCGAATTCTGCCCCGGCAAACTACATGCGCGTGTTTTATGGTTTTAATAGCTCCAACTACGTTGATTGGACAGATAATCCAACCACCCTTGGTGTTACAACCAGCTATATTCCAACGTTTGCAGCTGCAACGGGTGGTTACCTGGGAGCCACTGTTCGCCTTGGCTGGATCAACTGCGATGTCAGAAGAGGAGCGCCTGTCAATCATCATTTATCGTTTGTTTCCTCTACCGATAACCTGACCAATGTCGCCATCTTTGTTTATTTCCCTGCAACCAAAACGGTAATGCAGGTATACAATATGACATCAGGCTCTATTCCAGACAACTCTTCTGTTAAGATTATTGCGGTAGGAGTAGATAATAGCGGTACATTGTTCAGCTTCTCACAAAACATGACCGTAACGGCCTCTTCGTCCATTGAGGTAACAATGGCTGCCACAACTGACCCTGCGCTTACAGCAGCGTTGGATGGCTTATAAAGAAAAACAAAATATTCTTATGAATGGCCGAATACCCACAAAAGAGGTATTCGGCCTTATGCTTTTAAACCGTGACTTGTAGCAGCAAAACTACTTCTTACATAGGATCTACATCAATTTGTACCCTTACAGCCTTAAACTCACTGGTCTTAAATTTAGACACCATTTCCATCACTATTTTTTTAGCCTGTACAACAGATGCTTCACGTTCAATCTTTAATAAAATATTCTTCTGGTATAAATTACGGATGCGGGAAACAAGCGGAAATTCAGGTCCAAGGACACGTTGTTTAAATTGACGTTTCAGTTCATCGGCAAGAAATTTAGCCGAAGCATTTACCATATCTACATCTTTATGAATCACGGTAATCTCTATAAGCCTGTAGAATGGAGGATAGTTAAAGTTTTTGCGGTCCAGCAGTTCATTGGTGTACATGGATAAATAATCGTTACGTACAACATTTTGTATAATGCTGTGATCGGGATTATAAGACTGAATGATAACCTTACCTCTTTTATTCTTTCTTCCCGCCCTACCCGACACCTGTGCCATCAGCTGATAACTCCTTTCAAACGAGCGAAAATCAGGGAAATTAAGCATGCTGTCGGCATTTAAAATGCCAACCAGGCTTACATTATCAAAATCCAGCCCTTTGGTAACCATTTGCGTACCCACCAATATATCGATATTCCCTTCTTCAAAATCCTGTATAATGTGCTGGTGTGCGAATTTACTGCGCGTTGTATCCAAATCCATACGTGCTATTCTCGCATTCGGATAAAATATAGCCAGCTCTTCCTCTATTTTTTCAGTTCCAAACCCTTTGGTTTTTAAATTGGTATCACCACAGGCCGAACAGCTGGATGGTGGCTTGGCAGCATAACCACAATAATGACAGCGGAGCTGATTGCTTGCCTTGTGATAAGTTAAACTTACATCGCAATTGATACATTGCGGCACCCATGCGCAGGTATTGCATTCCAGCTGTGGAGAAAAACCTCTTCGGTTCTGAAACAATATAACCTGCTCCTTATTTTGTAAGGCAAGGGAAACAGCATCCAGCAGCATGGGCGAAAAATGCGATTTCATCAGTTTGCGTTTAGTGGCTTCCTTCACGTCAGAAATCAGGATTTCGGGCATCTGTACACCACCAAAGCGTTTAAAAAGTTCAACAAAGCCATATTTTTCTTCCTGAGAGTTATAATAACTTTCAATACTTGGAGTTGCTGAACCCAGCACCACTTTTGCTTTGTGAATATGCGCCAGATAAATGGCTGCATCACGTGCATTATAACGGGGTGATGGATCATATTGCTTGTATGAAGTATCATGCTCCTCATCCACAATTATAAGTCCTAAGTTGCTAAAAGGCAAAAAAAGTGAAGAACGTGCTCCTATTACCAGCTTGTAATCCGCAGTATGCGTTCCAGCACTGCTGTTGTCATCAATATTGCCACCAGAATTCGCCTTTAAAACAGTATTCCATATTTCTACCCGTTCATTCTCATTGAATTTGCTATGATATACCCCAACAGTATCACCGAAGCACTTTCTTAGCCTGTTTATTATCTGTGTAGTAAGCGCTATTTCGGGCAACAGATATAAAACCTGCTGTCCACGGGAAATTACCTGCTCAATAAGCTTAATATAAATTTCTGTTTTACCAGATGATGTCACACCGTGCAAAAGCACCGTATCCTTCACCGCTGGTGCAGCAGAAGCTACGTTCAGGATCGGAAGCGCACTTTTGTTGCTGCTATCTGCCTTTATCCAGCCAAACTGTTCCTGAATAGACGAAAGTACCTGTTGCTGAACATCATTGAGAACAGAAATTTTTGTTGCATTGCCATGCTTTATAAACCTTCCGACTTCCTGCTCGTATACTTCCAGCACATCCTTCTTAACAAGCGATTTTAGAGCCGCTTCTGCTCCGGTTACGGCCTTAACAATATCGGATTTTTTTACCTCCGTGTAAGTATTGGCTCCTGCTTCATCCGGCAAAGCGTTTTTTGTATACCTTCCCGAAAGCTTTATATACGCCAGTAAAACATCGAGTTGCTTACTTGCTTTTTTCTCGAGAGCAGAAAAAATTTCACGTAAATTATCTTCGTTATCAGCGTAAGGCGTAATTCTTACAAAGCTTTCTATCTTAGGCTTAAACTTTTCTTTAAGCTCTTCCTGGATCAGAACAGCTCCTTTCTCTATCAATGTTTTCACAACAGGATAAACCGTTTTCTGTTCCAGTATTTCGGAAATCTCCTGCAAACTCAATGTATTCCGAAGCTCCAGGGCTTCAATAAGCAGGTACTCCTTATCCGAGAGCAAACTCCCATTCTCCTGCAAATTATACCCGGGATTTATTACAACCTTGGTTTCGCTTGACAATCGTAAGCCGCCAGGAAGAGCAGCAATCATCACATCACCAATAGGACACATATAATAACCGCTCATCCAATCCCAGAAATCTAATTGTTTTATCAGAACAATCGGCTTTTCATCCAGAACAGACTCAATATATTTGGCTTCGTAATGTTTGGGAGGAACCTGGTGAATATGACGTATCAATGCTGAATAGAGTTTACCCCTTCCAAACTGAACTACAACACGCTTGCCAACTGCAACAGAATCGTTCCAGTTAAAAGGGACGCGATAGGTATAAAGGTTGGGAACCGCTAATGGTAAAATAACATCAACAAAATAAGTGGTACGGCTCATATACAAATATACTATACCGCAGCAGAAAGAAAGGCGTTTTTGAAAAATTTATTCCTTCTCAAACTTTATGTTTTTACCCCGTGTACCCCTAAACCTGTACCATTTCGATTGGGTTTCGATAATGGATTTAAAATCAGCAATTTTAGCCGAATCAGGAATAATTTTAGGATATACGTCATCAATTCCAGCCAGGGTGTCAATCACAAACGGGATATGGTCAATGGGCAGCTCAAACCTGCGCTTGGTAAAACCCATTAATAATGTCGATTGAAAAGGGTCGGAAGCGACCGCAATTTTTCGGAAGCCCAACTGCTTTGCCATACAATAAGAGTTATAGATATTTTCAGTACTGTGCTCGGCCCTAGATTCAACAAATATTTTTTCCTTTGGCACCCCAAGCTCTTGGGCATATAATGCCATTACCTGGGCTTCTACATATGGTGTGTAAACTGCACCTCCGGAAAAAATAACATTATTTGCAATACCGTTTTTTATCAGATGACAGGCCCAAATCACCCGCCCCTTCATAGGCATGCTCCACTCCTGCCCGTTAAATGGAACACCAGGAACAATAATTACATCGTATGGCTTATTTTGAAGAGCCCGCTTATACAATTTAGCAGGCGATGGTCGAAAAAAAACGCAACTGGAAATAACGTTCAGGAAAAGAAAAAGCAAACAGAATTTTTTAACCCTATGGAACAACATTATGCCATCTTTTGTTTATTTGTTATTAATCTATGTTGTCGAATCAATAATTCCAACTATAAACAAAGCTCCGGCTAAGAAAATAAGTGAAGCAATACTATTTAATATCCTTCATTCTGTGAGCCAGCATATTGAAAAAATTACCCAATGGCTTTACTACCATCATTTTCAACATAGGGTTCAAATCGGATTCAAACACCAATTGTCCGGTGCAGCTGTTTGCACTTTTTTCTGTAATCAGAACAAACAATTGAAATTCAAAAGGCACTTTTCCATTTGAATTAATCGTAATCTTTTTGAACGGTGTTTTCTCCACTATTTTCATGCCAATAGTAGCCATTCCATTGAGTGTAAAAGAACATTCGTCCTCGGTAGCTTTCCAGTTGGTAACCTGGTGTGGCATCAGCTTTTCAAAATTCCTGAAATCACTTAAATATTTATAGATGTTCTCTGAAGAATTTTCTACATCTACTACTTCGCTCTCAATTTTAGTTAAAGACATAATTTTGTTATTGGGTTATTAGTTATTGGTTACTAGTTATTGGGTTATGAGTACTAAGATATTGGTGAGCAGAAACTATTAACCCAATAACTTAATAACCCTCGGCCTAAAACTCTATTTCTTCCACTCTGCGGGGTTTTCACGCCATTCCTTAAGTGATTTTAAATTCTTTTCTGCTATATAATCCGCCTGCAAAGCCTGCTTTATCAATGTATCGTAATCGCTTAATGTTACCAGCTTGCATTTTGCCTTTTTAAAATTATCTACCGCGGTTTTGAAGCCATACGTGAAAATTGCAACCATGCCCTTTACATCACAACCTGCTTCCCGTAATGCTTCAACGGCTTTCAGGCTGCTCCCACCGGTAGAAATCAAATCCTCAATTACCACTACAGACTGGCCTTTTTCGACAACTCCCTCAATCATATTTGTCATACCATGCTTCTTAGCTTCAGAACGAACATATACAAAAGGTAAGCCAAGCTCCTGGGCAACCAAAGCACCTTGGGCGATACCACCTGTAGCCACTCCGGCAATTATATCAGGACGACCAAATTCCTCGAGGATTGAATTCACATACTGCTGGCGGATATATGTACGTATCTTCGGATAAGATAAAGTAACACGGTTATCGCAATATATTGGAGAATTCCAGCCCGATGCCCAGGTAAAAGGTTTGGTAGGTTGTAATTTAATTGCTTTAATTTGTAGAAGGAATTCGGCAATCTTCAAAGCAGATTCTTCATTCAGTTTCATTGTAATTTTTTATTTTTTTATTACCACCCACTCCATACAAAATCAACTTGTAATCGTGGGTATAAAGATATTAAACAATTTAATCGGTCGGAACCATAAAACGAAAAAAAGAAAATGATTAAAATATTCACTCCCGAAAACACAATTTACCTGACTGATAACCAGCTGCTTCATAAAAAAGGTATCAAAATAATAAATATAGAAACTGTGGATGAAATGCAAATCAAATACAGGGAAACAGTTCACAACTCAAGTTTAAAGCGTGAAATTTATTTTCACAATGCAAACCTGAAGACCCTATTTGAATATTTTTCGTCCATGTTCCAGGTTATTGAAGCAGCAGGAGGCCTGGTGGAAAATGAAAAAGGAGAGTACCTGTTTATTTTTAGAAATGGCAAATGGGATTTGCCGAAAGGCAAAATAGAAAAAGGTGAAAAGATAAAGGATGCGGCCATTCGCGAAGTTGAAGAAGAATGTGGTATCAGGGACATAAAAATAAGCGAGGAACTGCCCGTTACCTATCACACCTATGTGCTTAAAGAAAAAAATATTTTAAAAAGGACTTATTGGTACAAAATGAAATCGGCCTTTAACGGCAAACTAGTTCCCCAGCTGGAAGAAGGGATTACAGATGTGCTGTGGGTGAATGCAAATGATATTGCGCCATTACTTGACAACACCTATGAATCAATAAAAGAAGTGTTAAGCACCATTCTTCCTACTCGCTCCTGATAAATTTTTTCGATATTACGTTGTTGTCGGATACCAGTTTCAGGATATACATTCCTTCTGGGAAATCTGCAACATTTATCCTGGTTATCGTTTCTATTTCCGAGGTTTTATAAATGACTTCACCGAGAGACGTTATAACTTCTATCTCAGAAATTTTTGACACATCCTTTGTATCTATTGATAGTTCCCAAGTTGCCGGATTAGGATAAATGTGGATTGCGTCCCTTTTATTCCCGGTATGAGATACTGATGAAAGCGGATTAGTTTCAACAATAAAATCATAGGATCCTAAATAGCTTTCGGGTCCAGCTATTGCCGAAACTCTTAGAAAATAATCACCACGCATAAGCGGTTCCGACAGTGTGAGTTGCGCATTCCCGAATTCCTGCACGACAAACCCCGGTGAGGTAAAAACCGAATCAAACAAGGCAATGGTCAACTCCGGATGCTGTATGTTGTTAAGTGTAATGGTAACCGTACCAGTGTAGGGCATTGTAAATTTGAAATAATCATAATCATAACCCAAAGGTTCTACAGCCTGCATGGTAATAAAACCTGTGTAATTCTTATTTACTTCAATTTTATAAGCAAGCTCAAATTTATCTGGTTCATCCAGTCCAAGCATATTTTCCGAATTGAGGCCAGGCAAAACAGTATGTATTTCAGCGTAGGCAGGGGCATTGTAATAAAATGTCTCAGCATTCAGTTCAGGATAAAAGTTATTCAGGTTCGCACAATAGGTATTCACCACCCCATCACCCACTCCACCATCTTCGGCCCAGCAACCATCACAATTACCTACGATGCCTGCGAAATCCCAGTCCTTATGAAGGCTTTTTTCATTTAAACCCACAATATCCTGGCCTGTTACTCCATCACAGTTTACATCCACATTATAAAAATCAACGCCAAGATTATCATCCATAGTCGAGTCCGTCATTTCCTCTCTGCCACCGTACAGGAACACACCACTGTCTTCACTGTAATAATAACTTCTTCTTAGATCCCTAACAGCCTCCGTTTCCTCATCCAATCCTACCAGGAAGCCCAGGTTATAAGCGGTTGAGTTGCTTCCTCCGTGAGGCGTGCCTGTAGTCACCAGCTTTGCAACATGGGTGCGACCATCAGCCTGCCAATTCTCCGGGTTCTGAAGATATTCCCGTGAAGCAAGCCCGCCCATGCTATGGCCCATTAAAATAACTTTATCCCTTCCTGTCTCCTGCAAAACCCTTTCTACCGCCCATTTAACAGCAACACCCTGCTTCGCAATAGCAGACTGGTTGCTTCTTACAAAGCCATTGTCCCAGTAGCCAGGTGAAACCAGGCCTTCAGTACTTACATCAAAATTCACGTAATAATAATCGCCTGCAACAATATTGGAAACAAACAGCGCCATATCCGCATTCGAATCGTTAAAATTTTTGTTTGCAACATAATAATCGGCATCATAATTCAGGCAAAAGTCAAAGCGCCCGCCAAAGCTTAATCCATATTGTGCTTCCATCCAATTGGTGGTGCTGTCCCAGGTAGTGCTGTTGGAATTAAGTCCGTGAACAAAAATAATCGGATAAGGTAGCTTTAACTCTTGCAAACGATTTACTAAAGCAACTTTGAGCGGTTTGCGATTTCCTGATGAGTCCGGAGCCGATAAATATTCATAATCAGAGGGGCGTTGAAGTGCAACAGGACGGGCAGTTTGCTGTGCCAGCAGCAAATGCCCTAAGAACAGGATAATAAAAGTAACCAATAAGCCCCTCATATATGGCTTCCTCCCTAACAATATATCAATCTTATAAAATCAACCACAAATGAATATAGCGGTATCTTCCAGGATACAAAATTACGATAATATTTCTAAAGTGTCGTTCTCTGCCCTAACGGTTCCTTTTATCACCCACATTCACCTTTTTGCCTTTAGGTTTGGTAATATCATAGAACGCTCTTTCAATGTCGCCTTCAGGGCTTTCCGCGGGAGCCTGAACAAACTTGCCTTCCGGATTTATAAGAAAATATGCTGGCAGGGATTTTATTTCGTAATTCATTTTCAGAAGATGGCCTGTATTGTCATATAAAAACAACCAATCGTACTTTGGTTTTTTAGCACAAAAGGCTGCAAGCTCAGCATTGCTCTTATCGGCAGAAACACTTACAAATTCAATCTTTGATCCATATTGTTTTTTTAAAGACGGTATCACTTTCATCTGCTGCAAACAGGCCGTGCAGCTTTCATCATAAAACATCAGGTAAACATATTTTTTATTTTTAAATTCATCAAGACGGTGTGTCCGGCCAGTTTTATCAGGCAATTCAAAATAGGGTGCGGAAACACCTACCTGTAATTTAGAAAACGAATTCAATATGTTTTGCGCTATACGCTGGTTCTCGGGAACCTTAGCTTCAAGAACAACCTGCTGGAGGATATTAACAATTTTAGCCCGTTTAAAAGTTCCATCATAATAACTTTCATATAAGCCTTTTATAAGCACAAGTTCACGGATGGTGTCATTTTTCAAATAATCATCCAGTTGCATGACATTCATTAACCCGCTATAGCTTGTACGCTCGTTTATCTGGAATGCAATGTCACTTCCATTCTTCGACAAATAGAGCTTTTGCAACTTCTGCTTGTAAAAAGTATTGAAAAAATCCATGTATTCGGGGTGATTGTATAGAACCGGCTTACCGTTAATGTAACTGCCAAACAATTTCTTTTCACTGGACTGGGTCTTTTCTTCGAGTGAGCCGATAGTGTATGCCACATAAGCATCGAAATAGGGATTTTTGACATTCGCATAGTAAAGATTTGTAGCAAGCCGGAAAGAATCAATTTTAGGCTGAGGATTACGCCTTACAAAAGCGAGATATTCTACAGACAAAAATTCATCAAAGCGTTTGTCATAGTCGATCGTGAGCGCATTGATCTCCGTTTTACTTTTCAGGTTAATGGAAAGCTTTACATCGTGTTCCAGGTTGGGGTTAACATATACGGCAGAGTCGGGAGGAAATAGAATAACTTCATAATTGGCACCAGGCTCTATATACATTGACGCCACATTTTTATCAACCTTAAGCGTAACGTACTGGATTTCCTTACTGTCAAATTCAAGCAGAAAGTTCCCGGCAGAATCAATTGCCGAAAAAGTAAGCTGTTTCTCGGTTTTGGAAATGTAATCATTAAATACCCAAAGTCCAATCTCTTTGTTTTCCTGCTTTTGGGCAACACCCTTGATTGTAACGTTCTGAGAAACGCCAACCATGATACAAAAAAAGAAACAAAAAGATAAAATCAGCCTGCTCATAAACGAATATTGCAATTGTTATGCCTTTTATATGCGACCCGATTTTTAGGGCCTGCTACTTATACATTTAGATCAATCACTGCAGGCACAAAGGGTGATGCATTACCACCATTACGTATAATATCACGTACAATTGTTGAATTTATTGCAGAAAGTTCAGAAACAGGCAAAATAAAAATGGTCTCGATTTCAGGTGCCATAATTTTATTGTTTTGTGCAATGGCTTTTTCAAACTCAAAATCAGCAGAAGTCCTTAAACCACGAAGAATATACTTTGCACTCATTTTCTTGCAGAAATCAATAGTAAGCCCTGTGTATGTTTCAATACGGACCTTAGGCTCGTCTTTAAACACTTGTTTCAGCCACTTTTCGCGTTGTTCAAGACTGAAATAATTCTGCTTGCTACTGTTTTTTCCAATAGCAACAATAATTTCATCGAACAATGGAAGCGTTCTTAATAGAATATTTTCATGCCCTTTTGTAATAGGGTCGAATGATCCTGGGAATATTGCAATACGTTTTTCCATTCTGGGTTATGTTGAGTAATTACGAATATATACAATTATTCGCTTTTTAGCGAATGACAACCGTTTTATCTTCTTTTGCTTTCATACGACCTATAGGAGCAGTAAAATCACTATAACCATTGGTTACGAGCAGCTTTTCAAGCTCATCTTTTGATTCGGGTGAAACCGCAATCAGCAGACCTCCATTTGTCTGTGGGTCACATAACGTTAATAATGATTCCCCGGAAATACCTTCCACTTTTGACTGATACCCATTCCAGTTACGAAAGCTGTTATCTGGCACACACATTTGCGCGGTATAAAAAGCAAGGCCCTCCAGTAATGGGATTCTTGAGTATTCAATTTCAGCTGTCAAGCCAGAACCTTCAGCCATCTCAATCAAATGACCAAGCAAACCAAAACCGGTAATATCAGTCATGGCCGTAACCCCGGTGATAACAGCAACTTTTTCACCCAATTTATTCAACTGGATCATCTGCTTCGCTGCCACTCCTCTATGTTCTTCCTTCAGCAACCCTTTCTTTTCAGCAGTTGTAAGGATTCCAACTCCAATTTTCTTCGTCAGGTAAAGTAGGTCCCCGGTTTTAGCGGTATTATTTTGTTTTAAATTTTTTAAATCCACCAATCCGCTTACAGCAAGGCCAAAAATTGGTTCAGGACTATCAATGCTGTGCCCGCCAGCAAGCGGTATTCCTGCCTCAGCACAAACAACGTGTGCACCTTCAATCACCTTTTGTGCAATTTCAACAGGTAATTTGTTAATTGGCCATCCCAATATAGCCACAGCCATCAAGGGCTTCCCACCCATGGCGTACACATCGCTGATTGCATTGGCGGACGCGATTTTTCCAAAATCCATTGCATCATCTACTATTGGAGTAAAAAAGTCAGTAGTACTGATGAGCCCCAACCCGTTCCCCAGGTCATACACCGCTGCATCGTCTTTGCTTCCATTACCAACAATCAGCTTTTCGGATACCGGTACTTTAAAATCGGTTTTCAATATTTGTTCCAGCACTGCGGGAGCAATTTTACATCCACAGCCAGCACCGTGGCTATATTGAGTAAGTTTTATATCCTGGTTCATATTATGTATTATTATGGCTTAATCTCTATTGTAGCTCCTATTTCAACCGCATCAAACAACTCATCCACTTCCTCATCCGTCAATGCTATGCAACCTGCAGTCCAATCATACCAGCGCTGAAATTTCCCAATAAAGCCTTGTCCGTTTCTCAATCCATGAATTTTAACATCCCCGCCAGTTGGCTTTCCCAACTGTTTCGCTTCAGCAATATCAGAAGCATCAGGATATGAAATACCCAGATTTTTATGATAACCGCTATTGGGATTTTTTGCATTGATAAAATACATCCCTTCGGGTGTTTTTTTGTCGCCTTCAAATTGCTTATCGCCAACAGGGTTGCGACCGAGTGAAATTTTATAAGACTTTACGAGTTTACCATCCGAGTATGCCTCCATCAAGCGTCCGGACTTATACACTACTAAAGAAGTGACTCTTGTTCCTGATGGCAGCTTTGGTTCCGGATAAAAATAGTAGAGACCAATAATCAGAAGAATAAATACAACTATCAATAGCAGTTTCGTCACTGGCATTATCTGGATACTTTAATTACAGCAGCTACTATTTGTTCCAGGTTAAGAATCGAAAAAGGACAATTAACAATACTTTCCGCTACGCGCTTATTTTTCCCATACTCGTAGGTTTTATCATAGTACGCTAGGCAAATACCAAAAGCAGTTTTAAAATCACCGGCATCTATTGCCTCCAGCGCAGCTTTCGCATGTTGACCGCCTAATTTTTTTGTAATCCTTTCAATAGCATTTTTTAGTTCCTCCGTTGAAAATTTACCATATTCCTGTGTCAGGTAATCCAGCCGGGTTTCAAAAGGAATATCAAGAAAATAAACCGGACTGCTGCGCATTCTCAAAAAGAAAGATTTCGGAATTACTTTGGTACCAATCATGTTGCTTTCATCTTCAATCCACACGGTTCGGTTATTATCAAGGGCATTTAATTCCATGAATAGCTTATTCTCAAACATTTCCTGAGTAGGCTGAGGCTTTTCACCCAATGATCCAAAAGAAGAACCCTTATGATGGGCCAAACCTTCGAGATCAATAACCTGTTCACCATGCCTACCAAGCTCTTTCAAAATCATTGTTTTTCCGGAACCGGTGCGCCCTCCCAGAATATTTATTTTAACTTCTTTATTAAAGCTTTCCAATGCGCTTCTTCTGAATGCCTTATAGCCGCCACGAAGCAGGTACACTTTATAGCCGTACAATTCCAGCAACCATGCCACTGTACCGCTTCTCATGCCACCTCTCCAGCAATGCACCAGGAATGTTTTTTGTCCCGGATGATTTTTTTTTGCAGTTTCTGCCAGCAGCCGCATCTTGGGGCCAAAAATTTCCAACCCTTTATTTACAGCATTTTCGCGGCTTACCTGCTTATAGGCGGTTCCAACAATTGCACGTTCTTCATCTGTAAATAAAGCCAGATTGTGTGCCCCTGGAATATGACCAGCGGCATACTCTGAGGGACTTCGAACATCCAGCACAGGATATTGCTTCGACAATTCTAAAAATTCGCTTATGTTAACGGGTACGGGCAAACAAAAAAAGTAAAAAAGATTAATTTAAAAATCAATAATGTCACATTTACTTTACCCCTTGCATCAGTTTTTTCACAAGAGGAGATATAGCAATCATCACAAGACCTGCTATCAATGCATAAATGGCGAGTTGTTTATATCCATCGGCATACACATTTAACTTTTCCAGGTTGGTTGTATTTTCTGATGCTTGCGCAATATTGGCACCCAGTATGCCGGCAAAATATTGTCCGTATGCACTTGCCAGAAACCACATTCCCATTATCACTGCCTGCAATTTGTGTGGTGAGAGCTTTGTCATGACGGACATACCAATGGGTGACAAACATAGTTCTCCAAACGTAATAACCAGCCAGCCCATTGTAAATACATCAAGAGATGTTTTGCCATCGGCATCCGCAAAAAACTTTGTATAATAAAACACATAAAAACCACCGGCAAGAAAAAGAAAGCCCAGACCAAATTTCACTATAGTGTTCGGTTCCAACCCTCTTTTGTTCAGCCATAGCCACACAATACCAAGCACTGCTGCAAACGCAATAACAAAAAGTGAATTGGATGAATTGTTCACACCTACCGGGTCCACAGATACGCCTAACAAACTATCGTGCAAATTATTGTCAGCAAACAAACTCAGAGAGCCTCCGCTTTGTTCAAAAAATGCCCAGAAAAAAATTGAAAAAAGTATGAACACCAAAGCTGCAAGCAAGCGTTTGTTTTCAACTGCAGAGTAATTTTTCATTTCATAAAACAAATACAACAATGAAAGCGGACCTATGATATACATAAAAACATCGGTATACTCTGTATGCGACACCATTGTCATAATAAGCGGAACAATGAGCAGGGAGCCAATATAGGTTATGTACTCATACTTTTTCCGCTTTCCATTTTCCCATGCCGCTAATGGTGAAACACCAATCTCACCAAGGCTCCGCTGAGTTCTTACAAATGTGAGCAAGCTGATGATCATAACGATTGCGGCAAAACCAAAAGCGAAGTTCCAGCGAAGGGCTTCAGGAATAACGGTACTCAACATACGGCCGTTGGCCACTGCAATACACAGATATCCGCCTATGAGCGCACCAAGATTTACACCTGCATAAAACAGTGAGAAGCCCGCATCTCTTCTGATATCGTGCTCTTTATAAAGCTTACCAACAATTGTAGAAATATTAGGCTTAAAAAAACCTGTACCTACAATAGTAAAGCTAATGCCAAAAAAGAAAAAACGAGCCGGGTCAAGCGCAAGTATAATACTGCCGACAATCATTAGCAAACCGCCCCAGAACAGTGATTTTCTGTAACCCAGGATTTTGTCGGCAAACAGACCGCCAATAAAAGTAAAAGCATACACAAAAGCCTGTGTGGCTCCATATTGAAGGTTAGCAACATCCTCTTTCATCATTAGCTGCTGTACCATGAATACAACGAGCATTCCACGCATACCGTAAAACGAGAAACGTTCCCACATCTCTGAAAAGAACAGGTACCACAGCTGCTTTGGGTATTTACCTTTAAAATCCTGTATTTCTTCTAGTGTCAATTGCTTTTCCATTTTTTATAGTATTTATGAACATTATTCTATTTCTACTTTTACTATTGCTGCTATTTCAATCGCACGCTGCTTTACAGCATCTATATTGCTCCCCACCTTGTCGTATGTAAGCGCAACCGCCATTCTACGATACGGCCGGGTTACAGGCTTTCCAAAAACCCTCACATCGCTTTTTACACTGGCCATTGCCTTTTCCAAACCAGAATATACGGGACGGCTCCCCTCTTTATCAGCCAAGATTACAGCACTTGCACCGGCACGTTCCAGAGTTACTTCAGGAATGGGCAAGCCCAATACTGCTCTGGCATGTAACTCAAATTCAGAAAAATTTTGTGTACCTGCCAGTGTCACCATGCCCGTATCATGCGGACGGGGAGATAGCTCTGAGAAGTATACCCCATCATCTGCCAGGAAAAATTCAACACCCCAGATACCTGCTCCAGTCAATGCCCTGGTTACTTTTTCGGCCATCAATTGTGCTTCCTTCAGGTGCTCCGTATTGATTTCAGCCGGCTGCCAGCTTTCCTGGTAATCCCCCCTCTCCTGTCGGTGACCTATCGGAGGGCAGAACAGGGTTGGTCCATTCTTTTGAGTGACTGTTAACAAAGTAATTTCAGAATTAAACTTTACAAATGCTTCCGCAATCACTTCTGTGTAGTCGCCACGCTTCCCAGCCTGTGCATATTCCCAGGACTTTGGTATGTCGGCCTCAGTTTTAATAACACTTTGTCCTTTCCCGGATGAACTCATCAAAGGTTTAACAACACAAGGAATACCTACTAATTTAACAGCAGCAACCAATTCATCAAAACTATTGGCGTACTCGTACTTTGCTGTTTTTAGCCCCAGCTCCTTTGCAGCTAAATCACGTATTGCCTTTCGGTTCATCGTAAAATTGGCAGCCCGTGCGCTCGGAACAACCTGTACCCCTTGTTCTTCATAATCGTAAAACCGTTCAGTACGGATGGCCTCAATCTCCGGCACAATGATATCTGGTTTATGTTTGGCCACAATTCTGTCGAGCTCAGCCCCGTCCAGCATATTGATCACTTCGCGCTCATCAGCTACCTGCTGAGCTGGTGCATCATTATAGGAATCCACAGCAATGACATATTGCCCTAAACGCTTTACTGCAATTACAAATTCTTTTCCCAATTCACCTGAACCGAGAAGCATTATTTTTTTCATAACTATCTTACTATTTAGTAACGCAATTTAAATGAAATTTTCTATACTTTTGTCTGGATTTCTTAACAATCGAGTCAAAACACATCTCAAATCTCATATCTAAAATCTCACATCTAAAAACATGTACGGAAAATATAAAAACCACCTTCAGTCGGAATTAAAAAACATAGAAGAATCAGGGCTTTTCAAACGCGAGAGAATTATCAGCACTGAACAAGGTGCTGTAGTTAAGGTAAATGGCAGGGACGTAATCATTTTCTGCGCCAATAATTACCTTGGACTGTCCTCGCACCCCAGAGTAATAGAGGCCGCACATCAAACGCTTGATTCAAGAGGTTACGGAGTGAGCAGTGTACGTTTTATCTGTGGAACGCAGGACATACATAAAGAACTGGAACAAAAAATCGCAACATTCCTGGGACAGGAAGATACCATACTGTATGCTGCCTGCTTTGATGCAAACGGTGGTGTATTTGAGTCGTTGTTTGGTGAAGAGGACGCTATCATTTCAGATGAATTGAATCATGCTTCTATAATTGATGGTGTTCGCTTATCAAAAGCACAACGTTACCGCTATAAAAACTGTGACATGAATGATTTGGAAGAACAGCTGAAAAAAGCACAATCGCAGCGTTACCGGATTATTGTTACAGATGGCGTTTTTTCAATGGACGGATTTGTAGCTCCACTGGATAAAATATGTGACTTGGCAGACAAATACGATGCCCTTGTGATGGTAGACGAAAGCCATGCAACAGGCTTTATAGGTAAAACCGGGCGTGGAACAGTTGAGTTGAAAAATGTAATGAACCGCGTAGATATTATTACCGGAACATTGGGTAAAGCGCTCGGAGGAGCAATGGGAGGCTTTACTACTGGTAAAAAAGAGATCATAGAATTATTGCGTCAGCGCTCGCGCCCTTATTTGTTCAGTAATTCCCTTGCTCCGCATATTGTTGGGGCGTCTATTGCTGTATTGGACATGTTAAGCGAAACAACAGAGCTACGCGACAAACTGGAATGGAATATCAACTACTTCAAAGAAGGCATTAAAAAAGTGGGACTTGAAATAAAAAATGGCGATTCGGCAATTGTTCCTGTAATGTTGTATGATGCCAAGCTTTCCCAGGATTTCGCAAACAAACTACTGGAAGAAGGAATTTATGTAATCGGGTTCTTTTACCCCGTTGTACCTAAGGGCCAGGCACGTATACGCGTTCAGCTGTCGGCAGCGCATGAAAAGGAGCACATTGATAAAGCGCTTGCTGCTTTTGAAAAGGTAGGTAAAGAATTGGGTGTAATAAAATAAATCTACAATGGCCCCTCTTCCTCAAGAGGGGCTTTTTTTTCGCCCGCAAAAAGGAAAAAAGTATTCAGAAATGCGTAAAAAGTAACCCCTGCCTGAGTTTCAAGTGTATCTTCTGTAAAAAAGGAAACCGTTGCTACAATAAAAAAGGTCACATACAAAAAGTTAACCCTGTTTACCTTATTGAAAAAAGGGTACACTAAAGTAAATAAAAACCAGGTCAGGCCGATTATGCCAAAGGTAACGGCAAAAGTCAGGTACTGATTGTGCGCACGTAACCGCCATTGTTGCGCCAATGATGAGTTATTCCTTACATATTCTTCTTCAAAAGCTTTGGCAACATCACCTGTTCCAACACCAATCAGGGGATGTGAAGCGATTATTCCCAAGGCTGTCCGCCAATATTCAAAACGTTGGGTAAGTGAATGCCCGTTTGCGTTACCGGTAGTTTTATAAACATCTATCTCCCACAAAGTTTCGTAAATACGGCCACGCAGTGAACTTATGTTCTGATAATTTACATTGGTAACACCCCTCTCAATAGCCTTTATTTCAGTATCGGAAAGCGCATCAACAGCGGCACCATCTTTCTTCTGCCCTTTTGATGCCAGATAACGCACCAAAGTAAATTCCAGAAGATTTCCTTTTAGATCGTTGTCATGAAAACCTATTTTGCTTCTTTTTTCCCATGCTTCTTTCAACTCTTTTTTCTGATAATTTATCCATATCAGGTGTCCATTTTCAGTAAGTGTACTTTTAACATCACTATCGTATTCATTGCCTTGGCTGGTATATCTTTCCAGTTTACTTAAATCCAGCTTTTCCTTGTTACCATTTTCCGAAGCAACACCTCTTACATAAGTTATGGTAAATACAAAAACACCTGCAAGCGCTGCTAACCCGCCATATTTTATAAAAGCCTTGTCCGACTTAACAATATAATACACAGTAAGCACCAGGCCTACAACAAATAATGCAATCAGCCCGGTAAGAGATTCCATAATTATAAGAAATGCCAGCATCCAAATCACCAATGCCCCCATTATTAAACGATTACGAACTTGTGTTTCTTTAAAAACATAGTACACCGAAATGCAAATTGCAACGCAAATAAGCAATGAAAAACGGATGTGTGAAATAAAAATGGAGATCGAACGCGTATCTACAAGCGGGCGGTCGATTATACCGCAGAGTATAAGCATACTTACCAGCGTTCCGGCAATGGTTGCTGCAACGAACAATTTCAAAATAGTGTCAATCAGCTTTTGTGAGAGCGGCTTGGAGGTAGACACCACTAATGGCAATACAAGGAGCGGTAGTTTGATGCGCATATCCTTAAAGGCGTAATCAAAATCAGAAGTATACAACAGACCGATAAAGTGCAGCACCATTACAGAGGCAAAAAGCACTGCAGCTTTATTGTTCCAGAACGTCTTTATTTTTTGCTTAAAATTGCCCTCCAGAAGCCAGTTTGCCATTATAATGAGCTGGGAAATGCTCATCAGGAATTTTGACAGCGGCAATCCTATCACCAATACAATCAGCGAAAATATATAGATGGAACGATGATACTTTTCGGGGAATAAAGACTTCATAAAACCACAATCATGGGCACTTTCCAAACGAATGAAACGCAGAAAAAGCAAAATTATTGTTCAGACGCGTAAATTTTTCAGAAATAATAAGAGTGACTAATTTTCAATATCCCCCTTAGGTCCCCTTAAATTTTTCTGTTTGTCCTTGTCAGCATTAAACATTGGCTTTTCTGACTTAACAATTGTGGTTAAAACTGTTTTATAACGCTCTTTATCATTCAGCAGGGCAACAGCTTCCTTCATATCAATATCTTCCTTAAAAGACGCTTCGAGTCTTCCATTCTGGAAATAATACCTTGAAACGATCTCTTCTTCCAGGAACTGCTTTATTTCAGGCTTGTATTTCACAAGATCATCCTTTTTATTGTGCATTACTTTAGCCTTTAATGCCTCAATATCAGCCTTTATTACATCCAGAGCCTTATCATCCTTGGCATCTTCCTTCAAATCATCGAGCGTTTTTTCTGTTTTGGTTGTATAATCGTAATCCTTGCCGTTCAGATAGGCCACGAAATCTTCATATTCTGCATCGGTAAGCTTAAAATCTTTTGCAGCCACAATGGCAGCATGCTCATTACGGTATTTTGTAGCATAATTAAAAATCAGGTTTTTGGTTACGAGACTTGTAAGAATACTACTGTATTTCGGTGTTTCGGTTGTAATATCAGGTGCCACACCACCACCATCATACACAATTCTTCCGTTTTTTGTTTTAAATGCCGATATCAGTGAATCAGCAACCTTGTCAACACTGCCGTCTTCATTACGGTGAGAATAATCCAGCGCCTGTATACAGCGGCCGCTAGGCGTATAATATTTGGCAACGGTCACTTTTAATTGTGCGTTATAGCTCAACGGGCGTGTTTGCTGAACCAATCCCTTGCCATAAGAACGCTGGCCGACAACAACACCTCTGTCCAAATCCTGCAATGCACCTGAAACAATCTCCGAAGCAGATGCTGAACCTCTGTCAATAAGAATTGCAATAGGGATTTCAAGATCTACAGGACTGTTAAGTGCTTTGTGAGTTTTATCCCAATCTTTTACTTTTCCACGGGTGCTTACGATATCCGTCCCTTTTTCTTCAAACAGATTCACAATATCCACAGCTTCTTTCAATAATCCTCCGGGGTTACCACGTAGGTCAAGCACAATAGACTTTAATTCGGGATTTTTTTTAAGTTCGAGCAAGGCATCTTTTACTTCACCTGCAGCATTTTCAGTAAAGCCCGTCAGCTTAATATACCCAATACCCTGGGCAATCATGCCAGAATAAGGTACACTTTTAATTTTTATTTCTTCGCGATTAATGACTTTTTCAATCGGCTTTTTCTCCCCTTCACGCTCAATCAGCAGCTTTATAGTGCTACTAGGCTGACCCTTCAGGAATTTACTGATATCTTCTGTTTTCTTTCCTTTTGTTTCTGTATCGTTAATTTTCAGAATTTTGTCACCAGCCCTCAAATCAGCCTTTTGTGCCGGAAATCCTTCGTATGGTTCTGATATAACCACATAATCACCATCCTGGCGTATCAATGCACCAATTCCACCATATTGGCCTGTGGTCATATACCTGTAATCTTCAATTTCTGACTCCGGGATATAATTGGTATAAGGGTCAAGGGAGGCGAGCATATCATCAATGCCCTTTTTCATAAGATCGCCCGGATTCGTTTCATCCACATAATAGATATTGAGCTCGCGGAACAATGTAGCAAATATGTCGAGGTTCTTGGACACTTCAAAATAACTGTCCACAAAGCTGTAGGATATCAGTGCGTAACCGCCAAGCATCACAGCAATAATTACGAGCTTAAATTTTTTAATAAATGGTTTCATATATGAATAATTTATTTTTTTTCTCAAATAACCAATAGCTGCATTGAAAAAAAATGCTCCTACTAATTTACGAAATTATTATCACAAAAAAAATTATGACCAACTGTTCATGCTTTTTCTGAAAAAAAATTTCCAGCTACGGCACAGGATCATGACCATGACCTCCCCATGGATTGCAGGACAGGATGCGCTTAATTGTAAGATAACCACCTTTGAGCGGACCGTACTTCTTCAGCGCCTCTGCCCCGTATTGGGAACAAGAAGGTTCATAACGGCACGACACCCCTAACAGAGGGGAAATAGTATGCTGATAGACCTTTATCAGGCCTATAAAAATGTATCCTACTCCTTTACCTAATATCGACAACACGTAACTCAGGAAATAACTGTTTTATGTAAACGCTCAAGTACAGAAATTATTTTGTCCTCCACGTCTTTATATTCGGGAAGTGTTTTAGCAGTATACATGAGCATAACATGCAGTTTTTTTTCACCTAAAGATTCATAAAAACTGCCTTTGTGCCTTCTGTATGCTTCTCTAATCCGCCTCTTTACAAGATTCCTGTCCACCGCCCTCTTAAAAATACGCTTGGGTACGCTGATAACAAGCTGTACAGGGGCCGCGGCTTCCGGAACTTCTTTCCACACCACTTTGAAAGGGAAGCAATTAAATGATTTCCCCGTCTGAAATAAACGATCCAATGCTATTTTTTCCGATAAGCGTTCGGATTTGGTAAAAGTCTGCATTGGCATAAATTACAATAAAATAGGCTGCCTCAAAAGCAAGTAAAGTTTGAGTCACACAGAAAGTGACCATTTTTAGCTTTTAGGACAGCCCGAAATTTGAAAAATTAAAAATTATTTTTTTGTTATTCTTTTAATAAGAGTCCCTTCCGGTGTTTCAATTCTTAGGGTATAAACACCAGTTGCAAGCTCCTGAAGATTAACAGATGCTCCGCTTTTTAATTGGCTGACGCTTTTAACAACCTTACCATTTATATCAATAACACTTACATCCATCATAGCAGCTTCATTAGCACTGTTTTTGATAAAAACATCATCAACAAAAGGATTTGGATATACTGCAACAGAAACGGACGCTGCCAGCGCCTCAATACCGGTAGACAGGTTTTCCGGAACAACAAGAGAAGAAAGTGTTATTGCATCTCCGGTAGTTGTGCTATTGCTGTTAGTCGCATTAAATGAGCCATAAAAAGTAACATCTCCACTTCCTGCTGCCGGAGCAGTCCAGTCAAACGACCAGGTTGCTGTTCCGGAAGGGAATGAAGTTCCTGCAAATTTATGAGTTACATATTTTCCACTGCTCACAAGCTGTGTGTTTGTAGAATTGGTAATAGCCATTGTACCTTTTAATACACCAGCCGTGTTTTGCGGAGATATCTGGAAACCAAACTTTGTTTTTCCGGATGCCGTAATAGACCCTGTTATTGTATACGTCTGACCCGGAACGTACCCCGTATTGGGCACCGTGGATGTAATCAGTCCCGCCTGGGTAGAAGGCGAACCCGTGTGACAAGACGTACAGTTGGTACCATCCCCAGGCGACCCGGTATTTCCAGCCGGAGCACCTGTTGCGTTCGCACCAGCAGGGACGCTGAATTCAACAATAAAAATAGAACCTACAGCAAGCATAACAGCTGCCGCAGCAATTTTTGTTTTCATGTTCATGGGTTGTAGATTTTTATCATGTGGGATTAAATTTAAGAAGTATTTTCAATACTGTATCTTTTTTGATGGAAAATAATAAATTCGTATATTGTGTACTTTATAGACACATTAACCCAGTCAGACCAATATAGTCCTGTTTAATGTATATGAGCTTGCCGGCATGAAATATTACATCTGTATTTTTTTTCTTTTTTATAGTTATCTGAATACCCATGGGCAATTGCCTGCGCAGCAGCTTCGAGCAATTGATTCCCTGAAAGTCGTAATTGGCTCAAACGTCCATGACACCAGCAAAATTGCCGCCTATAATGCATGGGACAACCTTATTTATATGTCGGATCCCAAACTGGATCAGGAGCTGAATGAAAAAATTGTTGCACTCGCAGAGAAAAATCTTAAAAATCACCGTTTAATATCTGAGGAAAAAGAAACATTTAAAAAATCTCTTGGCCTTGCGCTGAACAGCCTGGGAATAATTTTTTATAATAAAGGTGAAAATATAAAAGCCTTGGACTTTTACTCCAGAAGCTTAAAACTAAGAGAATCAATTGGTGATAAGAAAGGAGTTGCAGCTACCCTGAATAATCTTGGCATCGTATATCAGGACCAGGCGGATTATAAAAGAGCGATAGACAGTTATGAGCAGAGCTTGAAAGTTAATGAGGAAATTAATGACAAAAGTGGAGAAGCTGATTGCTTAAGCAATATCGGAAGAATATATGTTGAACAGAAAGAGCCACAAAAGGCCATAGAATACCAATACAGAAGCCTTGAAATACGAAAAAAACTAAATGACAAAAGAGCCATGGCAATTTCGTATAATAATATTGCTGCAATTCATTCTATGCTTGAAAAGCCTGATAAGGCGATTGAGTTTTTTAAAAAAGGTTTGGCTTTAAGTAACGAGATCGGAGATCAAAAAAAAATTGCTCTTGCACTTGGCAATTTAGGTGCTGAATATATAAGAAAAGGCCAAAACACAGAGGCGCTTAGTTACCTGACCCGAAGTACTAAAATCCTTGAAGAAATTGGTGATGAAAAAAGTTTGGCAGCATTCTTTACACACATTAGTGATATTTATAAACAAAATGGCGAAATATCAAAATCTATAAACTTCCTAAAGCAAGCGTTGCTTTTGGCGCAAAAGGTGGGGCATACATCGATAATAAGGGATGCCAGCCGGTCTTTAGCAGACATATATAAAAAGGAAAAAAGGTATTCGGAAGCACTCACATCGTATGAGTTATACATGAAAACGCATAACAGCATACTAAATGAAGCAAATCAAAAAGAAATATTAAAGCGGGAATTACAGCACAACTACGACAAACAGAAAGTTGCCAACGAGAAAAAGCTTGCAATTTCTTTAGAGCGGGAAAATACACAAAAAGACATTTCTTTTGCAATTGCAAGCTGTCTGACTATTGTTTCTGTTCTTTCTATCGTTCTTTTTAAACGTTTCAAAATCAGCAATCAACAAAAAGCGATTATAGAAAAACAAAACTCTCAGATAATAGAAAGTATTAATTATTCAAAGAAAATACAAGAATCATTGCTTCCTTCTATAGAAGTAATGCAGAAATCAGTATCCGGTTTATACATTTTTAATAAACCAAAAGACATTGTAAGCGGTGACTTCTATTTCTTTAAAGAAACCAACAATTATTTTCTCTTTATTTGTGCAGATTGTACTGGCCACGGTGTTCCAGGAGGCTTCATGTGTACATTGGGAAGCCTGTTACTCGACAAAATAGTTAGCGAAGGAGTTATGCAGCCCTCCCAGATACTAAAAAAGCTGAACAAAGAGATTATTCGAGTCCTGCACCAACATAATGGCAGTGAAATTCAGGATGGAATTGATTTATCCATTTGTTTAATCGATAAAATCTCACACGTAGTAGAATATAGCGGGGCAAGAAACAGTATAACAGTTGTAAGAAATGAAGAAGCGCTGCGCTATAAAGCGGATCCTATACCAGTTGGTGGTAGCTATTTAAAGCCCGGAAAGTTGTCAGAATATGAATTCAAAACCCAAAATATATCATTATGTAAGAATGATTGGTTATATATGTACACTGACGGATATATAGAACAGATAGGCGGTAAAGATGATATTCCTATGAATAGTAAGCAATTTGAAAACATTTTAATAAGCTTATCACGAAAGCAAAATTTTGACGAAAAAAATGATTTTTTACTGACCGAATTTAATCTTTGGAAAAAAACACACAATACAAGTGATGATATTCTTATTTTAGGGATACAGCCTGTAATATAATTTATTGAACAATAAAAATACTTATTTGAGAGAATACAATGTTGAAAATGTTCAAGTGTTTAGAATATTATGTTTTGATAGTTTTGCTTTTTATGCAAACTAATCTGATAGGACAGTCAGCTGTTCCTCAAAAACGAACTATTGACTCACTTATGGAAATTATTAATTCTGCCTCCCACGATACCAGTAAAATTGCTGCATACATTGCATGGGATAATCTTATATATATATCTGATCCCAAACTCGATGAGGAACTGAACCAGAAAATTGTGGCTGCTGCTGAAAAAAATTTAAAAGATGTTTCTTTAACATCAACTGAAAAATTTACATTCAAAAAATCGCTTGCACTTGCATTGAACAGCCTCGGAATAATTTTTTACAATAAAGGAGAAAGTTTTAAGGCATTGGATTATTATACACGCAGCTTAGAAATCAGAACCAAAATAGGAGATAAAAAAGGAATTGCTGCCACGCTGAATAACCTGGGTACTGTTTACCAGGGCCAGGCTGAAAATGACAAAGCTATTGACTATTATACCCGCAGTCTCGAAATAAACGAGGAAATTCGTGACCAAAAGGGAGAAGCCAACTGCCTAGGCAATATTGGAAGAATTTACCAGGAACTGGCCGATACACTGAAAGCGATTGATTACCAGACACGGAGCTTAAAGATAAGGGAAAGCATCGGTGATAAAAGAGGAGTGGCTATTGCATACAGCGCCCTAGGATCACTATATACCGATATGGGAAACGAGGCGAAAGCAATGAAATTTTTCAACCGGTCATTAACAGTAAGTGAAGAAATAGGAGATAAAAATAATATAGCACTTGCTTTAGGTAATATCGGGTTTGTATACAAAAAGATCGGGGCCAGTTCGGAGGCTTTGGATTATCTCAACCGCAGTTTAAAGATATTCGAAGAAATTGATAATAAGAGATGGATAGCCGCCTCATTGAATTATATAGGGGATGTTTATAAAATGGAAGGAGAAATAGATAAGGCAATTCCTTTTTACAAAAGAGCGCTGTTGATTGCGCAGGAGGGCAGCCTTGTTTCCGCTACACGAGATGCCGGTCAGGCTTTGTATAACAGCTATAAATTAAATGGCAATTACAAAGAAGCCCTGGCTATGCACGAACTGTTCGTACAAATGCGCGACAGCATACTGAATGAAACCAATCAAAAAGAAGTTCTTAAACAAGATCTTAGATACACATACGAGAAACAGAGGGCATTGGATGAAAAAGAGCACGAAAAGCAAATGGCAGTATCTGCCGAACGTGCACAAAAGCAAAATATACTGATCTATGCGGGGACTGGCAGTATACTCCTGATTCTTGGCTTTACTATTTTTGCGTTTAACCGTTTAAGGCTTACCAGACGACAAAACAAAGAAATAGAAAAACAAAAAAACATCGTAGAAGAAAAGCAAAAAGAAATACTTGCTTCGTTCACCTACGCTAAACGTCTGCAAGATGCCATCTTGCCGCCTGAACAGTACATTAAATCCATGTTATCGGACAGCTTTATTCTTTATAAGCCCAAAGACATTGTAGCGGGTGATTTTTACTGGATGGAACGTAAAAAAGATACATTGTTCCTAGCTGTAGCCGATGGAACTGGGCACGGAATACCAGGGGCCATTATCAGTGTAATCTGCAGCAATGCACTGAATATGGCAGTATTGGAAGCAGGATTAACGGAACCCGGCAAAATACTGGATAAAACAAGAGAACTGGTATTGGAAAACTTTTCAAAAAGCGATATGGATGTAAAGGATGGAATGGACATTTCACTCATTTCAATCAATTTCCAGGCAAAGGAAATCAAATGGAGTGGGGCCAATAATCCTTTATGGTACATTTCCAGCGGGAAGTTGATTGAAATAAAAGCGAACAAACAGGCAATCGGCAAAACCGAGAATCCGCTTCCTTTTACAACTCACACCATACGTTATAACGCAGGGGATATATTTTATTTATTCACGGATGGCTATCCTGATCAGTTTGGTGGTCCCCATGGAAAAAAGTTAAAACACAAGGCATTAAAAGAAATGTTGCTTGCAAATCATTTATACACCCCTTCCGAGCAAAAAGACAAGCTAGATTCCTCACTCCAAAAATGGATGGGGAATCTTGAACAGGTAGATGATATTTGCATAATTGGAGTAAGAATATAATAATTCCTTAACTTAATTCTAAATTCCAAACTCATTTACCTTGAATTCAAGACATAGGAGCTGGAATTTTTTTCAAAAGTATATTTGGAATTTAAGATAGATTCATTAGATTTGTTTATGACTTAGTAAAAAAATACTTTATATCTATATATACTTTAACTATTAAAAAACCGCGTTATGGAAGCATTCAGATTCATCTCTAAAACTATTATCGGTGCAATAATAATTTGTTCTGTACATACCGGCTGTAAAAAGAAGGAAGAGGAAACACCAACCCCTCCGTCTACAAGTTCGATAGGAACCACACAGCAGACCCAAAGGGCTTCCGACCAGACAGATCTTGAAACCGAATCCAACCAGGCCATGGACGATGCGAATTCAGCAATGTCTGAAATTTCTACAACAAGAGACATACAAAGCATTTGCGGCATGACCTACGATTCATCCACCACGGCAACAACGGGCATTATAACATTGACTTATGACGGAACTGTCTGCTCTGGTAAAAAAAGAGAGGGAACCATTACCATCCAGCTTCCTGTTCAGGGTGGACAGGTAGTACGGTTTTCAACAGCGGGAGCAGTTGCTCAGCTAACTTTTACCAATTATAAAATTACCTACGTAGCCACCAATAAATCTATCACTATAAACGGCACGCATACAGTTAAAAATGTGAACCAGGGAGGTTTGCTTGAGCTCATTTGGTTGAGTACCCCGATTGTACATAAAGTGAAAGCGAATATACATGTAGAATATCAAGATGGCACAGAATGTACTTGGAACGCAAAAAAAATCAGAACATTCAGCAACAATGGAGGTATTATAAAAGCTACCATTGAAGGCGATACAGCAATAGGGGGTTATCCTGGTACTGCATTCTGGGGAGTAAACAGATATGGAGATAATTACTTCATTGACGCTGAAGTTCCTTTTTCCTACGACTTGGTTAATTCTAACAATTGTATATTTAAGCCATTAACTGGCAAAATCAACTTTCGCTGGTCTACTTACCTGCTTACACTAACTTACGGTGTTAATTCGGATGGTCTAGCAGCTTCTGGTTGTCCTTATGGTTATAAGTTTAACTGGGTTGATGCCAATAATACACCTCAGCAGATTATATTGCCCTACTAAAAAAGAGACAATACAATTAAAAACCTCATCCTTGGTTAGGATGAGGTTTTTTTATTAAACCAACCCACATTTAAAGTAACTATTTTTATATTTAAACGTTAATAATATCAAAGCTCACAGCCGCATTTCCTGTATGAAAAATTTTACAAAGCCCTTCATTTTATTGTTTTCAGTTTTTGTATTGGTTAATGGCTGCAAAAAAGACAAAGAAATTGTTGTTCCGGGAAACAATGCTCCCTACTACGATGGTGTGCCAAAAGTAGTACTTCAGAACTATATCAACCGACTTTTTATTGATCTCATTGGCCGTGAAGCGCTGGACTCTGAAATGGAAGAACAGGAAAATTATCTACGCACAAATAGTCTTAGCATTGGTTCAAGAGAACAACTCATTATAAAACTACAGTCAGATACCTCATACGTTGCAGGAGATTCTTCATACAATTATGCCTATTACAACAGGTTTTATGAACTCTGTAAAGCCCGTGTACTGGAAGCTGCATCTAACGACCTGATCGCAGAGGAAGCTGGCAATGCCTCTTATGCAGCAACGATCGATTCACTGAATGGCGACAGCCTGCTGTTTGAAATTTCCAAACAGCGGTTTAACAACTATATTAAATTGCTTGCCTGTGAAAAAGACTATCGGCTTGATTCCATTGAAATTAAAGATGTTTTCGCACGGATGTTAAACAATGGAATATACGACCAGATAAATATGAACACCTTTAATTTCCTGAATGCCTCGTTCAACGATTTATTCTTCAGGTTCCCAACCAACAACGAATTTAATGCAGGTTATAACATGGTAGAATACAATACACCCGATATACTTTTTGGCAAATCAGCGGCCAACAAAGGAGAATACATACAAATACTTGTAAACTCCAAAGAGTTTTATGAAGGTATTATACGGTGGATGTATAAAAATCTGCTGGCCAGGGAGCCGTCAACGCAGGAAGCCTACAGCCTCATGCAAACTTTTTTTAATGATCACGATATACAAAAAATTCAGCTGCACATTATGAAATCAGATGAATATGCAAATTTCGATTAAGCAAATGAAAAGCAAAATGCGATACAATTTATTATTTTCAAAAGGATTCTCAATACTGTCAATTATATGCCTTTTAGGGGTTGCCAGTGGATGTAAAAAGGAGGAAAGCCGGCTTTTTGATGTGAACACTGTTGACCTGCTGCCACCAAACAGCGGCAAAACTAAACTCAAAACTGATGAGCAATATGTTGCCATACTGCATGCAAACCTGTTTCAGACCGCCCTTTCGGCAAACCAGATATTTGATATCAGCCAATGCATGGAATCCATTGGGGATAAAGAGCTCGCAAGAGAGATCGTTATCAGCAATTTTATGAATAAGCCCGGAACTATTATCCCCACTAAAGCCCAGATGGCTGGTGACGTAGATAAATTTATTGTGGAAACGTACAATCGTTTCCTTGTGCGCAATCCTACAGAAGCAGAGAAAACATATTTCAACAATTATATAACATCACATATTACACCGGCAGATACCATTTTGCCTGAATTGATATATGTCTCCTTCGCTTTGTCGAATGAATACATGTATTACTAATGCTAAAACCCTGAGCATCATGAAAAGGAGAGATTTTATAAAGAAGGCCGGACTTGCAGCAGCGGGAGCATTTGCAGCCCCGTATATACTGCCTACAGGAAGGTTGTTTGCCAGCACCGGTGCTACACCCATGGCCAACCATGTTGTGCTGGTCATGTTTGCGGGCGGGGTACGTTGGCAGGAAACTATAGGACAAACATACCTTCAGGGCAGCCAGATGCTGTATGCACCACCTCAGGCCCAACCGGAGCTAGATGTTACGGGAAACATCATGCCGAACATGCTTAGCGGTTCAGCGCCTTCGAGCAAAATTGTATATGGCAAAGGTTCCGGTGGCCAAACACCAATACAACCTGTCTTATCCCAATCATTGCAGCAGCAGGGTATGCTTTTCTCTGAAATGAAAAGCAGTTCTCCAGGCCATTATGGCGGCTTGAATGTTTTGCTTCAGGGAAATACATTCGCAGCTCAGGGATTAAAACAAAGACCCGTAAACCCTACGATATTTGAGTATCTCAGAAGACATGGCGGACCAACTGATTTTCCTGCCTCTAAAATATGGTTCGTTGGGAATGGCATAGGCAATTCATTGCCATTACTAAACTACAGCGACCATCCTTCTTACGGAACAAAATATGGCGCTAACTTTTTTGCACCCACAATCACTTTCGGACCTAAAGGTGATGCCTACTTAAAAGATGCGCGTATATACCATCCTCAGGACCAGCTGGGGCCAATGTATGAAATGAAGTATTTCCTCGACAATAGCTTTGAAAATGTAGGAAAAACGCTCCCTAGTATTGGCAATACCGAGGACGAAAAAGACCAGATCAAAC
Source organism: Bacteroidia bacterium (assembly GCA_020051175.1). Taxonomy (GTDB): domain Bacteria; phylum Bacteroidota; class Bacteroidia; order 2-12-FULL-35-15; family 2-12-FULL-35-15; genus 2-12-FULL-35-15. The sequence goes on along the minus strand of JAGVJJ010000044.1, from coordinate 202,179 downwards.
ATTTTATGAAAACGATGTTTGAAAAAACAAGTGCCGGAACTATTGATTTTCCGCCAGATCACGGTGCTGCCGGGAATGGTGATACCGCCACCATCGGTTATGCATGTGAAGTGCTGAAAGAATTTAAACCTAAGCTTACAGTTGTAAACCTTAGTGCTGTGGATACCTGTCATACAGGGTTTACTAACTACCTGAAAGCTATTCACAGGGCGGATCATGCGGTAGGCCATATTTGGAACGTTATCCAGAATGATTCTGTCATGGCGAATAATACCACAATCATTGCAGTTCCGGAGTGCGGCAGGGATGCTACACCGAACCCTATAAAAGATTCTCAAAATGACTTTTTCGGATACGACCACTCTGATTCTAATGCGCTGGACGTATTCTGTCTTATGGCCGGCCCTAGTGTAGTTCCGAACATGAATGTAAACAGTTCCAATAACCCCAGCTTTACTGGCCAATGGGCTACAGCCGATATTGTTCCTACAATTGCAGATATACTCGGACTCAAATCGGAAGTAATGGGAGCAAATATGCTGCTTGGGGGCGCAGGTTCTTTATTTGACAAGATTTAATTTGACATGAATTATAAAAAAAATAATTCCATTTATGTGCCCTGCATCCTTGCAGGGTTTATACTTATTGCATCCTGCAAAAAAGATAAATTTATTAACCCATACGATGACCCGGCTTTGCAGGCCCCTTCAACAAATCCTGATGCATCAAATCTTGACCCGGGCAATTTTGCTTACCTGCACGCAAAAATATTTAAACCCACATGCGCCAATTCCGGATGTCATGACGGAACATTCCCTCCTGAATTCAGAACTATTAACAGCGCATACAATACACTTGTCTACCAAAAGCCTATAAACACAAGTAATGGAGCATTCCGGTACAGGGTTCATCCGTACAAAGCAGATTCGTCCATTTTGTTTCACAGGCTAAACACACCTATGGGTGCGGGGTTAATGCCATTGGTAATTGACCCTCAGTCGGACTGGACTGGAAGAAAGGATGAATACATTCTTAACATAAAAAACTGGATCAATGCCGGAGCGAAAGATATGTTCGGTAATTACCCTCACCCCGGCAACCAACAGCCTCAAATCAGTGGATTCCTCGCCTTTCCATCAGGGAATACCAGCACACCTTATTCAAGAGCAAGCGGCTATATTGTACCCATTGAAGTACCCGCGGGAAGCACCGTTGACTTGTGGTTTGCTGTAAAAGATGATTCTACTGCCGCTTCGGGCTTTGTATCTACAAATTGCAAAATAGCTACATCACTTGATGGCTTTAATACTGCGTCAGCTACAAACATGGTCTATTCTTCAAGTGGTGTAACCGGCAGTGATTTTACCGGCAGCTCTGTACAGTTTACGCACAAAGCAACGTTCAGCACCTCAGGTTATCCGGCAGGAACACATTTATATATACGAGCGTTTATAGATGACGGAAGCCAGGGTGTACCCACCGAAATACCCAATGCGGGAACAAATGAAATTATGACCGGTTATTTCGCCTTAAAAATTTTATAACAATGAAGAATTTAATCTTTCTACTTTGTATACTACTCTCTTTTTCATGCAAGAAGAAAAAAGAGCTGCCACCAGAACCAACTATTGAGCTGGTAAGTGTAAGCCCTGAAAATGTAGAACAATTCAGCGACTCAATTGAAGTAACAATAAAATATAAAGATAATAACGGTGATATTGGCGACAGTTCCCCGGATATCTATTCGTTACAGGTAAAAGACAGTCGTCTCGCAAATCCGGACTGGTACCACATTCAACCGCTTGCACCACTGGATATTGAATTAAAAATTGAAGGTCAGCTAAAAATAAAATTAAACTCTATGTTCTTATTGGGCAATGGCAGCGAAGAACTCTCTACTTTAAGCATTAAGCTGAAAGACCGCGCTGGCAACTGGAGCAATACAATTGCCACACCACCAATTGCAATTCATGATACATTATAATTCTTATCAAAGTGCGACCAGGTAAAAATTTCATATACTGTTTGCCATTCCTCTTTATAATTGGGTGTTTCACTTTACGCGCCCAACTCCCGGTTTTTACAATGCCTTCGCACCAAAACGTAACCATTACCGATTGCAAAGGCGAATTACATGACAGCGATGCTGGTCCGGGAAATACATATCTGGCACAGGCCAGCGACACCTTCCATATTTGCACTGGAGGAACAATCGCTATGTCCTTTCAGCAATTTCAGCTGGAGAACGGGTTCGATACTATCTTTTTATACAACGGCCCGGTGATAGATAACAATACACTTATAGGGAAATATACAGGTAACAATACACCAACAGGCATTGTTGCCAATGGTTGCCTTACCATTTACTTTAAATCAAGTTTTGCGTTGCAGGACATGGGTTGGGTAGCACAATGGACTTCAACAGTAATTCCTCCGGTACCACCCACAATTGCTATCGCTCCTGCTCCACTTTGTAACTCAACAACAATTGATATACAATTAAATAAAAAAATAAGCTGCGATTCCTTGTACGCCTCTGCATTTACAATTAGCGGCCCTACATCCCCTGTTGTAAGTGGAGCAACAGGAATAAACTGTGTCGCAGACAGCACCACAAACATACAGCTGCAACTTGCACAACCACTCGTAGAGAACTGTAGTTATACAGTTGATTTTACTATTAATTTACCGGACAACTGCGATAGTATCTGGACATTTACTGTAAATAATTCTTTCATTGTTACGGATTGTCCGCTGACTGTAAACATTACAGCAACAACAAATGACACGGTTTGCTCCGGCAGTTGTGTTCAGCTGCAGGCCGTACTTAATTCCTGTCTGGCATACAATTACACATGGAGTCATGGTTTGTCAAATGCTCCGGTTCAAACTGTTTGTCCTCTCACAACTACTACCTATACTTTAGGGGTACAGTCCACTTCCGGTGGACCAGTATTTAATTCCAGTATAACTATAACCGTTATAGAGCCACAGATTACAGCGCTTTCACAAGATACCATTTGTCAGTCCGCAATAGCATTCAATCTTACAGCATTTCCTCCAGGTGGCATCTGGACAGGCCTTGGAATAACGGATACACTGCAGGGGACTTTTGATCCCGACACTGCAATGCAAGGTACACATGCCATTTTATATACCAGTAATGGCATCTGCAGGGATACAATCATAATCACTGTATTACCTATGGATGCCGGATTTGACGAGGCTGCATGTCCCGGCTCAGCTGCATTTAACCTCACAGGCTTCATTCCTGCGGGAGGCACATGGTCAGGTTACAATGACCTCACACCAGCCGGATTATTTAATCCGGATTCATTGGGCACCTTTACTGTAACCTATGCACATCCCAACGGGTGTACTGATTTTAAGCAGGTTTATGTTCAGCCTTTAGCTATTAGTCCTGTAACGGACAGTATCTGTGAATCACAGCCAGCTGATACGCTGCAAGTTTCACCACCAGGCGGAAGATGGGTTTTAACAGCAGGTTTAACAGACACAATTTATGGGATACTCGACCCTAGAGATGCCGGAAGTGGAATGCACGATTTTATTTATAAACTCAATGGATGTTCAGACACTGTTCACATTTATATTAAGCCAATTGATGCAGGATACAACATCTCCTTTTGCCCGGTACAAACACAACAGAGCATAACAACAGCAAGCCCTACAGGCGGTGTCTGGAACAGTATCGGAACCAGCAACAACGGAAGCAGCGGATTATTAAACGGCACTGGAGATTTTAATCCCAACGTACAAGGGATTACCGACTTTACAGACACATTGGTTTACACTGCAACCAATGGTTGTACCGATACAATACTATCTTATGTCTTGCTTACAAACATTATCGAAGACTCTCTGTTCTTTTGTGATAATGACAATCCCATTGTGCTTGAATGGTCTACAACACGCAATTATCCAGGAGGTGGTGTATGGAGCGGCCCTGGCATAAGCATGCAGGGAAACGATTATTATTTTGATCCATCAGTAGCAGGTATCGGAATGCATACGCTTGTATATATTGCAAACACCTGCTCAGATACATTGTTTATGTTCGTGCATCCTTCACAGTTAAGCTACTCCGACACAACAATTTGTACAACACACCCTGCTTTCCTTCTCGACTCTATTGGAATTTCTTCCAGCTGGCAGGGAACAGGTGTCATCAACACTTCCACAGGTTTATTTGATCCCTCCATAAGTGGTACCGGCACGTTCCCAATTGTCTATTCTTCACCAAACGGATGCACAGATACAATTATAGTAACAGTATACCAATTTGTAGCAGCGCAGATAAGCGGCTTGAATCCACAGTATTGCTATGAAAACAATGATTACCCAATCACAGTGGCACCAGCAAACGGAACTTTGACCGGTGCCGGAATTTCAGGAAACAATTTTAATCCCTCTATAGCAGGCGAAGGCACACATGATTTAATATACTCGTACGGTACAGGCCTTTGCTACACATCCGACACGCTTACAGTAACAATATATCCTCCTTTACAAACCACAATGTCTGCTAATAATATGACCATCTGCAAAGGAGGCGGAGCAACCATTACACTTACAACAACTGGTGGAAACCCATCAGCACCCACGTACAATTATTCCTGGAGCAACGGCCTGTTCCCTACCAATGTGAATGTTGTTAGCCCCATAAATACAACAACATACAATGTAACCACCTCCGATGGCTGCTCCGATGATGTTACAGATTCTATTACCATTTCTGTATACTCCAGCTTTTATCCATCATTCAGCACATCCACAATAAATTGCAATGGTTCACCTGGGACTATCAGTGCATCCGTTGCAGGGAGTGGAAACTATTCCTATTTATGGGCTACAACCCCGGCACAGACATCCAGCACCCTCAATGGTTTTTCCGGCTCAAGCTATTCGGTTAAAATTACAGAAACAGCATCAGGATGTTTTTTTGATACTACCATTACCATTCCGGGATACGGCATTATTAACGCTCTGTTTTCTGTAAATCCCAATTTATCGTGCATCCCTTTTGAAAGTAACCCGGTAACCTTTATTGACCTTAGTCTCGGGGCAACACAGGGATACTGGCAGCTGAGCGACAGCACAGTAATTCCATATTCTACAGGACAAAACCCAGAGCACACATTTGAAGAGCCAGGTAACTATACAATAACGCTTCACGTAGAGAACGCAGGGAGTTGTCCGGACGAATATTCAAAAGAAATTTGTGTTCTTCCACCAGTAGTTATTTTTGTTCCGGATATTTTTTCTCCCAATGGTGATGGCTTAAACGATATACTTTATGCACGTGCTAAAAGTGTAGAAAAATTCACTTTTTTAATTTATGACCGCTGGGGAGAAAAAGTATTTGAGACAACAGATACAAGCATAGGTTGGGACGGACGCTACAAAAACAAACCTGCAGAACAGGGTGTATATGTATGGTACCTGCAGGTTTCCATGGCTGATGGCACCACACAGAACCAAAAAGGAGATGTTACGCTGGTAAGGTAATTCGTGTTATTGAATGAAAAGACTAAAAGTCATACTATTTTTCGTCATAGTACCTCTGGTCACCGGAGTGGCACAGGACATTCATTTCTCACAGTTTCAGAATGCCCCTTTGCTTGTAAATCCGGCACAAACAGGTGTATTTATTGGCCGTTACCGCCTTTCTTCGGTCTATAAAAACCAGTGGCAAAGCATTTCAAACCCTTATAAAACAGTTTATGCAGGTGTTGATATGAACATTCCTAAGAAAAAACTGGGAATAGGAATGGCGTTTCTCAATGACAAATCAGGCAAATCGCAAATAGGAATTACTCAGGGCAACCTGTTAGTTTCTTACAACCTGAATGCAGGTGGCGGCAATAACTTTATAGCAGGCTTACAATATGGTGTTGGACAAAGAAGTATTAAAACAGATGATTTGAAGTGGGACAGCCAGTTTAACGGCACGACATACGATCCATCGCTTGCTTCAGGAGAATCCTACTATTCAGATTCCTATATCTATATGGATGTTTCGGCAGGCGTTATGTGGAACTATAGCGTAAGCCCCAGCCAGACAAGATTCAGAAACACTTTAGGTGTAGCTATATTCCACGCCAATCAACCCAAACAATCATTTACAAGCAACGAAAAAATGTATTATAAGCTGGTTGCGCACCTCAACAACCAGTTTAAAGTAGGGAACGGATACGTATACATTTTACCACAGATTTTATACAGCAAACAAGGCCCTCACAGCGAGCTGAATATTGGCAGTCTTGTAAAATTTATAATTGGTGAAGGTGGTGGCGATCTGATACGCACCAACCGTGTCGATCACCGGTATTCCAATCCAAACGCTTATATAGGCGGACAATGGCGCTACAAAGATGCATTCAGTGTGATGGGTGCATTTGAATTCAGAAAAGGACTAATGCTTTCTGCAAGTTATGATATTAATATTTCTAAATTAACAGCAGCAAGCCGTTTGAGGGGTGGTGCAGAAGTGGCGATAGTGTACAGAGGGTATTTCTAGTATTACAACACATTAAAGAAATAATAGAAAGCATAAGAACAACTTTAACTTTAATTTCTCTGTTACAACTTTTGATACAGGGCTATTAAAACTATTACGCCCTCACTTTTCAGCAAGAGCGTAATAAAATATACAATAACAATGTGCGTTCTAATTAATATTTATCGTCCCCGCCATTCCCGGGTGGAAGATACAATAGTAAAACAACTGCGAAGGTGCATTCTGCGGCACCTTAAATGTAATTGTTCCTGAACTTATATCGTTGCTCGAAACACCCACATTGAACTGCGCCCCTCCTTGTGTTGAAGCTATCCGGAAAGGATGACCCGGTGAGTTGATGTTGAACTTATAGGTAAAGCCTCTGTATAATGTAATTGTAGGGTTTGAATTAGCACCCGAAACATAGTCAGCAGAGTTATCAAACAAATATGCAGAAGCACCACTGTTTACAACATTGAACTGAACTGCAAATGTTGCATCGGCACCTGTTGGCCCCACAGAACCAGTAGGACCGGTACTCCCTGTATTACCCGTTGTTCCAGTCACACCAATCGTTCCTGTTGCACCTGTGGTTCCCACTGCACCAGTAGCTCCTGTCCCACCAACAACACCTGTAGCACCAGTGGCACCGGTAACGCCCACTGCACCATCAGCTCCAGTTGAACCAATAGTACCTGTTGGACCGGTAACACCTGTAGAACCAGTTGCACCAGTAGTTCCAACATCGCCTGTTGCACCAGTAACACCTACTGTGCCTGTTGCACCTGTTGAACCAATAGCTCCATTATTTCCCGTTGCACCAACCGGGCCAGCAGGACCGGCAGGGCCAGGTGCACCTTTTAAGTTTACTGACCAGGGCTGAAGACCGGTACCCGAGCCGGTAGATGTAGCAACTGTCACGTCTATTGCACCAGTTGTGGAATTGTATGCCGTTATTGTCCCCGTCATTTGCTCAGTTGAAGAAAATGCAATGATCACATCCTGCCCAATAGAATAAGCCAAACCTGTCTCTACAACAAATGAGATGGGTGTTGAAACCGCTTCTATATCCATTGTTGTAGAAGATGTGGTTGCATATTTGTCACCCACAGGCCCGGTAGCACCGGTTGAACCTGTAGAACCGGTTACTCCAATGTCACCGGTAGTACCTACGGGACCAACAGCACCTGTGGCACCCATATCACCGGTTGCCCCTACGGCACCAGTTGTACCTACCGCACCGGTAGCACCAATATCTCCTGTTGCACCCATAGTACCGGTAGCTCCCATATCACCTGTTGGACCCGCATCACCGGTAGCACCAATATCTCCGGTAGCGCCAACAGCGCCCGTAGGACCGGTAACACCTGTTGCACCTTGAGCACCTTGTGCCCCGGAATTAGTAGCATACAAGGCATACGGAACACTCATCAACTGCTGAGTACCCATTACAGTATAGTTGGCCCCCCCTGTCACGTCCATGCCAATCTCAATAAAATAAGGACCTGCAGACCAATCAATAGAACTGAACGTTCCGGTAGTAACTGTTCCTCCACCTACAACCAGGTTCAGCAAACCAATAGTGCTTGAAGTAACCGAATGTGTTTCACTATACACCACAGTACCAGTAGCAGTTGTCTGACGCAATTTAATTTCAAGGCCTATATTTTGGTTCGCAATTACAGCCCCGGAATTATTACGGGCGATTGCCTGGTAATTAAACCCCTGTGGCACCTGGGCACTTAACGACAGGCTGAATAAAATAACAGCAGATAAAAGAAGTAAGGTGTTCTTCATTTTTCGGATTTGTTTACAGGTTGATTATTTCGTTTTTATGATCTTGTAAGATTTTAATGAGCTGCCTCTGACTTTTAAAATATAAGTTCCGCTTGGGTAGGACATCATGCTTATCTCTCCCAGTTGACTTGTCATCTGATGCGTTAAAAGTAGCTTACCATCAGCATCATACAACTCTAAACTATTCTGTTCATCAGCATTCGATTTGATTTGAACCAGAACAATATCACTCACCGGGTTTGGAAAAACGGCAATGCCACTTCCGTCCGGCTCTTTTGGTGAATCAATACCGCTTATTATAAGGTTATCCTGGTGAAAACCCTGCGTTACAACCGTATTATTGGTTAATGTGGATGTAACCGGTTCACCCAGCGTCCAACTCAGTGAGTTGGAGCCATTGGTAAATTCAGTTCCGGCAGACGATATAACTTCAGGGGATAATGTTTGTGCGAAAAAAGAGTTTGTAAAACAAAATACGGACAAAAAAAGTGCAATTTGTTTCATGGTCATTTGTTTAGCTATTAAACAAATATATAACCTTTTTCTAAAATTGCAACAATGGACGAAATTATTTAAGGATTTATGCGCAAAAAACACACATTGGACGAAGTTTGTATGTTAAAAAAAAGGATATTTAATGCAGACTACTTGTAATCCTTACTGTATTGCTGCTTACCGGACTCATCCCAAAAGAGCCATTTACCGCTTTCTTTATCATTGGTATAAAAACCTTCATAGCGCTTGGTTTCGTTCTCATACCAGGTAATAGTTTTACCATTTTTCACGCCCTCTTTAAATGTTGTTTCACTCCAGGGCAAACCACTCTCATACCAACTTTTCCATACACCATCACGCTTTCCATTCTTCATCATGCCACGCATCTCCATGACCCCGTTTTTGTAATACTTGATGTATTCTCCGTTATCAATAACAGAATCATTTTTAGTTGAAAAAATAAAATCGCTCTGCAAGGTATCCCGTTGAACGTTTTTATCTGCTACTGCTGCAGGTTCATGGCTGCAGGAAAAAACAGCAAACAACAAAATAAATAGTGTGACAAAAGAAGCTTTGATACACAGGCCTTTTACAAAATTATTCATAAACTTGCTTTGCTTAATTCTTGCGTTCTGTAGTATACTTAACGAGTCCTTCAAGGGAAATTCTGGAAGCGCTGTTTTCAAAAGAAGACAATAAGTCCAGCGCTTTATGCTTGTATTCATTCATTTTTGTTTCCGCATATTGTATGCCCCCGCTTTTAACAACAAAATCAATCACCTCGGCCACTTTTTTAGGGTCGTTGTTGTTGTTCTTAACAATGTTGATGATCCTGCGTTTATCCCAATAAGAAGCATTGTTTAAAGCATAAATCAAAGGCAATGTCATCTTCTTTTCTTTGATATCAATACCTGTAGGTTTACCAATATTGCTGCCATCCCCGTAATCGAACAAATCGTCTTTTATCTGAAAAGCCATACCTACAGCTTCTCCAAAGGATTGCATCCGTTCAATCGCATTTTTGTCGGTTGTAACTGATGCAGCACCGCAGGCACAGCAGGCAGCTACAAGTGATGCCGTTTTTTTGCGGATAATGTCGTAATAAACGGCTTCATCAATATCCAGTCTGCGTGCCTTTTCAATCTGCAGCAATTCACCTTCACTCATTTCGCGAACAGCATTGGAAACAAGGCTCAACAAATGAAAATCATGATTATCAATAGAAAGCAGAAGACCTTTTGACAACAAAAAATCCCCTACAAGAACAGCAATCTTATTCTTCCAAAGTGCATTCACGGAAAAAAAACCCCTGCGTTCATTCGAATCATCCACCACATCATCGTGAACGAGTGTGGCTGTATGAAGAAGCTCAATCAGTGCTGCCGCACGGTAGCTCGACTCGTTCATTTCACCACATACCTTTGCTGATAAGAAGACAAACATGGGGCGCATTTGCTTGCCCTTTCGCTTAACAATGTATTGAATAATATTGTTTAACAGGGGCACAGAGCTTTTCATTGAAGATTTAAACTTCAATTCAAACTCCTGCATTTCCGGCAGGATGGGAGCCTTTATTTCATTGACTGTCATAAGAAACTATAATTCTTAATCAGCTTACCATTATTTAGTATCTGTTTTACTCACTTTCAATTTCCGCCCCTTAAACCCTTCTTTATTCTTATTTGCAAGCTGCCCGCAGGCTGCATCTATATCTTTACCGCGGCTCCTGCGCACATTTACAATCAGGTTCTTGCCCTCAAGATATGCGACAAAAGCATTCAAACGTTCTGGTGTTGTTTGTTTAAACTCACCTTCATCAATCGGGTTATATTCAATAATATTTAGCTTGCAGGGAATGTTTTTGCAAAACTCCGCCAGCTCTTTGGCATCCTCCAAACCATCATTAAAATCTTTAAATGCAATATACTCGTAAGTTACACGCGTGCCCGTTTTTTCATAGAAATATTTCAGAGCTTCTGCCAGTGCTTCAAGTGAATTGCTTTCATTGATAGGCATGATGTAATTCCGTTTTACATCATTGGCTGCATGCAAGGACAGGGCAAGATTGAATTTCACACCATCATCGCCCAGCTTTTTAATCATCTTGGCAACACCTGCAGTACTAACCGTTATACGCTGTGGCGACATGTTTAACCCTTCCGGAGAAGTAATTTTAACGATCGAGTCCATTACATTTTTATAATTCAGCAATGGCTCGCCCATACCCATGTACACAATATTGGTAAGTGGTGTTTTGTATTTATCTTCGGCCTGGTTTTTAATCAGAACCACCTGATCATAAATTTCATCCGCATTCAGGTTACGCAAACGCTCAAGGCGGCCGGTTGCACAAAATTTACAGGTAAGGCTACACCCCACCTGGGAAGATACACAGGCTGTCATACGAGTAGTGCTCGGAATCAGCACGCCTTCAACAATTTTACCATCGTGCAGTTTAAATGCATTTTTTATCGTGCGATCGCTGCTCACCTGCATGTCATCTACCATCACCGCATTGATAATAAAATTTGTATCCAGCAAACCACGGGTAGCCTTGGATAAGTTGGTCATTTCATCAAAAGTACGTGCAGACTTTTTCCACAACCATTCATATACCTGTTTGGCACGAAAAGCCTGATCTCCATTTTCAGTAAAAACAGTTTTCAGCTCCTCAAGGGTTAATGCACGTATGTCCTTTTTAGTCTCCAAATAATCTCCTCTGTATACTACAAATTTACGAAAAAATAAGGGGTTATGGATAACGAATGGCAACGAATTTGCGAATTAACCGGCAAGTAACTAATTCACCCTTAGCTGGAGTATATTAACGCAGCAATAAATGTTAAATTAAGCCAATATCCTGCTAGTTTATGAAAGTCATGTTTCGTAAATTCGTATAAAATTCGTTATCAGTAACCATGCGCAGGCTTTCCGCTGATTATATTTTTCCAATTGCATCCGAACCCATCAAAAATGGTGTAATTACTGTGGATGCCGATGGAACTATTGTAAGCGTTGAAAAACCAGCTGATGGTGTGAAAGCAGAATATTACAAGGGAATTATTTGTCCCGGTTTTATTAATACGCATTGTCACCTTGAGCTGTCGCACATGCGCTCCCGCATACCTGAAAAGCTTGGAATGGCCGGGTTTATCAAATCAATTGTAACCGAACGCACCCGGTTATCAGAAGAGCAACTACAAGATGCTATTGCAGCTGCAGAAAAGGAAATGATTGATAATGGCATCGTTGCCGTAGGCGATATTTCTAACAACAATAGCACTTTCAGGCAAAAAGCAAAAGGCAACATACTTTACCATACATTTATCGAGGTGTTTGATTTGAATCCCCACAAAGCGCAAGCTTCATTTGCTGCCGGTTTAACATTGCAACAGGAGCTTTCCGGACTAAATCTGCGCAGCTCCATTGTGCCACATGCCCCTTATACTGTCTCGGAAAATTTATTGGAATTGATTGATGCGCATGCTGCAAAAACAAAGGGCATTGTATCTATCCATAACCAGGAAAGCAAGGCCGAGAGCGAACTTTTCATATCTCATTCTGGTCCGATTTACGAGGCGTTTAAGGCAATGGGAATAAATACTGCTGTATTGAGAGAAACAGGTGTGAACGCACTTAAATCAACCTTACCACATCTGAAAAATGCATCTAATCTCCTTTTGGTTCACAATACATACACAACCAGGGAGGATATCAAATGGGCAAAGGAAATAATGGAAAAGAGAGAAGGGGAAATGGGAAATGAAAACATCTCAAATCTCACATCTCCCATCTCACATCTGTACTGGTGTACCTGTCCAAACGCGAATTTATATATTGAAAATACATTACCGGATTACAATAACTTTATTGCAGCAAAGGTATTGGTAACAATCGGTACCGATAGCCTTGCATCCAATTGGAGTTTATCAGTACTGGATGAGTTAAAAACCATATCAACCTATTATCCTGATATTCCTTTACAGACCCTGCTCTTGTGGGCAACCGGTAATGGTGCAGCTTTATTGGGACTTAACCATTTAGGCACCCTTGAAAAGGGCAAAAAACCAGGCTTAAACCTCCTTACAGGGATTGAAGAAATGAAAATCACAAAAGCAACGAAAGTAACAAGACTCCTGTAGCAACTAGCGTTTTTTCTGCATCAATGCCTCTGCTATAATCAAATCCTGGGGAGTAGTAATTTTAATATTCTCACGGTTTCCTTCTACCAGGTTTATTTTTTCTCCGGCAGCTTCCAGCACACTTGCATCATCCGTAAAAGCGGAAGTGTATTCCTGTAAAAATGCGCTTTTTATACGACCTGATTGAAAACACTGAGGGGTTTGAATGATATAATAATTATTCCGGTCAACGGCCCTGTTGCCCTTATCATACATTTCACGCATGGATTCCGTGATGGAAACCGCAGGGCTTGCATTGCCGGCTTTTTCAGCCATTTCAAAAGCTGCAAGTATTGTTCTTACGCTTACCAAAGGGCGTGCAGCATCATGCACACCCACTACACAGTTTTCGGGGACAAAAGCCAATCCGCTCTTCACCGAATGAAAACGGGTTTCGCCACCCTCGGCCATCTGAAAACTACATTTAAAATTATGCTTTTCGCAAAGTGCCTCCCAATCCGCCTTATAAGCAGCAGATAAAACCAAAATAATATTAATATTCGGCAGGGCTTCCACAAATTTTTCAATGGTATGCATCAGCACCGGCTTTCCGTTCAGCTCAAGAAACTGCTTGGGAACAACACTGTTCATACGTGTACCGCTTCCACCGGCTACTATAACAACATACTTTTTCAATTGCCTGTTTGTATCTAAAAAAAATGGTTAATAGCAGAACTATTAACCATTTACAATCATTTGTATCAGTATTATAAAATCAACATGGCATCGCCATACGAATAGAAGCGGTATTTGTCTTTGATTGCTTCTTTGTATGCTTTCATCATCAGCTCGTATCCTCCAAATGCACACACCATCATAAACAAAGTAGATTCAGGGGTATGGAAATTGGTGATCATGCAATTTGCAACACTGAAATCATAAGGAGGGAAAATGAATTTGTTTGTCCAGCCATTGTATGGCTTCAGGAACCCATCTGTACTTACGGATGTTTCGATAGCCCTCATAGCTGTAGTTCCCACCACACACACTTTTTTCTTGGCATCACGTGCCTTGTTTACAACGTCACAGGCTTTTTCTGTAATGATCACCTGCTCGGAATCCATTTTGTGCTTGGTAAGATCTTCCACCTCTACGGTACGGAAAGTTCCCAAACCAACGTGCAATGTGATATTGGCAAAGCTAACCCCCTTTAGCTCAAGACGTTTCAATAGCTCACGACTGAAATGCAAACCAGCTGTAGGAGCAGCAACGGCACCTTCATTTTGGGCATATACCGTTTGATAACGCTCCTTATCCTCTTCAGTAGGTGCACGCTTGATGTATTTAGGGAGCGGGGTTTCGCCCATGTCTTTAAGGGTTTTACGGAACTCCTCGTAAGAACCGTCAAACAAAAAGCGTAATGTACGTCCACGGGAAGTAGTATTGTCAATTACCTCAGCTACCAACGTATCATCATCACCAAAATACAGCTTGTTGCCAATACGTATTTTACGGGCAGGATCTACTAAAACATCCCATAAACGGCTTTCAGCATTTAGCTCACGTAGCAAAAACACTTCTATTTTTGCCCCTGTTTTCTCCTTATTTCCGTACATACGTGCAGGAAATACTTTGGTATCATTCAAAATCATGCAGTCGCCATCGCCAAAATAGGTCAAAATATCTTTGAACAATTTATGCTCGATTTTGCCGGTTTTGCGGTTAATAACCATCAGCTTCGCTTCATCACGCGACTTGGCAGGGGTTTCAGCAATTAATTCTTTAGGAAGGTTAAATTTGAATTGTGAGAGTTTCATAAATCTTACGGGATTCTAAAATAATGTTTAAATATAAAAATCAAGAGTGCAAAATTAATACTATAAAGGCCAGAAATCAACAAAAATCGTATTTTTTTAGCAAAATGGAGAAACGGCATCGATTTGCAGTAAATTATTGATAGCTGACGGAATTAGAACTCAGAAAAGCGAAGCCCTTTAAGAGTTTAAAGCCAATTCTTGCTGAAAAAGCTCAATCGACATAGCGTCTTTCACATGAAAATCACCAATGCGCGTCCTTCGCAAAGCGGTTAAATGTCCACCGCTTTTTAATGCCTCCCCAAAATCCCTCGCCAGGGAGCGGATGTAAGTACCTTTGCTGCACACTACCCTAAAATCAACGTCCGGCAAGGCAATACGCGTAATTTCAAATTCGGAAATGGTGATTTCTTTGGGCTTTATTTCTGCCGTTTTACCGGCCCGTGCAATATCATAGGCCCTTTTGCCATCAATCTTAATTGCTGAATACAAAGGAGGTGTTTGTTGAATTTTGCCAATGAATTGCTTGGTAGTATCATAAATCAGCTCCTCAGTAATGTGTTCCGTTGGATAATACGCATCAATTTCTTTTTCCCTGTCGTAACAAGGTGTTGTGGCCCCGATGTAAAAAGTACCGATATATTCCTTTTCCTGGGCCTGGTACAGCTCAATATTTTTGGTTTGCTTGCCGGTACAGATAATCAAAAGTCCGGTAGCTAAAGGATCCAGGGTTCCTGCATGGCCTATTTTCGGTTGAACTCTTTTACCATCTAATATTAAGGACGGATGATGCTTGATCAGATATTTTAATTTATTCACTACCTGGAAAGAAGTCCATGTAAGAGGTTTATCAATCACAAGCACCTCTCCTGCTCTGAAATCATACATTTTCATCAGACAATGCTCAACTGATAGCCCGCAAGATACAGCACAATGATGATAAGGCCCACGGCTATACGATAGTACCCGAACACTTTAAAGCCATGCTTTGTAAGAAACCCTATAAATGATTTGATGGCAATCATTGCCACAATAAACGCCACAATATTTCCTACAATCAACAGGTTTACCTGGTTTGAATCGAAAGCAATACCTTCTTTGTAATAATCATATCCTTTTTTTGCTGTTGCGGCAAACATAGTGGGTACAGCAAGAAAAAAAGAAAATTCAGCTGCTGCTTTACGTGTAAGCTTTTGTGTTAAACCACCAATTATTGTAGCTGCAGATCGTGAAACGCCCGGGATCATTGCTATAACCTGGAACAAACCAATTTTCAATGCCGAAGGATAAGACGGAGGAGCATCGTTTTTATTCTCATTGCTGAACAACTTGTCAAGAAAAAGGAATACGACCCCGCCAATAAATAAAGTAATACCTACAACCAGCACATTCTCAAGCAGGGCATCGATCTGATCATTAAACAAAACACCAAAAACGGCAGCCGGAATAAAGGCCACAACCAGCTTAAAGTAAAAATCGAGTGTCTGGAAAAATTTTTTCCAGTACAATATGATTACAGATAATATTGCACCCAGCTGAATAGCAACAGTAAACAATTTTGTAAATGGATCATGTGCTATGCCCATGATGGAAGAGCCCAAAATCATATGGCCTGTTGAAGAAACGGGTAAAAACTCGGTTATCCCTTCAATAATAGCGAGGATAATTGCGTGAAGATATGACATAAGATATGAGATATGGGATTTGAGAGATGAGACTTTTAATTTATCGGAGAATATGACTTCTCACATCTCATGTCTCAGATCTCAATCTAAAAACTAATCTTTTGATTTTTTCATAATACCAAAAAGCACCACCACAAAGCCTACGAGGATTGTAATTGGAGCAATGGTAATCCTGCGGGTGCTGAATATTTCATCGGCATGAAACTCATTGGGGTTTTCGGCACCACCACCAATCATTAGTATATAGCCAAGAACAACCAACAGCACACCAGCTATAAGTATGCGGTAGTTCTCTTTTCCGAAAGCAAAACCTGCTTTTTTCATGTCTTTACTCATTCAATTTTTAGTTTAACCAGGGCAAATGTAGTAATAATAATTGCAGAATCATTTACGAAAGCTGTAAACCAGACAAATCAATAATTCTGCAAATCAACAAATCACCAATTACAATGTTCCACGTTTTGCCTGCTCCAGCTCAATGGACTCAAACAAAGCCTTAAAGTTGCCTTTACCAAAAGAGGTGGCACCTTTACGCTGAATAATCTCGTAGAACAAAGTCGGACGGTCCTCTACCGGCTTTGTAAAAATTTGGAGCATATAACCTTCATCATCACGATCAACAAGTATTCCCAGTTTAGCAAGTTCATCAACATTTTCATCGATCTTGCCTACGCGGCTCTGCAGCTCTTCATAATAAGTAGTAGGGATAGAAAGGAACTCTACTCCCCTGCTTTTTAGGTTGGTAACAGTTTTTATTATATCGTCTGTAGCCAGCGCCAGATGCTGCACTCCCTGACCCTCATAAAAATCAATGTATTCCTCAATCTGTGATTTCTTCTTGCCTTCTGCAGGTTCATTGATTGGGAATTTGATACGGCCATTTCCGTTGCTCATTACCTTGCTCATCAGGGCCGAATATTCAGTTGAAATATCTTTATCGTCAAAAGACAAAAGGTTAATAAAGCCCATTACTTTCTGATAATATTCTACCCAGGTGTTCATTTCATTCCATCCCACATTGCCTACCATATGGTCGATATATTTAAGGCCTGTCGGCTCAGGATTGTACTCCGATTTCCATGTTTTATACCCCGGCAAAAACACACCATTGTAATTTTTGCGCTCTACAAACAGGTGAACGGTTTCACCATAGGTATAAATTCCTGAGCGGATAACATATCCATTCTCATCCTCCTCTTTTGTTGGTTCCATAAAGGATTTAGCTCCACGCGCAATGGTTTCATTGTATGATTTTGTTGCATCGTCCACCCACAGCGCCACCATTTTTACCCCATCACCATGCTTACGCAAATGGTCATTGATAGGCGATTTGGAATTAAGCGGGGTGGTAAGCACCAATTTTATTTTATCCTGCACGAGCACATACGAAGCGTAGTCCCGGCAACCAGTTTCAAGGCCTTTGTACGCCAGCGACTGAAAGCCAAAAGCTGTTTTGTAAAAGTGGGCCGATTGTTTTGCGTTCCCTACATAAAATTCAACATAATCGGTTCCGTTAAGGGGCAAAAAATCTCCTGCTTCCTTATAGATTTTTTCTAAAGTTGGAGCTACGTCTTTTGTATTCATTGTATCTGATTTTAAAAAAATTCTGTTCTGGTTTAGTATAGCATACAAAGTTAATGAAAACCGTGCTCATTTGCGAATTATGAGCTGAAATTCTACCACTAAGACACTAAGTTCACTAAGTTACACAAAGATTCGAAGTGTTTCAATGTGCCCTTAGTGCCTTAGCGGTATCTTATTTATTTAGATTGTTAAATACTTCATTTTCCCTCATTCCTGAAAAAAGCTAACTTTGCACCGTTGTGCCAACTAAACCTGTCCTAAATATAAATCCAACTGATACCGCAAAACTAAGTTCTGCAGATACAGCAACGCAGGATAGCCTGCCAGCTAAATCACTGTTCCAGAACCACTTACTGCCGATCAAAAACAAGGAGCCCCAGCTGCACATCACCAATACCGACTTTTGGGTGGCTGGTATTTTGCTGCTGATTTATATACTTTTTGTTTGGTTATATGTTTCAAACCGCAAAAAGCTCAACCAGGTAATACAGACCTTTTATATCAACCGATCGGGTGGTCAGCTCACACGCGATGACCTTGCCCTGGGCAACCGCGTTTCTGTTTTTTTATCGGTATTTTTTATTGTCAATACCACCCTATTTATACGTCATTTGCTTCCTTATTATGGCTTTGATTTTTTCAATTCCAATGTAGGCCTGCTGGGAGTAGCTACCGCCATTTTGATTATTATCACTTATGGTATTAAATTCCTGGTAATCCGGCTGCTGGGATATGTTTTTAAAGTGCAGAAAGAAATGTCGGAGTATGCCATGCTTGTATTTTTGTTTTGCAATACACTTGGTCTGTTTCTGCTCCCTGTTGTAATTGGCCTTAGCTTCATTGATCAAGTACCACCTTCAGTTTTTATTAAGATCGGCCTGGGTATAATAGCCGCGTTTATTGGTGTGAGAACGGTTCGCGGACTTTTTCTTGGGCTTAATAGTTCACGTATTTCAAAATTCTATTTATTTATGTATCTTTGCACCCTTGAAATATTACCGTTTATTATTCTGGCGAAATTGTTTATGCTCGAAGTAAAATAGTTGGGCCGGGATCAGATGTTTTTGTTATTGTTTAACGTGCAAACTCAACAACATTGTCAACACCATTAAAAGTAAAAACGATATTAGTTTCACAACCGAAACCGGAAGGAGATAAGTCTCCTTACTTTGACCTTGCTAAAAAATGCAGCGTTAAAGTAGATTTTCGCCCCTTTACACATATTGAAGGAGTATCGGCTTTGGATTTCAGAAAGGACAAAGTAAACATCCTTGAGCATACTGCTGTAATTATGACCAGCCGAAGCGCGGTGGATCATTATTTCCGTATGTGCCAGGAAATGCGCATTACCGTTCCTGAAACGATGAAGTACTTCTGCATTTCGGAGTCTACGGCATTTTACCTTCAGAAATATGTATTGTACCGTAAACGCAAAATATTTCACGGCAAACAAACCATCACCGATTTAATGCTGGTGATAAAAAAGCACAAAGACGAAAAATACCTTCTTCCCTGTTCTGACATCCACAAGGATGAGATAGCTGAAAAGCTGGACGAGCAAAAAATAAAATACACCAAAGCTGTTATGTACCGTACGGTTTGCAGTGATCTGAGCGATCTGGCAAATGTGAATTACGATGTACTTGCCTTTTTCAGCCCTTCTGCAATAAAATCACTTTTTAAGAACTTTCCTAAATTCAAGCAAAACAAAACACGTATTGCCTGTTTTGGAACTGCCACATCCCAAGCGGTAAAGGAAGCAGGATTAAAAGTGGATATTTATGCACCGAATCCCAAAGCTCCTTCCATGACCATGGCGCTGGAGCAATACATTGCTGTAGCAAACAAAGGGGCGAAATAGCTAATCCGTTTTTTTTATACCACTTGCCATTATCACCGGACACACTAAAATTTCTGCTCTGGTAGGTGATATTTTGCAATATACTTTGACTTTTAAAGTATTTTACTAAGTTTGTCATATTGTATTTGTAAAGTCCTAATTCTTACTCTATAATATCCTTATGAAATACTCTGTTTTATATGCAGTTTTGTTATTTCTTGCTGCATTTTGCTACCTGCAATCCTGCACCTCGGATAAAGGCGAAGTGCCTAAACCCGTAAAAACAGTTTCTTATCAAACGGATGTGAAGCCTATTATCCAGACATACTGCTATGGCCAGGGTGGACAAAACTGCCATGTTACACCCTCTAACCAGGGCGCACCGGGTGATTTCAGCACGTATGCGGCAATTAAGGAGAAGGTAGACAATAACACCTTCCAGTCAAGGGTGTTTAACCTTAAAGATATGCCTCCCACGTATTCAAACGGACCAACAGCTTTAACAGCTGAAGACCTGGAAACATTGAAGGCCTGGGTGAATGATGGCGCACAGGATAATTAACGTATTAAAGGCACAATTGTTGGAATAATCACAGAAAAACTAAAATCCAAACCTAAATCCTAAAATCATGAAACATCTACTGGTACTGGTTACGGCACTTGTCGCGAGCTTAAGCATGTCGGCCCAGATTTATATGGCAAACACCTGTGTGATCAGCTTTTTTTCTGAGTCCCCGCTTGAAAATATTGAGGCCATCAATAAAGCCGCAAAACCTATTTTAAATACCAGCACCAGCGATATACAGGTAAAAATCGCAATGAATGCGTTTGTATTTGAAAAACCATTGATGCAGGAGCATTTTAATGAAAACTATGCTGAAAGCGAAAAATATCCTTACGCTGTTTTTAAAGGAAAAATCAATGAGAAAGTGGATTGGGTAAAAGATGGAGAATACAAGGTTACTGTTACCGGAATTTTGAGCCTGCATGGTGTTGACAAAGAAAGAACGCTTGAAGGGATTGTCACTGTAAAGGGGACACAAATTACAATTTCAACAAAGTTCAACATCCATATAGCGGATCATAAAATTGAAGTCCCAAGCCTGTATGTAAAAAACATTGCTGAAGATGTGGAAGTAAAGCTGAATGCTACCTTAGAACCGTATAAAAAGAAATAAAGTATTGTATATTATGTTATATCTAAAAAAATCATTTTTTGTACTGATTGCCGCAGCATTTACGGCAAATGCTGTCGCACAGGACGATTTGCTGAACCTCGTGGATGATGCAGAACCTAAAAAACGTGAAAAGGTAATTGCCACATTTAAAACATCAAAAATAATCAACATCCAGAGCACTGAAACCGTGAAGGCCAAAACTATGGACTTCAGGGTTACCCACCGTTTTGGAAGCAGCGGTGCAGCAAGTGGTGGAGGGCCTCACACACTTTATGGCTTCGATAATTCTGCCGACATCCGCATTTCTTTTGATTTTGGTATTACCGATGATCTTACCCTTGGAGTGGGCCGCAGCAAAATGAATGAGCTGATTGACGGTATGGTGAAATATCGTATTTTAACACAGACCACTGATAACCACGTTCCGATTTCCCTTGCATTTTATGGAGATATGAGCTATAACCCTCAGAAAGCAAGCCAGTTTTATAGCGGACTTGCTACAACAGTAGGATTCAAACAGAATGATGTTCACCGCTTTGCATATACCAGCCAGCTGTTGATCGCACGCAAATTCGGTTCACGTTTTTCTTTGCAACTGGCACCTACTTACCAGCACCGCAACTTTGTGCTTGCCAATGTAAATGCTGATAATGGCGCAGAAGAAACAAACGATTTGTTATCGGTAGGTGCTGGCTTCCGTTTGAAGCTTACAAGAAGGCTTGCTATCATTGCAGATTACTACTATACACTTTCAGATTACCGCACCAACAACAAAACCAATCCTTTTTACAACCCACTTGCTTTAGGCGTGGAAATTGAAACAGGCGGACACGTGTTCCACCTCAACTTTACAAACGCAGCAGGTATTATTGAAAACAACTATATCCCCTATACCAATGACAGCTGGCTGAAAGGTGGCTACAAATTCGGGTTTAATATTTCGAGGGTGTTTAATATTGGGAAGAGGAAGAAACACTAATACCTTCTATTTAATAAGCGTTGAGTCCCGACAGATTATAGTTTGTCGGGACTTTTGTTATGTAATTATTGTTTTTCAGATTCTTTCTTCAAAAATCAGCCTAAACGGAAAATATCAATCGCTTTTAGGGAAGCGAGAACGTAACAAAAAAAATAAAAAAACGTTAACTTTGTAAAGAACAAATAATAAGACCAATGAATATACAAGCCGCAAAACTAGATATTGTACAAAAAATACTATCGGTAAAAAAAGAATCCATTATAGAAAAAATCAATAAAATATTGGATAAGGAGATAATAGTAGGATACACAGCAGAAGGGAAACCATTGACCAAAGAAGCATATAATAAGCGGTTACAAAAAGCGGAAGAGCAAATAAAATCGGGTGATTATCTGACTCAGGAAGAAATAGAAAAAGAATCCGAAAGCTGGTAAATGGAAACAATTAAAATCATCTTTATTCCCTATAAGAAAAACCCCTGGCGGAAATATCCGTCAGGATTTCTGCTTTTTAATAATCGCTTAATATTTATCTGAAGTTTCTAACAAGCAGATTAGCTACTCCTTTCTGTGTTTCCGCATTCTATTAACAAAATGTTAATAAATAATTCATCCCCACCTCTTGTTTTACATCCGCTTATATTTGTAGTATTGTCAAAAATGTGTTCGAAACAACATTTTATCGACATCTTTAATCGTCATATGAAATTAAAATTAGTGTATTTATTATTATTATTTTCATTAAGAATGAACGCCTTTGCTCAATCTACGGAATACATTAATAAAGATACAATAAAAAAATTAAAAAAATGGTCTATTGCTGCTAATGTGAACACGATTGAACCAATAGCAGAAGCGGGATTTGATTATCTAGGTGGACAAGCCCGACTATTTGTACCTGCTGATGCAGATAACAAAAAAGATAAATCATATTCTTTAGGAATAAATTTTTGTTGGACTCCAAAGAAAGATTTCACAGTACGTTTATCTATAAAATTGACTAATTATAAGATAGATGAAACATATAATCAAAATGAAATTTATCCAAATTCACTAACTACATATGTTAGGGATGATGGGCAAGTCAGGCAATCGGTTATAAATATTGCGCCTGGCTTGGTGAGAAATTTTAATTACAAAAAAATTACTTTTTATGGCGGTTTTCAATTGGGCTATAAACAATATAATCCTATTACGGTCAATTTAAGATATATTACCTATGATAATTCAACAAATACGGCAGATGTTAAATATTATAATTTTAAGCAAAACGGAGGATTTTCAATTGGACTAGGGCCTCTTGCAGGTTTTTCTATGAATCTTTTTAAAAACATCTCAATAGGATCTGAATTTCATACCTCGTATGCGTACTATAAAACTGGAGGAAAAATAACCCAAGTGACTACATTTAACTCAGGTGTTGTTGAAACTTATACTTTCCCTAACAATTATGAAGGATTAAAATTTTCAAGTGTAATTTCTTCAATCAATTTATCCGTGAATTTCTAAAACTAATCCAATTATAACTCATGAAAACCTCAAATTATTTAATGGAAGTTTCTCTAATAATAGCAGGAACTCTTGTTTTTAACCTTACTCAAGGTCAAAATACGGCCTTGAGTGGGACAACTGTTAATGCTTGTGGTGCGGGTGTAAGCGGCACGAATAATACTGCTGTGGGTTGCGGAGCAGGTACGAATATTACCGCAGGCTCTTCTCAGAATACATTTAATGGCTATCGAGCAGGGTATTCATCCACTCAAGAAGATGATAATACCTTTGTGGGATTCCAAGCTGGCTACAATAATGGTTTGGGTGCCAGCGGTCAATTTAATGGCAACAGGAATACCTTTGTTGGTAGTCTTGCAGGATATTCAAACCAAAATATTGGATTTAATACAAATATTGGGTATGCAGCAGGTTATTCAAATGTAAGCGGTGCCGGTAACACTTGTATCGGTAATACTGCAGGTTACTATAATACAGCAGCACTAAACGTCTTTGTCGGGGCTGGCGCAGGCTACAATAATACATCCGCTGCAGAAAATACTTATCTAGGAAAGGACGCAGGGTATTACAACGCTACAGGTTATGGAAATACTCTAACAGGCTATGAAACTGGATATGGTGTTACCAGCAACAATCATAATAGTAATTCCTTTTATGGATATAAAACCGGATATGGCATAACTACGGGTTCAAGGAATGTTTTTATGGGATATACTGCTGGATATTCAAATACTTCCGCTGCTGATAATGTTTTTGTTGGAAACGAAGCGGGCATATCAAATACAACTGGAACCCAAAATGTCTTTCAGGGTAGCCAAAGCGGATGGTTCAACACTACGGGAAATAATAATGTATTTACAGGCTATAAAGCAGGTTACGCCAATACAACTGGAGCACAGAATATTTTTATCGGCCCTAATGCTGGTGATGCAAATACTACAGCGGGAAATAATATTTTCATTGGCTATAATTCGGGAACGGCAAACACTACGGGTTCACCCAACCTTGGTATTGGTTCCTCCGCATTAGGTGCCAATACAACTGGTATTCAGAATACCGCAGTGGGCTTTGCTTCGTTGACGGTTAATACTACCGGTGGTAGTAATACAGGTGTTGGTCTATATGCACTTACAGCAAATACAACTGGTAGTGACAATACAGCCGTTGGTTCACTTGCACTTAATGCGAATACAACCGGTGGAACAAATACAGCCGTTGGGAAGTATGCACTTTATAGTAACACCACACAAGGAGCTGGAACTGCAGTAGGATATCATTCACTTTTTCTAACAACTGGTGCAAATAATACCGGTATTGGTTTAAATTCTGGATATACTAATACCTCCGGAACAAATAATACCCTTGTTGGATATAACGCAGATGTTAGTACAGGAAATTTAACTAACGCTACGGCAATTGGCAATGGTGCAATTGTCAACGCAAGTAATAAAGTACGCATTGGAAATACATATTCAACCATAGTCATTGAGGGTCAGACGGCCTGGACCTACCCTAGTGATGGACGCTTCAAAAATGATATCACAGAAACTGTAAAAGGACTTGAATTTATTAAAAAATTACGTCCAGTACATTACAAGTTTAATTCGGAAGGTTTCGATCAATTTCTAATGCAGCATATGCCCGACAGTATTAAGGCACTTCATACTGCGGGTGTTGATTATGCACAGTCATCGGCTGCTATTCATACAGGTTTTATTGCCCAGGAAGTAGAACAGGCTGCCAACGATTGTGGTTTTGTTTTTGATGGGGTACATACACCTGTTAACGAAGACGACAATTACAGTTTAGGATATTCTCAATTTGTTGTACCACTGGTAAAAGCCGTTCAGGAGCTTAGTCATACAACTGACAGCCTAAAAAGTGAAAAAGCAGTACAGGATTCTGTAAATGCAGCTTTGCAGCATCAATTGGATGAACTGACAGCTTTAATTACTTCCTGCTGCTCACAGACACGTTCTATGGGTATGAATAATGTACCTTCTCCAACACAGGTTAATTCAAAAGATGTAGAACTAAGCAACAAGAACATTGTAGTACTTGACCAAAATGTACCGAACCCTTTTGCAGACCAGACTGTAATCAACTATTATTTACCTGATAACAGCAATAAAGCACAAATGATATTTCTTGATCAAGCCGGTAAATTAATTAAAGTGGTTGATTTAACAGAGAAAGGTAAAGGACAGCTGAACGTGTTTGCGAATGATTTATCCAACGGTATTTATACTTATTCTTTAATTATTGATGGTAAAACGATGGAAACAAAGAAAATGGTGAAGCAATAATGTGATATACGGGTTTATGAGATTACTGATGTGCGGATAACTCTTATAAAATGTAAAAGCCCTGTTAGACATTTCTAACAGGGCTTTTTGCTTTACAATTTTTTAATAGTTTATATCCTTATCCCCACAACCAACACATCATCCGTTTGGCTTTGGTTAGCTTTCCAGTTTTCAAATCTTTCATCAAGTATTTTTTTTTGCTTCTGCATTTCCAGGCCAGAAATGGATTGTAATGTATCTCTGAAGGGTTGTGCGAATATTTTTTTTCCCTCCGGACCTCCCAACTGGTCAACATAACCATCGGAGAACAGATAAATCATATCGCCTTTTTGCAGTTCAAAGTGGTGATTCTTAAAATCAGATTCCTCTTTTTTAACACTACCAATAGAGCATCTGTTGCCCTTTAATAAAAAACATTCGTTTTGACGATAGATTAATAACGGATGGTGGGCCCCGGCAAATTTCAGATGCTGCTTTTCTTTATCAAGAGCTATTAAGGTTAGGTCCATTCCATATTTGGCAGTTGTTTTCTGGTTATTCTGACGCAGATTCTGTAAAATTTTAACATTCAATTCCTTCAATATTTCTGCAGGACTTTCCGGGTTTGCATTTACAATATCATTCAACAGGTTATAACCCATTACAGACATGAAAGCGCCAGGCACACCATGTCCGGTACAATCAACTACTGCAAACAAAACAGCATTTTTACTTTCATGTAACCAATAAAAGTCACCACTTACGATATCCTTGGGCTTATAGTATATAAAATACTCAACAAAACAC
Source organism: Bacteroidia bacterium (assembly GCA_020051175.1). Classification (GTDB taxonomy): domain Bacteria; phylum Bacteroidota; class Bacteroidia; order 2-12-FULL-35-15; family 2-12-FULL-35-15; genus 2-12-FULL-35-15. The sequence goes on along the minus strand of JAGVJJ010000044.1, from coordinate 175,566 downwards.
TTCTGCATCTCTTCTTCTGTAGGCAAAATAGCATTCTGAATATTCTGGGCATATTCAATACTATCGGTGATAATATTGTTCTTTTTTTCTATTTCACGTTTTTGTTTGCTGATGGCATCGTTCTTTGTTTCAAGGATGGTGTTTGCAGCCATTTTTTGCCTGTAGCTGTAATAAATAACGCACAAAACTATAAGTACGAATATAAATCCAACAATGAATACTTTACGCTGTGTCTGCTGTTTCTCAGCTTCAGCCTTTTGTTGACCAATTTCAAAATCTTTCTTAATCAGTTCCTTATCTTTTCTCTCCGTATCATATCTGATATTCATTTCCGCAATCTGTTTATTGCTTTCAGCATTCAGTAAGGAATCTTTCATAACTGAATACAATTTGTAATAATAAAGCGATTGTTTGTACTCCCCTTTTTTATCAAGCACTTCTGACAGTGCGGTATATGTTTCCATTATACCGTCTTTATATTTTATTTCCTCAAAAATTACAAGTGCTTTTATTAGAAAGTCGTAAGCCATTTCAAGCTTATTCTGTTTCAAATAAACAGTACCAATGTTGTTATAAGAATCCGCTTGCCCCAGTTTAGTCTCTATTTCTTTTCTAATAGCCAAAGCTTTAAAATGATTTTCCAAGGCTTTATCATACATACTTATTGCATTGCTTTTTGTTGTAGCAGCAGAATCTGCAATATACATATATATAGTTCCTATATTTCCGTATGAGTCTGACATCCCTCTTTTGTCGTTTGATTCAAGCCTAACCTTCAATGCCTTCAACTGGCTGTCAAGTGCTTTCTCATAATCCCCCTGCATTACATAAATAAACCCAATATTATTGTATACATCCGCCATTAATTTTTCGTCACCCAACTCTTCCCTTAATTTTAGCGATTGTAAATAATTTTCAAGTGCCTTTTTATAATTCTCCTGCTTTTTATAAATAATTCCAATATTGTTATACGAATTTGACAGTCCTTTCTTATCCCCTAGCTCTTCATTTATTTTAAGCGCTACTAAAAATGCCTCAACAGCCTTTGGATAGTCGCCTTTATCCATATATATATTTCCTATATTATTATAAGAACTGGCTATTGCTTTTTTATCTCCAAGCTCCAGTCTAACTTTTAAAGAAACACGATAATTTTCCAAGGCATTTTCAAAATCACCTTGATTTCTATATACAATCCCAATGTTGTTGTATGAGTTCGCTATTCCTTTTTTATCACCAAGTATCAAGTAGTTTTTCAGGGCTAACGAGTGGAACTTCATAGCCCTTGTGTAATCGGCATTATCAATATATATTGAACCCAGATTACGGCAGCAGCGTGCGAGGCCTGATGAGAAATTTAACTTTACAGCGAGCTTTTCGGCCTGCTCAGAATACTCAATTGCCTTATCAAATTTATTCTGCTGCTGGTATGCTTTACCAAGTTCAATTAAAATATTTACTTTATTGGTGTCTTCCGAAACGGATTTCAGTGAGGTGAGCAGCGAATCCGGGTTTGCAGAATGGGAGGATGTTGCAAAAAAGAGTAACAGAAAAAAAAGCAAACAAAACTGTTTCAAGATGATGCAAGTTTAAAAATAAAGCTTAACAATTCGTAATTTTCCAGTGTTGAGAAAACACGTAACTCTTATACACGAATCCCTACCACCAATACATCATCTGTTTGGCTTTGACCACCTTTCCAATTCTCCAATTTTTCATCAAGGATTCTTCTTTGTTCTGTCATTTCAAAACCTGAAATAAATTGCAATATATCCCTGAAAGGCTGTGCAAATATTTTTTTGTTTTCAGGACCTCCCAGCTGATCCACATAACCATCGGAGAACATGTACAGCATATCATCTTTCTGCACATGGAAAGTGTGGTTGGTGAAGCCTTGTTCACCAGTCTTTTTATAGCTGCCGATGGAACGCGGGTTTGCCTTTAGCTGAATACATTCATTGTTACGGTATATCAGCAATGGGTTGTGTGCTCCTGCATATTGCAGCTCATAACCTTCTATCAGTGCTGTTTCTGTACCCTCTTCTTTTGGCGGATTAGCAGGGCCTTTCGACACGTGCTTTGAAATGCTTATCAATGCTATATCCATACCATACTTGGCTGAAGTATTTTTTGTATTCTGACGCAACGTATTCAGTATCTTATCATTGAGTATGTATAAAATCTCGGCCGGTGTGGCCATGTGGTGATCATTAATTGCATTGTTCAAAAGGTTGTGTCCCATCACGGACACAAAGGCACCCGACACGCCATGACCTGTACAGTCAGCAACGGCAATAAGAACACGATCCTTTTCCTCATGCACCCAATAAAAGTCACCACTAACAATATCTTTTGGCTTGTACAATATAAAATGCCCCCTCAAAAGCCTGCTTATCTCCTCTTCGGATGGCAAAATGGCTTTCTGAATATTTTGTGCATATTCAATATTATCAGTGATGGAAACATTTTTCTTTTCAATCTCTTCACTCTGCTTGCTAATCACTTCGGTACGTTCAGCAACTTTACGCTCCAGAATAATATTTTCTTTTCTGAGCACACGTTCGCGCAATTTTATAAAGAATATAATACCCGAAATAACCACAATACCCAGAAGTATATAAAACAGGGTCGTTTGCCAGAAAGGCGGCTTGATAACAAAATGATAGGTAATGGGCAGACTGTTCCAGATACCATCGTTATTGCAGGAGCGCACTTTGAAGGTATACTCGCCCGGTTCAAGATTGGGATAAGTTACCGAATTCTCCTTCACCACAGGCGACCAGTCATTGTCCAGCCCTTCCAGCATATAGCGGTATTTAACACGCTTCGGGTTCGTTAAGCTCGTACCCACAAAATCGAATGTAAAATGATTTTGTGTCCATGGAAAAACATGATCCTCAGGAATTTCCACAGCCTGGAAATAAATTCGCGGGTTGCGAATGGAAGTCACGGGTTCCACAAGGTTATTCCTTTCCAGGCGGCTGTTGTACTTCACAAGCCCTATGATGGAGCCAAACCAAAGGTTTCCATCCTTATCCTTACAAGCTGCATTCGGATTGATTTCAACACCTAAAAAGCCATCCTCCTTTTCATAGTGCTTTACCGTTTCATTCCTCAGGTCGAATTTATCAATACCCAGCCCGGAACCAATCCACAGGTTGCTTTTGGTGTCGCAAACCAACAGGAACGGGGTATTGGAGCTTAACCCCTGCTTTATCGAATAATTTTTAAACAGCACCCCATTTCTTTCCAGCAATGCCAGTGGATCATATTTATATACACCCTGGTCATAGGTGCCAAACCAGAGGTTCCCTTGTCCATCTTCCGTAATGCAAATAGTGAATTTACTGGCATAGCCGTTCTTTTCGTTAAATGTCCTGAAAAGCCCACCCTGCTTTGGCAGGTTATTGGGGTCGTACATGGTAAGACTGCCGGACAAGCCACCAAACCACATCCTATCCTTGCTATCGTGGTAAATAGTATAGATCTGGTTGCTTCCCATACCTTCATCGGTGGTATACTGAACGAATTTTTCTGTAGCAATATCAAACTTCAGCAAACCGCCCTTGTTGGTTCCTATCCATACATTGCCATCTTTATCGCCATTAATGCTGTATATTTCATTTACCGGCAGACCCGTTTCTGTTGAGTACAGCTTTATATCGCCCGTAGCAGGGTTCAGTCTTGATACCCCCTGCCCAAAATCCGTAAACCAGATATTGCCCTTTACATCCTTGTACAATGCGCTTGTATTCAGCACTTCGCCTTCTTTGCCTGTATGGCGTATAAACCGGAAAGTACCTTTTGATTTGCCCACCCCGCCTTTTGTTTCTTCGCCTTTTGCATTATCAGGAGTAGCGGAAGCATTCGGAATGAACTGAAAAAGTCCACCTTCAGTACCAATCCAGTAATCATTGTTGTCTCCTTCAATCACCGACCATACAAGGCTGTTTGGCAGGCCTTCATTATCGCCATAAATTTCAAACTGCTCATCAAAATACTGGTTCAGGTTAAAAAAGGTTCCTATCCAGATGTTTTTTTCCCTGTCCTGAATAATCGATAATACACGGTTATTGCTCAATCCGTGCTGCGTAGAAATTGTCTGAAATATGGCCCCTTTATAATTATTGGCTTCTAATGCAGGAAGGTATTTCGAAACTCCCCCATCATAAGTACCAATAAAAATATTGCCGTTATCGGCCTGATAAATGGTATTTACATTATTGCTTGCAAGCCCGTGTGTGGTGTTATACACTTTGAGGGCCTTATCAGAAGCATTGATGCGGATAAGGCCATAATCGGAAGTACCTACCCATATATTCCCTTTCACATCACAGAAAAGATCGGTAATGGACACGCTCGGGAGAATGGCATCCAGCTTCTGTAGTTTACTTTTAAGCAGCATGATGCCGTTTGAAGTACCTATCCACAAGGTGCCATCTTTATAAACCATCAGGGAGCTCACAGCATCACTCAACAATCCATCCTTCACAGTAAGCTTCGAAAACACCCCCTTCTCCATCTTCATAATCCCCTGGCCTTCTGTAGCAAACCACATCGTGCCGCTTTTATCAGCAACAATGCTTGTAATTGTTTTCGACAGACTGATTTCTGTCGGCAGCACTTCAGAAAATTTTTTAGCAACAGCATCGTATTTTGTAATACCTCCGGACCAATGCCCAAACCATATATCGCCATTGTTATCCAGACAAGCTGAAGTAACCCTGTTTTCGGCCAATCCATCCTTTTTATTAAAATTTTCAAAATTCAGTCCGTTGTACTTGCTTACGCCATTCATGGTACCCACCCAGATATTGCCCTGCTTGTCCTGCAGCATGGTATACACACTGGATTGGGGCAGCCCTTCTTCAATGCCAAACTGGCTTAGGTTCAGGGTTTGTGCATCAAGACTGCAAGGTGCCAGCAAGAGCACCATCAGCACGTAAAGGAAAAACTTTGCAGCGGCTGCAAAACAATGCGCACCACCTCCTGAAATGTTTTTTGTATATATATTGTATCTGTTCATTTCTAACGTTTCATTTCCTTTTGAATTTTACCGTACTCTTCCACAGCATCTATAAGGCTTGTAAGGCTATTGTTGGTTTCCTGCTTTTTCGCAAAGTTTTCTGCCTTTTTGCGCTCATACCTTTGACGTGCTGCAAGCAGGCGGTTCCGCTCGCTGTTGGCAATCAGCTCTTCTTCCGCACTGTATCCATCGGTATTCTTGCTATAGGTCTCACCAACAGGAAGATTGGTTTTAAACTGCTCCATAGGCACACCTGTAAGAAAAAACAAATCTTTCTTCGGGTTACGCGCATCCTTTATACTATCTGTGTATGAAGCATTTTCAAGGGTGGAAGCAGAAGTTGCAGTTGTTGCGGGAGTATTTGTTTGGGTAAGCGCGTTTTTCTCTATGTTGTTTTTCTTTGCGGGATCCGCTTTGCTGTTCTGGACTGTTTTTGACTTGTCAATACTGCTGACTGTATTTGTTTTTGCAATCTCCGCGGTGTTTTTTTCTTTGTTGCCTGAGGCAGCAGAAGTTTTAACCGTATTTGCTGCATTTCCGTTCTTCAATGGCTCTGCATCAGTTCCTTTATTTTTTGCTTTCGTCACTTTCGATGTTTTGGACGCAATTCTGGCAGCTTCAGCAGCTTCTTTTTCCTTAGACTGACCTCCTCTTTCAGCTGCGGCTTTCTCGGCAATAGCCTTTTCTTTTGCAGCTTTTTTCTTTACAGCTTCCGCTTCGGCTGCTACGGTCCAGGCCTCAGAAATAGAATCAGCCTGGCGCTTCAGTTCCTTTTCTTCTTTTATTTTTTCAACGAGCTTAATCGAGTCTGCCTTTACCTTCTCTTCATCAACAGGAATATAACCTTTGTCAAAATCAAATACATTCCTTTCTGCAAGCCATGCTATACGCCCAAAATCCTTTTTGACAACATTGCCGGAATTTACGGGCGATTTAAGGGCAATATCCAGGTTAAACATGTATGGGACCGCTGTAAATTGTTCCTTTGGAGTATAGGTGTTTATACGGATAACACCGGAAGCAATACCATCTTTTAAAATATTCAAAACATATTCCGACTGAGGATCGGTCATACTCCTGTTCATTTGAAAATAGTAAAGACCACTTTTGGGAGTAATCATTTTGGCTATAGTTTTCCCATTCCTGGTAAGTGTAAGTACCGCACCGCCTGCAGGCTTGCCATTTAATTTTACACCACCCTGAAGGATAAACATTGGAACATCTTTGGGCTTTGCAGCAGGAGTTTTAGGAGAAGGGGCTGAAAAGCTCACTTCCTTACCGTTTTGGGAATAGCAAAGAGAAAGAGGAAGTAAAAAAAAACAAAGGATAAAAATGAATATAGAGGTGCTCCGACAATTCATTAATATGCTACATAGTCAAAATTCATTTCTACCATATCAGCAAACTCTTTCCCTACTTCCAGCATATCATCGTCTGACGAAGGGTAATACCATTTGATATGGATATTGTTGCCTTTCAGGCTCAGCTCTTTCAGTAACATAATTATATCCGCAATGTATTTGGCAGAAATTGAATTAAAGTACTCCAGCTTAAAAGCAAAATCCATTGGTTCTGATTTACCATTCCCTGAAGCATTTACCTGCTTTTCAAATTTATCAAACCACTCAAGCACAGGAGTATAAAATTTACCGGTATTTTCAGGTCTTGATTTCCCTGAAATCATAAACCTGTTGGATTTAAGATCGAAATTAATTTCCGGAGAATCTTCTGTTGCGCCAATAATCAATGATTCCATAATTATTTTTGAATGGTTATTTCAGTTTGAAAAAGATAAAAAGTTGTCGATTCGTTTATTGGTTTAAATTGATATTTAATCTGGTTACCGGTTTTAATTGCAATGTCCAATATTCCTAATCCGGCATTATTATCATCTGTACGTTTTGAAAGTATCTGCTCACGATAGGATTGTTTCAGCTCCTGGAGTGTGCTACCGGCAACTCTTTCCAATCGCTCTTTCAAAAGCGGCACTTCTTCGTTGGTTATTTCATTACCTGTAACAATGGTATACTTTGTATCCGACTTGCTAATCAGCAATGTTGAAATATTCCTGATGTTGTTCCCTGGAATATTATGTTTGCTTACATTCTCAATACATTCCACGAGCACGCTGTACACCTTTTTCTCTACCCCCGACAACATCTCTGCATTGCTTAGCCTGTTTTTGATATTGATAAGCAGCAAGGTGGTCAACAGATGGTCAAAGTAGCCCGTAAAAGCCATCAACGTATCTTTGTTATTCAGCAGAGAATGTATTTCAAGAGCTTTAGCCACAGTAGCCCCGCTCTCGCTCGTAAAGCTATCTGAATTCAAGGGCGTATTGGTTTCAAACATATCGATTGTTTTAAATTAAACAATAAATTCAACAGCTTCAATCATAATTTCAGGCACATACCCTGAAAATAATTTAACCGACCTTTAAAAATAAGAAAAAAAATCTACAATTCAAAACGTTTGATGGTTATTTGAATAAATTTTAATGTCTGTGATTATTTTAAATGCTGAGCAACCGTTTCAGGATCGACTTCCACTCTCAGAAAAGTCGGGCAAAAAAAAACGAAGCCAGCAGGGGACTTCGTTTTCAGGAGTTAATGCACTTATTGTTATTCCAGCACCAGCTTTTCCATACCAATAACTTTACCATTTTGCAGGATTTTGAAAAAATACACCCCGCTGCTGAGGTCACCTCTTTCCAGCATTACCTGGTTGCCCGATATAGTATTCTTAACATTCACCTGTTTTCCATTGATATCGAACATCATAAAGCTTAAGGTTTCCTTAGCTGTAAGACCCTCAACTTTAATTACCGCAGAGGTAGCAACAGGATTTGGAACAACCTGCATCTGAACCGTGTTTTTATATTCAACTGAGCTGGCAGAAGCAACAACCGGGAGTTCTATTTTACGGATGGTGCTGTTTACCCAGTCGGCAACCAGTAAATTTCCATCCTGGGCAACCAACACTTCAATAGGCTTACCAAATTTTACTGCAGTGCTTTCACCATTGCTATTCCCCGATACGTGAGGTGTACCAGCCACTGTTGAAACATTTCCATAAGTATCGATCTTACGCACCGTATAATCAAAGCGGCCAGCAACATATACATTACCGGCCTTGTCAACTGAAATACCTTTCGGGAAATAAAATTTCGCCTGTTGGGCCTGTCCGTCAGCGTGACCAATTTTTCCTGTGCCGGCATACGTAGTAAGAGTGCCATCAGGCAAGGCTTTGCGAATTGCTGAATTTCCCTGGTCGCTGATGTAAAATACATTGTTACGTGCATCAAATGCAATTGCAATCGGAAAAGAAAGCTCTGCCGAAGTGCCAACACCATCCGTTAACGCATCTTTGCCACTGCCAACAAATGTTGTAACATTTTGTTTTGAATCAATCTTACGTACAACATTGTTATTAGGATCTGCTACATACAGGTTCATGGCGTTATCCACACACATGTAATTCAGGTAACTGAATTTTGCGGACATTCCATTGCCATCGCTGTAGCCTTGTTCACCGCTTCCGGCATAGGTAGTAACATTCCCTTGCGTATCTATTTTGCGGATTACAAAATTAAGGTTGTCGGCCACATATACATTGTTCATTTCGTCAACAGCAATCCCAAGCGGATTGTTAAATTGAGCTGTGGCGCTGTTGCCGTTTACAAACCCGGCCTGGCCGCTTCCTGCAAACGTAGACACATTGCCTTTTGCATCAATTTTACGAATACAATGATTGGGGGCATCGCACACCAAAAGGTTACCATTTTTATCATAGGCCATTTGTTCCAAACCACCAAACTTAGCGGTTAAAAGAGAACCATTTACATAGCCTGTACCTCCGGCACCGGCAAATGTAGAAACTGTTTGCGCCTGTATGTTTACTGCAAGTACACATGCGGCTGCGGCTACTGTTGACAGTACTTTGAATTTCATGGTGATAGTGTCAGATATTTATAGTGCTGACGCTGCACTTTATAAATGTTATATAATTAAAATGCGAAATTGTAAAATGAATAGATTAAAGGTAATACAAAAAAACAAAAATAGCAAGAGGGATAAATTATTTGTTTTCAACAAGTTGCCAGCGTTAAAAAGGCTAAGCACAACATGGGATTAAGCTCTCAAAAGCGACTTCATGAGGTATTTATTACAGAAAAATCAATTTATTTTTTCTCAACCAGGTAATAGGCACAGGTAGTGAGGAAATTGCGGAAGAATGGAATAGCGGCAATAAAGCTGAATTGTGTCCTTACTTTGAGATTAAATTTATACTTGTAAATAGGGTTGAACAAAAACAATTCCCTTTTCACAACTTTAAAACCCTGTTTATCCACGACCTTCTGAAACCGCTCAATAGAAATGCCCGTTTCTTTTATTTCAACCAACGCATCAATAATACCTTTGCGTTCACCAAATGCTTTCAGCATCAGCTTATAAAGCCAAACAGGCAGCAAATGGTAATATGGCAGTAAAGAAGCAAATTTATTGGAACAAATCTGCTGGTGCCCTCCAAAAGGCATCTGCCATGGCGGAAAACTGTAAAAAATTTTACCTCCCGGTTTCAGAAAATTACCAATAATGCTCATAAACCTGTCCTGATCGTGGATATGCTCGATTACATCTTTCAGAATAATCAAATCGAACTTATGCCCAATGTCTTTCTCAAGGTCAATATCGTAAATGTTCTTTGAAAGAAATTTAATCTGTCCACTTTCGTATTCATGCTTCATCAGCTGAATGGCATTTGTAGTGCGGTTTTCATCCAGCTCTATTCCCATGCACAGATGATTTCTTTCGGTAAAAGCCTTTAGCACACCAGCTTCCGCACAACCAATTTCCAGCACGTGGAGCTGACTGTTCAGATTGATATAAGGCTCAACAAAGGGGATTAAATACTCAGCAGAGGTTCTGTACTGGTAATTGAAATATTGCTGTAAATCTTTATGAAAATCAAACATACTATTTTGCTTAAACCTTTCTTCCTTCAGAATAGAGAAATAAAAGTAATTAAATTAATCGTAGCGCCTGTTCAAAATTATAAAAATTTGATTATGGGATGGCCTGCATTCCCCGGCCCCTTCGAAATAAAGCCTTTTGATTACGGGCATTTTAAAATATTAACAATTTACCAATCCACCTGAAAAAGAAGTAAATTTGTGATAATAACAAAACACTCCATTATTACCCATGTCGAAAAGTTATTTAGATGAATTGAATCCGGTGCAGCGAGGTGCCGTTGAATGTACGGAAGGACCTGTAATGATTATTGCAGGTGCGGGTTCAGGAAAAACACGCGTACTTACTTATCGTATTACCCATCTAATAAAAAAGGGAGTTGATCCTTTTAACATACTTGCCCTAACTTTCACCAATAAAGCGGCACGCGAAATGAAGGAGCGTATTGCTAAAGTAGTTGGTACCAGCGAATCAAAAAACATCTGGATGGGTACCTTCCATTCGGTATTTGCACGCATACTGCGCAGCGAGGCGGAAAAGCTGGGCTACCCGAGTAACTTTACCATTTATGATACTGATGATGCCAAAAGCCTTATAAAAACGATTTTAAAAGAACAAGGCCTGGATGACAAGATATACAAGCCAGGCATGGTGCTGTCGCGCATATCAGCGGCTAAAAACAATTTAATATCGGCCCAGGCGTATGTAAACAACAGGCAGATAGAGGAAGAGGACCGGCAGGCAGCAAAGCCCAAAATGGGCCTTATCTACCAGACCTATGCCCAACGCTGCTTTAAAGCCGGGGCAATGGACTTTGATGATTTATTGTTTAACACTAATATTTTATTGCGCGATCATCCGGCAGCCCTGCACAAATACCAGCACAAATTCAAGTACATTATGGTGGATGAGTACCAGGACACGAACTTTTCGCAATATGTAATTATAAAGCAGCTTGCTGCCGCATACCGCAATATATGCGTGGTTGGTGATGATGCGCAAAGTATCTATGCATTTCGTGGTGCGAATATCCAGAACATTTTAAACTTTGAAAAAGATTATCCTGAACTCAATATTTTTAAGCTTGAGCAAAATTACCGCTCAACTAAAACCATTGTTGGTGCTGCTAATACCGTGATATCAAAAAATAAAGAGCAGCTCAAAAAAAATGTGTTTACGGACAATGACCAAGGTGAATTGATTAAGGTTGTAAGAACAGAATCAGACAACCTCGAAGGTAGTTTTGTGGCCAGTTCCATTTTTGAAACCAAGATGAATGAGCGCGCGCACAACCGTGATTTTGCAATATTGTACCGTACCAATGCCCAGTCGCGCGCTATTGAGGAAGCCTTACGCAGACAGAACATTGCTTACCGCATTTACGGAGGCCTTTCCTTCTACCAGCGTAAAGAAGTAAAAGACTTGCTTGCTTATTTCCGCCTTACTATCAACAACAACGATGAAGAGTCGCTGAAACGTGTCATCAACTACCCTGCGCGTGGAATTGGTGACACTACGATCGATCGGATTGTTGTAGCATCCAATGACCATAACATTAGCCTGTGGAAAGTAATTGAGAACATCCACGAGTTTGACATCGGCTTAAATTCAGGTGCAAAAGCCAAGGTTGAGGAGTTTATGATGATGATAAAAAGCTTCTCGGCCATGTTAAAAACGCACAATGCATACGACCTTGGTCACCACATTGCGGTACATTGCGGTATACTGCGCGATTTATATGCAGATAAAACGCCTGAAGGTGTTGCAAGACATGAGAACATACAGGAGTTGCTGAATGGTATCAAAGAATTTACGGAAGACACCACTATAGAATTTAATGATATTGGAGCTGAGCTGAGTGGTAATATGGAAAACATTGCCGATACTTCCGAACCTCCTTTAGGCATTGAAAGTGAAGTCATACCTGCCGATAAGCCCAACGAGGTTTCTTTCGGTAACGGACTGCTGTTCCAGGATGAAGAAGCTGAACAGGAAAAACCTTCTGAAGATGAAGCAGCCGTTCTTACAGGAGGGAAGCCCCTGAACTTATTTATGCAGGACATTGCATTGATGACAGATGCCGACAAAAAAACGGAAACAGAAGAAGATAAAAATAAAGTTTCCTTAATGACCATACATGCAGCCAAAGGGCTTGAATTTCCTTATGTATATATTGTAGGGCTTGAAGAGAACCTGTTTCCATCACAGATGTCGCTAACAGACAGGGCGGACCTGGAAGAGGAAAGAAGGTTATTTTATGTAGCTGTGACACGCGCTGAAAAAAGAGTGACCCTCTCCTATGCCACAACCCGCTACCGCTGGGGCAACCTCATCCATTGCGAACCAAGCAGGTTTATTGAAGAAGTGGACACACAATTCCTGGAGATGCCTGTTGAAAACAGCCGGATGTTTGGAGGTGGTGTCGATGAAGATGCTTATACATCACGCCCCAAGCTGGTCACAGCCAAACCAAAGGTAACCTATGAGCAACGGCCAGTAATGGGTAAAAAGCTTGTAAAAGCTAATACAGCTACAAAATCCACTTCTGATTTTGACACTGAAAGCTTACGTGAGCTCCAGGTAGGTATGCTTGTAGAGCACGACAGGTTTGGCACGGGCAAAGTGATAACAATGGAAGGTGCCTTTCCAAATAATAAGGCCACGGTATTTTTTGAAGGTGTAGGACAAAAGCAATTATTAATAAAGTTTGCAAAGCTGAAGATTGTTGGGTAAACCTCTCCCCCATCCCCTCTCCGCAGGAGAGGGGGGCAATATACAAACACAAATATTGCGCATATTATTCTGATACACTATACTATATGAAAAAAATATACAAAACCGTTAAGTACTTTTTCTTAATGCTTTTTACTCCCAAAAGAGCATTTTCAAAACCTGATTCACAAGCTATGACAAAAAAAACATTTCATGATTTTACAATGAAATCAATTGATGGTAAAGAGATTGACTTTTCAATTTATAAAGGCAAAAAAGTGCTTGTAGTAAACACGGCCTCTGAATGCGGCTTTACTCCTCAGTACAACGAGCTCGAAGAATTACACGAAAAATATGGAGACAAATTAACCATACTTGGATTCCCGGCAAACAATTTCGGGGGGCAGGAACAAGGCAGCAACGAGGAGATAGCGGCATTCTGCCAACGTAATTTCGGTGTAACATTTCAATTGTTCGCAAAATCGGACGTGGTAGGTCCCAACCAGAACCCGGTGTATCAATGGCTTACTAACAAGGACCTAAACGGTTGGAACAAAACGGCTCCCAGCTGGAACTTCTGTAAATACCTAATCAGCGAAAATGGTGAATTGCTTCATTTTTTTACAGCAGCGGTAAGCCCTTTGAGCGATGAGATTATAAAGGAATTATAACGTTTTCTGGCAGCAAGCCTCTCCTTATTGTTATGAGAGGCGAATCTAATAAATGCCAAGTAAACTGATTCAAAAGGTTACTCCACTACGGTCGGAATGACCTTGAAACAGATAATGACAATCTGAAGTTATTGTAATTACAGCTTCTTTTGTTCCAGCACACCCACATTAGCAAGCACCATATTTTTCAATGCTTCTATCCATTTAGGATGGTCGTTCAGGCTTTCAACGAGTGTTACTTTATCTCCGCCATGCTCCTTAAATATTTCATCGTATTCAGTTCCTATCTCATATATGGTTTCAAGGCAATCGGCTGTGAATGCAGGTGAGAATATCAACATTCTTTTAATTCCTTCTTTGGCCTTTTGCTCCACCACCTTATCGCTGTATGGCTTTATCCACTTGTCATTCAACCTCGACTGAAAGGTAGTCTCATATTTCCCTTCCGGAATGTTCAGCCGTTTTACAAGCTGGCGTGTGGTTTCAAAGCAATTGGCACGGTAGCAGTACTGATTGTTTTTTGTTATTGATTCGCAGCAGCGACCCAGCTTGCAAGTATTTCCACCATAATGTGCAGAACCTTTCATAATATGACGCTCCGGCAAACCGTGATAGCTGAAAATAAAGTAGTCGTATTCTGAAAAATTGTATTTCTGTGCTACTGCAACGCAGGCATCGATAAAATGAGGATCATCGTAGAATTTAGAAATTATTTTAACTGTAGGGGTTACCTCCCACTTTTGAATGCAGCGCAGCGCTTCATCAACAGATGAGCCTGTGCTGGACGAAGCGTATTGAGGGTAGAGGGGAATGATTATGATTTGCTCTACACGGGCTTCACGAAGTTTATTCAGGGCTGATTCGATGCTTGGATTCTGATAACGCATACCAAGCTCAACAACGTAGGAGTTCCCCAATGCCTTTTGCAGTAACTCTTTTTGTTTTATACTATTTGTAAGCAAAGGAGATCCTTCTTTGGTCCAGATATGCTGGTAAAGCTTTGCTGATTTGGAAGCGCGAAAGGGGACAATAATCCCATTTACCAGGAAAAATCTGCCTACCGGGTGAATATCGATTACACGCGGGTCGTTTAAGAATTGCGTAAGGTATTTTCTTACATCGGAAGTAGATGGACTATTGGGTGTTCCGAGATTTATGAGTAGTACGCCTGTTTTCATAGTATATTTTTTGTTTGCCAAATCATGCTTAAATCGTGCGTTGTCAGTCTGAGCCTGTCGAAGACTGTGCGTGGCGTTTTAGGGTATTCATTGACAATTCGGGTAATAATTGATAATCCCCATTTATAAGCGCTTCTTTTTTCTTTTTATTCCAACCTTTTATCTTCTTTTCAAAAGCTATTGCATCAGAAGGATTGTTAAACATTTCATAGAAGACAACATTTACAGGTCTTCGCAGGTATGTATAAGAGTTTCTATCTACCTCCTGCTAGTGTTCTTGTATTCTTCTTTCGAGATTATTTGTTACACCAACGTAGTATGTATTGTCATTACACTTAAGTATATATACATACATTGATTTCATTTAAATATAATCTGTTTCTTAATCCCTTCGCAAGGTCTTCGCAAGGTCTTCGACAGGCTCAGACTGACAGCGCACGGTTCTTTTTCTACTGAATATTTTATTTCTATTTATTCACATTGTTACGCAAGTCCACACAAGGTCATCGACAAGTTCAGACGGACAGCGCCCGATTTTTACTATGCATTTTCATAGCTATTAATCTTATCCATTAAATTTCGAAAGCCACCGCAAGGTCTTCGACAGGCTCAGACTGACAGCGTACAAATATGTCTCCACTTATATATGCAATGCCCTTTTACCAGTTGCATCCAGGCAAGCCTCTTTAAAAGACTCAGTATATGTTGGATGCGCGTGACTCATACGGGCGATGTCTTCAGCGCTTGCACGGTACTCCATGGCAACTACGGCTTCGGCAATCATATCGGCAACACGGGGCCCGATCATGTGTACACCTAAAATTTCGTCTGTTGCCTCATCAGCAAGCACTTTTACAAAACCATCTGTATCCATTGAAGCGCGGGCTCTTCCGCTCGCTTTAAATGGAAAATTCCCGGCTTTGTATTTTCTTCCCTGCTCCTTCAGCTGTTCTTCTGTAAATCCTACAGCAGCTACTTCAGGCCATGTATAAACAACACCAGGGATAAGGTTGTAATTTATGTGCGGTTTTTGTCCGGCCAGTGTTTCAGCAACAAACACACCCTCCTCTTCTGCCTTATGTGCAAGCATAGCACCTTTGATAACATCGCCAATTGCATATATACCGGCAACATTGGTTTGAAGGTGACCATCCGTTTCAATTTTACCGCGGTTATCCAATTTCACTCCCGCTTTATCCAATCCAAGATTATCTGTATATGGCCTGCGACCAACAGAAACCAGACAATAATCGCCTTTAAGCTCTATCTTTTCACCCTTGGCATTATCGGCCGTTACAGTCACTTCTTTACCTTTAGCAGAAACACCAGTTACTTTATGGTTGAAATAGAATTCAAAGCCCAGTTTTTTCAGGCTTTTTTGTAATTCCTTGCCCAACGCGCCATCCATGGTACTAATGATTCCACCCGTAAACTCTACCACAGACACTTTAGCACCCAGGCGGGCATACACAGAGCCTAATTCAAGCCCTATAACACCTCCGCCAATCACTATCATGTGCTTAGGAATTTCTGTAAGTTCCAGCGCTTCGGTAGATGTGATAATTCTTTTTTTATCAATCGTAATTCCCGGAAGTGATGACGGCTTTGAACCGGTTGCAATAATAGTTTTAGTACTTACTATCTGAACCTTTTTACCATCACCAGATGCTACTTCGATTGTATTTTTATTGATAAAAGAACCATGTCCATTGAATACTGTTATTTTATTTTTCTTCATCAGAAAATTAATCCCATCACACGTTTGCTTCACCACGTCACCCTTACGTTTGATCATCTGCTTAAGGTTAACCTTCAGGTCTTTCAGTTCAATACCGTGTTCAGTGAATGTATGTGAAGCATTGTAATAATGCTCAGAAGAGTCGAGCAATGCTTTTGAAGGAATACATCCCACATTCAGACAGGTTCCACCCAGTGTATTGTATTTTTCTATAAGAGCAGTTTTCATTCCTAGCTGCGCACAACGTATAGCAGCCACATAGCCTCCGGGCCCTGATCCTATTACAGTAACATCAAATTTTTCCATATTAATTTATCTAAGTAAGAAATACCGAATACGGTATGTACCAATTGTTTTTTTCGAAGGAATCAGTGCACGACAGTCGAGCTGATTTCCGGCCTGCAAATTTACTAATTAAACTTATCTTTTAAAGCGCAAAAACAGGGAATATGCAATTAATGCAAAAGAAAGGTACATGGTGAAACGGGCAATAAAATCACCATATTTTGTGTAAAAGGTAAGTGTGTTGTTCAGATAAATTTTTGCCTTTATGGCATCCGGTGTCCACCAGGATGAAGCCTGCTGAATTTCGCCTTTGTCGGTAATAACACATGAAATGCCTGTATTCGCAGAGCGTGCAATGTATCTGCGGGTTTCGATGGCCCGCAATGTACCGTACTTCAAATGCTGTTTGTAGCCCGGAGTATCGCCCCACCAGCCATCATTGGTAATAATGGCAATAAATGAAGCACCTGCGCGGATATAGTCAGATACAAATTCTCCGTAAACACTCTCATAGCAAATGACTGGTGCTGCTTTAACAGAATCATTTCCGGAAGTAAAAACCGTTCGTTCGTCCTGCGTACCAAGGCTTCCGGTTGTCCCCCCCATATCAATAGCCAGCTTATCAAGGTATTTGAAAATAAAGGGGAAAGGCATTTTTTCAACACCAGGTACCAGCCTTGACTTGTGGTACAGCTGTATGTTATTACTGCTATCCAACTGAATTGCAGTGTTGTAGGAATCATAAAAACCATCCTGCTGTGTAAATTTGCGGGCAGTTGCAGATAGCTGTTCACCGGGTTCATAAACCTTTGCTGTAGATGCTCCAACAATGATTTTCATTTTCGGATAGGCTTTTAAAAATTCCTTTAGAATATGTATGCTGCTGCTTTGTTTCAGTTGGTTTTCCCATAAATTTTCAGTGAGCGCTGTTTCAGGGAAAATAACATAATCGGTTGTTGAATCGGCTTTTTCTGCGGCCAGTTTCAGCATTTTTTGCAACTGTTCTTCGTAGTCACTGACAAACTTCTCATTGTAGGGATCAATATTGGGCTGTACAATTACAGCATTCACAGAATTTGTTAAGCCGGAAGAAGTCGCCAAAATTAAGTATGAAAGACCTACCGGAACAACCAGCAAGGCCAGTAATGCAGGAGCCTTGCTTTTAACAAGCTTCAGAACAGCTTGTTTATTAAAGGCTTCCAACTTTGAAATGCCGGTAAAAACAAAACAATTGATTATCAAAACCCACAAGCTGCCACCAAAAACTCCGGTATATTCATACCATTGTATCCACCCGGGCACATCGGCAAACGCGTTTCCGAGGGTAAGCCATGTCCAGGTAAGATCCCAATCGTGATGCAGGAATTCGAAGGTTAGCCAAAAGCTGATGAATACGAGGCTACGCCACTTTTCGTCTAACCTTTTCCGTGTATTATGAAAAAGAATAAACGTGAAAGTCATTAAAAGCGCGTTGCATATAATTGCCATTGCAGCACCACCCAAAGAAGCATTTTTTATCCACCAGGTGGTTAAAACATTCCATAAGAAAAAGGAAAGATAAGTGCAGGCAATAAGTGTTAATGGATGGTATTTACCGGGATTCCTGAATACTGCATTTTCCACCATTAGCAAAGGCACAAATGCAATAAACAGTAAAGGAACAAAACCGTGAGGGAACCAGCCAAAAGCCAGTAGTAATGCGCTTAGAAGGGAAAGTAAAAACAGCTGGTAACTTTTCAATTTAAATGTACAGAATACGATTTTTTACTTTTTATTGATATCCACCCTCACTGAAAAAACATTTGAATAAAGTACGTCTGATTGATCGCCAATATCTGTAAATGCATAGTCGATGGTAACTGATTTAATCTTTACCCCGATCCCTATGTTGGGCTGGAAAGTCCTTATGCGTTTACCGATAGCATCAGTATAGGACATGTAATTGCCAATACCGGTTCTTAAAAACACCAGGTTCATGTAAGATGCTTCAAAACCCAGGCGAGGGTCAATACTTGCAAAATTGCTTTTAATCAACACATTCCGTTTGCCATCAAAAGTTGCATCCAAATCAAGCTCAGCAAGCAAAGAGATGTTGTGCTTAAAATCAAATTTACGGGCACCTCCCAACAACAATTTTGGCAAGGTAACTTCTACGGAATTTTCAGGAATTTCATTACCCGTAGCAGTAAAAACGGCTTTGGTAGATTCGGAAAGGTTAAACGACCAGGCATTGAATGTAGATGTAACATCACGTGCCATGGCAGCAAACTTCCATTTTTTATAGTCGTACTGAGCACCCGCATCTAATCCTAAGCCCCAGGCACCTGCAAAGTCGCCAATTCTCCTGCGTATAATTTTAGCATTTGCCCCTACCCTGAGGCCAGGAACTTTCATTGTTTTAGCATAGGAAACAATAAAGGCATAATCTACCGCTGAAAATGTGGTGATACGGCTATAATCTACATTTCCATAAGCATCGATGAGCTCAGTAGTATTGGGTATATCATCTATCCCGAACCTTATAACAGTAAAACCCAATGCACTTGAACTATCGAGGCGGGTTGCATAGGCGCCATAATCGTATTTGGCAATTCCGGCAAAATATTCGCTGTGCATAAGGGCCACCTGGTGCTGGTTACCAATACCTAATAAACCAGCAGGGTTCCAGTATCCGGCAGTTACATCGTTTGCAGCAACAACGTAGGCATTTGACATCCCCAACGCACGTGCGCCTACACCAACATTTAAAAATTCGTTGCTGTATTTGGGTGCCTGTGCGTAACCGTATCCCCAAAAGCTTAAAACAAAAACAAGTGCTAAAAATCTCTTAATCATAAATGAGCGATAAAAATAAGCTAAAATTTGGTTACGGATAAACGAATGGTAACGAATTTACGAAACCATGTCAACGAATTACGAATTAAAACGAATAACGAATCTATTATATATTACATATTTTACTTATTTTTTTATTTGCCAACTGCCTATTGCTAACTGGTTAATTTACCAATTGGATTCCATTAATAAATGACTATAATTTCCATTCCAGAAACGTATTTTTTTGTTTTTTATTGCCTTCTTGTCTTAAAACAGTATTTTCGTACTTTCGGTTTTTCAGATGAATATTAAAAAACATATACCAAACACCATTACCTGTGGCAATTTGTTGTGCGGATGCCTGGCAATTACAACAGCTTTTAATGGCAACCTGGTGTTAAGTGCTTATTTTGTAGGGATTGCAGCAGTGCTCGACTTTTTTGATGGCTTTACCGCAAGGCTACTGAAGGTTCATTCTGACATTGGAAAACAGCTTGATTCGCTTGCCGATATGGTAACATTTGGGGTAGTGCCGGGGGTTATTGTTTTTAAAATGATGTTGATGTCTTTATTGGGCATGGATCCTCATCTTGCTCACAATGCGTATAATGGAATATTTCATGTTTCCATGCCTATTTTAAGAGAGCTTTCAAAATATGGAATTGATACTAACCTTTTTATTCTATTAATTCCGGCAATAGGCTTTTTAATCCCAATCTTCTCTGCCATACGCCTTGCAAAATTTAATATTGATACACGTCAGACGAACTCTTTTATCGGAGTTCCAACTCCGGCAAATGCAATACTAATTTGCTCCCTACCATTAATTACTGACAATCAACCTTTTATGATGGGGATGGATTTACGTCCGTTACTTTACAATGTTTACTTTTTAGGTGGCCTTTCCACCCTAATGTCATTTCTACTTGTTGCTGAACTTCCACTTTTTGCCCTTAAGTTCAAAAACTTTGGCTGGGCAGATAATAAAATACGCTACTCGTTTCTGCTAACAGCGTTGATATTATTATTTCTTTTTAAGTTTATCGCAATTCCTTTTATTATATTTTTGTATATCATTTTGTCGGTGGTTAACAATATACAGGAGCAACAAGCAGGCAAAAACAACATAACACATTAATAATAAACAAATTACACCCATGAAATACAGAGCAGAGATAGATGTGATGCCATTAAAAGCATTATTGGACCCACAAGGTAAAGCGGTTACAGGAAGCATGAAAAACCTGGGTTTACCTGAAATACAAAATGTGCGCATCGGCAAACACATTACGCTGGAAATTGAAGCTCCCTCAAAAGATGCGGCAACTCAAAAAGTAGATGAAGCTTGTAAGAAGCTTTTGGCCAACCAGATCATGGAATTTTATGAATTTGAGATTTTTGAGAATTAATTAGCTGCGCTTCCGGTTTCACCGACTTCCAACAGACTGTAAATCAGCAAATTAAAACAAAAAAAATGTCAATAAACCTGTCGGATAAGATAAAAAGCAATACGGCTAAACTTCATGAGTCGTATAACTCATTGAATGAGGGACAGGTGCGATTTAAGCCCGCTGACAACTGTTGGTCGGTACTGGAATGCCTGGAACATATTTACCTGATAGACAAGGCGGTACTTGCTGCCTTAACAGGTATTACACATGAAAACATACCGGATAATGTCCGTACGGAGTTGTTTGGCCCTGAAAAACTGGATAAACTTTTGGTAAAAGGACGCTCTTTTAAGGTTCCGGCCCCCGATTTTGTGAAGCCTGCAGGTAAATTTACAAATAGTGCTGATGCCGCACAGCATCTTGATAGCATCACCAAACGTGTAATAGAATATATTAACTCGTATCCGGTAGAGCAGGATGTGCGAACATACAAACACCCTATACTTGGCTATATGACCCCAACAGACTGGGTACACTTTTTGGTGAGCCATACCGAACGCCATATTCATCAGATAGAGGAATTGAAGGCAAATGCGCTTTTTCCTGCCTGAAACGGCATCCTTTTTTTGTTGTACACGTAAATCAGTCAATTACAACGTGAAAAAAACATCTGTTTTATTAAGCCTTATTTGTTGCAGCCTCTCATTGCTGACACTTGTTGCTTTTTATCCCGCAAGTATGAAAGAAGAGTTTCATTACCAGCTAACGTCTCCTCAAAAGAGTTATGTGCTACCGACCGTTTTGAACGAGGTATCAGGACTTACTACTCTTGCCCAGGATAAAATTGCCTGCGTACAGGACGAGAAAGAATCCATATTTGTTTATGATCTTGAAAAAGAAGTAATCAGTAAGGAATATTCTTCTGAAATAGCCGGAGATTATGAAGAGCTGGCGCTTGTGGGCAGCACAATGTATTTGCTCAGAAGTGATGGTGTTTTGATTGAGTATGTAAATTATACATCATCCCCTGTAAAAACCAAAGAATACCAACTCAACCTGCCTTCACCTGATAATGAAGGCCTTTGTTATGACAAAAAGCACAAGCGGCTGCTCATTGCGGCCAAAAGTAAAACCGTGAAAGAAGTTGAAAGTAAACAAATACGGTTGATATACGGTTTTGACCTTACATCAAAAACACTCTTATCAGAGCCTGTATACAAACTAGACATCCATAAAATAGAGGCGAAAGCGAAAGAGCAGAAGATTCCTATACCAACACGCACAATCAAAAAAACGGGTAAAACGATAAGCAGCTTTAATTTCAGACCCTCGGCCATAGCTATACATCCTTTTGAAAATAGCATTTATGTTCTTTCTGCGAGCGACAGGCTGCTTTTAATAATTGATGAAAAAGGCAATATTTTAGAGCTTTTTAGCCTAAACCTTAATTTGTTTAATAAAGCGGAAGGCCTTACTTTTTTACCCAATGGAGATATGCTGATCAGTAACGAGGCACAGGATAAAAAGCCAACGATATTAAAATTCGAATATAAAAAGAGTTAGCTTTTCACTGCAGCTTCCACCTTTTTTCGGAGCTCGAAGTTTTTACCCAGATAAACTCGTCTTACCTGCTCATCGCTGGCCAGTTCCTCAGCGGTGCCGGCTTTGAGGATACTACCTTCAAACAGAAGATAAGCCCTGTCGGTAATCTGAAGGGTTTCCTGTACGTTGTGATCGGTAATTAAGATCCCAATATTGCGTTGCTTCAGCTTTGCCACAATGGTTTGAATATCTTCTACTGCAATAGGGTCAACTCCTGCAAAAGGTTCATCTAATAATATGAATTTAGGATCTGCAGCCAGGCAGCGGGCTATTTCAGTACGCCTGCGCTCACCGCCAGAAAGCCTGTCGCCAAGGTTTTTGCGGATGTGCTGCAGATGGAACTCGTTGAGCAACTCTTCCAGCTTTTCGCTTTGCGCCTGTTTGCTAAGCTTTGTCATTTCAAGTATTGCACGGATATTGTCTTCCACACTCAGCTTTCTGAAAACAGATGCTTCCTGCGCCAGGTAACCGATTCCGAGCTGTGCACGTTTATACATAGGCTCATCGGTAATATCCTTGTCTTCCAGAAATATTTTGCCCGAGTTTGGCTGTATCATCCCAACAATCATGTAAAACGAGGTAGTTTTACCGGCACCATTGGGACCCAGAAGACCAACGATTTCGCCTTGCTGCACCTGCACACTCACGTTTTTAGCAACTGTACGGCTTTTGTATTTTTTTATTAAATTTTCGGTTCTTAAAATCATCATCAGAACTATTAGAACGTGAATTGCATTGTTCCCTTTATATTGAAAGGAAGCGCTTTTGGATTATCCAGGTAAGACAAACGCCATACGGCATCCAGCCTGAATATTTTAAATATATTTTCAATACCTGCAGAAGTTTCCATGTAAGGTCCGTTGTTTAAAGTATGCAAGTATCCTGGAAAAATAAGCACATTTTTATTTGTTTCATTTACCCTGCCAACAAGTATTTTGCCGCCCACCACTTCACGCCATTTCAGTTTACGCATCAATGGGATCCTGTCAAGGAAAAAACCGTCAAAGTGATGTGAGATGGTTGCTGAAGCATATTCATCGCTTACAAACTCGTAGTAATTCATTGCGTTAAACGCATAAATATCGTAGATATAAGTTTCATTACCACCGTGTATGGTCATGAGCGGATAAGGCAGGCGGCCCCATGTTTTTCCATATTCCAGAACATAATCAAAATACCCGATAGGATTGATACGGATACGATCGTCTACATTGATGCTTAGCTTTTGATAGTTATAATCGCTATAGAACATATCCTTTATGCCCAGTGTGTACTGAGCCTGTAATATAGGATAGCGGGTTCCCAGGCTGGCGCGCGAGAATGTGCCGTCAATGTATTTTTCATTGTATGCAAAACGGGTCAGCAACCGGACTTCAGATGTTACAATCTTGTCTTTAATTGCAATCGTGTTTGGTGCTTTTTCAAATTCATAATGGAAATCAGCCAGGGGCAGCATTTGTCTGTTGTAAAAACTCAGCTTAGAGGTAAAACCGCTGAACCATTGAGTTTCCACGTAAAAATGCACCTGCTTTACGTTGGTTAAATTCCGTAATGGAGTAATACGGAAAATAGAAGCAAGGATATTGTCAGTTGTAAAGCCGTTCTGACTTTGACCCAATATCTCGTTGTCGTTTTTGTAATACAGCCCGACAATTGTACGTGATTTTTTATCGATAAACGATCGCATGCCAAAGCTGTATTTAAACTTTTCGTCACGGGTTCCAAAGGCTAAATATCCGCTCAGTTCATACCATTTGCTGAATTTGTTACTTGTACGTCCGCCCATGCGGAAACGGTTGCCTTCAATTTCATTGTAGCTGTATATATTGTAATACGGGCCATACTCAAAGTTACCCACTGTTTTATAGCCGGTAACAAAGAGCTGTATAACATCAATCCAGGTGCGGTATACGGGTAAGGATTGCAAGGTATCCACCATGTGATAGATTTGCTTTTCGTTTTTTGATAAGGAATCGTGACGGTTTGTTTTCCAGAAATCATCTGTTTTATCAAATGCATCATCATTCACTTTTAAATTTTCGGTGAATGAATAGAAATTATCTTCTTTTGGAGCATTCACTTTAAACTTATCATACGATGCTGTTCTGCGACCATATATTCCAAGCATGTTCTTTTTTTTCTGGTCGATAGGATACGGGTTAAAATCAATCACCAGCTTTTCTTTTTTTACTAGCCATCCATCGTTTACCTGCGTAAAAGTTTGAACTACAGCTGTAGAATTTATAAAGTTAATGTTTGCATCATCCGCAATGCTCATTTCAATCTGCTTTACAGCAAAAGATGAATCAGTAGCCCATAAATTTCCCACAAAGGCCAGCTCCTGCTTACGTTTGGGCTTAAACTGCAGCTGGTAACATTTATAACCATCCACCTCCATGCTGTCGATAAGATAAAACTTATAATAGAACAGGGCATTATCAGAGATGGGGCTCACAAAGTTTTTCCCGAATACAATCAGCGTGTTGTCATAAATATTAAACTTTTGGTACATATCACCCATGAACTGGGACACACTGGCATTTTCCACACCCGCTACTTTGCTGGCTTTAATAACCTCATTATGAACCTTTGGATTTTTGCGGTAATAATAGTCCGAAAGGGACTCGGTCATAAATACGGGCAGGTAAGGCTTTTCTTTTATGTTACTGCTATCAATGTTATCAAATATAAAAGAGAAAGGCTGCAGGAGTTTTTTATTTTTAAAATCGTCATTGATATTGTTGATATCAAATTCTATTTTATTGTAAACCTCGTACTCATAGGCGGTTAAGCGCTCACCATTATTTTTGTCCTTATTGGCAATGATTTTACGCAAAATCCTGTGAGCAGGGTTTTCACCGGGATTAACCTCAACCACCATTAATTCTATCCCCTGGGTAAGGCCAATATTCACCTCCTGCTCCACTCCTTTTTTTATAGCCCGGGCAACGCGGTTATAGCCGATGTAGGAAATAACAAGTGAATCGCCAGGGGTAGTTGTTGTAATTGAATAATACCCGTCTAAATCGGTAGTTGCACCTGCGCGTGTGCCTTTTAGTATAACATTTACGAAAGGCAGAGGCTCTCTTGTGTTTGCGTCTACTACTTTTCCGCTTACTTTAGTGGTAGTTTGGGCCAAGGCCCCACCCCTACCCTCCCCCCAGGGGAGGGAGAAAAATACGGCAATAAGACAAACGTATAAATATGAATAGTGCTTTTTAATCAAAACCAATTTTTATTTTCAATAAAAAAAACAACAATAATGCCATTCTTTTATTAATTAAACAGCTGAATTTATCTGTTGTTGCTTAATAACGTAGCGGGAAACAAATATACTTGCTTCGTATAAAAAATACAAAGGAAAAGCAACCAGCATCTGAGAAGTAATATCCGGGGATGGCGTTATCACTGCTGCAACTACAAGTATCACCACGACAGCATGTTTACGGTATTTGCGCATAAATTCGGGTGTAACAATTCCAAACCTCGTTAAAAAATAAATTACCACCGGAAGCTCGAACACTACGCCTGAAGCCAGTGTTAGTGTAGTCACAGTAGAGATGTATGAATCCATAGTGAAATTATTCTCAACCATGGTGCTTACCTGGTAATTGCCCAAAAAGTTAACAGTAAGGGGTACGATGATATAATAACTGAACAATACTCCTGCAATAAAAAGCAAGGATGCAGAAATGATGAAGCCGGTAGATGCTTGTTTTTCTTTGTCGTGGAGCGCAGGTTTAATAAAACGCCATACTTCCCACAATAAATAAGGTGAGCCCAGAATAAGGCCACCTAAAAACGAAATCCACATCTGAGAAGTAAACTGGTCGGCCAAACCAAGGCTTTGCAGCTTAAAGGTATAGTTACCAAAACAGAGCTGATCGCCAAGTTCCATCATGTGCGACAACTTGCAAAAAGCCCTGTAAGTGAGGAAGTTATTATTCAGAGGACCAAAAATGATGGTGTCGAACAAAAATTCCGGGAAGCAGAAGAGCACCACAGTAATTGCCAACACAACAATAACGGAACGGATAATATGCCTTCTGAGAGTTTCAATGTGTCCCCAAAAAGACATTTCGCCTGTGTCGCTGTTTTTTTTATTGAAAAGTCCGAAAAATGCCATAAATCAAGTTGTAAAGTTAAGAAGATTTAAGCGCATTTGAATTGAATATTCATATAATCTAAAAATTACTACCTTTGAAAATCTATGAAAGAAAATATTACCCGTTATCTGCCGCATACTACAGTTGTACTTGTTGCAATTATGTTGTTTTCCCTTCATTCCGGATTGCTAAACAAGTTTTCTTTTGACTCGGAATATGCTAATGTTCAAGGGATTGACTACTTTGCAGTCCCTAAATCGTTTTTAAATCTTTTAGAAGGAAAAAGCATTTTTGATACCTGGGGAGGGGTACAATACGGACCACGCGCTACCTGGTACCTGGCCCACCCGGCATTCAGCATTTTTGTGGCATCCTGGTTTTCTTTTTTCCCTCCATGGACAAGCTATTGGTTATTTGTAATTTTCTCGGTAGCCATAATGGCCTATTGCGGACACCTGATTTCCAAAACAACTTCGGTAAAAGCCAATAAAAACTGGGCCTATTTTCTTGCAATATGCGGTTTTCCAACTTACTGGATGTTATATGTTGGCAATATGCAGGCTCCGCTCGTGCTGGCGCTTACACTGGTAATGGTTGCCATATTTGAGTTCACTTATTCAGAGACTGAAGCTGATGTGAAAGCGGCCAACCAAAAGCTAATGGCAGGGCTTTTAATCTCCTTTTTCAGCAAACCAATCGTATTACTAATGTTACCTTTGCTGCTTTTCACGAAAGAAACCCGCAGAACCACACTTATAAGCCTGGTTATTTATGCTGCAGTTTCCTTTTTATTTATTGTTGTACCTGTGCTTAACCCCGAAAGCATTGGCTGGAACAAGCTGATGAGTGTTGCTTTTGACTTTGATTTTATAAAGCAGAACATGAACATTTACCAGAACCAATACAAGCTGAATGAATACATGAAGGATAACAGTATCCATTGGCTGAACCTGATAGCACAATCAGAATACAAGTTCATGCATATAGATGTGTTTTCCCTGCCCGTATTTGTTGATACTATTGCAGGCAAAAGCATTTCAGCAGGTATTTATAAAATACCTATTTACATCAGTTTATTTTTATCGGCCGGTGTAGCATTGATCCAGGATAAAAGGATACGCCTTGAAAGTACGCTCTTGCTGGTGATGGCGATATCCCTATCCTTCTTTTTGAGCTATAATACGGTATGGGAGTACCAATTTACAACTGTATTGCCGGTTATAGCCTTTATGCCGGTACTTCGTGAGCGCAATGTGTTTTATAAAAAATACATTACATTGATATGCATCATTGGGGCATTCATTTATCTGCCCAGCTTTTATTTCCTTGTAAGAGGCAGCGATTTTAGTGGGAATGCCTTAAGTATTATACGCTTTAACAGAATAATACCCGCATTGCTGCTATTTATCATTATAGCATGGCAGGTTGGAATAATGGTGAAGCGCCATGCACAATTCAAACAATTAAGCAAGTTCCGCATCCCGGAAAACTTCCCGGAAAGATTGTTTTTTGATAATTAAACAGCCGTATTCAAACTGACTGCACAAATTAAAAGTTGCTTACTGTTTTTCTAAAAAACCACTACAGAACGCTTTATTTAAATGACCAATCCAATAACTATCAGCAAAGAAAAATTCATTAAGCTGGAAACGATTGTTCTAAGCGTTTTGCTTTATAGTGTATTGCTGGTGTACATTTATCAGTATTCACAGATAGCTGGCAAATATCATCCATGGACCACAGACGAGTTTTTTTATTATATAGAGGCGAGGGCCATTGCTGCTGAAAATATTTATACAACACCTGCCAGTCTTGATGGAAATACATCCTATATCGGAGATTTTGGATTTCATGGCATCAGTTATGCCTTAAAAGACGGCTGGCTGGCCAAACTATTTTTCCATACCGAGGATCCACCACTGCTTTTTATAAATTTTCTGACCTGCCTGGGGCTTATTGCACTTATTATGTTTTTTAAGCGCTTTAGCCTCAATACACGTTTGAAAATAGCCCTTGTTGTCGCCAGCCATTATGTATTGTACTCCTATACTTTATCCTACATGCAGGAAACAATACATTATTTTATTGCGGTGCTTGCACTGGAAGCCTTATACCTTGTTTATCTCACCCCAATCAATACCCTTTCAAAACATCTCTACTATTACCTTACCCTGCTTGTGCTCGCTATTACTTTCCGTTACGGTTGGTTTATGTGGGGATTGGGCCTGCTGCCTTTTTCAACTAATTTGAAAAGCTTTATCAAATGGTGTGCAGTAACAGGTGCTCTGCTTGTTTTCGGGGTATTTTGCAGCCGTTATATACTTGCGCCATACCCCTACAATGAAATTGTAGCAGATCAAATTATGCGCAGTGAAGAATTTTCAATACTGAATGCCTTAAAAATTGTATGGAACCGTTTTAGCCAGAATGCCCTGACATATATTACACCAGCCGAGTCCATCATTACAACCTGCATGCGTTACCTGCTTATATTCCTTTTATTAATAAGCTGCTGGTATTCCGTGAAAAAGCGCGAGCGTTTTACGATTGCCTGCACGCTTATTGCATGGGCCTATTTTCTTGCAGCATTGGCATTCTATCATGTTTATTGGGCATACGATGAAAGGGCGTTAGGAGTGCTTACTCCCATACTTGCATTTTCACTTGTTGGAGTTCATAACTCATGGATATTTTATCTTATTATTTCCATACAATTACTCCTTTTCCCGACAGTCATTAAGGGCACTAGTAATCGGAACAATGCCAGTCTAGCTATTAATAAAATTACCGATCAACGTATAGCTCAAGAACACTCGTACGGAAAAATGAAAGAATTAATCACCGAAGAACAAGATGTTGTTGTTGGTATAAGTGTTGAATTTGTTATTCATGGCGCACCTGATTGTTTTACCCGCTTGCCACTTAGAAATATTAAGGGTTACAAAATACATTACCGAATGTTTATGGAAGGAGCAGATATGAGGGGAACACATTATTCCAAATATGTAATGACAACACAACCTTCACCTCCGAGCGAAGCGCACGACCTGGTATATACCGATCAATACATGTGTTTATACCGCCTTTATTATTAAAATGGAAATGGAAAAGCTAAAGTATATTCTAAACATTACGGATAAAATTTTACTAGTGGCCATAACAGGAGTCATAGTAATTCAACTTTTCAAGATTTTTGAAAATCACAAAAGCAGTTTCGAAAATCCTTCTGCTTATTTTAACCAGAACTATGGTAATGACTTTGTTACTCAATACGGACACCGTTTTACAGAACTAAAAAAAATGTTTCCGAACGTAACTATTTTAAGCTATATAGCCGAGCCAAATGAAGATTTTGCAAGCCAATGGACGAATTTCTTTTTAACTCAATATCACTTAGCGCCTCATCTCGTTGAAAGAGAAGGAGAACCTCACGACACAATACTTTATAACCTCTATAATTCCAAGCAGATCGATCCTGCTACGAATACATACCTGAACCAGGGATGGCATATTGTAAAAGATTTTAATAATGGCTTAATATTACTTGCCAAATGATGCTTGCCTTAACACTTTTAATCTCATTATTGCTTGGCCTTTTGCCTTGTCTTTGGTTCTTTAACGGGAAACAACCTTTCCCGGGCCGCGTTTTGTTCAACCTATCGGCTCCTTTAGGAGTAGGTATTTCTTCTGTTATCTTTATTATTCTTAACCTGATTGGGCTACCGGTTTATTTAATTTTCCTGCTCGAACTGGCACTTATTGGATTCGCTATTTACAGATACAAAATTTTTCAGAATAACAATTTAAGACAATTGCTGCGCCCTACCGGCATCCTGAATACAAATGAACTTTTTAAAAACCCGCTACTTCTGCTAATAACAGTAGTATATGCTTATGCATGGCTTATGAATGCAGGAATTTTCACATTTGACACCATCAAAGAACCTCATGGCTTATGGGATGCCTGGAACTACTGGAACTTAAAGGCAAAATTAATCAGCAAAGCGCCAGATATTTGGCCAACCTTGTTTCACAGGATGGGCTCAGAAGAATACCATGTGGATTATCCCTTGCTGCAGACCGGGTTTATTGCCCTTTGCTGGATGAATCTGAAGTCAGAAACAGTGTTGGTTCCCATTATTCTCGCATTTGTATTTACCTTTTGTACTGTAGGGCTGTTATCATCAGCAGTAAGCTTTTTCACCAACAAAACCAAAGGGCTCATTGCAGGCCTGCTACTTTTGGCAACCCCGTTTTTTATGACTATGGGGGATTCTCAATATGCTGATAATACGGTTGGCTTCTTTTTCCTTGCAACTACAATACTTTTGACCTTTGCACGAAGCGAAAATGTTCAGAGGCCACAGCTGTTTATAGCAGCCGGTATAACTGCAGGTTTATCTGCCTGGAGTAAAAATGAGGGCCTCTTGTTCATCGTCTGTCTTTTCTTATCGCAGGTGCCCCTTATATTCTTTAAAAATTTCCGGGAGCTTTTTCATGAGTTAAAATACATTGTGTATGGGATGCTGCCAACTCTTATTTTGATTTTTTATTACAAAACCAACATTGCCCCGCCCAATGATATTGTGCATGCACAGGGTTCAGAAACACTGGTTAAAATCACAGACCCTACCCGCTATGCTCTTATTAATCAGTGGTTTTACCAGACGTTTGGCACGTTTGGCAAGTGGTTCATAAACCCCTGGTGGTTGTTTATTGGCGCGGCACTGTATCTGGGAATAAGTTTTAAAGCCCATAAAAACAGCCTCATTGCAGGTTTTTCCTTGTTACTGCTTATGATGTGCGGGTTCTATTCCATCTATGTTATAACACCCCTGGAGCTTACGTTCCATCTTTCCACATCCATACACCGCTTGTTTTTTCAGCTTTTCCCTACATTCATTTTCATTTACTTTTTAGCATTAAAACCAAGAACAAGCAATATCAAAAAACAGTGAATATCTTTTAGCTGACTTTCACAGGTTCTTTTTCTATTTTTGTACTTTAATCTGATATGGACAAGTTCAAGGCAATCATATTTAATAAATGGTTTTTTCCTGTATTATTTATCTATTATGGGATAAACTATGTTGTCTCCGGTGAGGTATATCCCAAAATGGTTTCGGCTGACGGAAGGGTATTTGTTACGCTTATATGGGATTTCAGGCAAAGCCAGTACTTTGACATGTATTATGTATATCGGATATTACCTTCCTTAATTATTAAAAGCATTTTTAGTTTTATATCGGATGTACGTCCTGTAGGCGAACAGCTCATACCCGCATTCCAGATTTTAAACATATTCTGTATTGTAGCAACCTGCTATGTATTGGATAAAATAATGTCATTTTTTAAGATTATTCCACAAAAGCGGGTTCTTGCTTATATCCTGTTGCTTATCAATTTTGCATTGCTTAAATATCCGTTCTACCTGCCAGTAATGACCGATAACGTGGCGTTACTACTGAGCACCATGTTATTGTATTTTTATCTGAAAAATAACACATGGGCCATTATTGCCTGTACATTGGCACTTGCCTTTACATGGCCAATGGGCTATTACCAGGGTTTGATTTTAATTGCACTGCCTGTTCACATTCTGCCCTACACTGTTCCGAATAAATTACAAAAGCGGCTTATATACGGAGGTGCACTCCTGCTTATTTCATTCCTTGTGCTTCTGATCATTTTTATTGAAAAACAGGAAATATGGATGGAATTCGCAGCAAGGATCGACCGCAAATACCTGCCCCTGAGTATAATCAGCATTATTATACCTTACTACTTTTTTGCAAAAATATTCCTCAACAAATCGTTGTTAGACATTCCACTGTTCTTTAAAAAGCTGGATTATAAGCGTATTGCTTATGCAGTATTGCTTTTTATACTGGTATATACAATTGTGCATCTTCTTGATCCAAAACCAACAGCCATGTATTCAACGGCTCAAACATTGAGGGACCCGACATTGTTCGGACTGCGCAGACCTTTTGTTTATCTTATTTCAGATATAAGTTATTTCGGTGTTGTTGTATGCATCCTTATTTTGTTCTGGAACAGCGTTGCAAAAATAATTTCACAACTTGGATGGGGGCTTGTTGGTGCAATAGGCTTAAATATTCTTTTATTTGGCATCACCCCACAAACAAGACATTTGATAAACCTTTTACCATGGTTGGTTGTATTTATCGTAGCTGCGCTCAACAAAAGAGATATCCCCAACTATGTATATTTCGCAATTGCAGCACTGGCATTTTTCACTTCCAAAATATGGCTGGAACTCAACAATTACGAAGATTATCCTCCAATGCAGCTTGATAAGAACGGAAGTATGGGGCTGCCTCACCAAAAATTCTGGATGAACCTCGGTCCATGGATGAGCGATCAGATGTATGTTATTCAGGGGACGTTCTGCCTGCTTGTCATGGGAATACTGTTTTTCCTGTTTTACAAAATCACTACCGTAAACAATAAATTAATGGTTGTACAGCGCTTCCCAGCTAAGTAATGGCATGCCTCAACTATTTTGCTTTTATATAGTACTGTGCTCCGAAAGGACACCATTTCAGCAATTTCTCAAATGGGCCTAAAAAAGACAAAAATTTAGGAAAGAACAGAACATAGTTCCTGATAATGGTTGTATACCCTTCCTCCTTGCACATTTGAATGAAAAGTGGGGGCTTTATCATTTTACACCCAACGTCAAACTCGCAGGTTTCAAAAACTTTCCGGGTCAAAGGATTTTTAGGATTGTGTTCGAATACATATAAATATCCTGTTGGAGAAAGAAAACTCCTCAGATATTTTAATGTGGTGTGGTGCAATTCCTCAGGAATATGATGAAATACATTAGCTACAAAAATAATATCGAACTTCTTGTTCAAGGCGCTCAATTCCTCCACCCTGTCAAACTTCAGAAATTCCGTATTCCTGTACTCCTTATTTTTTTGCCTTGCAACATCTATCGACCTTTCTGAAACATCCACAGAACAAATATGACAATCCGTAAAATATTTATTTATATATTTTTCACTCTTACCAGTCCCACATCCGAAATTCATTATATGAATATTTTTTTTTGAAGTACTTCCATCCCGGGTGTAATCACTATAGAGCGTCTTTATTTTGTGTTCATCAAAAAATGCGGCTTCATAGCCTGATGCTGAGATACTTTTCTGAAGCAACGTATCGTAATCATTTGCAAAATTATCGAACTCTGTTTTTGATGAGCTACCTATAGGTTCCATGTTTAAAATTACAATTTATAAGGTCATAAAATTTATATATACTCCACCGCATTTAACCAAATAAGAGTGCTATATTTACAATACGTTTGCAACAAATCTACGAACATTTTTGGTGATGAATGCTATCCCTCAACTTTTGAAGGACTTAAGAGCCCTGGCGTGTTTATTGCTGCTGATGATTATAGGATGGCAGCAATGGACAACCTATACGGGTGATCCCGGTCAGAGTGATTCAAAAGGTTATCATAGTCAGTTCTTAAATCCAATTCAATATACAGAGCAGGTATATAAAAAAGATGATATAACTGCTTATGCAGGCCGCTTTGAAGAAGTAAAACAAATTTTCAAAACCCCAACTACACTGTCGTACGTTGGAGAAGCGGTGGTACCCAATAATGGTACAAGAGAAATGCATTATGCACTTACTCAATATTACATGGCGCCCCATGTACTACTAAGAAATGAAACTGCAAGGGACCGTGTGGTTTTTAATAATGGCGCCAGCCCCCCAACATTATCCAACAGAGTTTGCGACACGGTGCTTTATAATCTGTATACCAGCGGGCACATTGATCCTTCAAGCAATTATCACCTGAACAATGGATGGAAAGTAATTAAGGATTTTGATAATGGAATAATTGTACTAGCCCGATGATGTTTGCTTTATCCATATTAATGCCCTTACTGGTTGGGATTCTTGCTTTTCACTTTTTTTTCAAGGGTGCATCAACTATTTATTCCAGGTTCCTGTTTAATCTTTCTTTGCCAATAGGAATTGGGATTTCCACAGCTTTTTTTATTTCCCTGAACCTCATCGGAATCCCTTATTGGATCATTTTTATATTGGAAACAGGTTTACTTATTTTTTTAATCCTGAGATATAAGCGTGAGCAAAGCCGCACTGGAAAGAAAATTAATTATACGTTCGATAAATTTAATTCTGCAACTTCAATTTCCAATATTGTACTGCTGCTTGCTGCAGTTCTTTATTTGTATTCCTGGATTACAGATGTTGGGATCTTCTATTTCAATTCTGTACAAAGCCCCCACGGATTATGGGATGCGTGGTCATGTTGGAATTTAATTGCTAAGTTTATTAGCCGTGCCCCTGACAACTGGCCACAGATGCTACACCAGATGAATGCTATAGACTTTCATCCGGATTACCCGTTGCTTCAGAGAGGATTTATCGCAAAATCATGGTTATTATCCGCCAATGAAAGTGTATGGATACCCATAGCTTCCGCTTTTATTTTTACATTCTGTACAATCGGATTATTATCGTCTTCAGTAAATTTATTTAATACAAAAACAGAAGGTCTAATTGCTGGATTAATTTTGCTGTGCACCCCTTTTTTTATGGTGATGGGACATTCACAATATGCCGACAACACAGTTGGATATTTCTATCTTGCCACCGTTGTATTGCTAACACTTGCACGCAGGGGCGCCACAATTAAACCTAATCTGTTTATTGCTGCCGGTCTTACAGCCGGAATGGCAGCATGGAGTAAAAATGAAGGATTACTGTTTATTGTTTGTTTATTTGCATCGCAATCCATTCGAATTTTCTTTCAGGACCGGATTTCTTTAATGAATGAATTAAAATATGTACTACTAGGTATGCTTCCATTTTTACTTTTAATTGCTTACCAAAAATTAATTATTGCACCCCCTAACCAAATCATTTCAGCGCAGGGTTCCGAAACATTCTCCAAGCTTACTGATTTTTCGCGTTACGAAATTGTGTGGCACTGGTTTGTTAAGCAATTCAGCACGTTCGGCAAATGGGCCATAAACCCCTGGTGGCTTTTTCTTGCCGGAATTTTGTTTAAAGGAATTAATATAAAAGAGAACAACTACAGCTTTGTTTCCAACTTTACTTTATTTTTCTCAATGCTTACAGGATTTTTTTTCGTGGAAATTGTTACACCTTTAGGACTTGTTTATTATCTTTCCACATCGGTACATCGCTTATTCTTTCAATTATTTCCTACTTTTATATTTATTTATTTTCTTGCTATCAATGGCAAATCCGGATCGCAGTATAACCTTTCAGAATACATTTTAAAGAAGGCTAAAAAATGATGATAAAGGACAAACTTCTTTTTCTCAAAAATTCTATAATGGACAATTATAGAAATAAGCCGATGCACCTTCTTATCATTACTTTTATTGTAATAATAACGGCAACAAAATTCAGCCTTATAAAAACGGGCTTCATGACATTCCCTGATGAATTCCGCTTTATGGCGGCAGGAAAAGTGCTAGATGACATAGCTAAACTTGATTTTTCCTCAGCCTGCAATGCTATCTTTTCAACCAAGTCAAAGCCAGGCGATGTTATATTATCTACCATACCCAACGCTATACAGCAACTAACAGGTTATATCTCCGACACTTACTGTTACGAAAGCAGCAATTCTTATCCGTTATTTATTTTTAATTTTATTGTCTACATTTTTATACTTATTATTCATTTCAAGTTATCAAAACTCATATTAAAGAACAGCTTCCTGGCACTGGTAAGCGTTTTGCTTTTGAGTACTTTAACAAACTCATACTTATACCTAAGGCATGTACTTGCTTATGATACAAGTATTTTAATTTTTTACATTTTTATTTATAAAACTATAAAATACACCAATGCAGATAAACTGTCATTTAAAAAATCTACGCTTTATGGAGTAATTACATTCTTTGCTTACCTGGTTTACCCTGGATATTTTCCACTTTTTTTTCTTGTTGCATTTTTATTTTTCTTTAATAATATCAACAAAAAAAACCTGATGCAAAAATTTTATCACTCCTGCTATTTTGCCCTCGGCAGTATCTATTGTCTTGGTATTTTTGAAATCATGTCGAGGTATGGAAATGTATCTTATATTGATGACGCCATTCATGCTTCCGAAATTGTAAATCAAGGTTCAGCGGAGGAATCATATTCATTTATAGTTAAGTATTTATTTGAGGTGGAAGGTATCCCAGGAATATTGCTACTAAGTGGTGTATTTGTTTTTGCTGCTTTATTAATTTACAAAGTTGCCCGTGGCAAATACAAGGAAAATCGAATTATAATTCTACTAGGTTCTGCACTTATTGGAATGTACTTAATTTATGCGAGCGTAGGATATTTTTTTTCCTATTTTATTTTAATGGGGCGTTCATTGCATGAATATTTACCCTTTATGTGCACCTTTATGGTTTTAGGCGTTAATGCATTATTAGTGAAAATAACCACAAAAAATAAGGCTGCTTTGCTTTTTATATCTCTTATTTTTGTTATTGGCTTTGCTCTTAAATTCAATGAATATTATTCTATTAGCTATCCAAGAGATGTATTCTGGGAACTGAGTAAAAACAATGACTTAAAAGACGTTGAAACGGTTTGCGAATACCCATATGGATGGTCGGTGACACCTGGAGAAGTTGAATATCTATTCTACTTACCCACACATAAAAAAACATATCCAAATTCAAAACCGCATCTAATCACGAATGGCTGCTTTTATTACCCTGTAAGTGATTATACATTATTTCAACCATTTGTCCCTGGAACGAATCTCCACTTATTGTATACCAGAACACACTATATTAATTTTAAGGCCTATCAGTATGAAGGTCACAATATTAGTGAGCGTGAAAATATCCGAAAAATGAATTTCCAGATAAAAGTGTTTGCAAAAAAGTAAAACAAAAAATTATTCCGGATCGAATTTGTAGAATTTAATTGTAACTGCACACGTTACTGATTTATAAAATAAAAATTATTTACCTTTGAAATTACAAATACCTAAAATATCTCTCATAGAATTTTCTGGATAAAATTGTTTAATAGCTATAATTAAATATGAAAAAAGATAAAAAGCTGATCATAATAGGAACGGGAGAAACGGCCGATATTGCTTTTGAGTATTTCACCTATGATTCCGAATATGAGGTAGTGGGCTATGCTGCCAGTGAGGTACTTATACGCGACAATCAATACAATGGCTTACCAGTTTACCCTTTTGAAAAGCTATTGGATTATTTCACTCCCAAAGAAGTAAAGTTATATATAGCCATTTCTTATGTAAAGCTTAACAGAGTTCGAAAAAAGCTGTTTTTACAAGCTAAAGATATGGGGTTTACATGTGCCAATTATATTAGCAGTAGAGCGTTTTTATGGAGAAATGTTGAAATGGGTGAAAACAATTTTATTTTTGAGAATAACGTCATTCAACACAAGGTGAAGCTTGGCAATAATATCATTTTGTGGAGTGGTAATCATATTGGTCATCAGACAAGAATTGAAGATCATGTGTATATTACTTCACACTGTGTTATATCAGGATTCTGTACTATTGGCGAAAGTTCATTTATAGGAGTAAACAGCACTTTCAATGATACTATTATACTTGGAAAAGACAACATTGTAGGAAGTGGCGCATTAATTGTAAAAAATACCGAAGACGGTAAGTTAATGATTGGTTCACCTGCTAAACCCGCCCTAAAAACCAGTTATGAAACGTTTAAAGTAAACCCAGAAGAAATATGAAGTGAAGGAAGAGGGAAGACATTTTGCGCCAAAAGTGAACGCTCAAAATATTGTATTTTACTCGCTCTATGCACTTAAAGAGAATACTAAAGTTTACTTAAGAGGATGTTTACGAAAATTCAAGGTCACAATTACATTAAGTTCCAACCTATTAAACTGAAACGCAAATTAGTCCTTGACTAGCATAAAATGCCATTATTTTATTTAAAATGACAAAATTACAAGCCATTCTTAATCATACCTGGTTCTTTCCTCTTTTAATTCTTTATTATGGGATTGCTTATGTTTTCATTGGCGAAGTTTATTATCTGAACGAAGGCTTCAGTATGGACGGAATTGTTTTTTCCAGTTTCGTTTCAATTGATAATTTTCAAAGAAGTTACTTTTTTGATACCTATTATGTCCACAGAATTTTCCCCTCACTTGTAGTTGGAATATTTTTCAAAATTTTCTCTATATCAATAACCAATGCCAATATTGTTACTGGTTTTCAGGTATTAAATGCTGTTTCTATTGCATTAACATGTTACTATATTAAAAGAATACTAATTCTGCTTAAAGTTTCGTTCAAAAACCAATTGATGGCAATGCTTTTATTTGTACTTAGCTTTTCCGTTATTAAAATACCCTATTTTCTTCCAGCTCTAACGGATACTGTGGCAATAGTCTTGAGCACAGCAATGCTATTTTTTTATTTGAAAAAGAATACAACCGGACTCGTTGTTTGCACTATACTTGCTTGTTTCACCTGGCAAATGCTATTTTACCAAGGCATTATTCTGATTGCAATCCCGTTTATGGTATTGCCCTATTCAAAATTTAAACCTGCCACTAAAATTGCCATACAGTCAGCATCAGCATTAATTGCTTTAATAGTCTGCTTGTACGAGATCATTGTAGTGAAAGCAGAAATACAGGTGGAACTAGTTGCCAAAATTAATCGAACTCTACTGCCTTTAAGTATTGGAGGAGTTGTGATACTTCTATACTTTTTTTCTGGTATTGTTTTGAATTCCTCTCTATTTAACATCCGGCTTTTTTTTCAAAAACTCAAGCTTAAAAATATTATTGTTGCAGCCTTAACAATTGTCTTAACGACATATATAGTTTATGTGCTACATCCAGCGCCTAATAAATTCTATCCAATGAGTAATATGCTCACAGGTACTGTTGCTTCAGCACTGATATGGCCACTGCACATGCTCGTTTCACATATATCATACTGGGGAATAGTGGTGATACTGCTAATTTTCTTCTGGAATGATTTCAGTAAGTTTATCAGCCAGATGGGCTGGGGACTTGTATTTGCATTCGGCTTAAACCTGTTCACTTTTGGAATCATTTGTGAAACCAGGTGCCTGGCTAACCTGTTACCATGGATTATTATTTTCCTCGCGAAAGCCATTAACAAACATTCTTTCTCTAATGCCTTTTACATTACTATTGCTTGCCTTTCGATATTTGCTTCCAAAATATGGTATCCATTAAATCCAAGCAAAAAATATAAATACTTTATGCAATTGGACGAAAATGGCAGCATGGGATTCCCTGACCAGAAATTATGGATGCATGTAGGACCTTGGATGAGTGAAAAAATGTATCTGATACAAGGTGCCGGAATTATACTTATAATAATTCTTTTGTTTTTTATTCTTTACAGGGTGGAGTTCAGTAAAGAGAAAAAATTAGAGTTCGTAGCCAAATATAAAAAATGATTTAAAAAACCAATTTCAAACCTGTCTTATCATTTTTTTCCCTTTGTCAATAAAGGGTTTTTCTACGTATTTATAACAAAAAAAACTAAAAATTACCAGCGCAGGCGTTATTGAGAATATAACTATGCAATATTCCAATGGTTTCATCAACCGCATCTTCTCAAAGCTAAACCCAAAATGAAAAACCAAGAATAATAAAATACTGTGTAACAAATATGTACTGTAGCAGATTTCTCCCAGTAATTTCAAAACGGGATGTTTTAAAATACCAAATACTGAATTACCCATAGCTACTAATGTAAATACAAGAGTAATTAGTAAAATACAATAAATATTATCCACAGTATTGAACTGAACTATTAGAATTAAGCACAAGAGCAGTAAAATACTCTTATATACTTCTTTAATTTTTGTATGGAAGGATGTGAATCTAAGTAAAAGTACAGGAACTGCCCCTCCTATAAAGCAATAAATATGGTATGCTTTTATATCACGTGCTATAAAAAAAATGATGATAAAAACTACGCTTAAAACAATATATTGTATTCCAGGTATTTTTTTTAGAATCAGTATTGAAAGCAGAGGCAGGCTAAAATAAAACAGCCACTCATACCAAAGTGACCATTGCACACCACCGTTAACCATTGATGCATAACCTATTCCATTAACATCTGCTGTACTATATATTGTAAAAAAGCACCAATGAAATAATGAAACAAAAAAATCTGCCAATGAAACATTGAGTTTCCAATTACTAATATACATAACCGTAACAACGATTAATATAATTGAGAAATAAAACATTGGAACCAATCGAAATACCCGTGAAATAAAAAAAGAATTCCAGTTAAATTGCTTGCCTTGTGAATCAAAAAGTTTAGACACAAATAAAAAGCTGGTAATCATAAAAAACAAAGCAACACTAGTCTGGCCAAACTGATTATATAAATTAGAAACTGATAAATCCCACGTTCCTGCCAAAAAATTCTGTCCCCAAGCGCCCGAATGATGGATAAAAACACCCAAAGCCAAAAAGCCCCTCATTCCATCAATACATTCATATCGCCCCCTCGCTTGAGTCAATTTATAGCTTTTCTGAAGTACATATCCAACTGCGAATGCAATTATATAAATTACGACAGCAAATAAAGGATCAAGAGGATACATAGATTAAACTAGCTTTTCAGTAGAGCTTTCAAAGAATTTACCACTTTGTCAATGTCTTCCTGATGCATCGGAATATATAAGGGAATTAATATACTCCTGTCACACAAATCCTCTGATACCGGAAGTTCAAGCCCCTTACAATAATCGGCATAAGCAGTCTGGCGATGTGTGGTCATAATACCTCTTCTCGTAGCAATTCTCATATCCAGCAGCCGCTGCATTAAATCATTTCTTGAAATTTTGCATTCCGGCTCCAGGTAAATAGAAAAACTCTGAAAGTTCGAATGAACATTTTCATTCTCCTTTGGTAAACGTATGTTTGGAACAGCCGCCAGCTGCTCTAGATAATACAGTCCAATTTTCCTTCGCTCTTCGACAATCCAGTCGAGCTTTTCTATTTGTTTTATTCCTACAGCAGCTTGTATATCCGTCATACGGTAATTATAACCTACTTCAAGATGATCTTCAAACAGCACTTTGTCAGAACTATGACGAACTCTGTCGTTGATTGACATTCCATGTTGACGAAGCAGTTTCATCCTGTTGTAATATTCTTCATTATTTGTAGTAACCATTCCTCCATCACCTGTACTCACCACTTTTCGTGGATGAAAAGAGAAACAAACCAGATCAGAGTGTGATCCTATTTTGGCTCCTTTGTATGATGAACCAGCGGCACAAGCCGCGTCTTCAATCAGCTTTAAATTGTATTTATTACACAATGCTTTAAATGCATCAATATCCGCAGGAAATCCTATTTGATGAACAATTAAGATGGCCTTTGTTTTAGGTGTAATGAGTTTTTCTGCATGTACCACATCAATATTATAATCTTCACCTACTTCTGCAAAAACCGGTTTTGCACCAACATATTTTATTGAATTGGCTGTTGCAATATAGCTCATCGAAGGGCAAATTACTTCATCGTCAGGGCCAATACCGGCCACTATCATCGCCAGATGTAAACCTGTGGTACAATTTGATACCGCCACAGCATATCTGGCCCCTACATACTTTGCAAATCTCTCTTCCAGCTCCATTACTTTAGGGCCTTGTGTAATCCAGGCTGTAAGTATGGTATCGTATGCCGCCTGAGCTTCATCGGCAGTTAAATAAGGTTTTGATATTGGTATCATTTTATTTTTCCCAATTAATTACTTTAATGCTTTTACTTAAGTTCTCTTTTTTATTCAATTCGGTATAAAAATCAACGGTTTCACGTAAACCATCAATAAAAGGCATTTCATTTTCAATAGACAACAGCGATCTTATTTTTGATGAATCTACCCACAAACGCGGAACATCAGCCGGACGATCGGGTAAATAGTTAATTTCTAATTCTGTATTAGACACCAGATTCAATATCTGCTCCACCAGATGTTTCATACTTATTTCAACACCGGTACCAAGATTAAATGTTTTACCTGCTATGTTCTGTAACCCAATTAAACCTCCCAATACTTTTGCTGTGTCTTTTACAAAAAAGAAATCTCTTGTAATACTACCATCACCAAAAATAACAGGAGCAATATTATTCAGCACATTCACTATTGTACGCGGAATAATTTCTCCGCTATCTCCTTCATAATGAGCTCTGGGACCATAGTTATTAAAAATACGAAGCACTGTGGTGTTCATTCCATAGCACTCAAAAAAAGAATTCGTATAATGTTCCCCCGCAAGTTTACTGGCACCATAAACAGTTAAAGGATGTGTTAAATTAGCTTCTGTAATCGGGAAAGCAGTGGTTCTTCCGTAAATTTCAGAGGTTGATATATAAACGAACTGTTCTACTTTTTCCTTTCGTGCAGCTAAAAGCAAATTCAACGTACCTTCTGCATTTACCCTGTGATTTTCAAAAGGACTATGAATGGAATGTCTTACTCCCAAACAAGCCAGATGATAAACAACCTCCACATTTTTACAAGCTTCTTCACAGGGTGCATATTCAAGGATACTGCCCTTTATAAAACGGAATGCGCTGAAGCGCTCCGCACTTTTTAAATTATTCAGCTTTCCATTGCTCAAATCATCAAGCACAGTAACATGATGTCCTGACTCAAGCAGATGATCAACCAAGTGTGAGCCAATAAAACCAGCACCACCTGTAATTAAAATCTTTTTATTCGAAATTCGACTTTGCATTTCGGTATATTCAAAAAAAACTGTTATTACAATTTACTCAAGCACTTCTTCAATCACCGCTTCCGGTCGTTTATTCACTTCATCAAATATCCTCCAAACATATTCTCCTATTACACCCAGCATCAGTATAACAATACCCATAAGAAAGGAAGTGCTTGCCATAAGAGAAGCATAACCCGGCACTTTAACATT
This sequence comes from Bacteroidia bacterium, assembly GCA_020051175.1. Taxonomy (GTDB): domain Bacteria; phylum Bacteroidota; class Bacteroidia; order 2-12-FULL-35-15; family 2-12-FULL-35-15; genus 2-12-FULL-35-15. The sequence goes on along the minus strand of JAGVJJ010000044.1, from coordinate 132,064 downwards.
TCCAAGGATAGAACCAATTACAATGATGCAAGCATATACAAAACTGCATACGGCAACAACACCTCCAATAATTGAAGATATACGTATCGGCAACATTGAAAAACCCAGAAAAGAGTCAACAAACAATTTTACTTTTTTATTGAATGTCCATTTCGATTTACCGTGCATCCGTTCAGGCCGGTCATACATGATAACTTCCGGAACTACACCCAGCCAGTGTGCATATAACGAGCGGTTAATATTTTTAGATGTATTTTTTATATAGGGCAAAAATTGTGAATCCCAGAACATTATATCAAAACCTGTTTTAGGAAAATCTTTAACAACAAATACATTTATCAGCTTGTAATAAAAAAAAGCAAACAATCTAGTAGACAGAGGGTCCTTGCGTTTTATATTACGCTGGCAGATAATATATTTTTTCCCTTCAAGCCATTTATCAACCATTTGCACCAACAGTTCCGGTGGGTCCTGCATATCTGCAGCATAAATAGTGAATGCATCGCCTTTCACATATTTTAAACCTGCATTAGACGCACATATGGCACCAAAATTTTTCGTCAATTTTATTATAGTAATACGTTCTTGTCTTTGTGTTTTAAGATTCAGCAATTCCGGATAAGTATCGTCCCTGGAACCATCATCTACAAATATAAGATGAAGAGAAACTCCTTTTTCAACCAGCTTTTTCTCCACATCGCAAAACGCTTTAAACAAGAAAGGAAGTGTTTCAGCCCCTTTATATACAGGAATTACAACAGATACGGTTTTCATAATTTCAGTTCTGTAATTTTATTTACATCCAGATTTTTAATATCTATATCATAGGTATGCTGTACTACACTTCTTGCACCAAAACCTTCCTTTTGGTCACTCAGCCCATAATTTAGCCTGGTTCCCCCATTCAGTGTGGTAGTGCCAAACTCAAAATATTTTTTATGTTTAAAAACAATTGTAATTAAATTATCAAAAAGTAAATCCAGGGCTCCGGTTTCTTTGCCGAGTGCCGAAGAAGCAATATACTGGGCTCTGGCAACAAGAGTAGTTTCAAACACCAATACACCTGCTATCAGCTGTTCCTGTTCCCAAATTTCAAACAAACGGATATTTTCAGGAAATTTTGCTTTCAGATATGTTATCTCTTCCAGGGAATGCACAGGAGCTGCGCCATAACCAGCTAACAGTTCTGTTACAAGATTCCAGTAAGCTGTATAATCAGGCGTTTCTTTAACCATAAAACCCGATTTCTTCGCTTTTGCAATACTTCGCTTTCTTCTTGTCTGATATTCAAGAGGAGATGAAAGATCAATATGAGGGAGCACATCAAAGCGGGAAATTTTTGCTCCTGCAACATTCACAAGAAAATCAAAATCATCATTAAATACCGAAGTGTAGGTCCACGGAATTTCTTTGATAATGAGCCTTTCTATATTATTGCCTTTCAAAAATCCAAAAAGTGCTTTTACAATTTCTATATATGATGTAAGATAAATTTTTTTTTCAACAAGAATTCCTCCATAAGTAAGTCCCTGGTGGGAATATACAATCGAATCACGAATATTTGCCGGCACCACCGCTTTAAGCTCCTTATCTTCGAAGATCATCAATGAATAGTCAGTAAAGCGGGAACTATGGTACTCTACAAAATCTCTTTTCAAATGAAAAGAACCGTTCTTGGATAATTCAACAAAATTATCCCAGTCATTCCTGTATTCACTGCTGTATTTTTTTACCTCAATCATTGCTCCCATTTTGCATACCCGAAACCGGTTGCACCATGACTATTCCCATTATAAAACAGGTATTTGCCATATTTTGTATTTACTATTGAGGGATAACAAACCATTTCACTGTCCCAACCTTCTGCTGAGCGTTCCAAAATAAATTCATCATCTTTTCTTATCCACACCTCGCCATCAACGGACTCCGCATATCCCATTTTATACGGCTCATTGGTAGAGCGTATTGAATAATACAACTTATAAATTCCATCTTCCTCCATCACCCAGGGGCGGCCAAAACCAAACTCAAACTCACTCTCCCAGAGAAGTAAATCTTTTTCCTTCGGTTTCCAGTTTATTCCATCAGTTGATTCTGCCAAGCGAATATTATATTTTGGATACAGCTTATTGTTCCAGCTGAACCAATCGAACACAGAAACATACCACATCTTTAATCCTGTTTCAGTTGTAAGCACAGTAGTGGCTGAACGGGAATAGGGCTCTGCTGGTGTCCGGTCAAGTACAGGTATTTTCTGCACCCGTTCAAACCTTCCATCAGCATTTTCAACAGCTAACCCTGCAAAATACAGGTAAGGCACCTTTTCGGCACGTTGTACTCCTAAATAAGACATATATTTTTTGCCTTTCCATACAAAAATGGCAGAAGGACATACTCCGCTGTCGTCAAACATTCCAATTTCACCAATATCCAGGACCGGCTCTTTTTCAACATGAATAATATTAGCAGGATTAGCGGCTTCCACATCAATAAAAGCAATTCGTCCATCCATATTATCAGTCATGGAATAATAGTATATACGTAGTGTTTCTTCATTCAGTAACTCAACAGTTGGAAGACCTGCGTATTTTTTACTCCACCATAGCGATGAATTATTCTGGAAAATAAATCCTTTCTTTTTAAAACTCATTTTTTTATTCATTTATACATTAATAAGGCCAATACATTTTTTTTCTTTCATGCACTTACGTATTCAACCAATGTATGATCATTCACTTTGTTATTGTTTTCAAGCAGCAGTTGCCCAACTTTAAGACCTCCGCTCTGTAAACGAATAATTGGATCAAAACCAATAGCCGATGGCAAAATGCCCATATGACCTGGCTTTACACTATCAGGATAAAAACGGATTTCATCCTTACACGCTTCATCAATATGTCCACAATACCTAAGAATAAAAGGATTCTCAATCTGTGATTTTAATTTATCAATCAGAATTGGTGTATTATCATTGCCTATCCATGTCTTGTCAAACGGATATGCCGTAAACAAAACAGCATCACTGCTCTTATATTTCTCAGGAATGGTAAAATCCGGGAAATTACCAATCCAATCAACCCGTATATCATTGTACTTGGACTTATTCTCAGGTGTATCACAAACCGCAAGCCCACCGCACACTTTAGCCAGCACCTTCGCTATAAACGGACCAAAATCATTATTGCAGATAAGAATATAGTTATTATTGTACGGACATAATCCAGCGTCAAATATCATCTTCAACGCCATATCTCCTAAGTAGTTAAATACATCTACATCAGGATGACGCTCATTGGTAGCTCCAAGCAATATATTCTTCGCTTTAACTGTTTCTATGTCTAAATCGGCCTCTCTCCATTCCCAGGCTTCATACATCAATGGGATAACAGCTCCTTTTTTTGCATGTTGCAAAAGACTTTTATCCAAGGGACGAAGATGTCCTGAATTAGTAATAATATCCGCTTCCGCAATTATTTCCGGAGTTAATGTATCAATTACGGTCAGATTGGCTTTAGTCGAATCAAACTTCGCCAATAAATCCATTGTTAGTTTTCTGACATCTTCCACACTACCGTATCGCGTTGCCTTTGTGTAGGCATACACCTTTGCACCGGCAAGAGCTGCAATAACAGGGGTTACGACATAAGCACCCGTTGCAGCTTCCGTAAGCACCACCTTTCCGCTCAAATCCAGCTTCAGGCGATTCACAGCATCAAGAATTTTAGCCTTTATTGTTGCCATACTTATTGATAACAGCAATTACACGATTTACTTCTTCGTCTGTCAACTCTGCATACATTGGTAATGAAACACAATGCTCCGCAAGATATTCTGCATTCGGACAATCTCCTTTTTTGTATCCCAGATGCGCATACGCCTTTTGCAAATGACATGGCACGGGATAGTGTAAAGCAGGATTTATATTATTTTCATTCAGATATTTAATAAATTCTTCACGGTTCTCCGTTGTTACAACAAACAAATGATAGATTGAATCAGCCCACTCAGGCTGCAATTGAAGTTTAACTGCAGAATTTTTAATCTCTCCCTGGTAACGTTTTGCAATCTGCTTTCTCCTGTCGTTCCAGCCACTCAGATATTTCAGCTTTATTGAAAGTGAGGCACCTTCTAATCCACCCATCCGGTAGTTGTATCCTATCTCATCGTGGTAATAACGTACTAAAGAACCGTGATTACGAAGGCTTTGCAGGTGTTTGGCATAAGCTTCATTATTTGTAGTAACACCGCCTGCTTCACCACAAGCACCTAAATTTTTGCCGGGATAAAAGCTGAAACAGGCCATTTCACCAAAGCCACCAACAACAGTATTTTTATACTTTGCTCCCTGCGCCTGTGCAGCATCTTCTACAAGAAACAACTTATGCTTCTTAGCAATTTCAGCAACTGCATTTATATCGAAAGGCTGTCCATATAAATGGACACCAATAATCGCTTTTGTTTTAGGAGTAATTTTTTGCTCCAGCTTTGTGGCATCTATCTGCCAGGTATCAGATGTGCAATCAACAAATACAGGCGTAGCACCGGAATAAGAAACACCCCAGGCCGTAGCAACAAAGGTATTTGCAGGCACAATTACTTCATCTCCTTCACCAATACCCAACGCCAGCATTACAAGATGCAATGCACTTGTTCCGTTATTTAAGCCTACGGCATACTTCGTTCCGCAAAAATCCGCAAAGCCCTTCTCAAACTCTTCAACAAAAGGTCCACCTGAAAAAGCAGTATTTTCATACACCTTTTCAAACGCTTCAAAAATTTCCTTTTTAATTTGCTGATGCTGGCCTTTTAGATCAAGGCAATTGATTTTTTTTGCAACCTCTGTTTTCATGTTGGAGATCTTATACTTTTTTTAAATCACTTTTTCTACAATAAAGTTCGGTCTTCCACGTGCAGCATCCAGCGCGCGCCAGACATATTCTCCAAGAATACCAAGCGCCACCATCTGGAATGAAGAAACAAAAAGGAACACGACCATCATACTCGACCAGCCCGAAAGTTGCACCATTCCTGTAAATTTGGCAACTATAACAAAAATTCCATACATGAATGCAATGATACCGAGAAAAATTCCCATCACCGAAATAGCGCGAATCGGGAAAAATGAGAAAGAAACGAAGGAATCAATAAAGAGCTTCATTTTCTTGCTTACCGTCCACCTTGACTTACCTATTTTACGTTGTCTGCGTACATACGGAATATTTACAAAATCATAATTCAGCCAGGCAAGCAGGTAAATCGTATTTGTATTTCTTTCGTTTATTTTTACTACCTCTTCACGCAATTGCTTGTCGAAAAGCACATAATCAAAGCCACCAGATGGAACATTTTTTAATACAAACTTCCTGATCAACGCATGGTACGTATTTGCAAACAGCTTTGAGAAAAAGCCTTCTTCCCTATCCTGGCGATTGGCAATCACAAATTTGATTCCTTTCAGCCAGTAATCATACATTTTCGGCATTAAATCAGGCGGGTCCTGCAAATCCGCGGTAATGATTACATTGCAATCACCGGTGGCATAATTCATCCCTGCCAGAATCGCATTAAACGAACCAACATTACCTGCAAGCTTTATCACTTTTACCTTGTCAGGGTACCTGTCCTTAAACTTCACCAGCTCATCCAAGGTCTTATCTTTCGAACCATCATCCACCATGATATACTCAAACTCAACACCGGCAGGAAAAAGCTGTTCGTTCTGGATTAATTCAGCTGTCGTAACAGGAATATTTCCTTCATTAAAATAACAGGGTATGATTATAGAAACTTTAGGCATTCAAATTTGTATCATTAATAAGACCAAGCTAATAGCTATCTCCTCCAGTTAAAGTACAGTCGTGCAAAAACTAAAAAATATAGTAGCAAGATAAGCAAAATTCCGCTTTTGGTAAATACAAAAAAGATATTTGGAAAATATAGGTTACTGCTAATAGTTCACTACGCAAAGTGCTTGTACCAACGCTCTTTCTCAACAAGCTCCAAATGACAGTGTGCAGGTCATTTTGAGCTTGTTGAGAAACCGGGAAGGCATTATTATACTTAAATAACCAGGCTTATTTAGGGGCCATTTTGGTAAGTCCGGCTTTCGTTTCTTTAAAAAGTTCACCAGATTCAGATTTCCAAGTATTTGCTCTCATTTTTTTAAGTTTATTGCCCTTTTCATCAATCCAACCGGCATGCCGGGCAGGGTTGCCGTAAACAAGAGAATATGGCTTTACATTTTTGGTTATAACAGAACCAATACCGGACATAGAGTATTCTCCAATGGTTACACCACCTAAAATAGTAGAGTTAGCGCCTATGGAAGCTCCATTTTTTATGATGATCTTTTCGGCAGGTTTATAGTTTTTGCTCCTTGGCCACACATCGTTGGTAAAAACAACATTGGGTCCTAAGAATACGTTATCCTCAATTCTAACACCTTCCCAGATATAAATTCCGGATTTAATAGTTGTATTATTTCCTACAGTAACCCCCCCCTCAATAAAGCAGTGGTCGCAGATATTGCAGTTCTCACCAATCGTCACATTCTTCAGAACATGCACAAATGCCCAGATACGCGTTCCACTTCCTATATTCTTTGTATCTACAATTGCTGTAGGGTGAACAAATACATTTTTTTTTGCCATAAAATACTATAATTTTTTTATTATCCTAGCCGGGTTTCCGGCAACAACAACATTTGCAGGCACATCCTTGGTAACCACCGCCCCCGCACCAATCAGCGCATTCTCACCAATAGTAATACCACAAAGTATAGTTGCATTGCTACCGATAGAAGCCCCTTTTTTTACATAGGTTTCTATCATTTTCCAATCAGCATCTGTTTGCTGAGAACCATCAGGATTAGTGGCTCTTGGAAACAAATCGTTGGTAAACATTACACCGTGGCCAATAAAGCAATTATCTTCAATATGCACTCCTTCACAAATGAATGTATGGCTGGATATTTTACAATTTTTTCCTATAGATGCACCTTTCTGAATTTCAACAAAAGCGCCTACTTTGGAATTATCGTCAATAGAACAACCGTAGGCATTTACAAAATTGAAAACACGCACATCTTTACCCAGCTTTACGTTGTTTAAAGACTGCTTTTCATTGTTTATCGTTAATGCTTCCATACTATTTTATTTACAATAAAATTTCTTTTCCCTTTTGTTTGATTGACTTTTGAGCGCCTTCAAGTATTTTCACTACCTCCAAACCCAAATAACAGTCGGAAACAGGCTTTGTACCTTTTGTAATTGCACTTATAAAATCCTTTGCCATTAAAGACAAGGCTTCGCTGGTTTGCAGCTTCGGAATAAATATATCACCCGCACGGTAGTCTATTAACAACCGTTGTTTTTCCTCCATTGTTTTCACAGAATAGCCGGTATCATACACCTTCACTTTTTCCGTAGGTTCCATGTCATTGAATACAATCATTTTTTTATCTCCCCCTACAAGAGTCATACGAATTTTCACAGGCGAAGACCAGGAACAATTAAAATGCGCCACTAAATCCGACTGAAAATTTACAGTCATGTACGCGATGTTCTCTATTTCGTTTTTGGTATGAGAAATTCCGGTAGCATTGATACTTACGGGTTTTTCATTGATTAGATAAGTTAAAATGGAAATATCATGAGGAGCCAAATCCCACAGAACATTCACATCCTGCTGGAACAACCCAAGATTGATGCGTGTAGAATCAAAATAATTTACCTTACCGATATCACCGCTGTCTACCAGTTGTTTCATTTTTTGTACCGCACCTGTGTACAGAAAAGTATGATCAACCATCAGCACTTTATTCTTTTTTACAGAAAGGTCAATTAGGGTTTGGGCTTCGGCACTTGATGAAGTTATCGGCTTTTCAACCAGCACATGTTTGTCATGTTCCAGTGCTTTTTTCGCAAGTTCAAAATGAGTAAAAACAGGCGTTGCAATCACCACGGCATCAATGGTAGTATCGTTGAATACATCATCGGCATTGGTGGTGGTTCTAACCGAAGGATAATTTTTTTTAATAATATCCAGTCTTTCTGTTCTCGAATCAGCAACTACAGCCAGCTGGCAGCCGTCCTGAACAGAAAAATTCCTAACCAGGTTGGTACCCCAATAGCCATAACCAATTATACCTATTTTCATATCGTCAGCAATAACAATTATATATCACAAAAATAGCAAAATAACCGAACTGGCACGAGGCTAAAGGCTTATTCCTTTTAATGCCCTTTTTAGCTGAAATACCGCTAAAAAACAACAGGAAATAACAAATAACCTTATTTAGTTGAAAGCATCAGCACACGAAACAGTATCTTTGTCCAATACTAACAAATTTCCATGCAAAGCTGGTCTATTGTCATTTTTTGTTTCAATGAGAAAGGTAATGTGGCGAATGTTATTCGTGATAGTATTTCTGTGTTGAAAACCTTGGCAGGTGATAGAAGAGAGCTTGTGATAGTAGATGATGGCAGTACCGATGGTTCGATACTCGAAATTGAATCGGAGCTATTGAATTTTCCAGGAGAGAATGTTAAATTCATCAAACACCCCGTCAACCTTGGTATTGGGATGGCTCTAAAAAACGGGTACAGCAATGCTTCAAATGAAAATGTTTGCGCAGTACCTGCAGACGGGCAATTTAATATAAAAGAGCTGTTGCCTTTTCCCACAGTAGAATCAAACTCCTTTATCTGCTTTTACAGGAAAGAAAACCAAAGTTATTCTTTGCTCAGAAACATGCTCTCCTTATTTAACAAGCAGTTTAATAAGTTGCTATTAAGCATTGAGTTCAAAGACATAAACTGGGTAAAAATATACAAAACGGATGTTTTGAAAAAGCTGGACCTTCAACTACATAGTTCCCTTATTGAGACAGAAATTTGTGCAAAACTTGTTGCTTCAGGAAACAAATTCATAGAAGTGGAATCGCGCTATCTGTCGCGCAATCATGGCGTGAGCAAAGGTGCTTCCTGGAATATTGTAAAAAAAGTAATAAATGAGTTGATAAAAGTTTATCTTTCAGTAAGGGCGTTTAAACGCAAAGCGTCTTAATCAGCTATGCCAACACTCTTTCCTTTACTCTTTTTAAGAAAATAATTTACGACAAGCGTATAAAGAAAAATCCAGGCCGGCATAGCAGTAATGACTAATCTGTCACCTTCTCCAAAGGATACCGGGCTCGTCAGAAAAATATAACAGGTCAAAACACCAGGAAATACAAGTGAAACAAAATAATAGTCCCATTGTTTCTTCCGAAGTATCCGGTACAATATATACAGAAGCGGAAGAATAAAAATGAGATGCAGGCAAAAATATACCGTATTGGTAATCGTCATATACCTGCCCAATCCTGTATAGATAAAGCCTCTTGGCCCAATTAAAAAACTTGGGAAAGCGGTGAGATTATCTTTTAAATTCTGCAAGTACAGCTTAGTATATATACCTTTGTTATCAAGAAGGTAAGAAGACACTTCATCAGATGTAAACCCGGTTGCTTTCTGGCGGGCGTCTTCCCAGGTAGTATTATCAATTTCCTTTACACCCTGCGCCAGCAAATAATTCCGAAAAGTTTCGGAGCTAATTTGAGAAACCGAAAATGTGTCGTACTTGACTTTCATGATCATTATCTGGTAAAACAGAGGACTGAGAATGACAAGCAACACAGCAATTTTGCGGGGGGCTTTGATATATTCTTTCAGATAAAAAAATGGCAATACAATAATTACCATAAACAGAACGGGCAAAAAGAAAACCGGTTTAAGAACCGACAATAAAACAAGTATAAACAGCGAACCCTGGAAAAATTTTAATGAAGCAAACTGCCTGCTATTACATGAGACAAAATATATAAGCATTGATATCAGCAATAAAGCGGTTACTTCTGTTAAACACTGCATGGTTAAGCCAATATATGAGAAATTAAGCGCCATTATCAGACTTCCTGTATAGCTCAATATCTTGTTTTGAGTAACGATTTTGACAGAATGAAAAACCAGGTTGATAGAAACAAACCAAAAGCAGACCTGCATGAGCCATAAAGCAGTTACACCAAATCCTTTTAAAACAATTAAAAGAATGAAGGGATACAGGAATGGACGAAAGTTTGAAAAGCCCGTTTCTGAGAGCTTGTAAAACTCATTGCTGGTATGAACGTATGTTGTAGAATCATACGTAGTGAACATTATTCCACTTTCAATATCAATACCCAGATGATTAAAAAAAAGATAATAGGTGATGATCAGCAAATAATTCAGAATATAGAAATCCCTATATGTTTTAAAGTGCTTCATTTCTGCTCGCTTACCGCAGTTTTATTACTTCCATTATTTTTTCTCCACCAACCTTAATTTGATGTACGGAAGTCCCAAAATCAAAATCATCCGGATGATTTCTGAAATTGGTTAAAAAATAATTGGCCGCCCCCAGGTTGTTGGTCCAAATCAAACGCTTTTTGTCTTCATAAGAAAGCATATTGAAATTTAATATTCCCGGCAAATTCTGTACGGCCACATATATTTGTTCCGACTTATCATTTTCAGCAATGTACTCAAGGCCCTGTTTATACGACAAGCCCCAATAGTCCATTTCATAACGCTTTTGCAAATTCTTACCCGCTAGCATATTAAAGTATACATTCTGGTAAGGATGGTCTTTTATCATAACAATCAATATCCACGCAACATACGCAACAGTTGAATAAACAATTGTTTTGATAACCCTTTCACGATTGAAAATTTCTATCACTTGTTTAAAGCCGTAAACTGCAATAAGTATAAAAAACGGGTAAATAAAGAACACATGCCTCCAGCCATCGTACAAGGTAGAATTCAATATAATTACGGCAAGTACAGGAGCAAACAGAATAAACAAAATAGCATGTAAATGTGCCGTATTCCTGAAATCCGCAATTATATTTTTTGCAGCAAAAAACAATCCTTTTATAAAAAACACACTATATAAAACAGGGGTAGTAATTCCAATCCATACGGGCAGGTAATGCCATGGCAAATCAGCTGCAGGCACATTTTCACCCATATACAAATTAGTAGAACCCATCACCGGGTAATTACTCATCTGTTTGAAAGCTTCTATAAAATTATTAATTGGGTCCATCCACAAAATAGGCCAGAAAACGACTATTGAAAATAGTGTATAGCCCAAAAACACCGCAAAAGGAAGCATTTTCTTTTTTTTCTGCATCACAAACAGATAAACGGTTGCAATGGGAATAAGTACGCCCATAATACGTATATCCATTACAAAGCCACAAAGCAAGCCATGCACAAGAGCTGTTACAATAGTTTGTTTTTCAATAAAAACAAACATCGTGTATGCAGCAATGGTACAGAAGCAAAGCATTGACAAATCCTTTGAGTCGTAAAAACTATCGGCAAAAATACGGGGTGACAGCACCAGCATTACCGCTCCCAACAGTGCAATACTGTATTTTTTAAACAACTTAAAACAAGTCAGGTAAAAACATATGGCGGCTATAAAAAAAGAAAAAAAACAGATGGCATGCCTCAAAAGGTATACAGAACGCGGTTCGGTTACATCAAACACATCCTCAGCTGCTGAAAGCAACACTTCAAAAGCTGGACCATAATACTTATGAAAATTGGCCAAAAGCGCTGTATTATCACCCGTAACTATGTAATTGTAATTGATGGCCCCAACCTGGGTTCGTTGTACTTCTTCATCCCAGTAAATACCATAGTCAGAAAATATAAAGGCACCTGTAATAAACAGGCTAACAAAAAAAACAGCAGCTGCACGTTTAAAAAATATTTCGCTGTTTATTGTCATCGTTATAATTCAGATAAAATAAGAAATGGACATTTAAATTGAGTTAAATGTCCATTTCTGTGGTAGCTCAGGCTACTATCAAGATTAATTTCTCAAGCGCTTATTTTTTCGCTTCAGCAGCACCTGCAACTCCCGGAGCAGAAGCTTTCTTTTGCTCATCCAAAGCCCAGTTCAGGTTATTTTTAGAAAGCTGATCATTAGGATCTGCTTCTGTTGCTTTCGTGAATGTATCCACAGCATCTTTGTATTTCAGCATTGACATATAAGCTACACCAATATTGTTCAACGCACCTACATTTTTAGGCTCTTTAACAAGAATTGTTTTCCATACTTCAATTGCTTTGTCATACTCCTGAAGCTTCAAATAGTTTAGTCCCTGCAACAGATAATGGCCTGCATCTTTCTGCTCACTAGGCACTTTATCCATTTCTTTTATCGCATTCAATATCTTCTCCTGCTCAGATTTCGCCCAGTTCAGATTGTTTTTAGCCAGTTGGAATGTGCTGTCAATATCAACTGCTTTCTGGCAATACTCAATACCTTTTTTATATTGCTGAATGATGGTATAAGCAAAACCAAGGTTGTTATAGGCCGCAATTCCATCATTTGGTTTTAAAGCAATTGCTCTCTCTAAAGGCTCAATTGCTTTGCCAGCCATATTATTATTAATATAAACGTTTGAAAGGTTCAACAGGTTTTCATAAGAAGGGTTTGTTCTTGCTGCATTTTCAAAAGAAGCAATGTCTACCTGCTGTTGCTGGGCAGCTGCTTGCTCTTCAGCAGGTTTATTTCCCATTGTTTTATACACAATATAAATAACAGGCAATAGCAATAAAGCAACAATAATTAAAGTTTTAACATTGAAGCCGGATTTACCATCCGAAGGAGCTTGATCATTTTTCTCCTCCTGTCCGATATCAATATCCAAACGCTCTTCTCCATCAAACGGCCCTTTTTCATTATTAGCCTGAGAATCAACAGCATTCTGATTTGAATCTACTGTAGTTCCATCATTTTTTTCTTCTTGATTAATCATGACCTATTAAGATAAATGTTTATTTTTTTTGCACCAATGGTATTTTTATTCCGCTAAAAAATTTTGCAACGCGAAATTATACAAAAATAATCAATTGAGCAAAAGTTATTTGATAGTAAAACCGCATTCATTCATTTGATTTTAAAACACATTAAACAAAATACAATTGGTAAAAATCGACCTGTTTTTAAACACAATATAACGATTTTCCGGAAAGCATTTACGCTGTAGAACAATACATACAATTCCCGTATATTTGTATTTTTGGTACAAACTGATAAAAACAAGCTCTTAAATCTAAAAACCGGGCTAAATATTCTGCTGAACTATGATCAAACAATTATTGGAGGGGCTAAACAAAGAAAAGGTTCTTATTTTTTTTGCACTTGTGATTGCTGCAGCAACTCTCGTTTATTCCAACCATTTTGGCAACGCATTTCACTTTGATGACTCCCACGCTATAGAAAATAATCTGTTTATACGTGACATCAGTAACATCCCTATGTTTTTTAAGGATGCAACTACATTCAGCTCACTGCCAAGCAACCAGTCGTACAGGCCCGTAGTAAGCACTTCACTTGCAATTGATTATTGGCTTGGAAAGGGGTACGATATGTTTTATTTCCACCTTTCGGCATTTATCACATTCCTGTTTCAGGGAATAATTATGTTCTTTTTCATATTCAAAATTTTTAATGTTTCTTATAAAAACAGCTGGAACTTTTACTTTGCAGCAGCTGCAGTAGCATGGTACTTGCTGCACCCTGCAAATGCGGAAACCATCAATTACATCATCGCACGCTCCGACCTCCAATCCACCTTTTTCATTGTGCTTGGCTTCATATTTTATATTTTTTCGCCTTTAAGCAGAAAGTACCACTTATATCTTATTCCGGTATTTATTGGTGGACTTGCAAAGCCAACCGCTGTTATGTTTGCGCCTCTTTTATTCTTCTACATCCTTCTGTTTGAAGATAACATGAGCCTTTACCAGATTTTTCAGAAGAAACATTTTAAACAGTTGTTTGTTGTCATAAAAAAAACACTTCCTTCCTTTATTTTCTGTGTGGTGATGTACAAATTTATCGACCACATGACACCGCCTACCTGGGAATCCGGAGGACGTTCAGTGTTCAGCTACCTTATCACACAGCCTTTTGTTATTGTTCATTATTTTACCACATTTTTCCTCCCTTTGGGCCTAAGTGCCGATACCGACTGGGAACCGCTGCAAAAAATGGGCGATATCCGCTTTTTTATGGGCATGGCATTCATTTTTGCAATGGCTGCAATCGCTTTTCTTTTTTCGAAGGACAAACGCCTGCGCCCTGTAAGTTATGGTATACTTTGGTTTTTCCTAGCACTGGTTCCTTCGTCAAGCGTTATTCCGTTTGCAGAAGTTTTAAATGACCACCGCATTTTCTTCCCTTATGTCGGCCTTGTTATCAGTGTTTGCTGGACCATCGGCTTGTTACTGATGAAATACAAAAAATATTATACAAACACTTCTGTAAAATATGAAATGGTTATAGCCATTGCAGCTTTAGTGATCTTATCTGGGTACTCTTATGGAACCGTGGAACGCAATAGAGTGTGGAAAACAGAAGAAAGCCTGTGGAAGGATGTTACCATCAAAAGTCCTAAAAACGCCCGTGGATTAATGAATTACGGATTGAGCAGAATGGCTCAGGGCGATTATGTGGAAGCTGAAAATTGTTTTACCAAAGCATTAACCATGTGGCCGCATTACAGCGCGCTTCACATCAACATGGGTGTTTTGAAAAATGCTACCGGTGATAAGGAAACAGCGGAAAGGTATTTCAAGAATGCAACTGAATTCAACCCCGGTCAGCCGGATTCATGGCACTTTTACGGAAATTTTTTGTTGAACCAGAAACGCTATGCTGAAGCTATTCCAATGCTTGAAAAATCGGTGGAACTTGCGCCCGGCAGTCTTGGCGGAAGGCAAGCCTTAATGAGAGCCTACAACGATGCTGGCGAATGGGATAAATTGAATGTTGCCGCACAAGCCACACTGGACATTATGCCTGGCAACGAGGAAGCACGCCAATACCTGGAAGCAAGCAAAAACAAAAAGGGAAAAATTGAGCTGATGGCCGAAGAAATCAAAAAGGCACCTACCGCTGAAAAATATTTCGATTTATGCCTGTTATATTACCAGGCAGGCAAATATGAAAAATGTGTGGAAGCCGGTTTAGAAGCTGTAAAACTAAAACCTGATTATGCAGATGCATATAATAATATCTGCTCCGCTTATTCCATTTTAAAACAGTACGACAAAGCCATTGAAGCCTGCAACAAAGCAATTGCCATCAAACCTGATTTTCAGCTGGCTAAAAACAATCTGGCCGATGCACAAAACCAGCGCGACCAGCTTGTAAAACTGGAGGAAACTGTGAAAAAAGATCCTACACCTGAAAACTACCTCGACCTAAGCCTGAACTACTACAACAAAGGGCTTTACGATAAAAGTGTTGAAGCCTGTAAGCAAGCTATTAAACTAAAACCCAACTATGCCGATGCATACAGCAATATGGGTGCTGCTTATAACATGATGAAGCAATGGGACAAAGGCATTGAAGCCTGCACCAAAGCACTGGAGCTGCAACCCGATCACAAACTGGCACAAGGCAACCTGAATTGGGCGAAGGATGAGAAGGCGAAGTTGAAAAAGTAAACGTGAAATATAACCTTATTCTACTCTTTGTATTTTCCAGCTTTGTCTTTTATGGACAAAGCAATAAAATAATGATCAGAAAACCCGCTTCTGATAAATTCAAAGAAATAAAAATATATTCTTCAGAAGGAAAGGAAGACCGCACACTAAGATGGCACTATTACTTTAACAATAGCGGACTCGTATACAAATCCATTTTTTTGTACAATGGTCAAGACACTTCTGAAGTAGAATATATCACATATGATTCCTTAAACAGATGGAAAAATAAAACCGGCTTCACAAAATACGATACCATTCTAAGAACATATTCTATAGATTATTCCTATCCTAACCAAAAAACGAGGATTGCAATACTTACAGACAATGGCAAAAGGTATAAAAGCAAATTAAAAACATATAAGTTAAAGAATAAGGAGGTGCGGGTACTATTAAAAAATGGGAAACTGCTTTCTGTAGAAAAAACAAAAAGAAATAAAAATATAATATACAGCAAAAAGAAATATAAGAATAAAACAAAGAAGGGTGGCACCACCACCACAATAGTAAAAACAAAGGAATTCTTAGATCAACAAAACAATATTACACAAGCAAATTGCAGACAATATTCTAAAGTAAATGGCTTTAGTAAATGGACAATATCATATACCTATGATACAGAAAATAAAAAGCGGACAAGCTGTATTTTACATTCTTATGAATCAGGGAACACTACAAATTGCTCTTATTATGAGTACATTTATTAGATTTCGATTTGGCGCGAGTGTCCCACTCGTGCCAATATTTTAGAGCGTCCCGCTCAAAAAAATATTACTTCGGCAACACATCCCCCAGCTTCTTATTTCCAAATTCAATGTACCTATAGGAAAGGAAAGATAGCGCAAACAAAAAGAAACAATAAGCAATAATACGCGACACGCTGTAATCAGCCATAAATACCATACGCATGTTACCATGCCACAGGTAAAGACTGTAGCACATCATTCCGCACAATTGAAGAAAATTATTGGTAAACAAATAACGCAAAGGATTTTTCGACATGTGCAAAAGCGACAATATCAGCAAGCCAAACCCAAGCTGAAACACGGTATTGATAATAGGTTCACACCAGGCTGGCAAAAGGTGAAGAAATACATAATCTGAGAAGTAACACCCCAGCGTAATAACAATCATTGAAACTAAAAACAAGTGCATGCTGTAGCGCTCAAACCACGCCTGTTTCCATCCTGTTACAAACCAGTGACAAATCAGCATCCCGACAATAAAATCATCCAGGCGCCCAAAAATGCTGTCTTTAATCATGTTCAGGTGTGGAGCCACATTATATTCGGGATACCAGCAGGAAACCATACGGACAATAAAGCTCAGGTAAAATACTATTAGCGAAAATTTGATTATTCCTCTTTTCGCAATCCCCCATATCAGCAATGGGAATATCAGGGAAAACAACACCTCTATCCCTAAAGACCACAATACATAATTACTCTGAGGAATGAATGTTTCTTTGGTAAAATTAAAAGTTAGGGTAAACATCAGCAGCATTTCTTTCCAGAAAGCCCAATCATGGATGTGCGACCATTTAACAATAAAAATAACAGAAATGATAACCACTGTATAATACAAAGGCAACAAGCGTGCTGCACGGTTTTTATAAAAGCCCCACAAATCAGATTTTGTAGTCAACTCACGGCTTTTGGTTGCGTAAGGCAGATACAATACAAAACCGGAAAGTATAAAAAACAAATCCACCCCCAGCCAGCCGTGCCCCAAATAGGTCAACGGGAAAATAGGCACATCAAAAATATAATACGTAACCCAGCCCGGACGGTTAAAAAAAACACCAAGAAGGTGAAAATAAATTACACCCAGAATGGCATACCCCCTTAAACCGTTTATTACTGCAAGCTTTTTCAAATGTATCGTTTATTCTAAAATTAATTGTTCTTTTGTTCGTTTTTCCACTTCAGCATTTCTTCCTTGAATATGGCCATTTCCTGTGCCAACTGCTTATTCTGTGAGTGCAGCTTGGATACGACAATACTCAAGTGCAACAGGTAGACAAATGTTGCAAAGATAGCACCTGTAAACACCAGGTTGGGTGCTTCATACACGCCTACCAGCTGTGCAATTATCTCCAGGCCATCTCTCCAGAACGAAAACACTATCAGCACAAGCGTGCACACAATCCATACAATGGAATATTCCTCGCGTAATTTTCCTTTTATAATCAGGCGAACAATGTAAAGCAAAAACAGTAAACTGATTGTTATTGCTATAATTTGAATCTTTACCATACTTTTATTAATTAGTAGTTTGTAGTCAGTAGTTCGTTGTCGGCATTCGCAAACCAGATAAGTCTACGCACTACCGACTCCTCACTCCAAACTACTTTCTGAATTTCATTCGTGTAAACGTAAACACAATAGCAAGTGTAACTTTAAACATATAGTAAACCGAAGCAAAGCGGCCGATTGAAGAAACCCCTCCCTGTCGCTCTTTCATGCTTACCGCCACTTCCCCTACTTTAAATTTTTTAAGCGAGTACACTACAATGGCCTCCGGTTCCGGGTACTCATCAGGATAATAATCCGATACCACTTTTAACACATCCTTATTTACAAGCCTGAAACCGGAAGTGCTGTCGTGAACAACAATACCCAACAGCAAACGGTTCAGCCATTTGAAATAATTGATACCAACCCTGCGAATAGTAGAGGATTGAAAGCCTTCATTTGAAATAAAACGGGAACCAATCACTACGTCATATC
Source organism: Bacteroidia bacterium (assembly GCA_020051175.1). GTDB lineage: Bacteria > Bacteroidota > Bacteroidia > 2-12-FULL-35-15 > 2-12-FULL-35-15 > 2-12-FULL-35-15. The sequence continues at coordinate 113,742 of JAGVJJ010000044.1, read as the reverse complement.
CACCATTAAAAGCGGCATTTACAATTTTAGGAATTTCAGAAGCAGGATGCTGCCCGTCACCATCAACCTGTATGGCATAATCGTAACCATTCTTTAAAGCATATTTAAAACCCGTCTGAACAGCACCTCCAATACCCAGGTTTATCGGCAGGTTCAGAGCAATACACTGAAGTCCGGCAATCACTTTTGATGTATTGTCTTTAGAGCAATCATTTACAACAACCACATCAATAGCAAGCCCTTCCGCTTTTCCCATAGCGTTAATATCATTAACAACAGAAGCAATTGCTTCTTCTTCGTTAAATGCAGGCACTATGGCAGCTATTCGTTTAGTCATTAATAGGATATTTATGTTTTACCGGTAAATAATAAATCTGCAAATCTGCACAATCAGTACATCCACAAATCAGATTATTCCCTCCTTTACCAAGTCATGCAAATGTACAAAACCAGTGTATTTTCCTTTATCCGTTACAATTAATTGAGTGATGTTATATTGTTCCAGTACCTGCATGGCATTTATTGCCAGCTCATCCGCCTCTACCCTCTTTGGGTTTTTATTCATAATATCCAAAGCCCTCAGATTGGCAATAGAATCGGCCTTTTCAAGCATCCTTCTCAAATCCCCATCAGTTATTACTCCCGCCAGGTTTCCACTATCGTCAATAACAGCAGCGGCCCCAAGGCGTTTGGATGATATTTCAAGAATCACGGATTTTATGGAATCTTCGGGCCTGACCTGTGGCCTTTGATTTTGAATGGCGATATCACCCACCTTTAAATATAAACGTTTACCTAAAGCCCCACCAGGGTGGTATTTGGCAAAATCTTTACTCGAAAAACCTCTGTAATCAAGCAGACAAACGGCCAACGCATCACCCATAGCCAGCTGTGCCGTAGTGCTGGTAGTCGGAGCAAGGTTGTTCGGACACGCTTCCTTCTCCACCGTTGTATCCAGTATATAATCCGATTGCTTCGCAAGATAAGACTCCGTATTTCCAACAAGTGCAATCAATTTGTTTCCACCTGTTTTTAAAAGAGGTACCAACACCTTAATTTCAGGGGTATTTCCGCTTTTGGAGATACAAATTACCACATCATCCTGTTGCAGTGTACCTAAATCTCCATGTATGGCATCCGCTGCATGCATGAATACCGAAGGGGTTCCTGTAGAATTCAATGTAGCCACAATCTTTTGTGCAATAATGGCACTCTTCCCAATTCCCGTGACAACAACCCTTCCTTTCGATTCATAAATCAGTTTAACACTTGCTATAAAATCGGCATTGATAGATTTTTGCAGGTTACGAACAGCATCCGCCTCAATGGTTAAGGTAAGTTTGGCTAATTCGGCTATTTTATCGAAAGAATTATTCACTTCGTAGAAAAATTAAATAAAGTGTGTAACAGTCTGTTATTACAACATTTTTTTTTATATATTTACATTACGTACCAAACAGAAACAGACTTTGGTAAACCGGTATAAAAATAGTTTTTTTCTTTGATACTGTATACACACCATAAGTTTAATAACAAATACTAAAATGATGCTCGATATTGGAACATCTCTACAACACTACTTACAAAAATTTTTTGGGTTTGAAAGTTTTAAGGGACAGCAGGAAGCCATAATCACTACACTGCTGGAAGGGAAAGATACTTTTGTAATAATGCCTACCGGTGGTGGGAAATCATTGTGCTATCAGCTTCCTGCATTGGTAAGTGATGGTACTGCCATTGTTATTTCCCCGCTTATTGCATTGATGAAAAACCAGGTAGATGCATTGCGTAATTTTGGTAATGAAGAGGGCATTGCACATTTCCTGAATTCTTCATTGTCGAAAATGGAGATTGCCAAAGTAAAAAAAGACATTACCGATGGCAAAACAAAGTTGTTGTATGTGGCCCCTGAAAGTCTTACCAAAGAGGCGAATGTATCGTTTTTCAAAGAAATTAAAATATCATTCTTTGCCATTGATGAAGCACACTGTATTTCTGAATGGGGACATGATTTTCGTCCTGAATACCGCAGGCTTCGCCACATCATTGAAGAAATTGGCAAAGTGCCTATTATTGCCTTAACAGCTACTGCTACCCCTAAAGTGCAGGCTGACATACAGAAAAACCTGGGAATGGTAGGTGCAAACCTCTATAAATCCTCATTCAACCGCTCTAACCTGTATTATGATATTCGTCCGAAACAGAATGTTATCAAGGAAATTATCAAATACATCAAGGCAAACCAGGGAAAATCAGGTATAGTATACTGCCTGAGCCGTAAAAAAGTGGATGAGCTGGCTGAAACCTTACGTGTAAATGGCATTAAAGCATTGCCGTACCATGCCGGGCTGGAAGCGAAGGAAAGGGCCAAAACCCAGGACCTGTTCCTGATGGAAGATATTGATGTAATTGTTGCTACCATTGCTTTTGGAATGGGCATTGACAAGCCGGATGTTCGTTTTGTGATCCACCATGATATTCCAAAATCACTGGAAGGTTACTACCAGGAAACCGGCCGCAGCGGACGTGATGGCGGGGAAGGCAATTGCATTACGTTCTATAGTCACGATGATATTCAGAAGCTGGAAAAATTCATGAAAGGCAAACCTGTTTCCGAACAGGAGATAGGAAAGCAATTGCTTCACGAAACCGTTTCCTATGCTGAAACATCCAGCTGCAGAAGGAAATTCTTACTTCATTACTTTGGGGAAGAGTTTGATGAAACTGGCTGTGGCAACATGTGCGACAACTGCCGAAGCCCGAAACAAAAGTTTGAGGGAATGGACGATGTGGCCCTTGCTATTGAAGCCATACAGGATGTTAAAGAAAAGTTCAAGACAAAAGACATCATCAATATTCTTTTAGGTACCGTTAACTCTACAACCAAATCCTACAAACATACAGAACTGGAGTGTTTTGGCAAAGGTGCTGAGGACGATAAAAATGAAAAATACTGGAATGCTGTTATCCGTCAGGCATTGGTATCAGGGCTTTTGGCAAAGGATGTTGAAAATTACGGCTTGCTGAAAGTAACCAAAGAGGGGAAAGATTTTATGGAAGAGCCTTTCAGCATCATGATCACAAAAGATCATGATTATGAAGGTACCGACTCAGATGACGATGAAGCCGGTGGAGCAGGGAACAAAGCTGGTTCCGGTGCTGACCCGGTTTTATTTGCTGCATTAAAGGACTTATTGAAGCAAACAGCGCACAAGATGAAGCTCCCTCCTTATGTGATATTCCAGGAGCTGTCATTGGAAGAAATGGCCATCCAGTATCCTATTAAGATGGAAGAGCTGGTAAATATTACCGGTGTTGGACAAGGTAAAGCACAAAAGTTCGGAAAACCATTCCTTGACCTTATCAATAAATACGTTGAGGAGAACGAGATTGAGCGGCCATCCGACATGGTTGTAAAATCTATTGTAAATAAGTCCGGCTTAAAAGTTCACATTATTCAGAGCATAGACAGGAAACTACCTTTGGAAGATGTTGCGAGTGCTAAAGGTTTAAGCCTTTCAGAACTAATCACAGAAATTGAAAGTATTGTTTCTTCCGGCACCAAGGTAAATATCGCTTATTACATCAACGACAATATAGATGATGATAAACAGCAGGAGGCCATAGAATACTTCAAAGAGTCGGATACCGATTCCATTGAAGCTGCCCTCGCAGAGCTGGGAGAAGATGAATATACGGAAGAAGAAATGCGTTTGCTGCGTATACGCTTTATGAGTGAATTCGGAAACTAAGAGGTTATGTGACCCATATGGCAAGGACCCAGACTGCCGACTTACTCAAAGGAATAGCCGCCCTGCTGATGATACAGGTGCACATAATTGAGTTATTCGCATCGGAGTCAATATTCAAAAGTGATATCGGAAAAATATTGCTTTTCCTCGGTGGACCGCCTGTAGCCCCGGTATTCTTACTTTTTCTTGGATATTTTATTGCGTCTTCTCAAAAAACAACAAAGCACCTTGTAATACGGGGAATTAAAATCATTGCTCTCGGCCTTGCACTTAATATTGCATTAAATCTTAACCTTCTTATTGCTGTAGCCAAAGGCGAATACCCTTATATAAATATTTTAGACTATATATTTGGAGTGGATGTGTTGCTGAATGCAGGATTAAGCATCATTATCATTGCGCTGCTAAAAAAAGTACTGGATAAACATTTTGTCCTTTCCCTGTTATTTGCATTTGCTGTAAGTTTTCTAGGAATCTTTTTACTGGATAACACAACAAAACCAGACGATAAAGCTCTATTGTATTTCCTGGCTTTTATTTATGGCGATAGCACCTGGTCCTACTTCCCACTATTCCCATGGCTTTCCTATTCACTGGCAGGGATTGCGCTGTATAAACTTAGCATTCAATATGATTTCAGCATATTGGACTCTTTAAAAGCAAAAATCATACTTACCTTGCTATTTCTCCTGTTCTTTGCTTTTACCTACCAATATGCCATTTCAACAGCATCAAACCTGCAAAGCTACTACCATCATGGAGTTGTATTCTTTTGCTGGACAATCACATTCCTCTTTTTTTATGGTCTTTTAGTAAAAGGATTAGAGAAAATTAGTCAAAACCAGCCCGTTATGAAGTATCTCAGGTGGCTTGGGAAAAACATAACTGTAATTTATGTTATTCAATGGGTAATCATAGGGAATATTGCTACGGAAATATACAGAACCATCACTTCACCATTAGTGCTAATCACAGCTTTTGTGGCAATTATAGTAAGCTCCAGCAGCTTATGTTACCTATGGATTAGAATCAAAAAACGCAATATGGATAAGCCTCTCAGCTGAATTAAATAAGGTTCAGGCTGTCCATTAATGATTTTCTTCTGTTGCGGCTGATTGGAATAATCTTTTTTCCTATTAAAAGACTAACATCCTCAATGGAGGTTATTTTATCAATGCGCACTATAAAAGAATTGTGAACACGTATAAACTCCTTCTCAGGAAGTTTGTCCATAATATTCTTCATCGTGGATTTTAAAACATATTTCTGAGTGGCTGTATGAACTGTAAGGTAATCGGCCATCGCTTCGATGTAAATAATGTCGTGCATGTTAACCCTTCTCAGTACAGAGTTCACTTTCACAAACAGGGCATCACTCGCAATGAGCTTTTGGTCAAGAGTAAAATTCCTTTTGGTTTTGGCAACAGCCTTTAAAAAACGGGGTCTGGTGATGGGCTTTAATATAAAATCACTCGCATCCAGATTATAAGCTTCGGCTGCAGAATCTTTATCAGCAGTAATCATAATTACCTGGGGCTTATTTTCCTCCAGGCTCTTTAAAAAATCAATTCCATTCATTCCCGGCATTTTCACATCCAGGAATATCAAATCGATGCTTTCCTGTTGAAGTATCTCCGCTGCTTCTGCAGCGGTACTACAACTCTTTACAAATGTAAGATAATCAGTTTCGGCAATCAGTGTTTCCAATGTATGCCTTACCAATTCATCATCATCAACAATTATGCAATTCATTTTAAAGAAACTTATAATTTATAGCGTATCTAACTTAAAGCTAATATATACAAAAATAGCAAGTATAATTTTAATTTCTTACTTTTTAATGAATTATTAGCTGCTCATGAGAGGCTAAAACATAAAATTTAATATTTTTTTAATGATTACTGTGTCAGAGTACTTTCTTTAATCTTTTGTGCCTCCGTTGCATATGTGTATGCTTCGTCATATTTGGGGTTCATTGTTCCAAAAGCCCTGTCCCAGATAGTAGTCCACAAGCCGTAATTGTGAACAAAATACTTATGGTGCATGTTATGCCCCACAGAAGTATTCATCCACTTTCCAAACCAGTGTGTATTGAATTTTTTTGGCATAATCTCAAACCCAAGATGTCCATATACATTGTATATAATCTGAAATAAAGTATATCCAATAATTGCCGACTTATGTGTTGGAATAGAAAATGCTATAATAGGAATAATCAGGGCTTCTATAACTCCTTCTGCAGGGTGAAAAGCATAGGCGGTCCAGGGTGAAGGGTTTGTGGATTTATGATGGACCAGGTGAACATATTTGAAAACTCTCGGGTGGTGCATAAGCCGGTGTGACCAGTAAAAATAGGCATCGTGCAAAAAAAACATCCACACTATGGTAAAACAATAATAAACCACGCCATACTCAGAAACATCATCATACAAGTTGGTATAAGGTTTTAAAAACGAAAACGTACTCACAAACATAAATGCAAAAATCCCAATGGAGATGAGAGAATAAAACAGGTCCCTGAAATAGTCCTTGTTCTTTGGAAACTTAGCCTGAATTTTCCTTTTCAGCATAGGTGCCTTAAAAACGTAATAAAACGCCACAAATGTGAGTCCCGCCATTACAAAATATCGGAGCCCTATCTTCCAGTAGGCGGTTTGCCAATGGCCAAAAAAATCAGAGAGAGTCATTTTAAATTTAACACTTTATGGTTACAACAACTTAAAATCACCCGCCTCCATCAACTCTTCCTCCGTCAGTAAACTGGAGTCTATCATATCGGCTCTATATTGCATGCGCAAAGCCTTTATCCAGCGTTTCGCTCTTTCAATCAGCTGAAAATCATCCGTCATTAAACGGCCACGCATCACAAGGATTCCCATATCAGCTCCTTCATACAAATAGTCATCTTTCTGAGTAATTTGTAAAAAGAAAGCCTCATTGTCACCCACTACCGACTGCCTGTGGGCATCCATTTTTTTGAATTTAATTCTGCCATTCTTCTGCATTTCCCATATTCCGGACGAAGCTGCCTCTGTAGTAAACTCAAGGGTTTTACGAGTATGTTTTATAATCAACTGGCTCCAGCTGTCCATATTCTCAGCTTGTGCCCAGCGATTAGTAAGCGTGTTCACATCCACTTCATAAGGAACATCCAGCCACTCCAACAGGTGGAACAAAAACAAAGGAACATCTGTCATTGCAAACAATGCATGATTGGTCATAGAGCTGGCACCCGAAATACGCGGATTCAGCTCACCCAGGTATACTTCACCATTGTCCTTGTCAATTAAAAAATCCAGCTCAAAGTATCCTTTGTATCCTTCTTTACGCAGCTGATCACCAAAACGCTGCGTATATGTTTTTGCTTTTTCACGTATATCCGGGGTAAAAGCATTTCCATAAATCTCATTTCCGCACCAGCCGCCCTTGTAAGGTGTAAGCTCCTTAAAGCCTACGAGCTCCGTCATTAAAGGCGCTACCAGCGTACCATGTTTTGTGACACAACCCTCTATTGCAGTTCCGTAACAATTGATACGCTTCATTATTTTCACCTCTTTCTCCTTCAGAATTTCCTCTTTGTAGGTATTAAATTCTTCCTCATTGGAAATAAAAAAAGTGGTATGTCCCGAATCTCCGTATGGTGTTTGAACAACAAGGCTATCACCCAATTTCTCAGACACTTTACGCAAATGCTCAAAACTTGTTACAGGTGATAAAACATAAGGTACACAAGCCACACCTGCCTTTTCTGCAGTGCGATTGGTATTTACCTTATTATCCAGGAAAGAGCGCAGCTTTGAAGACGGGAAGCATACATCCAGACCCAGCCCTCTGGCAAGCTCTTCCGTTTTTTCATCAAACATCAGAAACAACGCTTTCCCGGCTTTTCCATTCACACTTCTTGATTTGATATATTCAATCACTTCGGGATGCTGCAGCAGATAGTTATTAATATCTTCTATACTCTGGAATTCATCATGAGGAACTTCTTCCTTAGGGGAAAATAAATTAGGGTGCTGCCCTTCAAAACAGTCAATATGGCTGATGTATTTGAAATTATTGACCCACTCATCCATGCCCAGCAAATTGAAATTTGTGGCACTGATGAAATAAATAGGTGTTTCGTTGCTTTTGAAAAAAGCGCGGATGTCGGCAATTGTTTTTAAGGTTTTTGTTGACATAGTATTTTTATTTCTCGCAGAGTTTTACGCAGAGTTCCGCGGATTTTATAAATTGTTAGCTATTCGAATTATAGAGTCTTTTAACGATGAAGAATTAAAGTTTTAATAAACTGAGTTTTTTATTTGATAATTTAAGATATGTGAGCAGTTGTTTGTGATACACATCCCTTAATGTTTCTACCGACTTAACATCATAACCCTTTTGCCTCAATTCATAGCTAAGAGCTGTTTCATAAACAGATTCCAATAGCCCAGGCACCAGCTCAGTATGCACTTTAAAAGCTGCACCACGAATATTATATGACAATTCATTTTCCATTTACTTCAGCGAGACTCTGCGGTTAACTCTGCGAAACTCTGCGAGAAATAACAATTACCCTTTAGACTTTGCTTTCCCACCAATATTAATAGGCATTGCGCCCATAGCTGAAAGAGTGTTCTTACGGTTCAAAGCTTCTTCAGTAAACACTTTCAATCCCAGGTCGGAACGGTAACCGTGTACCTCCTTTATATCCAGCGCAATCATAAAACGCAGGATTTCTTCACTCACTACCTGCCCCGGAACCAATATAGGAAAGCCCGGTGGATAAGGGATTACAAAAGAAGTAGAAACCAGCTCACGATTATTCTTCAGTTCCAGCAAACAAGCCTTCAAAGGGATATAATCACACATGTCCTCATCATACGCGAGGAAAAATGCTTCCCGTATATTCCCACCCGGAACACCCGGTGTTGCCTGGAAAGAACGATGGAAGTAACTAAAATCCGGTAAAGGGGGCACATCTTTAATTAATGAATTGATATGCCGAACAGATATTTCCGCTTCACGTTTGTTCAGTGAACGGTTGCTCTCATCCAGCTCTGCGGCAATCTGAAGCAAAGCATTGATTAAAAACGTAACACTTCCACGGGTTGTCCCTATATTGGTCATTAAAAGGACCGTATTACGCGATGTTTTATTCAGCTGGATATTAAAGCGGTCCATCAGGTAATTGTTCTTGAACATGTCTCCGGTGATGCCAGCTTTTCCTACAGATAAAGTTACTTTGGTTGGGTCTAAAACAAATTCATCTTTTTCCCAGGCATCTTCCATACGTGTCCAGCCGTTTTCCTGGGTATAGTATTCGCTTAAGCCGTATTCACGGTACTTTTTAGGAATTATATCTTCCACAGAAAGCACATGAAAATATTTACTCAGCTTAGGGTGATTCTGTATTTTTGAACGCAGTATCATCGCCATCTCAATACTTTTCTCCACCAGCTCATACCCTTCTAGTTCAACTTGCCTGCGGCCCGCATCCATAGAGGCAATTATCTGATAGTTTGCAGAAGTTGTTGTATGTGTCATGTATGCTTCCTGGAATGTGTCGGCAACCCTGCGGGCGTACTCTTCATCCCACACCTGGATCATGGAACCCTGACGGAAACAGGACAATGTTTTGTGAGTACTTTGTGTGGCATACACACGTATTTTCACTTTTTCAGGATCCGGCAAAGACGGCTGTTCCCCTTTTTTTAAACTCTCAAGATGTTCTTTATACTGCTGTTTGTATGCTTCACTCCTGTATTTATTAAACAGCTTTTGTGCAACATACATACCGGTGCGCTGCTTAAATGTGTATGTAAAGCTTGCGTAGGCAAACCAGGCTTCATCCCAGAGAAACACCATATCGGGTTTTATAGCAAGCACTTCCTCCATTACTCTTTCCACATTGTACACAAGCCCGTCAAACGTGCAATTGGTAAGCAAAAGCATTTTCACCTTATCTAGTCTACCCGCATTTTTCAGGGTAGTTAGTTTCTCTTTAATCACATTCAAAGGCACAGCACCATAAATGGAATGCTCCTGAATCGGGTATGAATCAAGATAAACAGGAAATGCACCCGCAAGAACCAATCCGTAATGATGTGATTTATGGCAATCCCTGTCAATCAACACCACATCGCCAGGCTTAATAAGTGCCTGTTGCACAATTTTATTTGCAGTGGATGTACCATTGGTAACAAAAAAAGTATGTTCTGCTCCAAATGCTTTGGCAGCCTTTTGCTGGGCCTTTTTCATTGGCCCTTTTGGTTGCAGCAATGAATCAAGCCCTCCGTTGGTAGCAGAGGTTTCCGCTAAAAACACATTCCGCCCGTAAAAATCACCCAAATCAGAAATCCAGCGTGATTTAAATACAGAGTTCCCTCTTGAAATAGGCATGGCGTGGAATACACTCGTAGGTTTTTTACTATACTCTGTAAGTGCAGTAAAGAAAGGAGTTTCAAAACGCTCGTTTATACCATTGATAATTGTCAGGTGCAGCTCCTGCAAATCTTCCATGCGGTAAAAAATGCGCCTGAACGTATTCAGCGTTGCATCTTCAAGATGTGTTAACGATGTGTCTGTAATGTAATAAATATCGAGCTCCGGCCTGAACTGGCGGATATATTTACCGAGTAAAAGCCCAAGCTCAGCATTGGCAACACCCGACAAATCCACCTTCAGCACATTCTGAATAAAAGGGCGGATTAAAGCAGTAATATTGGATGAATAGTACAAAGGAGCTGAACGGATCACTGCTGCCTGTATATTGTAATTAAAAAAAAGTGCAATCAGCGCATCCTGGAAAGAACGCTGTACAACGATATCATAAGTTAAAGCACTGTGCGGGTTAATAATTTCCTTTAAACGATTTTTGATAGCAGCTTCTTCATTGACTGACAAGTCTTCCACATAAAGCACTTCAAAATAATTTTTTTTCGTTGTGCTGATTTGTTTGGCTGGAACTGCATCCTTCCTGAAACGGTCTTCGAAATGCTCTTCCATTACTTCAGGATGCGTACGGTAATTGTCGCTCACAAGCAAATGCACAATTTCCGCAACCTGGTTACTTACGGCCTTTAGCTCCCCCTTTTTAACGGCAGCAATAATGCGGCTCACGAGCCCGGAACCAGGAAAAGCAAAATATTGCTCAATACTCAACAGGTTACGAAGCACTTCATGTACCTCAGCCAAACGATCCTTGTGGGTCGGGTCTTCGAGTGGAACGCGTGTAACAGCATTGGTCTTCTCTTTCAGCTCATTCCACAAATCAATTCTTAACTGATTTATGTTGTAGTGTTTTGAGTTCATACTTTTTTAGTATTGAGATATGAGGCGTGAGAAATGAGATAGGTGATACCGAACCACTTTACTCTCAAATCGATATTAATGTTTAGAGTGCAACGCAAGGCGATTCCCTTCAGAATCTATAAATAGCGCAAAATATCCGGCTGATTCACTTAAAAAAGTTTTACCCATTACTACTCTTCCTCCCGCTTCATTTACTTTCGATAACACGTCATTTAAATCATCTCCCCCGTTCAAATAGATGAGCGGCCCTGTTTCGCTTGGTACACAGCCGTTACCAGTAACTATTGCTCCACCAATTCCATTTTCAGCAGGAAAAAAGCCCATTGCAAAACCATTTAGCTCAACGGAAGTTATTTCTATGCCATAGATATAATTGTAAAAAGCAACCGACCGGTAATGGTTATATGCCGGAATTTCGAACCAGGTTACAAAATTTTTCACTTGAGATTGCTGTTTCAATAAATTAGCTTCCTTTATCCGCTTTTTCAGATTTACCGTAGATCCCATTTTAATGAATTGTAATGTTTAACTGTATATCCCCCCCTCCATTAATAAAAAACCACACTATAATAATACTTATTTTTTTTTGTATTAAATGCCTGGATGATAAAATTGTCGGTAACTGGCAAAAAAACGCCTAAATTCTACTCACAAACCCGCAAAAACAAAAATAAAAGGAGATACAATTACAAAAATGGTTTATGAATAAGTTCAAATAAAATTCTAAATTTAACCCGTAAATTAATTGTGCATTTTGAAGGCAACAGCAGAAAAAATAGAAGATAATTACTGGGTACAATCTACCCTGAATAGCTATAGCCTTGTTTTTTTCTCATTGAATCCGCTATTTGCGGCCATTATTTTACTCGTTACCTTTTTCGCTCCACCCGTTGGGCTCTGTGGCTTACTGGCAGTCCTCTCCGTTAATACACTTGCTTATGCACTAGGATTCAACAGGGAAGATATAAAAAAAGGGCTATTCGGTTTCAACGCCCTATTTATAGGCCTTGCACTTGGATATGAATTTTCTTTCAATTTTACTTTTGTCTTACTTTTTATAACGTCCGTTTTTTTCCTGTTGATGATTACGGTATGGTTGAAGGGCCTACTGGCTATATACAATCTGCCTTTTATCACTCTGCCCTTTCTAATTACGTACTGGATCATCTCCTTATCCTCTTCAACCCTAACCAATCTGCATTGGGATGAAAACCACATTTATGTGATGAACGATGTTATACGGAACGAGTCGTCACTTTATTACCAGTTTGTGCATTCTGCCGATCAGCTGCCAATGTATTCTTTCGCAGTAATTTATTTCAAAACGCTTGCGGGCACTTTCTTTCAGAATTCTGTACTCGGAGGAATTTTAATTGCTGGCGGTATGCTCTATTTTTCCCGTATCGCCTTTTCACTGACTATTATCGGGTTCTACTGCGCTTATTTTTTCTATTTCCTCTTTGGCGCCAATGTAGACGATCTGAACTTTTACCTTCAGGGTTCCAATTTCATTTTTCTTTCCATCGCGATAGGCTGCTTTTTCCTGATTCCCAATATTTACAGCTATATAACCGTTATTGCACTTACTCCCGTCCTGATGTTTGTATTGCTTTCGGTAGGGAAAATAATGGTTGTTTTCCAGCTGAAAGCGTTATCACTTTCTTTTAATATTGTGTGCATAGCATTCCTTTTTACCCTGAATCAACGTTTGTTCCAAAAATACCTGCATGTTATTACCATACAGTACTTTTCACCAGAAAAAACAATTTATAAATTCTTAAATTCCATACAGCGGTTCAAGAACGAGCACCTAGCCAAAATATCGCTTCCCTTTGCAGGCGAATGGTATGTAAGCCAGGGGTATGATGGCAAAATAACCCACCTTGGCGACTGGAGCAAAGCCCTGGACTTTGTAATTGTTGACTCCAAAAACAACACCTATCGTGAACCGACAAGCTACAGGGAATACTTTTCAAGGGATTATTTCTATTGCTATAACAAAGAGATTTATGCTCCGTTTGATGGCTATGTATACGACATCATTAATACCGTAGAAGAAAATGAAGTGGGTGATGTGGATACAGAGCACAACTGGGGGAATACAGTGATATTAAACCACCTGAATGGATTGTTCTCACAGATAAGCCACATAAAAAAAGATTCGTTCAATGTATTTATCGGTCAGTACATTACCCGTGGAACATTTATAGCAACCTGCGGTAATTCAGGGCGTTCACCGGAGCCACACATTCATTTCCAATTGCAAACAATCCCCACTGTTGGTGCTAAAACACTGCCTTATCCGATAGCCTATTTTATCGAACGCAAGGGGCAGGATAAATTTTTGAGAATATCAGAAGTCCCGAAGGAAGGTGCATTCATAAGCAATGTACAGGTAAACCAATTGCTGACGAACAGCTTTGCACTTTATCCGGGAATAAAACTAAGCTTTCAGAAGGAAAACGCAACCGATATTGTTAACTGGGAAGTGCTGACAGATGCCTTAAACAGGACGTATATTTTTTGTGAAGCAACGAAATCTTACGCTTACTTTATCAATGATGGTGTAATGCTCTACTTCACTGACTTTGAAGGCGATAAAAAATCCCTGTTGTTTCATTTTTATCTTGCTGCGTACAGACAATTGCTTGGCTATTATGAAAATATAAAAATTGAAGATCATGTACCGCTTACCCACTTCAACAGTAAATGGCTACAACCTTTCCAGGATTTTCTTGCTCCGTTTTATTTGTTCACGAAGGCCAACCATACTTCTACATTCACATATGCAGACAACATCTATGCTCCGCAAAAATTAATTATCCGGACAGAAATTGAAACGAAATTTATAACTTACACCTTCAAAAAAATCAATTTTGAACTGGAGCTGAGAGACAACAAAATGCACCGCTTTACCATTCACAAAAAAAACAATACAGAATCATTCATCTATTTACCTAACTATAATTACTAATTTAAAAGCAACCTATTTATGAAACTATTGAAAACTACGCTTTTTATCGCACTTACTTCCGCTGTATTAAACATTGCTGCCCAAACAAAGGAAATAGTAAGCGCTTTCAGCCAGTCGTATGATTATGAAGCGGTGCTGAAATACGATGCTGCTATAAAATCAATTACCGGGGTTTACAATGCAAACTCTTATGAAATGAACCTTCGCCTGGGCTGGCTGCATTATCTTGCGGCTAAGCACAAAGATGCCATCTCCTATTACCAGAAAGCGATTCTTTTGATGCCTGCAGCTACCGAACCATTTTGGGCAATTATTAATCCATATACCAAACTTGAAAACTGGACAGAGATTGAAAAAGCCTATTTGTCAATTTTGAAATTAGACTCTAAAAACGGTTCTGCAAATTATAACCTGGGAATGATTTACTACTACAGGAAAGATTATTTATCCGCGAAAAAATATTTCGATGTGGCTCTAAACCTAACCCCCTTCAATTACAACAATATGCTGATGAGCGCATGGACCAACTATTTCCTGGGCAATAAGAATGAAGCAAAAACTTTATTCAACAAAATATTGTTATACAGCCCTAACGATAAATCTGCATTGGAAGGCCTTGGCCTGATTAAGTAAAAGACCTACTGATGTACTTTATTAAAAGGCATTTACTTTTTACATGTTTATTACTTGTCTGCGTTTTGCAATACAAGGCCCAACCTATCGCTAACTCAGCTGTTGCCGAGCAAACGAGCCTGCAGCTATACTATAGCGGCAGTTGGCAAAAGCTGGAAAAGTTCGGAGAAAAGGCTATTTCCAAGGGCTTCGACTATTTCCATATCCGTATGAGAACGGGGATTGCCTGCTTTGAACAAAAAAAACACATCAAAGCCATAAAACATTTTGAAAAAGCCATTTATTTTAATTCTTCCGACACGCTTGCACTTGAATATCTATACTACAGCTATGTTTTTGCAGGGAGGGGAAATGAAGCCAGGGCCCTTATAGCCAGCCTTCCGGGAAGCCTTAAAAACAGGATAAAACCACCTAAGAACAAAGCAATTGAAAGTATATATGCTGAAGGGGGCATTGGTTTAAGTAACCTCAACAACATTTACAAAACCATTGACTTAGATGGACAGTTCAATATTTATGGCGAAACCAATATTAACAAAACGATGCGTTACCTGCATATCGGCACGAGCCATGAGCTGGGAAGAAAACTATCGCTTTACCAGGGGTACAGCAACATTGGAATTGAATGTGTGCGAGGATTTAAAATAGGTAATAATGATACGTTTGATACTTATAATCTCACACAGCACGATTACTACATCAGTGCAATTGGGCAATTGAAACATTTTACCATCTCACCGGCATTTCATTTTATAAATGTAAACTTCGAACGCTTAAGTGCTGAATTTAATTATAGCACGTTAAAATTCGATTTCGTTCAAAGAGATACTTCTATCATTAACTATGTAGCTGCATTATCTATATCCAGGTCCATTGGCATATTCACCTGCGGATTAAACTCTTCCTATGCTCACTTAAACAGCTACAACCAGTTACAGCTTGGGTTGTCACTTGCGTACTTTCCACTTGCAAACACCAACGTATATGGCTCTTCTATGGTGGTGTATTTAAATGAAAATAACACGAGCCGTATTATTTTAGGACAAAAAATCGGGACGAAAGTAATATCCAGATTGTGGGCAGAAGGCGGCATTACCTATGGTAACCTGCAAAATTACAATGAAAACAATGCTTTTATCGTTTTTAATACAGGCGATAAAATTTTATACAAATATGAAATTGCTTTGCTTTCCCCACTGTCAAAGCACCTGACACTTTCGTTGCGTTATAATTTTTTTGGCAGGGAGAATACATACTACCGTAAAAACAACCTTGACAAAGTAGAATCAGTTTATGTAAACTATAAAACCCAGGCAATTGTAGGAGGATTAAAATGGACACTCTAAAAAACACATTTCTTACAACACTCCTTACATTGGCTCTTGTATGGAGCACAAAAGCTCAGGATGGATTGCAGCAAGCCTTTAACAACAGTTATGCTCTTGAATATCTTGGTGAATATGCAAAAGCAGCAGATGCAATAAAAAAAGTTTACGATGAAAAGTCTTATGAAATCAACATGCGTGCCGGGTGGCTGCATTATGAAGCCGGACTATATATTGAATCGCAGGGCTATTACAAAAGGGCAATTGCTTTGAACCCCAATTCTGTTGAAGCCCGGTTGGGCTACGTATATCCAATCGCTGCACTTGGCAATATGAACATGGTGTACGACCAGTATATAAAAATACTCGAAATAGATCCTCTGAATACCACCGCTAATTACCGTCTGGGATTGGCTGCTTACGAAAAAAAAGATTACAAAAATGCTTTTACTTATTTTGGAAAAGTAGTTAACATCTACCCTTTTAACTACGATTCACTTATCATGTTTGCCTGGACCAATTATCAGCTGGGCAAAACAAAAGAAGCAAAAACCCTTTTCAAAAAAGTACTGCTGCTTTATCCTGATAATTTGTCGGCAACAGAAGGTCTGAGTTTAATCAAATAGACAGTTGTCAATATGCAATTTAAGCTAAAATTTGCCCACTACATATTTGCCTGTTCGCCCATTGCATGCTGCTGAATTGCCAAATTGTTTTATTTCCGTACCTTTGTATCCCCAATTTAACTGGTAATGAACAAACCAAGCTTTGATGAAATATACATGGAACTGGCGGAAAACCTTGCCAAACGTTCGCATTGCGTAAAAGCCAAAGTTGGTGCTGTACTTACAAAAGACACGCGCATTATCTCCCTTGGCTACAACGGTCCTCCTGCCGGAACACACAATTGCGATATCGAATGGCCTTCAACCGGCTGCCCCCGGGATAGCAAAGGCAGCTGCTCACTTGCGCTGCATGCTGAACAAAATGCCATACTATATGCTGCTAAAAGCAACGTATCCATTGAAGGCTCCACTCTATATGTAACATTATCGCCATGCATTTCCTGTGCAAGGGTTATTTATACCCTTGGTATAAAAAAAGTATATTATTTGCATTCTTATGCTGAATACAAAGGTATTTCAAGCGATGAAGGCGTTGATTTCCTCAGAAAATTCGGGGTGGAAGTGGCCCGATACAAAAAGCCCGAACCTTCCGCACTCAACTAGTCCGGTTTTAACATTTTATGGCTAATTTTAGCGTAGCCTTTCCCGGTTCTTTCCCGTAAAAAAACGGTACATTTGTAATATCATAAAGCATATAATAAATGCTTTGTTCATTAATAGAATTATTATTGAAATAAATGAACCGACCGAAATTTTATATCTATCTCCCTATCGTTTTTTCACTTGTTTTAATTGTCGGAATATACATTGGTACTACGTTTCAGCTGGATAAAAAGCTGGGTACGATTTCTGTAGATGCAGGCAACAAATACAATAAAATAGAGGAAATACTGCGTTATGTGGAGCAGGAATATGTAGATACCATTAACCAGGATGATTTGGTTGAAAAAACCATTATTTCCATGCTTGAAAACCTTGATCCGCACTCCAGCTATATAAGCGCCAGTGAGTTACAAGCCAATAATGAACCACTGAAAGGTAATTTTGAAGGTATTGGTATTGAATTTAACATTGTAGACGATACAATTTGTGTGGTTGCTGCCATTCCCGGAGGTCCATCCGCTTCTGTAGGTGTACTGGCCGGTGATAAAATCATTAAAGTGGAAGGCGAAACAGTGGCCGGGGTTAAAATCACCAACAAAGATGTATTGGCAAAACTAAAAGGCAAGAGCCGTACAAAGGTAAAAATCAGCGTATTACGCAACGGCAAACCGAAATTGCTTGACTTTACCATTACCCGTGGCACCATACCTATTTATAGTGTAGATATATCCTACATGTTAAGCCCTAAAACAGGATATATCAAAATCAGCCGTTTTGCCGCAACTACTTATGATGATTACCTGGCGGCCTTCAATAAGCTCAAAAAGGAGGGTATGCAGCACCTTGTGGTTGATCTGCGTGGTAATGGAGGTGGATACCTGAATACCGCGGTTGACATTGCAGATGAGTTCTTAAGCGATGGAAAAGAGATTGTATACACGCAGGGTAAAGCAAGGCCACGCAAAGGCTACAAAGCAACGCGTAAGGGCAGTTTCGAAAGTGGTAAACTGATTATCCTTATGGACGAAGGTTCGGCATCAGCAAGTGAAATATTGGCCGGAGCTGTTCAGGACAACGACAGGGGAACAATTGTGGGCAGGCGCTCCTTTGGTAAAGGCCTTGTACAGGAACAGACTGAATTTAGTGATGGTTCTGCTATGCGACTTACTATTGCACGCTATTATACCCCTACAGGGCGATGTATTCAAAAACCTTACGATGAAGGGGTAGAAGCGTACTTTGAAGAAGAGTTCAGGCGTTTTGAAAGCGGGGAACTTGAAAATGCCGACAGCATGAAAATAGCGGATTCACTTAAGTTTGTGACACCTGGAGGCAAAATTGTTTATGGCTGTGGCGGTGTGGCTCCTGATGTGTTTGTACCATTGGATACTTCCGGACGTACACATTTTTTTAGTGAAGTTATGTATAACGGAATTGTAAATGATTTCGCTTTCAATTATGCCGATAAAGAACGCAAGAAGCTGAATGCTTATAAAACCCCACAGCACTTCAACGCCTCATTCGGTATATCCGAAGAATTGTTCAATGAGTTTATCAACTACAGCAAAAAAAATAAAGTGGTTTACAACGCTTCACAAGCAAAAATCTCAAAAGAACTCTTAAAAAATCAGATTAAAGCCCTGATTGCAAGAAATATATGGGGCAATGAAGGGTATTACCCTGTAATTCAGAGCAAGGACAATACAATTAAAAAAGCAATCGAACTTACAAAACAATAGAAACGATGGCCCTAAAAATAAAATGCACCCCTCATTGAGGGGTGCATTTTATTTTACTGTTACCTTACAGATTAGTGTTTTTTCTCTTCTGTAGCTGGCGCAGCATGCTCTTCAGTTGCAGCTGGTTCAGTTGTTGCAGGAGCAGCAGCAGTAGTATCAGCAGTTAAGCTTTGGCTAGCAGCATTGAATATTGAATCCATTTGCTTTTTTGCAGCCTCTTCAATTTTTGCTCTTTCTTCTGCGCTAGGTCCGCAAGCAACGAATGAGAACATACTTGCTACGGCAACCAATGTAAATACTTTTTTCATTTTTGGTTTTTGTTTGTTTTGTTAATTAGTTATTAGTATCTGGGGCGCGAAGTTAAGTAAAATTCCAATACCAAACCATTGATTATGAATTTTATAAATAAATTTTATTCATCCCCCCCACTCTTTTTCGAACGTCTTCTTCAATACTTTTTTGCATAACGCGGCCATGGGCCTAACACCATAAACGCTTAAAATACAATCATTTATGGCTTAAATATAACAAATTTACCCTCCATTAATCCCCTTTTTACGTCAAAATTTTGTACCTTTGTGCCACAAAAATTTAAAAATTAACTAAAAAACTCTACAATAATGGCTTTTGAACTACCTAAACTCGCTTATGCATACAATGCATTGGAACCTCATGTTGATGCCCGCACAATGGAAATCCATCATACCAAACATCACCAGGCTTATGTAACCAATCTCAACAACGCTATTGCCGGTTCCGATGCTGAAAAATTGAGCATTGAAGAAATCTGCAAAAACATTTCAAAATATCCTGTAGCTGTACGCAACAATGGTGGCGGACATTATAACCACTCTCTGTTCTGGACTTTAATGGCACCAAATGCTGGCGGACAACCAACAGGAGAGCTGGCCACTGCAATTGATGCTGCTTTTGGCTCTTTTGACGAATTTAAAAAACAATTTGCCGCTGCAGCTGTTGGCCGTTTCGGTTCCGGCTGGGCATGGCTGATTGTTAAAGATGGAAAACTTGCAATCAGCTCCACCCCTAACCAGGATAACCCATTGATGGACATTGCTGAAGTGAAAGGCACACCGGTTTTAGGACTTGATGTTTGGGAGCATGCATATTACCTGAACTATCAGAACAGACGCCCGGATTATATCACAGCTTTCTGGAACGTTGTAAACTGGAACGAAGCTTCCAAATTGTACAAAAATGCAATGTCTGGCCTCCTAAAAGAGGCGAAATAACCATTCTCAACAATAAAAAGAAAGAGGATGAGTTTTATTGATTCGTCCTCTTTTGTTTTTTATATGAAAGCTGCACTTTCTTTTATCATTGTTTTAGTTACTGGTTTTGTGGCATTTGCAGGGCCTGATTCTCTTTTGCAACAGTCTCGTACCCATGTATCTTTTATTTCTATAGAAATTACAGGCGGTGACACCCTTGTTAAGCTTGTAGCTACAGATACAGTCGCAAAACAAACAATGTCTGCAGCTTCTGAAAAACTTACGAAAGAGCAAAAAAAGAAAAAAATCCTCGCCAGCTTTCTTTCCTTTCCTTTCCCTTTAGGCTTCCTGGGCGCACACCGCATTATGATGGGCACCAAACCCTGGGTTCCAATAGCCTATGTAGCAACTTTTGGAGGCTGCTTCGGGTTGCTGCCACTGGTTGATTTTTGTGTCATTGTGTTCAGCGATAATATTGAACAATATGAAAACAACCCGAATGTTTTTATGTGGATTAAGTAACTTTTATGCTAGCTGTTTCTTGATTCATAGATTAGTTAATTAGTATTTATTAGAGTTAAATATGCTTACTTGCAACACGAATCCTGATTCGTGAATTCACAACCATTCGTTATCTGTAACCATGAAAGTAGGTTTGTTTTTCGGTTCATTTAATCCCATACATGTAGGGCACATGGTGCTAGCAAACTACATGCTGGAATATACCGATATAGACAAAGTGTGGTTTGTCGTTTCTCCACATAATCCCTTAAAGAAAAAAAGCAGCCTGCTGGATGAAAAGCACCGCTTACAACTTGTAAACCTGGCTATAGGAGATAATAACCGATTAAAGGCAAGTGATATTGAATTCAAGTTGCCTCAACCTTCGTACACGGTAGTTACTCTGGCCTACCTGAAAGAAAAATATCCAGACAATGAGTTTGCACTGATTATGGGAGCCGACAACCTGAAAAACTTCCATAAATGGAAAAATTACGAGGAAATTCTTAAGCACCATCAGCTCTACGTATATCCGCGCCCGGAAAGTACAACAAGCGAGTTCGATAATCACCCTCATGTAAAGCTTGTAAATGCACCGCTGATGCAGATTTCCTCTACAGACATCCGCCAGGCTATCCACGATAAAAAAGATATACGATATTATGTACCGGAAACTGCCTGGAATTACATAAAGGAAATGCACTTTTACGAAAAATAGCCTGCTTTATTGAAGTAATTCCATAAAGCATTCCTAAATTAAACTTCTCCGGACTCTTTAAAACGCTGAATACTATGTGCTAAAAAAGTGCAGATAATCCCACGAATCCAACCCACAATATATTATTCCTTTAATTGAATTAGATTAATTCTAAATTTGTCCTGCATCAGAAAACCCAATTTAATGCCCGGTATCTCTCTTTTCAAAAAGACGCTTTTCCTTATCTGCTTTATAACTGTATTGTGCGCTACATATAGCTGTTCTTCACCTGTAACACAAGAAAGAAACCAGGAAGTAAAAAAGGATACAGTAAAACCAGATACTATAGTAAAAAAAGAACCAGAGAAAATTGCGGCCCCAAGAAAAGAATTTGTCCGGACCTATAATGACAATGCACGTTTTATAGCAGGCCTTAAAGGAGAAGAGGGTAGTGATTTTTTAAAACTGGAAAGCAATCCCGACTGGAGGCAATACGCTGCATGGTCAAATTCCGTATGGACGCGGCTGGAGGAAGGACAATTGAAAAAAGTGAAAGCATGGGCGTTTCAGGAACTGGCATTTTCACCTCCGAAAGGGACAGTTGATATTAAACCCCTCACACTTTTTTATCCATTCAGCGGAGCCGACTTTCTATATGCAAATACGCTTTTCCCTGAGAATGAAAAGTGCATTATGATTGGGCTTGAACCTGTTGGGAAAGTGCCTGAAATAAGAAAAATACCTACTGATTTCTGGGAAAACTATTTTCTGGCACTACGCACCGCAATGGACGATATTTTAACAGCCTCGTTCTTCAAAACAAAGGACATGAAGGTCGATTTTAAAATACAGGAACTGAAAGGCACTTTACCCATTATGATGGTTTTTCTTGTCCGCACGGGACACCGCATTGTAACTATGGAACCAGTTGCCATCAACGATAGTGGAAGAATTGAGAACAGTTCTGCTAACCAATACAATAGCATGAGTGGCATACGTATTACTTATGAAAAAGAAAATACAACCCTCACGAAGAGCCCTCAGAAAGAAGTATATTATTTTTCAATAGATTTATCCAACGCTTCACTGGCGCGAAAACCGGAATTTTCCAGCTTTATGGATAATAACGGTGAGGTTATAACCTTTATTAAATCGGCATCTTACCTCATGCATGAAAAAAATTTCGCTACCATACGTTCACTTATTCTTAAGCACAGTACTATTCTTGTAGAAGACGATTCAGGAATTCCATTGAAGTATTTTACTGACACCTCCTCAGCATACACCTGGACACCACAATTTTATGGAGGATACAAAGCCCCAATACCCATGTTTAAGGCCTTTTACCAGGAAGATCTAAAAAACAGTTATGCAGACACTTCAAAAATAAGACCCCTGCCTTTTAGAATTGGTTATGGAAATTCGAACAAATCCAACATTCTTGTCGTACAAAAGAAAAAGACATAGGGAGTTTTTTGAAAATTGTTGGCGATTTCTCAGATTGACAAAACATCCGCACACACTATTGTCAGGCAGTAGCAATTTTAATCCATATTTTGTATCTTTGTTTAGATATGAAAGTTACTCAAAAAATATCAGCGCTTTTTTTATCGGTAATTGTACTGGTGTTTAGTCTTGGTATTACCATCAATAGAATGGTTTGCCTTAAAAGCGGCATTGCACAAGTTTCACTTGGCAATATAAAGGACTGCTGCGAAAAGAGCAACAACAGGCAACCTTCAGAGAATAATGATTATTGCTGCAGTAAAGGCTCGAAAGCATTCCATTTAAATGAAACCCATTGCTGCAATTTAAGCTCTACGTTTTTCCATTTGAATGATTATAGTCCTTCTGAAAAACATACACTTCCTGGTGCAATTGATTTTACGCTACCCGTTTGTTCAAGCACCAACACATCCGTTATAGAACATACAGAAAAAGGCAAACTTATCTTTTGCTCTGCCGACCTTCCACCTCCCCTTCACGGCAAGCAGTTATTGTCATTTATTTCCGTGTTCATCATTTGATTTTAATGAAGCAGAGCACTCTTATGCTTTGCAAATTCCTTGGGTAATTCACTCCTTAGAGTTTTTCATTAAAAACATTCAAATTATGATCCGCATACTCTTTTATATACTATTGCTGCTCGGTATTACAGGCAGCATTCAAGCCCAGCACTTTTCCGGGAGAGTGCTCGGAACCACAACCAAACAAACAAAAGAACAACTTCCCGGTGCCAATGTATACTGGCTTGGAACAACTACCGGAACTATTACAGACTCCGTTGGTATATTTCATATTCCCCAACCTCAAGTGTTACCAGCAAAGCTTGTGATAAGTATGATTGGCTACACCAGCGACACAATTAAGATAAATGCCGTCCCTGCAGGTAGTATTGAAGTGTTGCTTAAAAGCACCATCTCCCTCCAGGAAGTAAATGTAGAAAGCAAACAAAGCACAACAAGGTATTCCACTTTCAACCCTGTAAATACGGAAATCATCAGCAGCAAAGAACTGCTGAAAGCCGCCTGCTGCAACCTTTCTGAAAGCTTCAGCACCAATGCTTCGGTAGATGTGGCATTTACAGATGCTGTTTCAGGAGCCCGCAAAATCCAGATGCTGGGCCTTGATGGTATTTACACACAGATTCTGTCAGAAAACATGCCCATGCTTCGGGGGCTTTCAGCTGCATATGGACTAAACTACATCCCTGGTACATGGATAGAAAATATTATGGTTACCAAAGGCACTGGTTCGGTAGTTAACGGTTATGAGAGCATTTCGGGACAAATCAACCTTGAATTTTTGAAACCGAAGGAACAGGAAGCACCTTTGTTTATTAACCTGTACGGTAACCACAAAGGCCGTGCTGAAGCCAATGTACACATTGCACCGAAAATAAATGAAAAGTGGGGTACGCTGCTGTTCCTGCATGCCAGTGATGTGAGCCTGAAGAACGACATGAATAAAGACTCTTTCCTTGATATGCCGCTTTCAAGGCAATACAACGTTTTTAACCGGTGGAACTATCATAACCAGAAAAATTTTGAAGCACAGTTCGGAATAAAAGCATTGATGGAAACGCGTCAGGCGGGACAAACAAACTTCAATTACAAAAACGATTTTGGCACCACCAATGCTTATGGTATTGGCATTAATACCAAAGCACTGGAATACTTTTCCAAAACCGGCTTCCTGTTCCCTTCGCGCCCCTACAAAAGTATTGGCATACAAACATCAGGGAAATGGCAGCAAAGGGATATGTATTTTGGATTGAAAAAATACGCAGGTGAGCAAAAGAACTTTTATGCAAATATTATTTATGCAAACATAATAAATACAACCAATCATAAATACAAAGTTGGTGCAAGTTACCTGTTAGATAACTTTTCAGAAAAATATAGCGATTCTGCTTTCGCCCGTACAGAAAGCGTTCCGGGAATATTTGCAGAATATACCTATACGCATGCAGAAAACTTTTCTGTTGTTGCAGGATTCAGAGCGGATTATCATAACATATTTGGAATACAGTATACCCCCCGTTTGCACATGCGTTACAACGCTACAAAATCAACTACACTACGTATCTCAGCCGGCAGGGGGTTCCGCACCGCTAATGTATTTGTAGAAAACCAACCGGTGTTTGCCAGCTCAAGAAAGGTTATTGTGACTGAAAAACTGAACCCTGAAATTGCATGGAATTATGGTATAAGCATCAATCAAAAAATGAGACTGTTTGATAACGAAGCATTCTTAAACCTCGATTTTTTCAGGACGGACTTTGAGAACCAGGTAGTGATTGACCTGGACAACGATGTGAACCAGGTAAGGTTTTACAACCTTAAGGGAAAGTCTTATTCCAACAGCCTTCAGCTTGATTTTGGATTCAGCCCTTTGAAAATGCTGGATGTAAAACTTGCCTACAAATGGTACGATGTGAGAACCACCTATAGCCAGCAGTTGCTCGACCGGCCTTATGTTCCAAAGCACAGGGTCATGTTTAATGCTGCCTATGCCACATACATGGACATCTGGAAATTCGATTTCACCACAAACTGGTTTGGGCAAAGCCGTATTCCTAATACGTCTATGAGCCCGGCCGAATACCAGCTGCCTGAAAAATCAAAAGAATATTTTTTGCTGAATGCCCAAATCACCAAAAAATTCAGGAAATTTGACCTATACCTGGGATGCGAGAATATCTTAAATTATACACAAAAAAATCCGGTTATTGCGCCAGATAAACCTTTTGGCAGTAATTTTGATGCATCCATGATATATGCACCCATTGAAGGCCGGATTATTTATGCCGGACTTAGAATGGAGATTAAATAATTTTATACAGTCATTCCGACCGGAGTGGAGGAATCTTTTGACTTAAATCTAAAAACACAGGAACTATGAAAAAAATTGTTCATTCAGCAAAGCAAAGCATCAAAGCAACAACTCTTATTGCATTTTTGCTGATTTCCATACTCGCAAAAGCACAAAACAAAAACACGGTAGAGCTGAAAGTAAAGACCTCCGCGGTTTGCGGCATGTGCAAAACAACAATCGAACGCGAGCTTGCTTTTGCCAAAGGCGTAAAAAAATCGGAACTTGACGTGCCTTCAAAAGTGGTGACTGTTATTTACAATCCAAATAAAACAACACCGGAAAAAATCCGTCAGGCGATTTCAATGGCTGGCTATGATGCAGACGATGTACCTGCCGACCCTAAAGCATATGAAAAACTGCATGCCTGCTGTAAAAAGGATGTAACGCATTGATGTTAAATGGTTAAATGGTTCATTGGTTCACTGGTTCATTGGTGTTCCTTCTAGCTAGCTATTGATTAATGAATCAATTAATAGCATAAACCAATGAACCAACGAACTAATGAACTAATGAACTAAGCTATGGCACTAATAAAACCCGTAAAAGGAATATCCCCCCAGTTTGGCAATGATTGTTATTTAGCCGAAAACTCAACCATTGTAGGCGATGTAATTATGGGCGATCAATGCAGTGTATGGTTCAATGCGGTAGTACGCGGTGACGTAAACTCCATTCGCATGGGCAACAAAGTAAATGTTCAGGATGGTGCTGTGATACATTGCACCTATGAAAAGACAAAGGTATTCATTGGAAACAATGTATCCATCGGCCACAATGCACTGGTGCACGGATGCACCATACACGACAATGTTTTGATTGGTATGGGTGCAATTGTCATGGACAATTGCGTGATTGGCAGCAATACTATCATTGCTGCAGGAGCAGTAGTGCTTGAAAATACAAAAGTTGAATCAGGAGTAATTTATGCAGGTGTACCGGCAAAAAAAGTGAAGGATATTAATCCGGAACTTATCAGTGGTGAAATTAACAGGATTGCAAATAATTACATCATGTATAGCGGGTGGTTTAAGGAAGATAAATAGCAAAACATTATAGTGGGTGCGAGCATCCCGCTCGTGCCCACTATCCTGGCATCCAAGTTCAGAAAGAATTTTATCCAAGCAATTTCTCCACCAACACAGGCAGTCCCACCCCTGCTTTTTCTTTAATAACAGTAAGATTATTTACACCATTTACCCTTACATCTCCAGGATCAATAAGATATTTAGGAATTCCTGGTGGAACAAAACCTATAAGTCCGGCAGCAGGGTATACGGCCATGGAAGTACCAACAACCATAAAAATTTCTGCATCCTGAGCAATGCGGTATGCATTCTCCATTTCAGGTACCATTTCACCAAACCAGACTATGTGAGGCCGAAGCTGGGAGCCTTTCTCGCAGGTGTCACCAACAGAAAGTTCCGTGCCCATAATAGGATAAACAAGTCTTGGATCAGCCGTACTGCGGCTTTTTATAATTTCACCATGCAGGTGAAGTATCTTTTTTGAACCTGCTCTTTCGTGCAAATCATCAATGTTTTGGGTAATGATATGAACATCAAACTTCTTCTCCAGCTCTACCAGCGCATAGTGCCCTTTATTGGGCGATGCGGCCAGCACTTGCCTGCGCCTCTTATTGTAAAAATCCAGCACCAGCTCCCTGTTCCTTTCCCAGGCCTCAGGCGTTGCAACATCGTTAATATCATATTCTTCCCACAAACCATCACTGTCGCGGAAGGTTTTTATGCCGCTTTCAGCGCTTATTCCGGCACCAGTAAATACTATCAATTTAGGTTTCATAATATGCTAAGATAAAAAAAACGAAAGCACGCAAATAAGAAAACACGTAAATCAAGGCCTTCCCTCTATGTATGGTTAAAGCGTATCACACAATCTGCCAAATCAAAACAGTTCAAAAAAACCGTGAATTATTCCGTTAGATTCATATCTTTGTTACAGTGGGATCAATCCAATATCAATTGCTATGAATACAAAATTTACATTCTTTATATTTATCAGCCTGATATTCAGCATCTGTTACAGCACTGCATTTTCGCAAAACAATGTGGGTATAGGAACAGTGAATCCTCATTCAAGCGCTTTGCTGGATATGACTGCTACCGATAAAGGTATGCTGATTCCACGTATAGCCGATACAAACTCAATCACTTCTCCGGCAACAGGCTTATTGATCTACCTTACTACAAACAATACATTTTATTACTACAAACAAACATACTGGCAAGCTATATATGCGGGTGCTGGAATTAATGGCGCTACCGGAAGCACGGGTTCGACTGGCACTACAGGGGCTACCGGAAGCACGGGTTCAACAGGGCCAACGGGAGCAACAGGAAATATTGGAAGCACAGGTGCAACCGGAATTATAGGCACTACCGGAGATAGCGGTTCGACAGGAAGCACAGGCGCAACAAGCAATACAGGAGCTACCGGAAGCACAGGCTCAACAAGCAATACAGGCTCAACCGGAAGCACGGGTGCTACGGGAGGTATAGGAACTACAGGAACTACTGGTGCTACGAGCCATACAGGTTCTACAGGTGACACTGGCAAAACGGGAGATACCGGAAGCACAGGCGCGACAGGGAGTACAGGAGCTACAAGCAATACAGGAACTACTGGTTCTACAGGCGATATAGGCACAACCGGAGCTACCGGAGCTACGAGCACTACAGGGAATACCGGCTCAACAGGTATTACGGGAGCAACAAGCAATACAGGAACCACAGGCACCACAGGCGACATTGGCACAACGGGAGCAACAGGTGCCACCGGAGCTACAAGCAGCACAGGAAACACCGGTTCTACAGGTAGTACCGGAGCTACAAGCAACACGGGCTCTACCGGAAGTACTGGAACTACCGCTCCTACCGGTTCCACGGGAAGTACAGGAACTACAGGTGCCTTGGGCGTAACAGGGGCTACAGGTAGTGATCTGGGCACTCACTGGACATTAACAGGTAACGCTTCAATTACTACTCCTGCCGCACCGGCAACCTATGGCACCTCAACAATAGGTGGCTCTGAAAACTGGCTAGGTACGACCGATGCCAATGATCTTGTTTTTGGTACAAATACCAAAGAAAGAATGAGAATCAAACAAACTACTGGTAATGTTGGGATTGGAACAGCTAGTCCTGGAAAGCTCCTGACATTAACGAAGCAGGGTGCCGATACCTCCACCCTCCGCTTTTCAAACCAGCACAATGCATTCGACCTGGAATATATACGTGATGCAGGTGGAACTGTAGATCGCCTTGATTTTAACCCTGGCGCAGCCGGAGCAAAAGTTTCCTTCCTGAATAACGGGAATGTTGGTATTGGAACTACTGGCCCCGTGGCACTATTTGATGTTTATACAACCAGCAATGCTACTGCGGCTTCGCAAACTACCCATGCTGTAAATATCCGCCAAGGGTCTGCTCCCTTAACTCTTGGTGCAGATGCCAATTATGCATATATCCAGTCCTGGAATACCAAACCACTCCAAATAAACAATCAGGGTAACAATGTCATTTTTAATGTGGGTGGAGGTAATGTAGGTATCGGAACTACCACTCCTTTAGGAAAACTTCATATCAAAACCACCAGTAGCCATATTATTCTTCAGGATTCCGATGAACCGGGCGACTCTATGCGACTTGAACGAGATGGTTATGGACTGAATTTAGACCTGATTTCCAGCAACACTAACTTATTCAGGATAAATGATAACGGTAATGTAGGTATTGGAACAGCTGGTCCAACTGACAAACTCACCATAGCCAGCTCTGCAGCCGCAAACGTTCTTGCAAGGTGGTATCAAACTGGCGTAGTGGAATGGTGGGCGGGTACACAGAGTGGTTCCGATAAGTTTCAGATAGGTTATGGGGCTGGTGTCACAACTCCGAGACTTACGATTAACAACAGCGGCAATGTTGGTGTCGGCACAACCAACCCAATCTATAAATTTGAGGTAAATACATCCCTTACAACGGCTTTCCGCCTGACAAGCAAAAATTCAACCGTGCCAGGTCCTCAAATTGATATGTACGACTCTACCCGCAATGTGGAAACAGTTGTTTCTTCGTTTGATGGAACAACAGCCGGAACGTATATTGCTTCTTATTCAAATCACCCTCTTATGTTCGGATCGAATGCAAGCAGTGGCTCTACCGCAAAAATGGTATTACTTGCGAATGGTAATGTTGGTATTGGAACAACATCTCCTGGGAAAGCGCTTCACATTAAAGCCGGCAGCGCTCTCCAAATGGCTCTGGACAATTCGTCCGGGGCACAATGGAATCAGCTCGACTGGATGGATAATGGTACCGCGAAGGCATTTATAGCACTAGATAATACCAATAATAATTTTGTTATTGGCGGACAAAGCGGATATGCGTCATTCGATAGAATTTCCATGAGACCAAACGGCAGTACAGATGCCCTTGTTATAAAAAGAACGGGCAATGTAGGCATTGGAACCACGACTCCTACATCTACCCTTACAGTAAATGGAACTGCAGAAGCTACTTCCTTTCTTTCCGGCAGCCAGACCATTTCAAGTCCGGTCGTTAATACCTGGTACAATACAAATATCAATATCACTTCAGAAGCACCATCCATGTATATGGTTTGGGCAACCCAACCATCGGGTGCTTCCTGGGCCTACTACCAGTTCGCAACCGAAAATGGCAACGGTATTGCAAAAACTATTCAATCTACACCTACTTCAAATCTGGAATTTCAGTTCAGCGGCAACACACTGCAGGTTAGAGCTACCCTCTACACGCACAACATTTCACTAATTTGGCACAAAGTAAAATAGCTTTGTAATGAAAAACGCGTATACAGAAAGTCAGTATGCTATCTGAATGGTAACCTGCCACATCTCTTAAGGAAATAACTGTTCGCCAGCAATTCCAACGGGTGTAATGTATAATTCAATGTTTCCTTATTTGGGTTTTAGCATATTACCGAAATTTATATTTTTAGCATATTTGTTATTCGTTAAAATTCGTTATTCATAGGAGGTATTTTGTTATATTCGCAATCCACAAATTTTTAAGGAAAACATGTCGAAATTAAGAAAGCAGGAAGCACTAGATTACCACTCGCAGGGAAGACCGGGGAAGATTGAGGTAGTACCTACAAAACCGCACAGTTCGCAGCGCGATTTAACGCTGGCGTATTCACCTGGAGTTGCTGAACCTTGCCTGGAAATCGAAAAAAACCCAGAGGATGCTTACCGTTATACTGCCAAAGGAAATCTGGTAGCTGTAATATCCAACGGTACAGCCGTACTTGGCCTGGGGAATATCGGAGCTTTGGCTTCCAAACCTGTAATGGAAGGAAAAGGTTTACTTTTCAAAATTTTTGCTGACATCGATGTGTTTGATATTGAGGTAGATGCATCAGACATTGATTTGTTTGTAAATACGGTAAAAGCCATAGCTCCTACCTTTGGAGGGATTAACCTGGAAGATATTAAAGCCCCTGAATGTTTTGAAATTGAACGCAGACTAAAACAGGAGCTGAACATTCCCCTAATGCATGACGATCAGCATGGCACAGCAATCATTTCTGCTGCAGCATTGTTGAATGCCTGTGAAGTAGCAGATAAAAAGATTGACAAGATTAAAATTGTTGTTAACGGTGCTGGTGCATCAGCTATATCCTGCGCCAAGCTTTACATTGCTGTTGGGGCAAAGAAAGAAAACATCATTATGCTCGACAGCAAAGGCGTACTAAGCGAAGAACGCATAGACGATCTGGACGAGCAGAAAAAGTATTTCGTTACCAGCAACAAAACCGTGAAAACCCTTAGCGAGGCAATGGTAGGGGCCGATGTGTTTGTAGGGCTTTCAAAAGGAAATGTCGTAAACCAGCAAATGGTGCAATCGATGGCTAAAAACCCGATTGTTTTTGCATTGGCGAATCCCGATCCGGAAATTCCTTATGCTGAAGCAATGGCTGCCAGACAGGACATTATCATGGCTACCGGCCGTAGCGACCATCCTAACCAGGTGAATAATGTGCTTGGTTTTCCGTTCATTTTCCGTGGAGCACTGGATGTAAGGGCTACTCAAATCAATGAAGCAATGAAACTTGCGGCAGTATATGCTATTGCTCAACTTGCGAAAGAACCCGTTCCTGATGCTGTAAATTTGGCTTATAATTCAAAAAATATCAGCTTTGGACCAGAATACATCATCCCTAAACCGATAGATTCACGCCTCATTTACAATGTAGCACCAGCTGTTGCAAAAGCGGCAATTGAGTCTGGGGTGGCCCAACATAAAATTACCGATTGGGAGGCATATAAACAACAGTTAATCAACAGGTTAGGGCTTGACAATAAACTTATACGTAGTCTTGCCAGCAAAGCAAAACAGAACCCAAAACGTGTGGTTTTTGCTGAAGCGGATCACTATAAAATTCTAAAAGCAGCACAACAAGTTGTAGATGAAGGCATTGCAAAACCGATTCTATTGGGTGATGCAAACAAAATTCGTAAACTGATTGAAGAACACAACCTTGGCCTTGCCGATATACCGATTATTGATCCGAGAAGCCCGGAAGAAGACGAAAGAAGGATGCGCTTTGGCGATATTTTCTTCAACAAGCGTAAGCGCAGAGGTTTCACACTCTACGAAGCCCGAAAAATAATGCGTGAGCGTAATCATTTCGGTGCCATGATGGTGGAAACAGGAGTGGCTGATGCCATGATTTCCGGTCTTACCCGTAAATATTCCGACCCTATCAGCGCTGCGCTTCAAATCATTGGAGTTCATGAAGATACGAGCAGGGTGGCTGGTATGTACATTCTGAATACCAAACGCGGACCGTTCTTTTTTGCCGATACAACCATGAACGTAAACCCTACAGTACAGGATTTGGTTGACATTACAGTACTTACTGCGCAAAGCGTAAAGGAGTTTAACATTACACCACGTATTGCGTTGTTGTCCTATTCCAATTTCGGTTCATCCGATGGTGAAGTACCAAACAAAATGCGCGATGCAGTAGAAATACTGCATAAAAATTACCCGGGAATGATTGTAGATGGTGAAATGCAGGCCAATTTCGCCTTGAACCGTGAAATGCTGAAAGAGCAGTTTCCTTTTTCGGAACTTGTTGATAAAAAGGTAAATACGCTTATTTTCCCGAACCTGGCTTCAGGAAATATAGCCTATAAATTAATGCAGGAACTGGGTGGCGCTGAAGCCATTGGCCCTATCCTTATCGGGATGAAAAAACCGGTGCATATCTTGCAACTGGGCAGCTCCGTGCGGGAAATTGTAAACATGATTACCATTGCCGTGGTGGATGCTCAATCAAGAAAGTAGCGCCTCTCCCCTTGCCCCTCTCCTCAAGAGAGGGGTACGGAGGGTGGAAAAATGTTTGTTTTAAGTATTAATAAATACACTAAATTAAAACTCTCTCCCCTGAGGGGAGAGATGGAGAGGGGTTATGATAAACCACATTGAAGGAAAATTAGTTGAAAAAACACCTACATACGCTGTAGTAGAAGCTGGAGGTGTTGGTTATGTGATGCAGATTTCACTGAACACATTCAGTAAAATAGGGGAATCGGAAAAATGCAGGCTATACACGGAGCAATTGTACGTGCGTGATGATATGCCACGCTTTTTTGGTTTTGCAGATATTGCGGAGCGCAGCCTTTTCCGCCAGCTGGTTTCCGTTTCCGGTGTTGGCGGTACAAGTGCCCTGCTGATGCTTTCATCACTAAGTGCTGCAGAAATTCAGAATGCGATAGCGACTGGAAATGTGGCACTTATAAAAAGTGTGAAGGGTATTGGTGAAAAAACAGCCCAGCGGATTATTGTGGATTTGAAGGATAAAATCGGCAAAACTGCAACAACAACCGAATTTTTCGTTTCTTCAAACAATATTTTAAAAGAAGAGGCGTTATCTGCCCTTGTTATGTTAGGATTTAATAAATCTGCTGCCGACAAAGTGCTGGATAAAATAATAAAAACAGAAGGGACAGGACAAACAGTGGAACAGCTAATCAAGTCGGCACTAAAAAATTTATAACCTAACACACTAAAAATCAGGAAATTAAAAATATCTGATTTGTATTTTTTAACATGCGCTACGTCAAACACTTATAAATTTAACCCCCAAAACGAAAACAACACAAAAAAGAAGCGATTAAGTTTTGACCAAAGCGTTATCAAAATATCTTTTTGTAGGTGGCCTGTCTGCAGGACTCCTTACATTGATTGTGGGCTCTGATGCAAAAGTGAGCTCCTACAATCATGCCGAACGCGCTTATGCGGACGAAACAGCTGTTGTAGCTGATACGCCCGAAGTAACACTTCCCTATGGTTTTGATGATGAATCCACTGGTGATCCGCTCAATTACCCCAATTCAGGCGGACTAAAACTGAATGAACCTTCCAACGTTAAAACTAACGTAGAATACGATCCTTCAACAGGATTTTATAACATCAACCAAAGTATGGGGGGAATGAACTACCGTCCGCCCACATACATGGAAAGCGATGAATACCAGGACTATATGTTCAAAAAACAGGTAAAAAAGTACTGGAATGCACGCTCCGATGCCGAATCTCAAAACAACCAGAACAAACCAACAATCCCGAAACTGAATGTTGGCGGTGAGATTTTCGACCGTATTTTTGGCGGTAACACGGTGGATATCAGGCCAAACGGTTCTGCAGAGCTTATTTTTGCCTACAACGGTACAAAAACGGAAAACCCGGCCATACCTGTCCGCAACCGTAAGGTAAACACATTCGATTTTAACGAACGTATACAGCTGAACGTAATTGGTAAAATTGGTACCAAGCTGAACCTTACCACCAGTTACAATACGGAGGCCATGTTCGACTTTGAAAACCAGATGAAGCTGGCCTATGCAGGCGAAGAGGATGATATCATTAAAAAAATCGAAGCCGGTAACGTAAGCTTGCCTTTGAACGGGTCCCTGATTACGGGCAGCCAGACACTTTTTGGTGTTAAAACGCAGTTGCAGTTCGGGCGTTTAACAGTTACGGGGTTGTTATCACAGCAAAAAGGTAAAAAATCAGAGGTGGAGGTTGCCGGTGGTGCACAGGTTACCAAATATGAAATTGAGGCCGACAACTATGAGGCCAATAAACACTTTTTCCTTGCCCAGTATTTCCGCGACCAGTACAATACTGCGCTGGCCAACCTTCCTTTTGTTAACTCAGGTGTAAACATCAACCGAATTGAGGTGTGGATCTCAAATACCAATACCTCCACGAACGATATACGCAGTGTGGTTGCATTCTCCGAACTTGCTGAGGATATTGGTCATATCCCCGCTACACAGCAGGCCTATATCAGCGATATGCACCCAAGCACACTTCCTTACAACGGACAGAACGATCTGTATGGAAACATTGTAAACAATACCGGTGTACGTACAGTAAACACAACTGTTTCAACCATCAACAGCTTGTCGAACAACGTGTTGAAACAAACCATTAACTTTGAGCTGGTAGCTTCAGCACGTAAACTGCAGGCATCTGAATATACCTTCAATGCACGACTGGGTTATATTTCCCTTAACCAGCAGCTAAACCCGGACCAGGTGCTCTCTGTTGCTTATCAATACACGCTTAACGGACAGGTTTACCAGGTGGGTGAATTTTCTGACGGAGGTATCAGCGCTCCCCAGGCACTGTATACCAAAATGCTGAAGAGCACCGCTGTAAATACTGCTCATCCGATGTGGCACCTGATGATGAAAAACATCTACTCCATTGGCTCTTACCAAATCAATGCCCAGGATTTTAAGCTGAACATTTTCTACAACAACTTACAAACCGGAACATACATCAATTATTTGCCTGTACCGGTTACGGAAACTCAGATTTCAGGCAAACCGCTTATCCAGGTGCTGAACGTAGATCGCATCAATCAGCAGAACGATCAGCTTGCGGATGGATTGTTTGACTTTATTGATGGCGTTACGATCAATGCCAACAATGGTCGTATTATTTTCCCTGTGGTAGAGCCTTTTGGAGATTATTTACGTGAAAAATTCAATCCGCCAGGTACTATTGCCAATACCTATGTATTCGACCAGCTCTACGATTCTACGCGTATTGTGGCACAGCAGTTCCCACAGCTCAACAGGTTCAAGCTTCGCGGACAGTACCAGTCTTCGTCCAGCTCAGAGATTTCCTTAGGCTCACCTAATGTTCCTCAGGGCTCTGTAACTGTTACCGCAGGCGGCATCCAGCTTACAGAGAACGTGGATTACACGGTGGATTATACGTTGGGCCGCGTTAAAATCATCAACGATGGTATCTTAAATTCGGGAACACCGATTAAGATTGCACTTGAAAGCAATGCCCTGTTTGCCATCCAGCAAAAAACATTGCTCGCCACCCACCTCGATTATAAAATCAACAACGATTTCAATGTAGGTGCAACAGTGATGAACCTTACTGAACGGCCGGTTACTCAGAAGGTAAACATTGGCGATGAAGCCATTTCCAATACCATCTGGGGGCTTGACGGAACTTACCGGACAGAAGCACCGTTTTTAACACGCTGGATCGATAAAATACCTTTCCTGGAAACCAAGGAAATGAGCACCATCAATGCTGCTGCTGAGTACGCTTACCTCATACCTGGCCACAACAAAGCTATTGGTAAAGATGGAAACTCTTACATTGACGATTTTGAAGGCAGCCAGTCCACTATTGATTTACGTTCACAAAGCTCATGGACACTTGCCAGCACACCACAAGGCCAGGCAGGACCGGGAACAACAAACCTTTTCCCTGAAGGCGATTTGGCCGACACACTTGCGTATGGCTTTAACCGTGCAAAACTTGCCTGGTATGTGCTTGACCCTATGTTTATCCGCCAGACAACTGGTCTTACCCCAGGCAATATTTCGGATGATGACATGTCGAATAACCTGGTGCGCGAGGTACCTGAAACAGAAGTGTTCCCAAACCGCCCTATTCCTACCGGTGTTCCATCCAATGTGGCCATGTTTGATTTAGCCTATTACCCGGAAGAAAGAGGCCCTTACAATTATGATACAGACCCTTTACCGGGAATATCGGCAGGTTTGGCAGCAGATGGTAAATTAAACTCCCCTGAAACCCGCTGGGCCGGTATTATGCGCGCTATCCAAACCAATGACTTTCAGGCTGCAAACGTGGAGTACATCCAGTTCTGGATGATGGACCCTTTCAATACCGACAATACAGACCCCAGCTCTTCAGGTAACCTGTACTTCAATATTGGTAACATTTCTGAAGATATCCTCCGTGATAATTATAAAAGTGCTGAAAATGGTTTACCTACTCCGGTAAATGCAACCACAACAGTTTCTACCGATTGGGGACTTGTACCGGAAGTACAGCCTTTACTCAACACATTTAATAACGACCCCGCTGAACGTCCTTACCAGGATGTGGGATTGGATGGATTAGGAACACTTACCAGCCCGACAGAACAAAGCTTTTTCAGCAATTACCTCAGCCAGGTTCAGGGCATTGTTTCACCATCTGCCTACGCAGCCATCAGCGCGGACCCTTCAGCAGATGATTTCCATTATTTCCGGGGAGACGATTACGATAATGCAAACGTTAAAACACTCGAAAGATATAAGTTATTCAACGGAATGGAGAACAACTCCCGTACAACGGAGCAATCTCCTCAAAGTTATCCAACATCGGCAACGTTAACGCCCAATGTGGAAGACATTAACCGTGATAATAACCTGAGCACTGCTGAAGGGTACTATCAATACCATATCAGCCTGAAACCTGGTGATTTTGCTTCGGGTGTGGGTACTAATTACATTACCAATGTTTTCAGCACACAGGGACAAAACATCAAAAATGGTACGTCAAAACCTATTAAATGGTACCAGTTTAAAATACCAATAAAAACTCCCGAGCAGAAAATAGGGGCCATTGAAAACTTCCAGTCGATACGTTTCATACGTATGTTTGTAAAAGGGGTTGACAAACCAATTGTACTGCGTTTTGCACGCCTTGAACTGGTAAGGACCGAATGGCGTAAATATGGTTTTGACCTTCTTCAGCCGGGAATTTACATACCGAATGATGAAGCAGGAACGCTGTTCAATGTAGCAGCTGTTAGTATCGAGGAAAACGGGAGCAATGAGCCTGTAAACTACGTGTTGCCGCCTAACATCAACCGCCAGATAAATGTAGCGTCAGCAAACCTGCTGGCATTGAACGAGCAGGCATTGGCACTTACCGTGTGTGATTTGCAGGATGGTGATTCACGTGCAGCGTTTAAAAATACAGACCTGGATGTGCGTTCCTACAAAAAGCTACAGATGTTTTTGCATGCTGAAGCATCGGCAAATACTGCTAACCCATTAAACCACAACGACCTTAGAGCTTTCATCAGGCTGGGGACCGATTATACTGATAACTATTATGAATACGAAATACCGCTGCAGGTAACAGCCCCCGGATACTACAATGGCAGTAACCAGGACGATCAATACCGTGTATGGCCCGAAGCAAACGATATGGTGCTGGAGTTTGCAAAATTACAAGCGGCCAAACTTCAACGCAATACACTTGGCGTAGGCGTTACAACAGAATACACGGTAATGGATGGCACACGCAAAATAAGCGTAAAAGGAAACCCCAACTTAAGTGCAATTAAAACCATTATGATTGGCGTACGTAACCCTAAGAAACTAGGTATGGGCGATACCGATGACGGCTTAAGCAAATGTGGCCAGGTATGGGTGAATGAGTTGCGCTTAACTGACTTTGACGAGGAAGGTGGCGGTGCTGCCAATGCTCGTGTTACCGCTAAACTTGCTGACTTTGGTACATTATCATTATCGGGTAATTACTATGCCCCTGGCTTTGGAAGTATTGAGAACAAAGTGAGCCAGCGTAAACGTGCCACATTGAAACAATATGACATTACCAGCAGCTTTGAGCTCGGAAAGTTCCTGCCTGCAGATGCAAATATCCAGATACCAATGTTCCTGGGGTATTCCGAAACATTCATTACCCCTCAGTTCAATCCGCTTGATCCTGACATTCTTCTGGCACCACTGCTGAAAGATCCGAACATGTCAAAAGCAGCCCGCGACTCACTGAAATGGGCCACACAAGACTATACCCTGCGCAGGAGCCTCAACTTTACCAATGTAAAAAAAGGAAAAGGCAAAAACTCCAAAAAGAGCCATATCTATGATATTTCGAACTTTGCGGTTTCATACTCCTTTAGTGAAATTTTCCGCAGAAATGTGAATGTCGAATACGACTCCACCCGCAATTATAAAGCAGGGCTGATGTACAATTATTCTCCAAATCCTAAGAATATTAAGCCTTTTGCCAAGTCCAAACTATTGCAGTCAAAATACCTTTTGCTTGTTAAGGATGTTAACTTCTATCTTTTCCCAAACAAACTAGGCTTTTCTACAGATGTAGAGCGAGGTTACAACACAATCAAAACACGTGATATAACAGAGGGTGAAATGCTGGTAATTCCGACTTTTAACAAGCGGTTTACCATGAACCGGAATTACGATTTAAAATACGATATCACCAAAGGCCTGAAACTGGATTTTGTTGCCACTAACGAAGCACGTATCCTTGAGCCATACGGAGCACTGGATACCAAAGAGAAAAAAGATACGGTTCTCAATAATTTCCTTGATTTGGGCAAAACAACACAGTACAACCACCAGGTGAATGTAAACTATGCCATACCGATAAACAAGCTGCCACTGATGGATTTCACCACAGCTTCTGTAAGGTATACCGGAACATACAATTGGGTTCGTGCCCCATTCAATGCCGACTCGTTGGGTAACACCATTCAGAACTCCCGTGCCATCCAGTGGACCGGGCAGCTGAATATGGTTACACTTTACAACAAAGTGCCTTACCTTAAAAAAATCAACCAGAAAGGAAATAAAGGGAATAAAAATAACAAACCCACTACGCCACCAAAAGGAAAGACAGGTACTACAGCCAAAGATTCAACAAAGAAAAACGACAACCCGCCTATTGTACTGGAATACATAGCCCGGGTACTTATGAGCCTTAAAAATGTGAATGTGACCTATGCAATAAACAATGGAACAATATTGCCAGGGTATAAACAGTTTACAAATATGATGGGTATGGATGCCAATTTTGCTGGACCTACTCCAGGCTTTATCCTTGGCGACCAGAAGGATATTCGTCAAACCGCCATTGAAAACGACTGGCTTGTAAAAACCAAATCGCTCAATGTACCTTTTGTTCAGACCAGCAGCACCAATCTGAACATACGGGCCAATGTGGAACCTATACCAGATATGAAAATAGAGGTGACTGGCGTACGCACCACCACTACCAATAAAAATGAATTTTTCAGGTGGAAAGAGAACGATACCCTGCCGGATGGAACAATCACCAATCACTTTAAGTCTGAATCGCCTATGGAAACGGGTAATTTCAGTATGTCGTTCCTGGCCTACAGCACCTCTTTTAAAGATGGTGATGCAACGTTTACTAAATTTTTAAATTCACGCGCTGATATTTCCAGCCGACTGGGTGCTGAAAACGACTCTTCTTTAAGCTCCATCAATGGCTTCGCTGAAGGATACAACCCAACATCGCAGGATGTACTGATACCGGCATTTTTATCGGCCTATGGAGGTACCAGTCCACTAACAGTGGGGCTGACAGCTTTCCCTAAGTTACCAAAACCGAACTGGCGTGCCACGTACGATGGTCTGTCAAAAATAGAAGCTATTAAAAAATACTTCAAATCGGTCACGCTCAGTCATGCGTACCGCTCCACATATAATGTTGGCGGCTACACGTCCAACCTGCTGTTTAAAGATACAGATGGCGATGGGTTTACGGGTGTAAGAGAAGCTGTTTCCAGCTATGCCAACAACCCTAACTTCATGGCAAAGGACCTGATTACAACAGTTACTGTTTCTGAACAGTGGAGCCCCCTCATCAAGTTGGATATTACGTTGCACAACAGCATACTTGTAAACTGCGAGTACAAAAAAGACAGGAACTTATCACTGGGGCTTACCAGTAAAACCATTACCGAAGTTGCCGGAAGCGAGATTGTTGTAGGAACCGGCTACCGCATTAAAGATGTGAGCCTGGGCAAAAAACTAATGATTAAAGGAAAACCAATCAAGAGTGATTTGAACCTGAAATGCGATCTATCTTTCCGTAAAAACGTAACGGTTATCAGGCGTATTGTGGAGGAGGTAAGCCAGGCCACAGGAGGTACGAACATTATTTCCATTAAACTGTCGGCAGATTATGTGATCAATGAACGTATCAACGTGCGTTTCTTCTACGAC
The DNA here is from genome assembly GCA_020051175.1 of Bacteroidia bacterium. Taxonomy (GTDB): domain Bacteria; phylum Bacteroidota; class Bacteroidia; order 2-12-FULL-35-15; family 2-12-FULL-35-15; genus 2-12-FULL-35-15. Next base: position 72,632 of record JAGVJJ010000044.1, on the reverse strand, counting down.
CGTATCATTAATAAACCGGTGGTATCCAACTCCTTCCCTACTACCAATACCAATGCAGGTATCAGTTTGAGGCTGACTTTATCGAATTAATATTTTACTGGGCCATAGTAAATATAACAGAAAACCAATTGAAGCTTTACTCTGCGGTTACCATAATTATTAATTCACAATCACTGTCAATAGATTTTGAAATGATCTTGTTAAAATACATTTCCTCCATCATAAAGTCCTTTGATTGTTCTTTTTTAGCGCTATAATGAATACTTTTTAGAACATCCTGCGGAATGGTATAAAATATCCAATATTCATCGCTATTTTCAAGATACGGATATGTTCCAAAACTATAAAAATCATTGACTACTTTCCTGAAACCTTCAATTGCTGCCATCTTCCTTTCGATATAATCGGAAGAAAAGTACAACCAGTTGTTTTGGATATACCATGTTTCATTAAACAATTCAGCAGATTCACGAATAGTATACATATTACAGAGAAAATCATAGTCCGCAATACTGATTGATTCATTTTTAGTAATAGAATTTTTCATTTTTTCAAGAAAACCAAGGGTTCTGTTAAACTCAAAATTAAATCCCAGGGAATCCAGCGAATTTCCAAAGTGCTTTTCATATTCGTAATATTCCGAAGCCTGCATCCGCGCCCAGTTTATGCCGCGTAATTCTGTAAACATGGAATTTAAAATACCTGTAAAAGCATCTGGATCAACTATTGCATATGAACTACTATCTTTTCTAAAACAATTATGCAAAGCAATTACCTGAATTGTCCCCCTGTTATTTAGCAGACAAAAGCTGACCCGCGTATACTTATAGTAAACTTGCTCCGTGCTTTTTCCATTTGTAAAAGATAATTCCAACAAGGCAAGAAAAATAAAGATGATCGCAATTTTTTGTTTCATTTTCGGCCGGTTTCCGCGTTTTTATTCTGTTAATTTTACTTTATTTAATGCAATTCTCCTTTTACTTTCAATTATTTAACGGTTTATGCAATTAACAATTTAACAATATAATTATATTTGCAAGATACAACAAATTAAAAAAATTACAGATTATGAATTTTCCTGAAAATTTAAAATACACTAAAGACCACGAGTGGATCAGACTGGAAGGCGATACAGCGTATATCGGAATAACTGATTTTGCACAAGGCGAACTTGGTGATATTGTTTACGTAGAAATTGAAACTGAAGGCGAAGAGCTTGCACACGAAGAAATATTCGGGACAGTAGAAGCTGTGAAAACCGTTTCAGACCTGTTTATGCCGGTTTCAGGAAAAGTCCTTGAAGTAAACCCAGGTTTACAAACCAATCCTGAGGCAGTAAATAAAGATCCTTACGGTGCAGGCTGGATGATTAAAGTGGCCATCAGCAATACTTCTGAGTTGGAAGGTTTGTTGAGCGCAGATGCTTATAAGGCACTGATAGGGCACTAGCACCTCTCCCTAACCCTCTCCTCAGGAGAGGGAACTATAAACCATACTATACACACTACCCCCTCTCCTGAGGAGAGGGGATTAAGGGGAGAGGTCATGTTTTTCAGATACACCTGGTGGTCGATGCTGTGGGCATTGATTATACTTATTTTATGCGGAATTCCCGGCAGGGACATTCCGCATATTTCTTTCCTTGAGCTGCTCAGCTTTGATAAGTTTGTTCATGCAGGTATTTTTATGGTGCTTGTGGTCCTGACTATTCGTGGTTTTACACTTCAAAAAAATTTTCCAAAGCTTCAGGCATCAGCAAAAGCCGCTGCCTGTATCAGCTGTATTGTGTATGGAGGCTTATTGGAAGTAATGCAGGGCACCTTGTTTGAAGGCCGCAGTGCAGATATTTATGATTTTATTGCCAACAGCTTTGGTTGCATTGTCGGGCTTCTGCTGTACAAGCGTATTGAACGTATTTTTTTAGTACATTTCATTCGTTAAACTTCATCTACTTATTGATATGGCCATTACATGGAAAATAAAAGCTTTTGATGAACTAAGCGCTCATGAATTGTATGAAATATTTCACCTGCGCCTTGCTGTATTTGCTGTAGAACAGAATGCCGTTTACCAGGATGCTGACGGTAAAAAAGATCTAAAGTCTCATCATATTACAGGACGAGATGAGCAGGGAGAGCTTGTAGCATACGCGCGTATCATCCCTGCTGGCATTGCATACGAAGAAGCTTCCATAGGACGTGTTGCAACATCATCAAAAGCCCGCGGAACAGGCGTTGGACGGGAACTATTTAAAAACGCATTACAGTTTCTTCTTCAAACATACGGCAATGTTCCTGTTAGGATCAGTGCACAAAGCTATCTTATAAAATTTTACTCCGGTTTTGGTTTTAAAGCCTATGGCGAAGAGTACCTGGAAGATTGCCTGCCACATACGGGGATGTTACGTGAAGCTCAGTAAAAAACAGTTTTCTTTTCTGGCAGCGGAGGATTCTTCCACTCCTTTCGTTTCCAGGGTGCAGGATTACATTCCTCCAGCTCATTTCCATTTGATAATGCCGGAAAACTACTATATGCGGGATCACCACTGTAAAAACAGTCTGTGGTTTGTACATAGGCAATGGCTCCTTTTACATTGCTGTCATTGGAATATATTTTCCATAAAAAATGTTTTCCATCGCCAAAATCAAGTCTTCCCGCCCTTTTTGAAACCTGACCGTTAAAACGGATTTCCACACCATTTTTATCATGATTGTCCATAGCATGGGAGCCACCAAATACGCCAATTACAATATGACCCTGATCCTTCCCGAGTTCTGACCATTTAAACATTTTAAACTTGCTGTGGCTGCTTATCCATACATAAACCGGCAGGCTGTCCTTCACATACACAAAGTACTTTTCCCAGTCGTGCTCATGATTATTCAAAAAATCATTGTCGGCATAATACAGCCAGTACTGATACACATCGTATTCTCCGGATTTTACAAAATGGAAATAAACTGCCGGACACTGGTCATTGGGCCCTCTTCCGGAAAGCCCTGTTCTTCCTGTCCCGTATACACTATCACCAATGGCGTATTTAACAATATTTTCGCAGGCATCTTCCACATTTACTGTTCCATCGCCATTCCCATCCTGCATTGTGTTAAAAGCAAAGGAAACAGGAAAAAACCGCTCCTTTTTCCAGAACAGGTAATCAAGGTGCCCCTTATCAAATCTAAGTGTAGCAATGTATTGATATGGGTCTATCGTTTGCGAGGAAGCCGGCAAACCAAACAGAAAAAAACCTAAAACCCATACAAAACGATGCATAAAATCCTTTAGCAAAACTTGCCAAAAATAATCCAATATTCGCAGATTAGTAGATATTCGTAATCCATAACTGCGATTTTTTGAATATATTTGTTCATCTACTTGAAAACAAAACAAATGAGTACAAGAATTATATTGCCAGACTTCAGAAACACACCGGTAGTTGACCAGGTCGGTATTGAAGAACGAGTTGCGCGTTTTACCACCAGGAGCATTAAAAAAGCATCGAAAATGCAGGGCCTGAAACTGACGCTTAGCATGATTGACTTAACAACGCTCGAAGGGAAAGATACCGAGGGCAAAGTGAAACAGATGTGCTATAAAGCAGCCCACCTTCATGATGTGATACCAGGAATACCAAGCGTAGCAGCTGTTTGCGTTTACCCTACAATGGTAAAAACAGCCAAAGATGCCCTAAAAGGAACATCCATAAAAGTTGCTTCGGTTTCAACGGCTTTCCCTAGCGGACAGTCTACCAGGGAAATAAAAATAAACGATACTAAATTTGCGGTTGAGAATGGTGCAGATGAAATTGACATGGTTATTTCCCGTGGTGAATTCCTGAAAGGCAATTACAATTACGTGTTTGACGAAATAGCTGAAATTAAGGAAGCTTGCGGTCCGGCCCGTTTAAAAGTAATTTTCGAAACAGGCGAACTGTCTACCCTTGACAATGTGCGCAGGGCAAGTGAAATTGCAATGTATGCAGGTGCTGATTTCATAAAAACATCAACAGGAAAAATTTCTCCGGCAGCAACCATGCCTGTTACGCTGGTGATGCTGGAAGCCATTCGTGATTATTATTACAAAACCGGGCGTATGGTAGGCATGAAGCCTGCAGGTGGTATTTCCACAGCTAAAGCGGCCTTGCATTACCTGGTAATGGTAAAAGAAACCCTTGGCGGTGCGTGGCTGAGCAATGAGTGGTTCCGTTTTGGAGCCAGCAGCCTTGCAAACGATGTATTGATGCAGATTGCAAAAGAAACGCATGGAGTTTATCAGAGTTCTGATTATTTTTCCAAAGATTAATTTTTTTGTCTGTAAACGCTTATTTATAAAGGAGATTAACATTCAATCATGACAACTAAAACAAGCAAAAAACCAGAAACTAAACTTGGTCTGGATTTCACTACCGACTGGGCATATGCACCTGCTCCGGAAGATACCAAGCACATTAAGCTGGAAAAACAATACGACCTTTTTATTGATGGAAAGTTTGTAAAACCCAACAGTAAAAAGTATTTCGATACTGTGAACCCTGCCACTGAGCAAAAAATAGCAGAAGTAGCTGATGCAGATGAAAAAGACGTAGACAAGGCAGTAAAAGCTGCACGCAAAGCATTTGCAAAATGGAGTAAAACATCTCCGAAGGAGCGTGGTAAATATATTTACCGCATCGCCCGCCTGATGCAGGAAAGAGCACGTGAATTTGCTGTTGTTGAAACAATGGACGGAGGGAAATCCATCCGCGAAAGCCGTGATATAGATGTGCCTCTGGCAGCAAACCACTTTTTTTACAATGCAGGCTGGGCCGATAAGCTTGAATATGCGTTCCCGAACAGGAACCCACAGCCATTGGGCGTTGCAGGACAAATCATACCATGGAATTTCCCTTTATTGATGGCGGCCTGGAAAATTGCACCGGCATTGGCCACCGGAAATACAGTTGTATTGAAACCTGCCGAAACTACTCCCCTTACAGCTTTAAAGCTTGCCGAAGTATTGCGCGACAGCGGATTGCCTGATGGTGTTGTAAACATTGTTACCGGTGCAGGCCGCACTGGTGCTGCTATTGTGAATCATCCCGATGTAAACAAGGTTGCCTTTACAGGTTCTACTGACGTTGGTAAACTTATTCAGAAATCCATTGCAGGCACTGATAAAAAATTAACATTGGAGTTGGGCGGCAAAGCTGCAAACATCATTTTTGAAGATGCTCCACTGGACCAGGCTGTAGAAGGTATTATTAACGGTATTTTCTTTAACCAGGGCCATGTGTGCTGCGCTGGTTCACGTTTGTTTGTGCAGGAAAGTGTTGCAGACATTGTTATCCGCAAGCTGAAGGACCGTATGGAATCGCTGATTGTAGGTGACCCAATGGACAAGAATACAGACATTGGAGCAATCAATTCAAAAGAGCAGTTATTAAAAATCCAGGAATATATCAAAATAGGAAAAAACGAAGGTGCTGAGCTTTACCAGTCTTCATGCAGCATTCCGGGCAAAGGCTATTTCTGCCGTCCTACTTTGTTTTTAAATGCATCACAATCGCACCGTATAGTACAGGAAGAAATATTCGGGCCGGTGCTTGCAGTTCAGACTTTCCGTACCATTGAAGAAGTGATTGAAAAAGCAAACAACATTCCTTATGGGCTTTCAGCAGGTGTTTGGACGGACAAAGGCTCTAAAATATTTAACCTTACCACCAAAATGCGTGCAGGTGTAGTTTGGGCAAACACCTACAACAAATTTGATCCTACTTCACCTTTTGGAGGATACAAAGAAAGTGGATTCGGCCGTGAAGGCGGATTACATGGGTTACTACCATACGTTAAGTTCTAAACATAGCATTACTACAAACTACGAACATGGAAAGATTAGAAGTTTTAAAAACCTACAAAATATATATCGGAGGGCAGTTTCCGAGAACTGAATCCGGGAGATTTTATCCTTTGAAGAATAAGAAAGGAGATGTTATTGCAAACATCTGTCTTTCATCACGCAAAGATTTTCGTAATGCGGTGGTTGCTGCCCGCGGGGCATTTGGTGGCTGGAACAGCCGTGCTGCTTTTAACCGCAGCCAGATACTGTACCGCATAGCTGAAATGCTGGAAGGCCGTAAAGATCAGTTTATTGCCGAACTTGTAACACAAGGATTGAACACTAAAGCAGCACAGGAGGAAGTATCATTGTCTGTAGACCGTTTGGTATATTACGCAGGCTGGTGCGATAAATATCAGGCGATATTAAGCTCCGTGAACCCGGTTGCCTCTTCTCATTTCAACTTTTCAGTACCTGAACCTACAGGTGTAGTAGCCATTATAGCCCCTGAAGAAAGTTCTTTATTGGGACTTGTAACAGCTATTGCTCCGGTAATTGCTGGTGGTAATACCTGCATTGTACTTGCATCTGAAAGCAAACCGTTATGTGCTGTTACATTTGCCGAAGTGCTAAATACATCTGATTTACCGGGAGGTGTGGTAAACATCCTTACCGGCAATAGTGCGGAACTGCACAGCCACTTTTCATCACACATGGATGTGAATGCCTTGATTTATTATCGCAACAATAAAGCTGAAATAAAAACGATCAAAGAAAATGCATCACTAAACGTGAAACGCATTTTTGTTTATGATCAGCTGGCTCTTGCTTCTGATAAGGCTCAAAGCCCTTATATGATCTATGATTTACAGGAAATAAAAACCACCTGGCATCCGATTGAAAATATTGGCTCTGCAAAGGCAGGATACTAAGAATAAGTTAAAAGAGGATAAAGATATAATTCAAAAGCAGCCCATTGGTTTAACTAAACCTATGGGCTGTTTTGTATAACTCTTCGTTGGAAAGACTTTTGAAATAATCATAGGTGATTTTCAAACCTTCGGCACGGCTTACTTTTGGCTCCCAGCCTAATAATTCTTTGGCTTTGGTAATGTCGGGTTTACGCTGTTTTGGGTCGTCCTGTGGCAATGGTTTTGAAATTAATTTCTGAGAAGTTCCGGTAAGCTTAATAATTTCTTCGCCAAACTCTTTAATGGTAATTTCCTGCGGGTTACCAATATTTACGGGTTGTACATAATCACTCATCAAAAGGCGATAAATGCCTTCAATCAAATCATCTACGTAACAGAATGAACGTGTTTGGGAACCATCCCCGAACATGGTAAGATCTTCACCACGCAATGCCTGACCAATAAATGCAGGCAATACGCGCCCGTCATTCAGCCGCATACGTGGACCATAGGTATTGAAAATACGAACAATACGTGTTTCAAGGCCATGATACGTATGGTAAGCCATGGTCATGGCTTCCATAAAACGTTTCGCCTCATCATACACACCACGCGGCCCAACAGGATTTACATTGCCCCAATACTCTTCTGTTTGGGGATGCACCATCGGATCCCCATATACTTCTGATGTAGATGCTACGAGGATACGCGCCTTCTTCACCCTTGCGAGGCCTAATAAATTATGCGTTCCGAGAGAACTAACCTTAAGTGTCTGTATCGGTATTTTTAAATAATCAATTGGGGAAGCCGGTGATGCAAAGTGCAATATATAATCCAGCTCCCCTGGTACAAATACAAATTTTGAAACATCATGATGGTAGAACTCGAACTGTTCCAGCTTCATTAAATGCTCTATATTCTTTAGATCACCGGTTATAAGGTTATCCATGCCAATTACATGATACCCTTCCTTTATAAAGCGATCACACAAATGTGAGCCCAAAAAGCCTGCTGCACCGGTAATTAATATTCGTTTATTTTTCACTTTAATCTGCTGTTTTTTAAATAGGAAATTTATCTTAAACTTCGCTTCTGCCAATACTGAAATAACGGAAGCCCTGCTCCTTCATTTGCTGGATTCCGTATAAATTACGGCCGTCAAAAATTACTTTATTCTTTAAAAGTGAAGCCGCCTTTTCAAAGTTAGGAGTACGGAAAGCACCCCATTCTGTAGCAATAAGCAGTGCATCAGCATCGCGCAAAGCATCATATTCATCCAATGCATACGCAATTTTATCACCGATAAGATGTCTGACATTGTTCATTGCTTCAGGATCATACGCAGTAACCGTAGCACCTTCTTTCAAGAGTTCATCAATAATATACAATGCAGGTGCCTCGCGGATGTCATCGGTATCGGGTTTAAAAGCAAGCCCCCACAACGCAATTTTCCTGCCTTTTAAATCATTTTTAAAGTATTTTTTAATCTTTGGTACAATAATGGTCTTTTGCCTGTTATTAATGTCCATTACAGCATCCAGTATTTTAAAATTATAATTTACTTCACCAGCTGATTTTGACAAGGCCTGAACATCTTTCGGGAAACAGCTTCCGCCATAACCTATTCCCGGGAACAGAAAACGCTTACCTATACGCGCATCAGAGCCAATGCCAATACGAATGGAATCAACATCCGCACCCAGTTTTTCGCACAGGTTAGCTATTTCATTCATAAAAGTAATTTTGGTAGCCAGAAATGCATTGGCTGCATATTTGGTTAATTCAGCAGAACGCTCATCCATAAAAATAATAGGATTGCCCTGGCGAACATAAGGCCTGTACAGCTCCTCCATCACTTTACGCGCCTTCTCAGAGCTTGTTCCAATTACTACCCTGTCCGGCTTCATAAAATCATCCACGGCAAAACCTTCCCTCAGAAATTCGGGATTGGAAACAACGTCAAATAATTCGCTGTTTACCTTATCAGCAGGAAGATTTTCCGAAATCGCTTTTCTTACTTTTTCAGCAGTCCCCACTGGCACGGTACTTTTGTCAACAACAACCTTATAATCTGTTATCAGTTTGCCCAGCTCTTTAGCCACGCCCAGTATATAGCTTAAGTCTGCCGAACCATCTTCACCCGGAGGGGTTGGCAGAGCAAGAAATATAATTTTTACCTGCCCTACAGCTTCGGCAAGGTTAGTTGTAAATGTTAAACGCCCTTGTTTAATATTCCGCTCAAACAATGTATCCAGGTGCGGCTCATATATAGGCACAATGCCAGATTGCAGCTTTTGGATCTTTTCTGCATTAATATCAACACATACCACATTGTTCCCTGTTTCAGCAAGACATGTTCCCGTTACCAGACCAACATACCCTGTACCTACTACTGCTATATTCATACACTTAATGGAATTTTGGAATAGTGGGTTAATGAGTTATATAACCTATTGGCTTCAATAGTAAACTCATCCTCCCAGTCATTCGATTTCTTTTTCCTTTGAATAGATTCAATTAGTTTTATAAGTTTATTTTCAACCTTATAATGTTGTAAATCCAACATTCAAGGTACGATTAAACAATTATACCATAATTCCAGTATTCCATCCTTACAGTATCATTTATTTAAAAATTCCAATACTGAGTCAGTAATGTACTTTAGTGTTTCTTCATCAAGCTCTGTATGCATTGGCAAAGACATCACGGAAGCACAAAGCTTTTCCGTAATCGGGAAATCTCCTGCTTTATAGCGGGGATCTAGGTACGCCTTCTGCATGTGTAGAGGAATTGGATAATAGATCATTGCCGGAATATCACGGCTCGCCAAAAACTCTTTTAAAGCAGTCCGATCAACACCATTCAGCTGAAGCGTATACTGATGAAATACATGGTTGGAGTAGCTCGCTCTTGCAGGCGCTTTAACTTTAGGATGATTTGCGAAAGCTTTATCATAGTAATTCGCAGCTTTATTACGGGCTGACGCGTAGTTGTCAAGATCGCGCAATTTTACTCTTAGAATAGCTGCCTGAATGCTGTCCAGACGGGAATTCACACCTATTGAGTCGTGTACGTACTGTACTGACTGACCGTGATTGGAAATCATTCGTATTTTAGCTGCAAGTGCATCGTCATTTGTAAACATTGCACCACCATCACCATAACAACCTAAATTTTTCGAAGGAAAAAAAGATGTACATCCAATAGTACCAATTGTTCCAGCCTTTTTCTTGGATCCATCTTTGAAAAAATAATCTGCTCCAATTGCCTGTGCTGTATCTTCAATCACATACAGATTGTACTTTTTAGCCAGAGCCATTAAAGCCTCCATATTGGCACACTGTCCGAAAAGGTGAACGGGAACAATCGCTTTTGTTTTGGGAGTGATTGCTTTTTCAATAGCTGTTATATCAATATCAAATGTATCAGGAATTACATCTACAAGCACCGGCTTAAGGCCCAATAAACCAATCACTTCAGCTGTAGCCACATAGGTAAAATCAGCAGTAATTACTTCATCTCCCGGTTTCAAATCCAAAGCCATCATTGCGATCTGCAATGCATCCGTGCCATTGGCACATGGAATAACATGTTTCACGGACAAATATCTTTCAAGTTCTGCCTGGAAGGCCTTCACTTCCGGACCGTTGATAAAAGCCGTATTATCAATCACACTTTGTATGGCAGCATCTACCTGGGGCTTTATTTTTTCATACTGACCTTTTAAGTCAACCATCTGGATTTTCTTGGCTACTTTTTCCATTTTTTATTGATTTTATTTGAAACGCGAATATAGTTAAAATAAACCAATTTTATTCACGTTTTAATGGTGAGAATTCCCTATAAAATTAGCGTATATTAGCAGTCATTTTAAAATCAGTATGTAAATGTTCCGAAAGTACTTATTTATTGTTTTTTTTGTTTTCTCCATAACCGCTGTAGCTCAGGTGAGTGTAAAGGATTCCGCTATTTCCACGCCTCTTATAAGCGCCTCATATTTGTACCAGATGCCGGCTGGCGATATGGCCGAGCGTTTTGGTAATAATTCGGCCCTCCAGTTAAATATTGATTACAAAACCCGGAAACAGTGGATGTTTGGTGTAAATGGCGGTTATTTTTTTGGTAAAGACATCAGAGAAAAAGGTATTTTCGACAGTATTGTTACATCTGACGGTAATATCATCAACCGTAATGGTGAATTTGCAGATGTACGGGTATATGAGCGCGGTTTTACAGTGTCCGTTACTGCCGGACGGATGTTTGCATTGAAAAAACCAAACCCCAATAGCGGAATAGTGCTAAATGTTGGTATTGGGTTCATCCAGCACAAACTAAGAATTGAAACTATTGGAAATAATGTTCCGCAACTGTCGACCGAATATAAAAAAGGATATGACAGGCTTACCAACGGCCTTTTGCTTAGTGAAAATCTGGGATACATGTATCTCAGCAATAACCGGCTCCTAAACTTTTATTTTGGTTTTGAATGTCTGCAGGGCTTTACCCAAAACAGACGCTCCTACGATTATGATTTAAGGAAACAGGACACTAAGAAAAGGCTGGATATATTCTACGGTGGCAAAATTGCCTGGATACTGCCGTTGTATAAAAAAGCACCACAGGAATTTTATATCTATTAGGACTACAAAGCAGATTTCACAGCATAGATGCGGCTCATATACAGTTTTTCCATTCACCTTTATACACTGGCAATACATGTTGCATCTCTATTTAGTCCCAAGGCCAAACTATGGATAAATGGCAGAAAAAATATTTTCCAACAGCTCGAATACGCTTTTCAGAACAGGAGCAATATAAAAAAACTGATATGGGTGCATTGCGCCTCTTTAGGCGAATTTGAGCAGGGGCGCCCGCTTATGGAACAGATAAAAAGAGAAAACCAGGAAAACAAAATCCTGCTTACTTTCTTTTCACCTTCAGGTTATGAAGTGCGTAAAAATTACAGCGGAGCAGATTTCATCTTTTACCTGCCGGCAGATACAGCATCGAATGCAGCAAGGTTTATTTCTGTTGTGAAGCCCAGCAAAGTTCTTTTTGTAAAATATGAATTCTGGTTTAATTATTTGAATGAGCTCAAAAACCAGAAAGTCCCTACCTACCTGGTATGCGGTATTTTCAGGCCTGACCAGCACTTTTTTAAAAACTATGGTTTCTGGTTTCGTAAACATCTCAATGCATTCATGCACTTTTACTTGCAGAATGAAGCATCAGAATCTCTTTTAAAAAGTATTGGTTATCAAAACGCAACTGTTGCAGGCGATACAAGATTTGACCGGGTTATTGAAATTACAAAAACAGCAAAAGATATTCCACTCATAAATCAATTTATAGGCGCTAAAAGCGTCATTGTTGCAGGAAGCACCTGGCAACCCGACATTGAACGCATTTCTCACATTCCGTTCCAGGATGCGGAATATAAATTGATTATTGCCCCTCATGAAATATCTGAAACCAGCATCCGCACTACCATTTCTCTTTTTGAAAAGTCTTCTTCGGACTTAAATATAATGCGCTATTCCGTAGCGACAGAGAAAACTGTAGCGGCTGCTAACATTTTAATCATCGACAATATCGGGATGCTTTCATCGCTATACCAATATGGAACTATCGCATACATTGGAGGGGGATTTGGTAAAGGGATACACAACATTCTTGAACCGGCAACATTCGGATTACCGGTTATCTTTGGCCCGAATTACGATAAATTCAACGAAGCAAAAGAATTAATAAAGGCAGGAGGAGCATTTTCAATTGCTTCTGCAGCGGAACTGCAAAAACTTCTGGGCTTCTTAAATAAAGACACATTAAAAGCAGCCTCATTTGCATCAAAAAACTATGTTGCATCAAACGCTGGTGCCACATTAAGAATAATGAATGCCATAAAAAGTTAAAATAGAAATCCATAAATTACATTTGAATAACATTATCTTTGCCAACAAGCCTGAAGATTATAAAAACTGAACCTTTACCATGGCACGAATACTTACAGGAATACAAAGTACAAACATTCCTCATCTTGGAAATATATTAGGGGCAATCATGCCTGCAATCGAACTTTCAAAAAAAGCAGAAAACGATTCATACTTTTTCATCGCAGATCTGCATTCATTAACAACCATTAAAGATGCTGCATTTCTGAAAAACAGCACTGACGCAGTGGCAGCGACATGGCTTGCATTCGGTTTTGATACTGAAAAGAATGTATTTTACCGCCAGAGCGATGTAACAGAAGTATGTGAACTTACCTGGTACCTGAATTGCTTTACGCCATATCCAATGCTTGCAAATGCACACTCCTTCAAAGATAAATCAGAGCGCTTGGCTGATGTGAATGCGGGTTTGTTTACTTACCCTGTGCTGATGACAGCTGATATTATTTTATACGATGCCAACTACGTACCTGTTGGAAAAGATCAGCTGCAACACCTGGAAATGGCGAGGGATATTGCGGAAAAGGTGAACAACAAATTGGGGAACATATTTGTAGTTCCGGAAGCTAAGATTGATGAGACTGTAATGATTGTACCGGGTATTGACGGACAGAAAATGAGTAAATCCTACAACAACTTTATTAATATTTTTCTTCCTGAAAAGGAACTAAAAAAAGTGGTAATGAGTATTATTACCGATGCCACTCCACTGGAAGCGCCTAAAAATCCTGACACCTGCAATGTTTTCGCTTTATACAAATTACTTGCAAACGAAGCGAAAACCGCTGAAATGCGCAAACTGTATGCCAATGGTGGTTATGGGTATGGCCATGCAAAAACCGCACTATACGAATTAATCCTGGAAAAATTCAGCGAACAACGTAAAATGTTTGACTATTACATGAACAACCGCAATGAGCTGGATGCAAGGTTGCAGGTAGGGGCAGACAAAGCCCGTGTAGTTGCAAAGGCAACGCTGAAGCGCCTCAGAGAGCAACTTGGATTGAAGGCTTAATCAACATATAACTGTTTTAGCAACCAATGTTCACCACTAAAGAACTTAAGGCGATTCATATTTTGGCTGCCTGCCTGCTCACTCTGGCTTATTCCTGCACTCCGCCTAAAACCATTACACAATCAGGAAAAGTTACACCCAAAGGCCAGGTTAAAGTAGGAATGGATTATTCAGTTAATGTCCCAACACATGTCGTACGATCAATTTATGACAATGTAGGTTCAATTGTTGGGCCGCTTCTGAGCAAGGATACCATTTATGTAGACGCGCAGCTTATGGGGCTTAACCGCACTGCACTTGCTTATGCAATAGAGCCAATTGGGGTAGGATATCACTATTATGCACGCTATGGAATTTTAAAAAAATTTGATGTTGGGTACAAATATGCGTCTGGCACACACACATTTGACGCAATGTACCAGTTCATGGGCTCTACGGGATCCATCAATGAACCTGGTGAAAACAAAATGTGTGGAAGCATTGGACTACAGTTCTCTTCCAAAAGCTATGAATTACCGGGCTGGAATGGCTTGAATAAAGCACAGACCATACTAGGCTTTGAAATGAAACGCAAAGACTTTATAATCCCTTTAATTTTTAGCATTCCTTTCGGGCCCGAAGAAACTATAGGTAATTTTTCCTTCGGAATGGTTTATACACGTTCCTTCTTAAATTATGGCTTTAAAAGCAATAAAATATTTGATACCATTGCACAGACCGCGCCTGTTGCACTGCAATCATTAAATAACAAAGCAAATTATGGAGGTGTTGGGATTTTCTTCAACCTTAAGCTGGGATACAAATATATTTATGCGCTCCCTGCTTTTGCCATGTATTACCAGAACTATGGCAGCTTCATGTTGCTTGACGGAAGTAAAGCCGGCTTCAGAGGGGTAACATTTGTTCCGTCACTGGGCATACAAATCAATCCGACCCAGATTTATTATGATGTAAGGAAAAGAAAAAAATAATCATTGAACTATTCCGGGTCGGAAGAAATACAATTTTTAAAGTATAAGATTCTCTACTTCCTTATAACCCTCAGTAAGCTCCCCTCTTCTGAAACGGTTCACTAGTTCATGTGCCAGACGTGTAGGTTCCGGTATCCTGTATTTTCCGGTGCATTGTTTTATTGTATCAAGACTATTTTTTACACCAATTTTATGTCCCGGTGAAACAAAAACAGGTTTAACATTGGCCTTGCTCCTATATGCATAACCCAAAAGTTCCGAACCATCATATATTTCGCTGAAGGAACCTTGTTTTAATTCAGGTTCCCGAAATTTACCAAACAATATCTTTTTCGCACAGCCCATGCTCGGCTGACCAGTAATACCTCCAAAATGAGCCGCTATCCCTAATCTTCGGGGATGCGCTATTCCATGCCCGTCAACAACAAGCAAATCGGGCTTTACAGGAATGCGTTCCCAAACTTGTACCAGCGCGGGCACCTCCCTGAAAGCAAGGAACCCCGGAACATAAGGAAAGCGCGTTTCGGCTTTTACCAATGAATACCCTATAGGTCTTAAATCGGGGAATGACATAACTATAATACCAGCGTAAATTGTTGTGCTATACAGGTTGAGGGATATATCAGCTCCGGCAATGGTATGAATACTCAGCGCCCTTTCCTGCACATCAATTGTTGCACGCAATTCATTCTGGATTTTTACAGCCTCTGGTATTTTTAATCCTTCGTACATCCTTTACATTTTAACATGGGGCATTCTAGAATGGGGAACCATACGTGGCCCTGATTACTTTATCCCCGAGAGCAGGAATTCGCTTAAACAGACCAATCGCCATATTCGTCAATGCTGTATTTTTCAAAAGGTATTGGAGACACCCCGAAATTCTGATACGGCTGCGAAATTGTGATTTCCAAAAACGTTCATACCTTTTTTCCAGCTGCTCACGGGAAATTTGTTGTTTAAAATAGCGCTCTACCTGCTGACACAAAAAAAATGAGCTGCGCATGGCAATACTCATACCATTTCCACTGAGCGGAGCAATATTGCCCGCGGTATCGCCCAGCATTAATACATGGGCCTCAACAGCACTTTTATAACCTATTTTAATTTGTGAAATTGCTACTGGCTTTTCAAATAAAAAGTGTGACTTTGTAAAATAAGTTTTTAAAAATGGGTTTTGGTATAACACCTCTTTTTCCATCCTTTTTATATCTCCACCATGTTTTTTCAGGTTCTCTGCTACTGTCATATAACATAAACAATATTTATTTTCTTCAATTTTTGACATACCGCAATAGCCATTTTTAAAATTATGCAGCTCAATTATATCATCAGGGAAATCAAGTGTTACATGATACTTTATTCCAACGTAGTTTTGTGTGCGATCCTGCTTTTTAAGAAAACCACGTGAAAGTTTATTATCAAGGCCGCTTTGTTTCCCCCAGGCACCTACACACAATTCGGAGGTATAAATCCCCTTTTCTGATACAATAGTAAAAACTTCGGAATCAAACTTCAGGTCTGTTACTTTGCAGGCATCCTTCACCTGTACACCCTTATCCTTTGCCAGCTTTGCAAGTTCAGAATCAAGAGTGTAACGACTAATACCAAAGCCCCCGATAGGGTGCATTTGTGAAAACATATGGCCAGACGGAGATGAAACACGTACTTCTTTTATCTGAGGCAACTTCATCTCAGTTAAATCCAGACCTATTCTTTCCAGAAAGTGCCACGATTCCATTGAAACATACTCTCCGCAAACTTTATGAAAAGGGTAACGGTTGCGTTCAAACAGTACACATGAATAACCGGCATCGGCCAATTGAACGGCAAGAGTGAGCCCGGAAACTCCTCCACCAATAATTGCAACCTGGAATTTATTGTGTTCTTGAATCATACGGTTCATAAATTATTTTCATG
The DNA here is from genome assembly GCA_020051175.1 of Bacteroidia bacterium. Classification (GTDB taxonomy): domain Bacteria; phylum Bacteroidota; class Bacteroidia; order 2-12-FULL-35-15; family 2-12-FULL-35-15; genus 2-12-FULL-35-15. Next base: position 56,050 of record JAGVJJ010000044.1, on the reverse strand, counting down.
ATTCTTTTTAAACACAACCAGGTAACGAAATGCCCACTTCCAGGCGACATAAACATCTTTTACATTCGCGCTCTTCAGCATACGCAAAAGTTCATCCCTGCTAAAACCCCGAAGCACCGAAAGAGGGGCATCATTCTTAACGAGTACCGATGAGCTAAAAAAAGAAGTAAGGACTTTAATACTGTGATATGCGAACCAATTGCGCTGCAAATCATTAATTACGAAGCCTACACGGGAACCATTGGCCATACGATCAAACAGCTCTACAAGCTCCTGGTCCTTCAGGTGGTGACAAAACAAAGCGCAATGAGCAATATCTACAGTTGCACCAGAGGTCAAGTAATCCTTGTAATCACTTTGGATACAACTTATCTCCCTATAATTTTTGCAATAACCATTTGCAAACTCCATTGCATGTGGATTAATATCAACTCCTGTTATTTTTACTTTAAATACATTGCGCCTGGCCCATTCTGCAATTGCAATCATGGCATCACCACCTCCACAACCGATATCAACGATATGATATTCCTTATTCTTATCCGTTATTAATTCTTTCATTCCTTTAATCGTAACCGAATGCCCACCAAGAGTACGATTAATAAAGTTCAATTCGTGAAGGTTGCGAAACAATGCTTCCCTGGCAACATCTGGGGCATCCATAAGCTCTGCTTCGTAAGAACGGTGTTGGAAACGATCAAGCATAGGAAAGAAGGGCAGTTTCTATACTTATACCAGGACCAAAGCCAATTGAAAAAACAGTTTCGTTCTTCCTGTAATCCTGCAATAAACCTTGCAACACAAACAAGATTGTGGGTGAAGACATGTTTCCATATTTCTGAAGTACTTCATAAGAATACCGTGTCTTTTCTTTATCGAGCTGTAGCTTATTCTGAACAGTATCCAGTATTTTTTTACCTCCTGGATGAATGGCCCATCCGGAAACAGTTGTTAAATCCATATTGTATTTTCTGGAAGACTGCTCCAGTAACGACCCCATCTGCTCTCCAATAAAATCCGGAATTTTCGCATTCAGCACCATTTCAAAGCTCACTGGTGTAATGTTCCAGCCCATCAGGTTTTTACCTTTATGCAATAGCGTGGAATAAAACCCATTGACATTAAAACCTTTTAAACCCTTCTGTTCAGCGTATGCACCCGAAGTAACCACCACAGCAGCCGCACCATCCCCAAAAACTGTATTGGACAATAAATAATCGTTAGAATCTTTTGGCTGAAAATGCAGTGTACAAAGCTCCACGCAAACAATCAGAACTTTTGCTTTTACTTCCGACTGTACTATCATATCGGCAATTTTCAATGCATGAAACGCAGCATTACAACCCATAAAATTTACACAGGTACGAAATATGTCGGATGGGAGTTCAAGCTGTTCGATAAGTTCAGCATCTATCCCAGGCGCATACATACCAGTACAGGATACTGTAATTAAATGTGTTACTCCAAAATCTTTTACTGAGCTGTTCAGCTTTCTGAAACCGGCATCAACCGCATCCATTGCAAGCGGCAATGCTTTTCTTCTGTATTCAGCAAGACGAATATCAACGGAGGCCTTGTAATCCTTATCAAAGAACCTCCCCTCCCCTTCTGGATTATCGAAATCAGCTATTGCAGAATATCTCGTATCTATACCACTATAACTGAAAAGTGTATTTAATTTCCGGGAAGCTGCTACATCTTTATAAGCATCATGCATAAAGCCTAGTATCGCTCCCTGCCGGGTGCCATATTCAGGAACTGCCGTACCTATTGAAATAATTCTGCTTGCCATGAATATTAAAACCAGTTATAGTGGTTGTTCACTGTTAAAATTATAAAATATACATTCATACAGGATGATGCCAGCAGGTTCATTGTCATTGTATTATCAAAGTCTGCCTTTGACACATCTTTTCTCACATTGATAAACCAGTACAGTAAACGCCCAACAACCGGCAGCATTAACAAAAGGAACAATAAAAAATAAACCTGTTTTTCAATTAACATAAAGTGAAAACACAAAACTATCAAGGCACAAAAGAACAATAGTGATGAAAAAACAAAAGTACCCGTATACCCAAGTTTATAACTAATTGTGGTTACCCCGTCTGCACGATCGGATCTATGCTGATATATTTGCGTTAAGGGATATACACTCCCGATAAAAAAGCTTGCCACCAACATACATAACACTGAACTTTGGTTCAGCATGGTCCATGTAAAATCGGCTTTAGTTGCAGAAAAAACCATCAGGTACGAAAATCCGCCCTGAAATACCATTACTGTAAGAAATCCGACCAACGCATATTTTTTCAGCCTCAGATTGCGAAAGCTATATGCCCTTGAAACAAGCACGTATATTAAAACAAATAATGAAAAATAAACGGACACGTACAATGCCGTTAAAACACCAGTTATATCAAGCAATAGCGTGGCATAAAATAAGTTCTCTGTTACTTTAGGCGGATGTTTTATTCCACCAATACTTGTTTCATCCCTGTCCTGATAGCTGTTATAACCATTGCTGGCGGGGTAAATAAAGAAATGCAAAATTATGAATGCAACAGCAGTATTTTTCCAATTGATATCTGCTGTCTGGCTGAGTGCAAATAAAAATACTGGCATCAGGTGATAAGAAAACGGAAAACGCAGGTGTTTCACCGTACTTTTATCAAACCAGTAAACACTGCTTATATCAGACATAACAAGTAAATATAATTCAACCGCAAAAAAAACAACCGTTATTCGTTGAAAGCTATATTTGAATAGCTGATTGAACTTTACCGGCCAGGGCTATTTAAGCTTTATACAGACATTTTTAGGTTCTGTAAAAAAGTGCAATGCTTCAAAGCCTCCTTCTCTTCCAACACCAGAGTTCTTCACTCCACCAAACGGGGTTCTCAAATCACGAAGCAGCCAGCAGTTGATCCAAACAATACCGGAATGTAATAAACCCGCCAAACGATGTGCTCGTGTGAGATTTTCCGTCCACACAATGGATGCGAGCCCGTATTGGGTACTGTTCGCATACTTCAGAACTTCTTCTTCGGACTCGAAAGGGGCAATTGTTACAACAGGCCCGAAAATCTCTTCCTGATTGGTGCGGCAATCATGCGGCAAACCTTCGATTATGGTTGGCGCGATATAGTAGCCTTCGGCAAATTCTCCTTCCTGCTTCACCTGGTGGCCACCGCATAAAACAGTTCCGCCTTCCTCCTCTGCCAATTGGATGTACGACAGTATTTTTTCCATATGCGCCTTTGAAACCACGGCTCCCAATTTGCTGCTACTATCGGCCGGGTTACCTACCTTCATTGCCTTTGCTCTTGAAACAAATTCAGATTTAAACTTTTCGTAAATGGATTTCTCGATAAAGATGCGTGAACCACATAGACAAATCTGTCCCTGGTTGGCAAACGATGAGTTAAGCGTAGTTTTAAGGGCATTCTCAAAATTACAATCGGCAAAAATCAGGTTCGGGTTTTTACCACCCAGCTCCAGTGAAAGTTTTTTAAACATGGGTGCCGCAACCCGTGCAATTTCCGCACCGGTTTTTGTACCACCAGTGAACGATATCAATGGTATTGCCGGATGCTTTGTAATAGCGCTGCCAACCTTATGTCCATAACCATGCACAATATTTAAAACACCTTTAGGCAAACCCGCCTCCATACAAAGCTCAGAAAGCAGGTAAGCTGTCATGGGCGTTATTTCCGAAGGCTTTGCAACAACACAGTTTCCTGAGGCTATTGCAGGTGCAATTTTCCACGTAAAAAGGTACAATGGCAGGTTCCAGGGAGAAATGCAGCCAGCTACTCCAACCGGACTGCGCAATGTATAATTCAGCGCAGTGTCTTCCATGGCATGGCTTTCTGAAGCAAAATGAAGGATTGCTGTAGCATAAAAATGAAAATTGCTTGCTGCACGCGGTATATCTACCATTCTGGCCAATGCTACAGGTTTTCCATTATCTGTTGACTCTGCAAGTGCAAGGCGTTCCAGATTCTTCTCAATTAATTCAGACACTTTCAACATGATCCTGGAACGTTCTTCTTTCGGGGTTACTGACCATTTCGGGAAAGCCGCTTTAGCAGCTTCCGTTGCAAGGTTAACATCTCTTTCATCTGAATCCGGAATCAATGAATACACTTTTCCGGTGGCGGGATTATAATTATCAATATATTGCTCACCAACCGGAGCTACCAACTCCCCATTTATATAATTTTGTAATTTTTGCATATAATTAAGTACTGTAAATTGATTGAAGAAGACTTAAATAAACTCAGCCCACATAGTAAAAATACAAAATATTAATAGATTTTACAGAGCTTTAAAAGCTGAATATTGCATTTAAAGCACATGTGTTAAATTATGTTAAGTCACCTTCAGCCGCCTCTAATAAGCAATACTTTTGCATTATCTATATACATCACCCGTAAATGAATAAGAGCAATGTTAAAATCATAACAATGATTGCCAGCCTGGCACTAATGGGCCTTATTGCTATTCAGGTGTATTGGATAAACAATGCCATTACACTGGGAAAACAACGCTTTGAACAGGATGTAAACGAGGCCCTGGACAAGGTAGTGTCAATGATGGAAAAACAGAGGGCAGCTTCAAAAATCAGCAAGAAATTCAATTTCCGAAAACAAGGAATCCGCTGGTTCGCTCCAAAAGATACTGCCAAAGTTCCTTATGGTGTTAAAGAGGATGGCAATACGATAGCAGAAAACGACAAGATAAATGTAAAAATTTATGAAGAGTATTCTTCAGACTCTAATGGAGTTATTGTAAAAAAATCACGTCATAAGGATTATCTCAGTGACAGTTCATCGTCCGAACTGGATATCAAAATGCAGAATGATATGGCCTTCCCATCTTACATTCAGCAGTTTAACTCCGGGGAGCTGCAGGGGAAGTGGTACTCAGAGAACAAAGAGATGGTCAATGATATTTTTGATGAGCTTGTAAGTATCAATATTTACAATGATTTTTCAAACAAAATAGATTCCGCCCTGCTTGATTCTGTAATACGTCTGGAGTTCCTCCAGCAAGGTATTTCGGCCAAATATATATACGGAATACTACCTGCCAAAAGCATTACCAGTGATGAATTTGGAAAGTTAACAGAAAAAGAATCTGCGCTTTATGCCTCCAGTTACAAAATAAATTTATCGCCTGACAATGTTTTTATAAAACCACAGTACTTATCGGTCCATTTCCCTTCTGAGAATTCCTATATTTTAAGCTCCATGTGGTTTATGCTGTTTATTTCCGGCTCATTCATGATGGTGCTTATTTTCTCCTTCTACTATACAGTTTCAACCATTTTCAAGCAGAAAAAGCTTTCGGAAATAAAGAACGACTTTATAAGTAATATGACGCATGAGTTCAAAACCCCGATTTCAACTATTTCGCTTGCCTGCGAGGTATTGAATGATAAAAGTGTGGAGAAATCCGAGGAACGTGTGAGCAACTATGTAAAAATGATTGGGGACGAAAACAAGCGTCTTAGCCTGCTGGTAGAGAACATCCTTCAAACAGCAATTCTGGACAAAGGCGAATTTAAACTAAAAGTACAAAGCATTGATCTGCATACGCTGATTGAGCACACAATTGCCAATATCAAGTTACAGGTAGAAAACAAACATGGTGAAATAAGCACCGAGCTAAAGGCCAGCTCTCCTGTAATTAATGCCGACAGGGTGCATGTCACTAATATTATTTTTAACCTTATTGACAATGCATTAAAATATTCAAGCATCCACCCTGAAATTAAAATAAGTACCCGGAGCAATGAAAGTGGCATATTTATTTCTGTAAAAGATAATGGAATTGGTATCAGCAAGGAAAACCAGAAACGTATTTTTGATACCATGTACCGTGTACCTACCGGAAATATTCACAATGTAAAGGGATTTGGACTGGGATTGAGTTATGTGAAAGCCGTAGTGGAAAAGCATGGTGGAACTATTGATGTAGACAGCGAGCTGGGAAAAGGAAGTACATTTACAGTTTATTTACCAAAAAATACAGTTGTTTAAGTAGTTTTATAAAATAAAGGAAAAAAACCAAACATTCAGTTAATATGGAAAAAGTAAAAGTTCTACTGGTAGAAGACGATCCTAACCTGGGCAGTCTTTTGAAAGAATACCTTGAAGCAAAAGGTTTTTCAACCGTACTTGCAACAAACGGCAAGCAGGGATACGATGTATTTTCCAAAGATAAATTCAATATCTGCATCCTGGACGTGATGATGCCTATTAAAGATGGCTTTACACTTGCAAAGGAAATAAGGGCTATTGATGCTAATGTACCTGTTGTGTTTCTTACTGCCAAATCAATGAAAGAAGATACCATTGAAGGCTTTAATGCTGGTGCAGACGATTATATTACCAAGCCGTTCAGCATGGAAGAACTGTTAGTGCGTATCAAAGCCATTCTGCGCAGGACAGATAACAAACCATCGCTGCAATCGGAGCAATCGGAATTCAAGATTGGCAACTACAAATTTGATTACAAGCACCAAACGCTTGAAATAAAAGGAACACAGCAAAAGCTCACCACCAAAGAAGCCGACCTTTTGAAACTACTTTGTTTAAATGCCAACGACATTCTCGACAGGAATTTCGCACTAAAATCTATATGGCACGATGACAATTATTTCAGTGGCCGCAGCATGGACGTATACATTGCAAAGCTCAGAAAATACCTGAAAGAGGATAGCTCTGTAGAACTTATCAATGTTCACGGTAAAGGATTTAAACTGCTTACGGGAAAATAACTTCTGACTACTTTTTAATAATCAGCTTTTCTTTGTGCAAAAGGGTATTGCTTTGAATAAGACAGGTAAAATATAAACCTGTTGAAAGTTCTTTGGTGTCTATACTTACCGCTACACCCGACAAACCATTCACCTGTTTTACCACCATGCCAAAAGAGTTATAAATTATCAAAGTTGCATTTTGCAAATAAATGTCTGACATTAAAACTGTTCCCACACTTAAAGGATTAGGAGCAAACCGATAATTCGTAAGCCTTTTCAATTGAAGCATCCCAACATTTAAGTCACACGTTGGACCTGCTTGCGGATAATAAGCTGTATCATTCAGGCTAAAACAATTTTGCGTATAACCACACTCAAGCATTACTGATATAGGAGCGAACAAACCGTGCGAGCTCCCTATTCCTTCTATCAAATAGGAAGCTGCACCATTACCCGTCAGCGCAAAACGCTTTAAATATCCATAAGCAGTATAAACACTATCAATAGCAGACACAATAATATCATTGGTAAAAGTCGTATAGCTAAGTGGCAAGGTATCGCCAACAACTAAATTAAAATCATACAATAAATGCTCTGAAGTATCACCGGGAAGAAGCACAAACATTTTTTTGTCTTCAGAACGAAGAAAATAAGATGGAATAGAATCTACAGTCGAAAAGCTACCGCTACAGCCTGTATCCGGACCATTTATATAGTAATAATACCCTTGTGATTTTTTCAAAATTTTCTTATAAAGAACGGCATTTATGAGGGTATCGCCTTGTACCTTATAAATAAGTGTTTCATTCTTAATACAAGGGTAGGGAACAGCGCAGGAAGTGCCATCCTGCCATACAGGGTTATTCTCAAAATAGGTATTTACCTGGCAAATAGAACTATTACAAACCAATACTGAAATGATAAAAAGCAACAATCCGGCTCTCATGCTATTTAATTCAATTGAAATTATTGCGTAACCGTAATTGCAGAAGTAGTAACGGTATTACTTGCATTACCAGCCCTGTCTTTTACATAAAGAAGGTAAGAAACGGATTGAGAAGTGGAGCCATTGGTAATGGCCGTATTTTTTAACTCTACAGCCAATGTGCCTTTTATGGCAATAGCAGAGCCTGTTGGAGCCAACTGAGAAATACGGTACTGGTACGTAACATTATTTCGTGTATCTGTTAAATACAGGTTCTTCACATCCGGTGTATTTTCACCCAAATCCCCATCTCCATCTGTATAGGAAATTATAATTGTTATTTTATCCTGATATTCAACTGCTGTTCCTGGTGAAATACTTACAAATTCAATTGCAGGTGTAGTTGAAACCTCAACAGCATCGTCCTTTTTGCAGGAAAACAATACAGAACTAACGAGGATATATAAAAGCCAAACTTTTTTCATCATTATTGAATATAGAATGCCCAGTATGTTTTATAAGCATCCGGAAGATTGTCTGTTGGGAACTGAGTATTATCGGGGTGATCACCATCATTCACAAAATAACGCATATACACAACCTGGCCATGCGGTAAAGTCGCTGTGTTTACCGTTATTCCAAAAAAATCTGTTTCATCAGGAGGTGGAACGTGTATGTATTGGGCCGTAAGGGTTATAGCATTGCTGAAATCATCAGGGTCAAACGAAAGTTTCAGCTGGTTCACCTGTAATTGCGGATACGCAGTACTATCATCCTTCACAATAAAGGCAAACACTACATTGGTGCTGTCAGGCAGCTCAAAAGGATTATAGAACACACTGTCCAGCCGGTTATCTTCAGAAGCATAATTGGTCTGGTAGGTAGCAGCATCCACCACAGCATAATAAGGCGAAATGTTTGGAGGTAAATTAGGATATTCGGCCACATTGCCCGAAATATCTTTTGCCCCGTTTTCAATCCAGGTTTTAATTGACAATATGTCGGCATCGCTCAAAGGCACGCCAATATTATCCTGTGGCATACGGTCGTCCTGATTCACAAAACAACAGTTTGTGATACGCTCATACAATACGGATTTTAATGGCTGGTAAGGAACCACACGGTAGCTGAACGTTTCAGCTTCATTATTTTTTATAATGGGATGATAAACCAATGTTGCATAAGCCGATTGAGGTGTTCTGAAATCAGGTTCAAAGTTTCCGTCATGACAGCCCGGAATGGCACATCGTGTCTGAAAAATATTTTTGTGAATACCTGCTAATGAATTCGGATCAGCAGTTGAATCTACAGGCAAAGTCCCATAATCAATATTGGCAAATGGGTTAGCAGGCAACACATCAGCCTCCTTCTTTCTGCAGCTTTGCTGAATCAGTACGACCACAGCAAGCAATGCCAGGAGCAAAAATATATTTTTCGAAATACGTTTTTTCATTATACAAAAGCCTGAGTTAATACACTTCCCATTTGATTTCTATAGTTTGCCGGAATATCCGTATAAAAGCCAAGCACATCAGCAATTGTAGGGACTATATCAATACTTTCGCCCATTGGGGTTGAATAGGCAGTATTTTGTTTTACCACTCCATAAGGCCCTAAAACCAGGCAGAATATTTCCCTTGATACCGCCCTGCCATTCACTACTTCACCTGTATGATCCAAAGCAAAACGGCCAAAAGGATCCACAAGTGTGTTAGCTGTTTCATTCCTACCATGCTCAGGTGCGGCTATCAGCACGGTATTGTTTGCCATGCCTGGCGTATTCTGTATGGTTTGCCACAAGTGTGCCAAAGCATAGCTTGCTTTACGCAGGTTGTTGCAATAACCGGTAAAATCGGAGTGACATACATCTACATCCTGCATATTTACAACCAGAAGCTCAGGTTTAAATGTGGTAATGATATTTTCTGCAAAAAACACATTACGCATATCATTGTTCATATTGGCGGCACCAACACCCCAGGGGTCATTATATCCACCGCTCATAGCAGTTGCATAGCAGCTATTGATAAAAGTATTCAGAGTTGCTGCATCTTCCGAAGTATTTTCAATTCCTGCATCACCAGGCTGGTACTGGCTCCCGAAATTTTTATTCAGTACATCTTTCACCTTTGAAGAGCTGGTAAGCTGGGTATTGTTAAAATTCTTTGGGTTACCAAGTACGTTATAAGCTGCTGCACTAATAAGGGAGGATGGCTGAACATAATTAGCGCCATACAATGCCCCATAATTAGGATCTGAGCTATAATTCAATGAAGGATAAGGCCCCAAGGCGTTAGACACCCACCAGGAATTAAGCGCTGACATGGTAGGCGATGTGTGTTTTCTGTAATATTCGAAAACAGTAGGGTTTACAGGTGGCGCTTTTATGTTTAAATCGGTGGTGGTGTATATACCGGTCATGGCAGTAGTATGACCATTAAAGTGTCCTGTCGGCCCCTGGTTGTATCTAAACTCTTTGAAAAGCGTTCCCAGTGTCTGCAAGGGAGCACCACCCAGTGGCGGCAAAAAATCAATACCGGCAGCAATGTCTGCTGAAATGTTTTCGGAGCCTGTAAGGATATGAGGCATCAGGTTGCCATCCATTTTGTGGACAGACTCAAAATTTCTTACACCGCCTGCAAACAAGCAAAACACCACATGATCAGCCTTCCGGGTTCCGGAAGCGGCAAACAACCTTCCCGATGGCAGAATGTATGGAAATGCAGCAGCACCGGCACTTGCCAATAATGATTGCTTAATGAATTTTCTTCTGTTCATGGTTTATGTTATGGATAATGTATGATGGAAAATGTATTTTCTTATCACACAAGCACTCTCTGCATTACAATTTGTTTAAACTATTTTTGCAATCTCCCATCTTACATCTCAATAATACCTGTATTCATTCGAAGTCATAAATGCATAGTACACCAGCTCCGGTGTTATATTGGCATCGTTGCTTATCAAATTAGTAAACTGCCAAAGCTCAAATTCGTTAGGTTCACGGTTATAAAACTTCTTATATGTATTTACAATAAACAATGGCACATCTGCATTCATCTGTGATGTTGATGGAATTGAAGCTCCCTGCGCATTCAGAAAATTTCTGATAATTAAATCTTCAATCAGCTTCCTGTCGCCAAAAGCAACGTATGCAGTACCCAGCTCTGTAAGTGTATTTTGATCGATCGTATTCCCAAAAAGGTCAGAATAAGCAATAGAAATAAATTCCACTGTAGACTTTACATTCGGCTTAGATACTCCATCCTGGGTAACACTCGTGCCATTAACCCCATAGATATAGCTTTTGGGCGGATCCTTTTTACATCCACCAATACCAAAGGCCATCAACAAAAGAAATGAGAAGGCTGTATACTTGCTGTTTTTAATTAATCCCAACATATTCATCGGTTGAAAGTATGGTTTTCTGTAATTCTATATAATCAAGCGAAGCTTTATACTCCGCAGTATACTGCACCATTTCTGCCGAAGTAGGCTGTCTGAAAAGGTAACGCAGGTAAAGCTCCCTCACCTGGCCTTCAAAATAATTGCTGGTACCAAGAATAATGTCCATGTAGTTGTCTTTTGTATTCCCTTGTGTAAGAAAAATAATTGCATTTAAACCATCCACCATGCTTTTGCCTTGTTCCAGTTCAGTTGCGGTAGGATAACGATCCATAAAGTGCTGGAACGTGGAAACAACAAAATTCTCAGTCCCCATGTTTATTTCATCATAAAAATTATTGTTGATCATTCTGCGGTGCATACCGGTCATGGTTAAGGTACCATTATTAAGGTCAGCCGGAACGTTTTTCAGTTCAATCATTCTGGCCTTTTCCATATGAATAAGGTCGAAAATGGGGGCATAAGTAGAGTCAGTAAGCAGAAAGTCGTACAAATAAATCTGCTCCGATATTGCACCTGTATCAAAGGAATTTAAAAATTTAATGGAAGTAGTTTCGTATAGTTTCTGATAGTATTCAGGTTTATTAAAAACCTCGTCCAAAAAAGCTTCCCTGTCAGCCATTGAAAGGTTATGCTGATTGATTTTATTTAACCCTGAGCTTAATTCAGAAGCTTCAGGCTCACGGCCAAGAACGCTGATATATACTTTATTGATATAGCTCTCCTTTACTACAGAAGAAATCGTATTGTCCGGAGGAGGTTGATTTCCGGGTATTTCAATAAGTTCAGCTTCTTTTTTACAGCTGAAAACAGCAATGCTAAATATAGCGACTATGAAAAGATGTTTTTTGCGCATGTTGATAGCTAAGATAAGAAAAATAGTTGAAATAAAAAATCCCTTAACATTTATTTGTTAAGGGATCCTTCATGATATTATTTAAGTTATTAGTGACCACCACCATCAACCTCTCCATCTGCCAAAGGCACGGTCTGAGGTACGAAATCAGCTTCTTTACCAGGCTTGCTGTAGTCATACGGCCAGCGGTGAACTACAGGTAAAGCACCAGGCCAGTTGCCGTGTATGTTCGCCATCGGTGTTGTCCACTCCAGTGTGTTTGAGCCCCATGGGTTTTGCTCCGACTTAGGACCACGGAACATCGAATAGAAGAAGTTGAACAGGAATACCAACTGCATCAAACCACCCAGGATAGCGAAGCTGGTCATAATGATGTTGATGTCGATCAGGTTATCAAACATCGGGAATGCTGAATTGGTATAATACCTTCTTGGAAGACCAGCTAATCCTAAGAAGTGCATCGGGAAGAATACACCGTAGGCAGCAACAAATGTTCCCCAGAAGTGGATATACCCAAGCTTCTTGTTCATGTGGCGCAGGAACATTTTAGGGAACCAGTGATAAACACCGGCCAACATACCCAAAATTGCCGAAAGCCCCATTACAATGTGGAAGTGGGCTACCACAAACAATGTATCGTGGATTGGAATATCCAAAGCAGAGTCAGCAAGGATAATACCTGTTAAACCACCGGAAATAAAGGTAGACACCAATCCGATAGCAAACAACATTGCCGGAGTGTAACGGATGTTACCTTTCCACAATGTAGTAATGTAGTTAAACGCTTTTACCGCAGAAGGGATCGCAATCAACAAGGTGGTGAATACGAACACAGAACCTAAGAATGGATTCATACCGGTAATAAACATATGGTGACCCCATACGATGAAAGAAAGGAAGCCGATCGCAAGGATGGAGCCAATCATGGCACGGTAACCAAAAATTGGTTTACGTGCATTTACAGAGATGATTTCTGATGTTAAACCCAATGCAGGTAAAATGATGATATACACCTCAGGGTGACCTAAGAACCAGAATAAGTGCTCGTAAAGAATCGGGCTACCACCTGTTTGCTCCAAGGCTTGTCCGCCAATATAAATATCCGACAGGTAGAAAGATGTACCGAAGCTTCTGTCAAAAATCAACAGCAATGCTGCAGAAAATAATACAGGGAAAGAAAGTACACCCAGGATAGCTGTTACAAAGAATGCCCAGATGGTAAGCGGCAAGCGGGTCATCGACATACCTTTGGTACGTAAGTTAATTACAGTAGTAATGTAGTTCAGACCGCCCAAAAGTGATGAAACGATGAAGAACGACATGGAAACCAACCAAAGTGTCATACCCATTCTTGAACCTTCCATTGCCTGTGGTAATGCACTCAAAGGAGGATAAACTGTCCATCCACCGGAAGCAGCACCACTTTCCACCATAAAGCCCATTAACATGAATACACTTGAAAGGAAGAAGAACCAATACGACAACATATTCAGAAATCCTGAAGCCATATCGCGCGCACCAATCTGGTAAGGGATAAGAAGGTTACTGAACGTACCGCTCAAACCACCTGTTAGCACCATAAACACCATGATGGTACCGTGAATCGTTACCAGCTGCATATACATACCGGCATCCAATACTCCACCTGGCGCCCACTTATCACCAAGAAGGAAATTCATGATCCAGAATTTTTCCCCAGGCCATGCGAGCTGCAAACGGAACAGGATAGACATAATCATCGCAATGAAAGCCATTATCACAGCAGTTATCAGGAACTGGCGTGAAATGGTTTTGTGATCCATACTAAAAATGTACTTGCTCACAAATGATTCTTCGTGGTGATGCTCCTCTTCATGTCCATGATGATGTGCGTGCGCGTGTAAATCGTGATTCTCCATTGATATTATTCTAATTAAAGGCCTCACCCCTTCCCCTCTCCAAAGGAGAGGGGTTACTGGTGAGATGGGTTATAATTATCTGTTACTTATATTTACTAATATTCATTAAGTCTCCTTTATACCTCCCCTTTGGCGAGGGTGGGGCTTTTACTTTTTCGCAAAAAACGGTTTCTGGCTGCTTAACCATTTGTTGTAGTCAGCCTCTGATTCCACAATAATTGTCATCTGCATGTTGTAGTGGCTGTTTCCGCAAATTTTATTACACAACAACATGTAGTTGAATTCCTCAGGTTTTTCACCACGTTTAGCACGTGCTTCATTTATGCCTTTCATCAGTTCAATTACATAAGGGTCTTTCCTCATCTCCTCCGTAGTAACTGTAGGTGTAAAGTGAAGCATGGTCGTCATTCCCGGAACACAGTTCATCTGTGCCCTAAAGTGAGGCATAAAAGCACTGTGGATGACTTCGCGTGCATTCAGTTTAAATTCGATTTCTTTTCCAACCGGGATATGGAATTCATTTCTCACAACAATGTCATCCGCACCTTTTGCATCTTTCTCATCCATACCCAAAGCATTCTCATCGGTAATCAATTTGTAGTTGGAATCGCCCAGTTTATTATCAGCACCTGCGTAGCGGGCCGTCCAGTCAAACTGCTTTGCATACAGCTGTATTACAATTGCATCGTCAGATGCCTTAGCAGTGATTTTATTCCATGCTCTCAATCCGAAAATGATGATAACGGCAAGCACAATTGCAGGAATTACAGTCCAGATCATCTCCAGCTTGTTGCTGTGAGGGAAATAGGTAGCTCTGTTGTTATCACGGCCATAGTATTTGTAAGCGAAGTAAAACAACAAAATATGGGTAAGCGTAAATACAATGAAGAGGATAGCCATGTTAAAATTGAATAACCAGTCCAAATCATCTCCATGCTCAGATGCAGATTTAGGCAGCGTTAAAGGCACAAAGCTTTTCAGGTTCCAGATAACGAAAAGAAAAAACACTACCAGGAATGTAAGCATGATCCTTCCATTCAACCGATTATCTTTCTCGGTAATAATGTGTGGCTTATTGCCTTTCAGGCCTGACGCAAGCTCGAATACCCTTACTAAATAACCGATTGCAAAAACCGTTAAAATGATAGCTACGTAAATCAAAAACTTTATCATAGTACTTTACTTATATATTGTTGAATTGATGAATTTCTATAGTATTCCTAAATATAATTATTAAACCTGGTGATGAAGACTTTCGTCAAGGTAAGGATGCTGTTTTACCAATAAAGGACGTTTTGCAAGCGCACTGTGAATAGTGAACAACATTGCTCCAAGGAAACCTAAAGCCATTCCAATCTCTATCCATCCTAAATGCCAGTGACCATTCACTGTTGCAGGCATTACCATCATGAACACGTCCAGCCAGTGACCTACAAATATGATAGAGCCAACAATTACAAGGAAGTAGTAGTTGCGTTTTGCATCGCGGCTCATTAGCAAAATCATCGGGAATACAAAGTTCATGAAGAATACGGTCCACATAAGGCCCATGTAACCGAAATCGTGCAAGCGCTCCTGGAAATACACAATCTCCTCAGGGATGTTGGTATACCAGATAAGCATGAACTGGCAGAACCACAGGTAACTCCAAAGGAAGCTGATTGCAAACACCCATTTACCCAAGTCATGGATATGGCTGTCGTTTACATGCTGTAAATAACCTTTGCGTTTCAGGTACAATACAAATAAGATAATAGTGGTCAATGCAGAAATCCACATTCCGGAGAATGCATACCAGCCATACATGGTGCTGAACCAGTGTACATCAAGCGACATCATCCAATCCCACGCAGCTGTAGAAGAGGTAACAGCAAAGAATACCATAAATGCTGCTGCCTTACCCATTTGTTTGAAATGCAGTGCTGTACCGCCTTGCAAATCCTGCTCCAATGAACGCTTTAAGAAACCTCTCTGGAACATTACCCAAACACCCACATAAATCAAAGCTCTAAGCCAAAAGAACCATGGAGCAAAATAACCGTGTTTGTTTGCAATTACTTCATCGTACTTCGGTGATTCCGGATTAATCACTTCCGGGTCCATCCAGTGGTACAGGTGGTGAACACCAAACTGGCCGGCAAGCAAAATTACAAGCATTACAGCTCCGCCAATAGGAAGATAGCTGGAAACCGCTTCAAAAACCCTTTTTACAGCAACAGACCATGCTACCTCCGCAACGTACTGAAGAGCCATAAAGAACGTGGCCAACAGCGCTATACCCATATAAAACCAGCCATTTACCAGCAGGTTTGCCCAGAAACGGTTATGATGGTACTCGTCATGGCTCACACCATCAGGAGCATGGTCAGTTAAAAAACCTGCAACAATGGTAATAAAGCCAATTACCATTAAACCAATGGTAATGTTTTTGGTTTTTTTAGTAAATGTATAGTTCAAATTGTTCATATCTGTTTGCATTTATCTTTTATTCTCAAAAAACTCTTACTGTTTTTACTATTGTCAATTATTTTTTTCCTTCAGCAGGTGCTTCGGCAGGTACAGCTGCACCTTCAGCAGCCGGTACAACAGTATTGGCCTCGGCAGCAGGAGCAGTACCTCCCGGGTTTTGTAATTTCTGAACAAACAATACAACTTTCCAGCGTTCTTCCTGGGTCATTAAAGGAGCATGAGGCCCCATCAGACCTTTACCGTAAGTAATAGAGTGGAAAATTTTTCCTTCAGGCAATGTCTTTAAAGCCCCTGCTGAATATGAAGGAGGTGCTCCTGGCAATTTACCACCTACCAGTCCATCTCCCTGACCTGTTGCCCCATGACAGTGAACACAGAACTTTCCATAAAGCTCTTCGCCCTGCTTTAAGTTTGCCTCGGTTCTACCGAGCGGGTTACGCAGGTACTTTCCTGCATTTGAATATCCGGCAGTGTCATTGCCATAGATATACGGCATATACCCTCTTGCAATGGCTCCTTTTACAGGAAGCATGTTTGCCTGCTTTTCCTCACCGGTTTCGAGCGAAGTATAAGCCATATTGCTTTCCAGGGAAGGAGAGCGGTACATATCCGGCATAAATTCCACTCCGGGACTGTTTTCATCGTGTTTTTGGCAGGATGTAAAGCCGATGGTCATACAGCTGAACAAGCTCATTGCAGAAACAATTCGTATTACATTTTTATTCATCGTAACAGTATTATGTATGCGTATACGTTTATTATAAAGCGTTTAAAGCCTTACAGTTTATTTTATTTATAAGATATTTCAGAAGCACCACCGTTTTTCAACACTGCTTCAATGTTGTTTTTGTTCTCTTCTTTTGTTTCCACAATCATCAGGAACTTATCGTCTGTAGTTCTCGGATCAGGGTTTTTAGCTTTTACTCCCGGAAGCATCCAGCAACGCAGGTAATACGTGATTGCCATGCCGTGTGCAGCACAAAGTACAGTTGCTTCAAACGTAATAGGGATGAATGCCGGAACGTTCATATAGTAAGCAAAGCTTGGTTTACCACCTACATCCGTTGGCCAGTCGTGGATCATCATGTACCACATCATCAGTGTAGCCAGGCAGGTTCCTGTAATCCCATAAATGAAGGCACAGATGGCGATACGCGTTCTCGGAGTACCGATAACTGCATCTATTCCGTGGATAGGAAAAGGTGAATAAACATCTTTTACTTTAATGCCTTTTGAACGAAGCTCTTTAGCTGTAGCCATCAATGGCTCTTCATCGTCATAAATTGCGTGTATTGCTACTTTGCTCATAATTTAACCTCTCCCTTTATCCCTCTCCTCAGGAGAGGGGGTTTGTGTTATGTTTTATTTTTGTACTGACTATAATCTCTACTAAATTTTTATTCAAGCCTTCCCATTTCTCCACTCTCCTGAAGAGAGGGGCAAGGGGAGAGGTTAGTGTGCTGCATCATGCGAATGACCATGTGCTGCGTGTTTTTCTTTAAATTCCTGTCCGGATGATTTCAAAATAGACTTTAACTCGGCCTGCGCAATTACCGGGAAATAACGGGTAAACAACAGGAAGAATGTAAAGAACATACCGATAGTACCTGTATAGATTCCAATGTCCACAAATGTTGGGTGGTACATATTCCATGACGAAGGAAGGAATGTACGGCACAATGTAGGAACGATAATTACGAAACGCTCGAACCACATACCTATGTTCACAATGATAGACATAATGAAGGTAAAGGTCAGATTGGTACGTAATTTTTTGAACCAGAACAACTGTGGAGAAATAACGTTACAAGTCATCATGGCTGCATATGCCCACCAGTATGGACCTGTAGCACGGTTCAGGAATGCATATTGCTCATATTCCACACCTGAATACCAGGAAATAAATAACTCTGTTAAATAAGCAACACCCACGATTGAACCAGTTACAATGATAACGATGTTCATATACTCGATGTGCTTGATGGTAATGTAGTTCTCCAAAGCGTATATCTTACGCATAATCAACAACAGTGTCAATACCATTGCAAACCCTGAGAATACGGCACCTGCAACGAAATATGGAGGGAAGATGGTAGTGTGCCAACCCGGAACAACAGAGGTTGCGAAGTCGGTAGATACGATTGAGTGAACGGAGAATACAAGTGGAGTAGATAAACCTGCAAGTACCAGGGATACTTCTTCGAAACGGTGCCAGTGACGTGCACTTCCACCCCAGCCAAAGCTCAACAGGCTGTATACTTTCTTTGCCATTGGCTTTACTGCTCTGTCACGAATCATAGCGAAGTCAGGAACCAGACCTGTGTACCAGAATACCAATGATACAGAGAAGTAGGTAGATACTGCAA
Organism: Bacteroidia bacterium; assembly: GCA_020051175.1. GTDB lineage: Bacteria > Bacteroidota > Bacteroidia > 2-12-FULL-35-15 > 2-12-FULL-35-15 > 2-12-FULL-35-15. The sequence continues at coordinate 37,362 of JAGVJJ010000044.1, read as the reverse complement.
AAACATCCCACATAAGCGGAGAGTTAAAGTTTACCCACAAAGAACCGAATTGGTTTGGCAATGGGAACAACCAGTAGTCTAACCATGGACGGCCTGTGTGCAACAATACGAAGATAGCAGCACACATTACGGCAAAGATGGTCATCGCTTCAGCAGAGCGGTTGATCGCCATTCTCCATTTCTGACGGAACAACAACAATACCGCAGAGATTAGCGTACCCGCGTGGCCGATACCAATCCACCATACGAAGTTGGTAATGTCCCATGCCCAATCAACACCGTTGTTGGAACCCCACACCCCGATACCTGTTCCTATGGTATAGGATAAACACCATATACCCCATAGAAAACAAATAACCGATACGGTGAGTAGCATGTACCAATACTTTGTAGCTTTTCCCTCGATTGGTTTAACAATATCTTCAGTGATCTGATGATACGATTTATTACCAAGGATTAAGGGCTCTCTGATTTCCGATTCGTGCTGCATATTTTAATCTTAAAAAAATTATAAATATTTAATATCTAAATTCTGTTTGCTATTGTTTACGCTTCTGCTTTTTCCTCAGTATGTGCAGCCTCATGTCCGTGCTCTGAAGGCCCGCCAATTGTTTCTTCACAGTTCCTTACTTTCGTTAAGTAAGAGATACCTGGCTTAGTTCCGATTTCACCCAATACATGGTAATCACGGCCATCAGCTTCTTGTTTTCTCAATTTGCTGATTGCGCTGTTCGGATCATTTAAGTCACCAAACACGATAGCGTTAGTAGGGCAAGCTTCAGCACAAGCTGTATTTACTTCTCCATCAATCAATGGACGCTCTGCTTTTTTAGCATCCAGCTTACCTGCCTGGATACGCTGGATACACATTGTACATTTTTCCATTACACCACGTGAACGTACTACTACGTCAGGGTTTAACACCATGCGTCCTAAATCGTCCTGTGTAGGGTTGAATGCAAAATCTGAATTTCCGTTATAGTTGAACCAGTTGAAACGTCTAACTTTATAAGGACAGTTGTTTGCACAGTAGCGTGTACCAACACAGCGGTTATAAGTCATTACGTTTAATCCATCATTGCTATGGTTGGTAGCAAGAACCGGACACACATTTTCGCATGGTGCGTGGTTACAGTGCTGGCAAAGCATTGGCTGGAAAACTACTTTAGGATTTGCAGCTGATGGATTTTCCATTTCAAGGTACATATCAATAGCACCTTTGTGATCTTTGTGCGCAACCACTTCATTCATATCACTGCTGTAATAGCGGTCGATACGCAGCCAGTGCATTTCGCGGGTTTTCATTACCTGCTCTTTACCAACAACAGCAACGTTGTTTTCGGCAGTACAGCTTACTACGCAGGCACCACAACCGAAACAGGAGTTAAGGTCAATGGTCATTCCCCAGTGGTGACCCGGTTTTACGTGCTCATCCCACAAGTCAATAGTTTCCGCCTTTTTAGGGCCGGAGTGAGTGATGATCATTTCATCGTGGTTACCGGATTTAGGGTTCTTTTTATAGTTCTCTAAATTGGTTTCTTTTACAATCTCACGGCCCATCAGCGTGTGATGTATCTGAGTCCCGGCAATTTCAGTTGTTTTGTTTGCACTTGCAACTTTAGCATCCAGGGCTGCATAGCTCAATGTACCGTTCACCACCTGTGTGAATGGGAATACATTTTTACCAACAACTCCAACCTGTGTGCTTAGTTTACCAGCTTTTTCCCTGCCGTAACCAACAGCTATACCAATAGTTCCACGCGCTTGTCCAGGCTGAGGTACGACAGGCAGTTCGACTGAAAGCCCGTCAACTGTAACCGTTACAACGCTTGCTTCACGGTCCTGGCGCTCCATCAGATTATATTTGTCTTTCATGTCTAAAGGCGACATGGTAACATAATTATCCCAGGTAATTTTGGTGATAGGATCCGGTAATTCCTGCAACCAAGGGTTGTTTGCCTGGTTACCATTACCGATACCGGTTTTTTCATACAGTGCAAGCTCAAATTCACCGCCTTGAACAGCGTTGATTTCACGTGCTGCCTGTTTTAAGTTTACAGCCGAAGCTGGTTTCTCTTCTTCTTTTTTCTCTGCATCTTCTGTTTTTGCAGCAGCTACAGGTTTTGCTTTTCCATCTTTCTCCGCAGCAACAGGCCCTTCAGTCCCTTTGCCTACTTCAATAGCGCCATCGTGCAATGCATTGTTCCAGAATTCAGTAAATGTCATGTATTTGCCCTGCATCGGGAACACACGCTCAGCCCAAATTTTCTGAATGTAAGTATAATAGTCTGTAGTGTTACCAGCCCATTTCAATAGTGTATCCTGTGCCTGACGTGTTCCTGAGTTAATATCCGCAAACAAAGGGCGGATAGTTGGCTGAGAAAGGCTAAAATGAGTTTTTCTCGGGTTAAAATCATTCCATGACTCTAAGTAATGGTGGTCAGGACAGATATAGTTTGCAAGATCTGCTGTTTCATCGGCCCTGTCGGCAAATGAAATACGAAGACCTACTTTGTTATATGCTTCAGCAAATTTTAAGGCTGCAGGAGCGGTATACACAGGGTTAGTATTGTAAGTGATGATGGCATCAACTTTTCCTGCTGCCATATCCGCAACAAGGGCTGTGAATGCTTTGTCATCACTTTGATTGATGTAGCTTGGAGTTTCCATATCAATGGTTTTTCCGTAGCTTCCAATCAAGGTATTGATTTCGTTCACAATCAGCTGAACATTGGTATCGTTAGAACCGCTCACCACCAATGATTTCCCTTTGTTTGCAACCAGGTCTTTTGCAACTTTAGCAATCATTGCATCACAAGCCAGCTCAGCAGAAGGCAGTGTAGCAACACCAACAAGCTTAGCCACTTCATTGTGCAGGTTTACAACCACTTTAGCCTGCTCAGAAACTTTAACAGGAACACGCTCATCGGCATTAGCACCTGTTAACGAAAGGTTAGACTCGAACTGGTAATGTTTTGACATCACCGCTTTTTCTTTGCTTACTTTCCTGTTTTTTCCATAAGCAACAGAGAAATCTTCGATCCAGTTTGCAAGGAAATCAGCTCCGATACTCACAACCACCTGTGCATCCTCAAAACGGTACGTAGGGATAATTCCCTGACCGAAAGTTTGTGCATTGGCGTTTGTTATTGCTGAATAAGAGATAGCATCATACGTTACGTGCTTTGTACCCGGATATTTTGCCATGAACTCGTCCATTACAGCTTTTGTAGAAGGGCTGATAATGGTTGAAGATAAAATGCGGATAGCACCACCTTTTGCAACAATAGCAGCAAGCTTACCACCTATTTCAGAATCAACAGCAGACCAGGTTGAAGCTTTTTTATCAGCAACAGGACCAGTTAAACGTGATGAATCGTATAATGAAAGTATGGAAGCCTGAATACGTGCGTTGGTAGCACCATTTGACACTTTTGATAAGGTGTTACCCGTAACTTTAATCGGTCGGCCTTCTCTTGTTTTAACAACAAGGGCAGCATAATCACGTCCGTCAAAGTAAGTAGAAGCATACCAGTTGGCAACACCCGGAGTAATTTCCTCAGGTTTTACAACATAAGGGATAGCTTTGTTTACAGGGGCTTCGCAGGCAGCCAGGGATGCAGCAGCAACACTGAAACCTAAGAATTTTAAAAAATCCCTGCGGTTTGTACCGTTGTTGGAAGCCAGGTTATTATCGCCTAAAAACTCTTCTACAGGTATTTGTTCCGCAAATTCATTATTTACTTTTTGAACAAACTCAGGACTGTTGCTTAACTCTTCAAGTCCTTTCCAGTATTTTTTTGTTGCCATATCTTGTATAAATTCTAATCTCTGATTTCTAAATTCTAAACGCTTGACTGTTGTATCTGTTCAAGATATTAGTAGTGACATCTTCCGCAGTCGATACCGCCCATTTTTGCAACGGTAATTACCTGCTCTTCTTTTGGAAGGCCTTTGTATTTCTCAGCAAGCTTTTTGTGCAGGCTTTCATAGTATGGGTTGTCTTTCATGCCTGGTACTTCCGTCTTTCTGTGACAGTCGATACACCAGCCCATTGTTAAAGGACTTACCTGTTTTGCAACGGTCATTGTTTTTACATCACCGTGACAGTTTGCACAATCCTGTTTACCTACTTTTACGTGTTGCTGGTGAGAGAAATAAACAAAATCCTGAAGGTTGTGAACCTTTATCCATTGGATAGGTTTCTGTGGCTTGGTGTATTCACCGCTTTTCGGGTCGAAACCAGCAGCCTCGTATATTTTCGCAATCTCTTCTGTTCCGGTAGTTGGACCACTGGAAATTCCTTTGTGGCAGTTCATACACACATTTACAGAAGGAATACCTGCTGTTTTACTTTTCTCAACACCGGAGTGGCAATACTGGCAGTTAATAGCATTGTCGCCCGCGTGAATTTTATGAGAGAACGCAATCGGTTGTACAGGCTGATAGCCTTCGTATACACCAATACCTTTTAAAGCGTACCACCCTTCTGTTAGAAGTCCACCAAGAATGATAAGGATAATTACAGCGGTTGTTGTTTTATGTGTAACGATCCAGTTTTTAATTTCATCCCAAGGACCAACAGCTTCTTCTTCAGGCAAGCCTTGCTTTTCGTTCTGGATATTTTTAAGTGAGTGGGTAACACCGCGCAATACACCAATGATAATGATTAGGAAAGCGATAACGCCAATAAGGATAGCAAGGGGGTTCACACCTTCCTCTGTAGCACCTTTAGGGCCCTTAGCCTCATCAGTTGGAGTAGTTGTTTTAACTTCAACAGGAGGGTTCTTAACAAAAGCAACCAACGCATTGATTTCATCATCTGTTAAGTGAGTAAAAGTGCTCATGTCCGCACCATTATATTCAGCAAGGATCTTCTTAGCATATGCATCACCGCTTTTGATAACTTCCTTGTTGTTTTTAATCCAGTTAAACAACCATGGGTCAGCTGGAACACGGGCAGCAACACCTTTCAGGCCGGGACCAGTGATTTTATTATCGCCCAGACTATGACAAACGGCACAGTTCTGTTTAAACAGCTTTGCTCCATCAGCCTCAGCAAACGCCTGATTAAAGCTGGTTAAAACTAAAAATAGGAAGGAAATAGCTGCCAGAAGTCGTCTTTGTGGCTTAATCAAAATTGTATCCATATACTTTGCTAATTGTTAACTTCTATGAAAAATCCCCGGTTTTGAGGAGGTATTTTATACTCGAGCGACAAAATTATAAGAAACATTCATTTGCGATTCAAAAATTGTTAAAAAAACTTAATTTATAATCATTCTTAATAAGGCTCTTTTTTACTGTTTTTTTTAGACTTTCAAAATGAATATTTTATCAAATAAAATCCAATATTTGTCGAATGTCCGTTTTGGGAGTGTGGAAAAAGGAGGCCACTAAAAAATGTATACCAAATTCCTGTTTTAAACGTTTTAATAAATTACCTTTGTCCCACACAAGTAATTTTTGCAATGAATAATTTTCATAAATCTCCTAAGAGCCTGATTTTTTTGTGTTTAATGGCATTTTTTTGCTATAAAACTCATGCACAGATAAGTGACTCAGCTAAAGTGGAAATTGTGCAGGATTATAAAATAAGGGATTTGCTTGAAAAGCACATCGAGATAAATTCAAAAGTGCCTATTAAGGGCTACAGGGTTAAAATTCATTTCGGAACTGATAAAAATAAAGCAAAAGAGGTAAAAGGTGCATTTATTGCAAAATTTCCGGATGTGCCTGCTTACGAGAAGTACGATCAGCCCAATTTTAATATCCGTGTAGGTGATTTCAGGACCAAACTGGAAGCTTACAAATTTTTAAAGGAAATACAACCAGACTTTCCGGCTGCATTTATTGTTCAGGATGAAATTGAGCTCCCTGCGCTGAATTAAGACAATTCGGAATGCCCGCATTAGTCTTCAACTTTACTATTTAAAGCCTGTCAGCCGGACCGAATACATTACAATTCCGGTACCCCATTCAAATCTATTTGCGGTTCAACTGATATGTTATACTTTAACCGAGCCCGGATTAAATTAAGTACCTTTTTGCTGTAATATTATTCCTTTTTTTCTGGCAGAGTGCCCAATAGCAGTGTACTCCAGCCATAGCGATCCTTTTTTATTTTCCAGATAAAACCATCAATAAAGTAATGAAGCAGCTGGGGAAGGGCTAAAAGTGGTACAAGCAATGACATCAGACTTTTACTATCGCTTATATCGGGCAGGAATGCTGTGGTTGGGAATACCATTGTGTGCTCTTTCCAAACAAACCCATCCCAGAGCAATTCTTCCAAATAGGCCAGCAACAAAAGGAATCCGAGGAACAACAAGATATTCTGCGGTTTAAAAAAAAGCTTTATCCTGCTGGGCTTGTCGTTAGCCTGTTGCTGCTGCTTATTGCCAAAAGCCCACACCAGCGCATAGTACGGCACTCCGTGGCTCACAACATTCAGAAGAGTAAAAGTGAGATCGCCTTTCAGGTAAACAATACCAATGTACCATGACAAAACCGTTCCGGCCACTAAAATATTTTTAGGAATATTGATTTGCCTGCTTTTTATGAAGCCGTGGACTTCTTTAGCAATGTACAGCAGCAGTACCAACACGTATATGATTTGAAATACAGGAATGAGCCAGGGCTGATTGATGTAAACGAAGTCATTATCCACAAACCAGTTGAATTGTTGTTTACCTTGCAAATGCCAGTATACAAGGGGGTATAAGGTTGCTGCATAAATGGTAATGGTATCCATGCTTCTATAAAAGAGGGATTGTTGCTCTTTACGGGAATACAAGCGCAGAAAGCCGTATTGCTGTCGAATAAAGTGAAATACGGCCAGATAGGCCATCCCTCTCCAGAAAAACAAGGGGTTCATGGAATGCATGAGCACACAAACAAAATAAATAGCTACCGGGCTCAGGTAGAACAACAGCTTATTTTTGCTGATGGTTTCCTTATCCATGTACGTACGGTAAATGGTGCTGTATACGTGGCCGACATCAATGCAGACCACCAACAGGAACCATATCCATTCATTTTCAGTACCGGCAGTATCAAACAGACCGGGAAATAAAAAAATAATCAGCAGGCAGGCAAATGGTGGAAACAGGATAAATACTGTATCAAAAACGGGTGATAATATCCAGCTTTTTGTTTTCATGCCCTCTGATTGCTCTGCAACGCCTGCTTCGCGGCACATATACCACGGTAAAATGCCTGTTCAAAAATAGAAATACCACTTACATCGGAGTGGGCAAAATAAAGTCCGCTGTGTCCCTCGGCCAGCTTTGCACGCGAAGGACTGGTTCTGAAACCTGCCACCGGACTAATCATTCCGTGCCCGAGCACATTCACCTCAACCGACTCAATATGCTCAGCAATATGAGGATGGGCAGTTCTTAAATCTTCGAGGATAAAATTTTTCCAATAATTTTCGTCTTTGCTGTAAATCTCCTGCCGCTCTTCCCGGGCAGACCGTTCAGAAAAATTGTAATAATACGTAAGCACTGTTTTTTCCTGCACGTTCACACTCTGGTGACAGGCATTCACATAGCCCAGTGAAGTTGAGTTGTAAAGCACATTGTCCCAGCAAAGCTCCACTCCACCGTTCAGGCTTTTTTTATCATGGATGGTAATGTTGGCTACAATCCACGGGTAATAGCTGAACTCATCCCAATTGACAGCGGTTTGAAGAGAAAGAATTTTTTTATTTACAAACTGGGGAGTAGCAAGTATTACCGATTTAGAAACATATTTTATACTTTTTTGATTTTGCACATCGTAAACGTAACTATGCCATTCATCGCCTACCTGTTCAATTTTATAGGTAAGCATCTGCACCTCAACATTTGATTGCACTTCAGACAGCAATTTTTTTGCAAGAAAATTATTTCCTTCCGGCCAGGTTAAAACATCCGAAGCATCAGCATTGGAAGCCTTTCCCGTCCTGCATGCAAAGTAATGGCATGCCGCCCATGCAGAAGTATTTTTTATGGAAGTTCCGAAATCATCCTTGCAGCAATAATCAAGATACCAGCGGATAAAAGGCGTTTTGTAATTTTCCCTTTCAAGGTATTCGGCCATAGTCATGCCATCCAGCTTCATAAGCTCGGGATCAGTACTGCTTAGCTCAAGAGGAATGGTAAAGGACTTGCGTTTATCTGAACCTATATGCTCTTTATACCTGTCCATTTCCTTCATAAAGCGCGCCAGCTCAGCGGTCTCTTCGTCAATAAGACCAGTCTTAGGTGGCAGACCTTCCTGCCAGAGGCCTCGGTAGAAAAGCCGTTCCTCGGGCTCAAAGCAGATATAATAATCGTTGTATACGGGCAGGCCATTCTGATCAAAACCTGTAATAACAGCATGTTCATGTAAAAAATCAATCAGCTCCTGAAACTTTTCATTTGGTATAGGAAGGTAATGAGCCGCGAATGGATACCTGCTTACAGCATTTTCCCCACCTTTTGAATTACCACCAGCCTCTGTATCCAGCTCCAGCAGCTTAAAATCAGACAGCCCGTTTTTCTTTAACCAGCGGGCCGCACTTAACCCCGAAATGCCACCACCTACAATCAGTGTTGTTACACGAACTGTCTCAGCAGGTTCAGGAAATTTATTTTCGCGCAGCAAATGACCGGTTTTGGAAGCGGAACCGGCAATAGTAACAGGAAATGAGTCTTTTTCCTTCAGAAAACTGCAGGAAGGAAAAGCCAATGCAACACCCGCCAGCTTTACAAATGTTCTTCGTGAAATATCTTTATTGAACCCTTCCCCACTCATCTTCGAAATAATGTATAAGAATCTGGTTGTTCAGCTTATTGATTTCCGTAGGCTCATAAGCCATATCCTTAGGAAAGGTTGTCATCTCTGCATACCGGGCCTCATCATAAAATTTTAATTGCTGGGGTATGTAATAGGATTTAGCAGCAAGTGTATCAAAGGCCATCACATATCCCCATTCACCAAACGAAGGAACATAAACGTGATATGGCATTGTTTTAAAACCGGTGGCTGCAATGGTGTTGTTCACACACCAGAAAGATTTACGGGCCATATAAGGCGAAGTACTCTGAACAACGAATGAAGCCCCCGGAGCCAGTGCCTTTCGTACTTCTTTGTAAAAAGACGTGGTGTATAGCTTGCCTACAGAGAAGTTGGAAGGATCGGGAAAATCGATTACAATAAAATCATAAGTTTCGCTATTTTCTTTGAGCCAACGAAACGCATCGGTATTGATTACTTTCAACCTCGGACTGTTGAGCGCACCACTGTTGAGCGCAGATAAAAAGTCCGATTGCCTGAAAATACTGGTTACAGCAGAATCCAGGTCAACAAGTGTAATGCTGCTTACTGTAGGGTATTTCAAAACTTCGCGCACGGCAAAACCATCACCACCTCCAAGTATGAGTACGCGTGAAGGTTCCTTAATACGCGAAAGACCTGGATGCACGAGCGCTTCATGATAACGGTATTCATCAGCAGAGCTAAACTGCAGGTTATTGTTGAGATACAGTTTGGTTACCCCTTTTTCGCTTGTAACAATAATGCGCTGATAGGGCGAGGACTTGCTGAAAATAATATTTTCCCCTAGGGTAATTGTCTCAGAATAGGATTGTATCTGCTCCGCAAACACAAAGCCGATAAGTAGCAGGAAGGCTGCTACTATGGCCTGTATGCGTAAAAAACTGAGGTATTTGATTGATTCAAATGTAAAGCACAGGATAATGGCCACCATCACATTCAACAATCCGAAAAGAAATGATGTTTTCAAAAGCCCCAGGTAAGGCACCATAAACAAGGGAAATAGTATGGATGCAAACAAAGCACCGATATAATCAAATGTAAAAACTTTCGACACCAGTTCGCTGAAATCAAATTCGTCTTTTAAAATACGCATCAGCAAAGGTATTTCAAGGCCTACCAAGGTTCCTGTAAGAACAATAAGGCTGTAAAGTATGATGTGAAAACCGGATGCGTGTTCGAATGAAAAGAAAAGGAGTGTAGAGCTGATACCCCCTACAACACCTACCAGTATTTCAATCTGTATAAACCATACCAAAAGATTGGTACGGAAGAACTTGGAAAGGTATGAACCAATCCCCATTGAAAAGAGATAAATACCAATAATGACAGAAAACTGGGTAACAGAATCACCAAGCAGGTAACTGGCCAGTGTTCCTGCTATCAGCTCATAAATAAGACCGCATGTTGCGATTACAAAAACTGAAATCAGCAATAACAGCTGGTTCTTTTTTTCCCTGGTACCCGACATTCAGATGCTTAACCGTGTATGGCCGATGAAATAATGATTGCAATTGCAATCATGAAAGCCGCTGCAAGTATTGCAAGTGCCTTGTTTTGTTTTTCAATAATTTCTTTCCAAAGGTTTTCAGGCGATATTCTTTCAATGACCCAAAAAGATACAACCAGGATAACAATCCCTATAAGGGCATAAACCACTGCTGCTGTAAGATACTGTAAGTGTAAAGTTTCCATTTTTATTTTTGCTTTTTAAATTTATTTATGGTAATAATAGTGGCTTCGGCCGGAGCTGCCTTTTTCACGGCTGTGGCTGGATTCACCAAAGCTTAAATAACGCAGCCCTGTAGCCATAGAATAAATATAAAATGTCATTAAAATACCTGCGAAAATCAGGTAATATTTTAACCCTTTCAGATCTTCTTTATCAATAATTGTCTTCATCATTATTTTCGTATGGTGAATAATCACTGTTGTACCACCTCTGCTTTTCAAACTTATTCTTTTTGAAATGATAGTATATCGGGTAAATACTCAGCAACGCCAATACTATCAAGCCATTCGACATGATAAACACATCTCTTATAACTGTTACTGTTATGTTTACAACCGGCACCGAAGTGGGCTTTTCGGGAGTAATGACCATGTAATACGTACCTTCAGGCACCTGTGACACAACCTTTGAAACCCAGCCTGTACCTTCTGACCAGCTTTCTCCATCCGTATAGCCATAATAGTATTCAGCCTCCAGTCCCACATCAAAAATGTCGCCTGTTTTTTCATTTACTAGTGTAACAGCAGTACACATCCAGTTATTTTGCACATTGGTATGTACCTGTATTTCGGCATTGCAGGTTCCGCCTTTCAGCTCAAAGGACCTGGAATTGATTTCCTTTCCGTGCAATGAATCGGTAATACTGAAAGGCTGCTCAAACACAATTTCCTCACGTGAGGCAAATGTAAAATAGAATTGAAGGAGGCTCCAGAAAATAAATAAAAATATAAAAACCTTGCGCAAACCTTCTTGCGAGAATTTTCCCAGAAAGGGCTGAATCATCCCTACACCTTTGGTTTCAGGTACTGATGCTAGCTGAAAACTACTTTTTATTACAGAGGGCTGAATGTATTCACCCTTGTACCAGGTAGCATAATCTTTTGTACGCTCCTTTGAAACCAAATACCCGGGCCTTATATACTCCTCTACTATAGGGGTCTCCGAAGGATCGATCTTATAAACAAACTCCCCCCTTGCACTCAGTATCTTCGATTTATATTTTGAATACAGGTTGTAGGTTGAGCCGTCATGGGTAGCAACCAGGCCGGTTGCAGAAGGGATGTCTGCCATTTCACACAGGCACATCCAGTGCCCGTCAAATTGCGATAAATAGGCTTGTCCATGAACCGGATTAAACAGTACATATTCTTCCCAGCAATAATTGGTACCATTTTCTTTTTTATACACATAACCTGTAACCAGGTAAGGGATTCCTTTAAGCGTACCACGGATACCAACTGAAATATGCGAATCAGCAGCCTTCCCCACGATATGGTTGGTAAGCTCAGGCTCCCCATTATAACAATTATGAATTGCACCACAGGAGGAACAAACAACAGAATATGCGCTTGCACGCAAATACATTTGTAATACTGTACCGCACTTTCCGCAAGCAGCCTTTGAAACTTCTATTTCAGTATTTTTCTCCAACCAGTTGATGTATTATATCCAGCTTTTAAATTTATCCATACCCGAAAGCTCAAGACTGTTAAGTGAAATACTCTGTCCCCGGAATCCTTCAATCGTATTTTTATCAAAAATACAAACCGATAACAGCCCCTTATCCTTTATATCAATGGCGTTGTACTCAAAATAAGGCTCATTGTTAAAACACTCCTCGGGAAGTTGGCCCTCCATCTGGAACTCAACCTGCTTTGATAAATCAGTGACTGTATAGTCTTTGTTCTCAACAGACATCCATTCCCCGGCTTTGATATGCCTGATGTGATCCTGCGTTAGCTTTACAGGCCTGGGATCAAAAACAGAATAATTAAAGCCACATTCACAAAGCCATAACAGCAGGCCAGTTGCCATCTTCATCAGCCATTCGTTGCTGATTGCCCCGGAACCAATGCTGCGGATGTGCCCTATGACTTCAAACTCGGTGCCCTTGTACTTTCCTTTTGTACCAACTGAGATAATACTGAAGGGCTGAACAGGCATTGCTTTCAGGTCTGTTTTAGTTGTAACTTTTTCTTTATCGACAAAGTAAACGCAACCGCAGGATACGCAGCCAGCAAACAGGGGAAGTGCAATGGAAAGCTGATGTGTAGCGGAGCATGAGGGGCAAACAGATTTATTGACAATTACACTCAGCATAACTTACCTGTTTAAACGTGTTATATTTACTTCGTCAGCGTCCAGCAACAATAATAAATCGGAATGTATTTTCTCCGCTATATCATCATTGTACTTCAGAAAATTGCTAAGGAACACATCAAACGTGACCCTGTTGAATTCAGGCCATGTATGGATGGAAATGTGTGATTCTGTAAGGCAGATAATACCTGTATACCCGGCATCCGAAAACTGGTGAAATACTTCACCTACCTTTGACAGGCCGGCATTGTAAACAGCAGCATTCAAAAAGGTTTTAACCCGATCCATATCTTTCAGCACAAGGGGATCTGCCACAGAAAATTCAGAAATAAGATGTAAGCCTTTTTTGTACAAAATGCCGATTTGTTTTATACGGTAAATATAAAATAATATTCTTAAGGTATAAATCAGTCCACCTATTTATTCTGCTTCCACTCCTGTACATCCGGCTCAATGTAAAGCCATTTTATTTCGGGATGTCTGGTTCTGAGCTGGTGCTCGAAGCTATTGATAATAGTACTTAGTTCAAGGGTTGTGAGTGTTGGCTGGCAGTTTATTTTAACACAGGCAAGTACTTCACCAGGCCCCTGTTGCACTGTCCTGCAATTGACCACCTCAATGATCCCGGTTTGTGTAGCGGCAGTGGAATAAATGCCTTCTATTATATTCGGGTCGGCACTTTCACCTATCAGCAGCGATTTTACTTCTGTAGCAAGGAACACAGCTACCAGGATTAGAATAAGCCCGATTATTACCGAACCAATTGCATCGTAACGTCCATCCCCCGTGAAATATGCAGCCAACAAAGCAACAAGCGCCACAATCAGACCAAGAACGGCAGCGGAGTTCTCACCAAAAACAACAATTAAATCACTATCCTTTGTACCGGATATATAACCGAAAAAGCTTTTATTGCCTTTACGTTTATTGATTTCTTTAATATTTGAAATGGTGGAATACCCCTCCAGCACGATGGCAAAGAAGATCACTGCCAATGCCCAAACAATGTCTTCGACAGGTTCAGGGTGATTAAATTTATGCACCCCTTCATAAACAGAGAACATACCGCCAACAGAAAAAAGCAGCATAGCTACCATGAACGACCAGAAATATGCCGCACGCCCATATCCTATCGGATGTTTTTCATTTGGCAAACGCCTGCTTTGCCTCACGCCTACTAATAGCAGCAGCTGGTTGGCACAATCGGCAAAAGAGTGGATGGTTTCTGCAAACATGGCACCGGAGCCGGTTATAAACGCTGCAATCCCTTTGAATATTGCTATTACAACATTCACCAGCAAGCTCTGAATAATATGCCCCGTACCGTGGTCTTTTGTTTCTGGATTTCCCATTTGTTTTTTAGTTATCAGTTATTGGTATTGGTTATAAGTTATCAGTTATTTAGTTCATGATTAGGTAATTACAGTAAAAGGTTTGATATGCAAATTCAATAACTAATAACGGTTAACCAATAACTTATAACTGATGTGCTTCTGAATTTCCCATTTATCTAATTAGTTGGTTATTTAATTAATGTGGTTAGGTAATTACTGTAAGCAGGATGGATATGCAAATTTCAATAACTAACTAACGGTTAACCAATAACCAATAACTTATAACCAATAACTTCACAACTTCAGATTTCCAGCAGTATACATACCTGCTCTGCCACCAACTGTTCTGCCTTCCTTTTTGATACATGCTCGGCACTGCTTACTATTTCATTATCAACCACCAGCTGTATAATGAACTGTTTATCGACCGAACCGCTGCCATCCTGCACTACCTCAAAACGATATTCCTTTTTTTCACGCTGCACCCATTCAATAAACTTACTCTTAAAATCAATTTCCTTAGTTTCTACCTCTTCCATATCAATGTGGATGTTGATAATGCGTGTTAGAATAAAATGCTGTGCGGCTTTAAACCCCAAATCCAGGTATATGGCGCCAATCAGGGCCTCGTAGGCATCACCATAAATGGAAATGGGTTGTGCACCTTTAAAGCGATCGTTATCCAGCACAATAAATTTTTTTAATCCAAGGCGCATGGCAACCTGGTTGTGGGAAGCCCTGCTTACCATGCGGGATCGCATTTTGGTAAGAAACCCTTCATCTTTATATGGAAAACGTTTAAACAAATAATCGGCAGTAACAGCCCCAATAACCGAATCACCAAGAAATTCAAGGCGCTCGTTGCTGTCTCGCACACCGTCCTTTATCACCTGGGCAATAGAGCTATGTCTGAAAGCCTGCTTGTATAAAGCAATGTTGCGTGGATAAAATCCTAAAAGATTCCGTAAAGAATTGTATAATACTTTATCAGGTGAAAAGTATACCCTTATATGTCTTGGCCTGAAAAACAAAGAGGTTAACTGGATTAATTGAGGTGGATAAAAGCAGAAAGCTTTATCCGTTTTCGGGTAAATCCGCACATCAACACATCAGCACACTTAAACATCACTATGCGATGTACTTCTTTACAATAATAGAAGCATTGTGACCGCCAAACCCGAATGTATTGCTCAATGCAGCATTAACGGTGCGTTTTTGAGCCTTGTTAAAGGTAAAGTTCAGCTTATTGTCCAACGCTGGATCATCATTAAAATGGTTGATGGTCGGAGGGATAATATCATTTTTAACAGCAAGTACAGAAGCAATCGCTTCAATAGCACCCGCAGCGCCCAGCAAATGACCTGTCATGGATTTGGTAGAGCTGATATTTAATTTATAAGCATGCTCCCCAAACACCTTCAAAATAGCTTTTGTTTCAGCAACATCTCCCAAAGGGGTAGATGTACCATGAACATTCACATAATCAATCTGGTCAGGAGTCATTTCAGAATCTTCCAGGGCATTCTTCATTACATTCAATGCACCCAAGCCTTCCGGATGAGGAGCTGTAATGTGGTTGGCATCTGCAGTAGCACCGCCACCCATAACTTCAGCATAAATCTTAGCTCCGCGTTTTAAAGCATGTTCCAATTCTTCAAGAATCAGGCATCCACCACCTTCACCAAGAACAAAACCATCGCGATCAACATCAAACGGACGGGATGCTGTTTCAGGAGAATCGTTTCTTGTGGAAAGTGCATGCATTGCATTGAATCCTCCCACACCTGCTTCATAAACAGTAGCTTCAGAACCACCGGTTACAATCACATCTGCCTTGCCAAGCTTAATATACATAGCAGCATCAATAATTGCATTGGTAGAAGAAGCACAGGCCGATACAGTGGTAAAATTAGGACCACGCATACCAAACATGATAGAGATATGTCCGGAGCAAATGTCGGCAATCATTTTAGGGATAAAGAAAGGATTGAAACGTGGTGTACCATCGCCTTTTGCAAAGCCCAGGCACTCATCCTGGAATGTTTGCAGACCGCCAATCCCAGTACCCCATATTACACCTGTTCTGTCCGGGTTAAATGCACCTTCTTTATCCAATCCGGCATCACGCACAGCCTGTATGGCGGTACATACACCGTATTGAGTAAAAGGATCCATTTTACGGGCCTCTTTACGCTCTAAATAATCTTCAACATTAAAACCCTTTACTTCACATGCAAAACGAGTTTTGAATTTGGAAGCGTCAAAACGAGTAATAGGCGCAGCACCGCTTACACCGGCAATAAGATTATTCCAGTAATCGGTAACATTATTACCCAATGGGGTTATAGCACCCAGTCCTGTAACTACTACTCGTCTTAATTTCATAAAATAATTGTTTTAAAAATTATTTTGCATTCGCTTCAATGTAAGAAACTGCATCACCAACGGTAGAGATTTTCTCAGCTTGATCGTCAGGTATAGCAATGTTAAATTCTTTTTCAAACTCCATGATCAATTCCACAGTGTCTAATGAGTCTGCTCCTAAATCATTTGTAAAGCTCGCTGTAGGGGTTACTTCTTTTTCGTCAACACCTAATTTATCAACGATGATAGCTTTTACTTTTGTTGCAATTTCTGACATTTTTAAAATGTTTTTATGGTTAATTCGAGTGCAAAGATATAGTTATGTGAACAATATCAAAAAAATTATCGGAAAAATTGGCTAACACCCCGTTAATTAAGCCCATTATTGTCTCAAAAACAAACACTTACAAGTTACTAACCAATATGCCCTATTTGCCAAAAAATATTAAAAATTACGCCTTTTTACTATCCTGAAGACCCTGCAAAACGGTACTGATTTTTATAAAAACTCAGCTCAGAAAAGCGTAGCTTTGCAAAAAATTAAGGATTGATGAAGAAAATTGCCATTTTTGCTTCAGGTGAGGGTACGAATGCTCAGAATATCATTGATTATTTTAAAAATTCGGGTATCGCATCGGTTGAATTGATTGTTTCCAACAACCCAAAAGCAAATGTACTGAACAGGGCAAAAAATGCTGGCATAAGAACATATCTTGTTGAACGCCAGACCTTTTACGAAAGCAGCTACCTTATCGATCACCTTAAGAACCTGAAAATTGACCTTATTGTACTTGCCGGTTTTTTATGGAAAGTACCCGAAAACCTGGTTACAGCATTCCCACATCAAATTATTAATATTCATCCCGCATTACTTCCCAAATTTGGAGGAAAGGGCATGTATGGGATGCACGTTCACAAAGCAGTGGTGGAAGCAAAAGAAAAAGAGAGCGGCATCAGCATTCATTTTGTAGATGCCAATTACGATGAAGGCAAGCTCATTGCCCAGCACAAATGCGCCATATTACCAACCGACAGTCCCGAATCAGTGGCTCAGAAAATACATGAGCTGGAAATGGAGTTTTTTCCGAAAGTGATTCATAAGTTATTACTGGGTTCCAATTAACATTGTGTGAATAACTAATTTCCAGCTTAAACCAAACTAAATTCGGTTCTATTTGTAAATTAGCATTTGTCTCAGTGAAGGCTTTATCAGTCACTCGCAGTTTACTGAATATAAAATTGTAAAGAGTCCGCATTGAATGTTAAAAAAATACTTCGACAAAACACTAATTGAAGCTGGCTGCGATGAAGCAGGAAGGGGCTGTTTAGCAGGTCCTGTGTTTGCTGCAGCAGTTATACTACCCAGGGAGTTTAAAAACAAAGTAATCAACGATTCTAAAAAACTGAATGATAAACAACGTAAGGAACTGCGTTCCATTATTGAAGAAAAGGCTGTTGCCTGGGCTGTTGCACACGTAAGTGTTGAGGAGATTGATACGATCAATATCCTGAATGCCTCTTTCCTTGCCATGCACCGCGCCATCGACCAGCTAAAAGTTACTCCTCAGAGCCTGCTTATTGATGGCAACAGGTTCAATAAACACAGCACTATTCCTCACAACTGCATTATTGAAGGCGATGGTAAATACATGAGCATTGCGGCTGCCTCTATACTTGCAAAAACCTATCGTGATGATTACATGGACCAGTTACACGAACAGTTTCCTCATTATGACTGGCTTAATAATAAAGCTTATGCAACACGCACACACCGCGAGGCCATAATGACGCATGGAATCACTGTACATCACAGAAAGAGCTTCCGGCTGGATTATAGTGAGGTGGAAACTGAAAATGAAGAATAGAGAACTATCATCATAAACTCTTCTAAAGCTCTTATTTTTGGCTATACCTTCTGATAATCAATAACCGATTAGCCCAATCTAAACCAAGCAAAATAAAAGATATACTCGCAATGAGCACATCTTTTATATCCATCCTTACTATAGATTGGTAAACTATTGTTTCATTGTTTATTAAACGAAACATTAACATACCCATTAAAAAATCCAATACAATGATTAAAGCCAATATAGTTAGTGAAATTCTATAAAACTTAAAAAAAATTGAAAACAAAAGCGTAAATAGGATTAGCATCATTATCCAAAAAGAATTGCCAGGATACCAGCTATATTGTATATAAGCAATAAGTGACATCCAAGCATTTGCAAATACAGCAAGTCCCAAGGCAACATAAAAAAATACGCTTTGTCCTTTTACACTTCTCCTTATCGGCTGCATTGAATAAAACTATTTTGTTCCCGATAGCGCCAGTATATGGTCAAATTCATGGGCTTTCACGGCAGAAACCGACAAACGGCTCAGCTTTACCAACTGCATTTCAGACAATTTTTTATCCGCTTTTATCTCCGCTAGCGTTACCGGCTTTTTCAAGGCTTTAAAAGGAGCGATTTCAACCACACTCCATGCAGTATCCTCCGTTGTAGGGTCCTGGTAAGCTTCTTTTACAACCTTTGCAATACCAACAATGGCAAGGCCTTCATTACTGTGATAAAAAAGCACAAGGTCTCCCTTTTTCATAGCACGCATGTTATTGCGGGCCGCATAGTTGCGGACACCGTCCCACACGGCTTTCTTATCTTTTACAAACTGCTCCCAGCTGTACTTAAAGGGCTCTGATTTTACTAACCAATACTGCATATTCTTAAAGTGGAATAATAGTTGTTATTTCTATTACAATATTAATGATTTTTTAAAGACGAATTTTAAAGACTCAAAATATTGATTTTCAAATAATTAAAAAATAATTTGTAACTTTTAGACTATCTGTCCGTTTTAGAATATATTGTCTTCCGGAACTGGCGTTTGGTTATTCTTTGAATCAGTATATACTCTTTTTAAAACTTTTAAACTGATCCCCCCATGAAAAAGAACTTTTTACTCGCTGCTATTTGTCTGCTCGGGCTGCTGCCTATGAGAGCACAAACGTCACTTACCACCGCTACAGACTTTACTGTTACTGATACGGATGGCAACACCCACAACCTGTTTTCCATATTAAATTCCGGAAAATATGTTTGTATAAATTTTTTATTTACAACATGCCCGCCCTGCCAGCAAACCCGCTCCTATTATAAAGAAAGTGTTAACAATTTCGGATGCAACTCGCAGGACATATTTTTTATAACTATAGATGTTGGAAACAACAATGATGAAGTAAAAGCTTTCGAAGCTGCTTATCAGGGATCTAACACTGGCTACCCCGCTGTGAGCGGAACAGAAGGCGGTGGCGATGCTGTAAATGCAAGCTACAGCCTGGGTGGATATCCAACCTACGTTTTAATTGCGCCCAACAAGCAGATTGTAGAACAGGACATGTGGCCAATCAATGATGCCAGCTCATTCACAGCATTCTTCAATGAACACAAACTTGAACCGAAATCGTGTTTAACTACCGGTGTTGCCAAACAGGCAGCGGCTGAAAAACTTTCTGTATATCCCAACCCTGCTGTGAATACCGTAACCGTAGAAGCCGGAATTACAGATAAGTTAAGCCACGTAAAGGTATATGACGTTTTGGGAAATGTACTTGTAAATAAATCCCTGAACCTTGAAAAGCGACATGAGATTGATGTAGCCTTGTACGAGAAAGGTGTTTATTTTGTGGAAATAGTTACGGAAAACAACACATCCACAATAAGGAAGTTTAATAAGCTGTAACGCGGTATAGAGCCGCAGATTTTCGGCTTTTTAGAAAAACTTCCGAGCCAAAGTGAGACGCATTCATAAGGCACCTCAATCAGGTTCAGAGTATTGAAAAGCTTTCAATTATTTTACCTTTGCAAGCTTGCTTGCATACATTTTCTCACGCAATGCCTTTATAGCCGGGTCACTGATATACTCATCGTAGGTCATACGTTTATCAATAATTCCGTTTGGCGTAAGCTCAATAATGCGGTTTGCAACGGTTTGCACGAACTCATGGTCATGAGAAGTGAACAAGGCAATGTGCTTCCAGTCTTTCAACGCATTGTTGAATGCGGTAATCGATTCAAGATCGAGGTGGTTTGTAGGCTCATCCAGGATAAGGCAATTGGCATTGGTAAGCATCATGCGTGAAACCATGCAACGCACCTTTTCTCCACCGGAAAGCACGTTCGACTTTTTCAATGTTTCTTCACCGGAAAAAAGCATTTTGCCAAGAAACCCACGGATATAGGTTTCGTCTTTATCTTTTGAAAACTGCCGCAACCAGTCGATAAGGTTCAAATCCTGGGTGAAATATTTTGAATTTTCATTCGGCAGGTAAGATCGTGTAATTGTACTTCCCCAGTTAAATGAGCCTGAATCAGGCTTTATTTCTTCGGTAAGTATTTCAAACAGAGAAGTTACGGCAATGTGCTCCTTTGAAAGGAAAGCCACTTTATCACCTTTTACAAGGGTAAAGTTGATATCTGTAAAGTAAGGAGTACCATCAGCCGAATGTTTGGAAAGGTGTTCCACGCTAAGAATCTGGTCGCCACAGTCGCGATCTGCTTTAAAAATAATACCCGGATATTTACGTGTACTCGGCTTTATTTCATCAATCACGAGCTTTTCCAGCAATTTTTTACGGCTTGTCGCCTGCTTTGATTTGGAGGCGTTGGCACTGAAGCGCTCCACGAATTCCTGGAGCTCCTTACGTTTGTCCTCCAGCTTTTTATTCTGGTCAGAGCGCTGGCGCAAAGCAAGCTGGCTGGATTCATACCAGAAGGTATAGTTACCGGTGTATAAAGAAATTTTATTAAAATCAATATCTGCAATATGTGTACAAACAGTATCTAAAAAGTGACGATCGTGGGAAACAACAATCACGGTATTTTCAAAGTTTGCAAGAAAATTTTCAAGCCATGAGATGGTTTCCACATCCAAATCGTTGGTAGGCTCATCGAGCAATAAAATATCAGGGTTACCCAATATAGCCTGCGCAAGCAACACCCTTACTTTTTCCTTACCGCTTAGCTCTTTTACCAGCTTGTAATGCGATTCCTCTTTCACACCTAAGTCGCTCAGCATGTTGGCTGCATCGCTTTCAAAGTTCCAGCCATTCATTTCCGCAAAAAGGTGCTCCAGCTCTGCAGCTTTTACGCCATCAGCATCACTGAAATCTGCTTTTGCGTAAATAGCATCTTTTTGCTGCATAATGTCCCAAAGCTTTTTATTGCCCATCATTACAGTTTGCAAAACCTGAAACTCATCAAAAGCAAAGTGGTTCTGGCTCAATACGCTCAAACGCTCACCAGGGGTAATTATCACCTGCCCGGTTGTAGGGTCGATTTCGCCTGAAAGGATTTTCAGGAATGTTGATTTTCCTGCTCCATTGGCACCAATAACACCATAACAGTTTCCCGGGGTGAATTTGATGTTTACTTCGTCAAACAGCACACGTTTGCCATAACGCAATGAAAGATTAGCTACTGAAATCATTTTTGTATTTTAAAATAAAAGTTCTGTAATACCCTGCAACTCATGTTTTGCAAGGCTGCAAAGGTAGTCATTTTTTTGCATTCTTTGGCTGGAAGGCTTACTTTTATTGTAAATGAGGCCTTAAAAACTATCCGATTCCATATCTCTTAACTAAAAACTATATTTAGAATCCCCGGAAGCATCATTCTCTCATCTCATTGTGCAATTATTTTAGTGCTGCAAAAAAATCATAAAAACTGTATCTGCTTCAAATCGAACTCAGCAATAACAGCATTTTCAAGCTCCACCCTCAACCGGCCCAGCTCTGATACGCCTTTTATTTTCCCTTCAAAAACACCATCAGCAGAAGCGTACGAGTGCCATTCATCAAAACGGAACAGGCGTTGTAAGTATTGGGCATGTATAAGCCCGAGCTTACCTGATTTTAACTGCAAATAACGCGCTTCCAGAAATTCGCATAACTTTTCCGTTACAGACTTTAATTCAAACTCTTTTCCTGTAAGCTGAACCACCGAAACAGCATTTAAACCAGGTTCAAATACAGTTTGGTTAATATTTGCCCCAATACCTACAATGGAATTCTGGATGTTTTTTTCACGAAGTGTATTCTCAATTAGAATTCCTGCAATTTTCCGGGATCCTACATAGATGTCATTCGGCCATTTTATCCTGATTTCCCGCATTTTGTCGGTATCAGCCAAAAGCACTGACATTAAGTCATATACGGCCAATGATGCTATTTTGGTTAACAGGAACTGTTCTTCAGCCCGCAAAAAAACAGGGTACAATAAGAAGCTGAAAGCCCCGTTCTTATTAGGTTCGCTCTGCCATTTGTTGCCTCTTTGCCCCTTTCCGTTTTTTTGCTCAAAAGTGTAAATCAGTGTCCCTTCAGGTGGTTTGGTTTCCTTAAGTAATTCGCTGGCATAACTGTTGGTAGAGTCTATTAACTTGAGATGAATACTGTTTTGCCCGACAAACAATGTTTTCATACAGAATGCAAAAGATTTGATTATTTTTGTGCGAAACGGTTCTGTAAAGAACGAAATAAAATAGATAATTTCAATTAATGGCCGTAAAGAAAACGATTTCTGCTGCAACATCTCCAATCATTATGGAGGAAAAATCAAAAAAAAACGCTGCAAAACCTGCCCGTAAAGCAGTTGCAAAAACAGCAAAAACCAGTCGCTCTTCAGCAACAAAAACTGCGGCTAAAAAGACTGCAAAACCAGTCCGTCAGGCAGGGGGAAAGGCACCAGCCAAAAAAAGCGCCTTAAAACAAAGTGGCAAAACTTCCACAGTAAAAAAAGCGCAGAAGCCGGAAAAAAATCCTTCACAACCGCTTATTGATGCAATAGTGGATGGGATTTTAGAAATAAAAGGTAAGTATATTTCTGTTCTGGACCTTACAGGCCTTCATAACCGTGTTTGTGACTATTACGTTATTTGCCAGGCAGATTCAAGCACACAGGTGAATGCCATTGCCGATTCCGTAGAGGAAACTGTAAAGAAACGCATCAATGAAAGACCATACCATTCGGAAGGTTTTCAGAATTCTGAATGGATATTGATTGACTATGTGACTGTGGTGGTACATGTATTTCAATCACATATACGTGAGTTTTATAACCTGGAGGCACTTTGGGCCGATGCTGAGGTGACTAAAATTGCGTTTGATTAAAAAATTCAAAGAAAGACTTAAAAAAAATGAGTGATCAACAAGAAGACATAAAACCGGAAGAAAAAGGTTCTTCCTTAAAAAGCAAGTTTCCCAAGAAACCCAATCTGCCTAAAAATCCTTTTAATTTTTACTGGATTTACGGAATTATTGCTGCTGCAATTATTGCAATACAACTTATTAATTTCAATACGCCAGTACAGGAAATAAAATCATCCGATTTTATTGAAAATATGCTGAAACAGCATCACGTATCACGTATTGTGGTCGTAGAAAACCAGAAAATAGCGGAGATTTATATCAACAGGGCCGATCTGCAGAATGAGCGCTACAGAAAAGATGGGGTTGATAAACACCCTGCCGGGCCGCACTACAGGGTTAAAATCCTCTCGGTAGAGAACTTTGGCGACAGGCTGAAAGAAGCGCAGGCCGATTTTCCACAGGACCAAAGGATTGACCCGGAAAGTGAAACCCGCAGCGACTGGACTGATATCCTTGGATGGATTTTACCAATTGCCTTCATTATTGTTATGTGGATTGTGGTGATGCGCAGAATGGGCGGTGCCGGTGGTGGCGGACAGATTTTCAACATTGGAAAATCAAAAGCGACCTTATTCGATAAAGATTCTAACGTAAATGTTACGTTTAACGATGTAGCAGGACTTGAAGGAGCCAAAATCGAGATCAAAGAAATTGTGGACTTCCTGAAAAACCCTACAAAGTATACTGCCCTGGGAGCAAAGATCCCGAAAGGTGCATTGCTGGTAGGCCCTCCGGGCACCGGTAAAACCCTTTTGGCAAAAGCAGTTGCAGGAGAAGCAAAGGTTCCGTTTTTCTCTTTGTCCGGCTCTGACTTTGTGGAAATGTTTGTGGGCGTGGGTGCCTCACGTGTGCGTGACCTCTTCCGCCAGGCAAAAGAAAAGTCACCTTGTATCATATTTATTGATGAGATTGATGCCATTGGCCGTGCCCGTGGTAAAAACCCTGCACAGGGAGCGAATGACGAACGTGAAAACACTCTGAACCAACTACTTACCGAAATGGATGGTTTTGGCACCAACAGTGGTGTAATTATCCTGGCTGCTACCAACCGCGCTGATATTCTTGACAGGGCGCTGATGCGCGCTGGCCGTTTCGACCGCCAGATTTATGTAGATATGCCGGATTTGAATGAGCGTAAGGATATATTTAAGGTCCACTTAAAACCATTAAGAATAGATACATCGGTTGATATTAATTTCCTTGCAAAACAAACACCAGGCTTCTCTGGTGCTGATATTGCCAATATCTGTAATGAAGCAGCCCTGATTGCCGCACGACAAGATAAAAAATCCATAGAAAAGCAGGACTTCCTGGATGCAGTTGACCGTATTATCGGAGGTTTGGAAAAGAAAAATAAAATTATTTCGGTACACGAAAAGAATGTTATTGCGTACCACGAGGCTGGACATGCTGCAGTAAGCTGGTTGCTTGAACATGCATCACCACTGGTGAAAGTTACCATTGTTCCACGCGGACGTTCTCTGGGTGCTGCCTGGTACCTGCCGGAAGAGCGCCAGATAACCACTACTGAACAGCTGATGGATGAAATGTGCGCTACATTGGGCGGACGAGCTTCAGAAGAGGTAATATTCGGTAAAATTTCGACCGGTGCTTTAAGCGACCTTGAAAAAGTAACGAAGCAGGCCTACGCAATGGTAAGCGTTTACGGTTTGAACGATAAAGTGGGTAACCTCAGCTATTATGACTCTACCGGGGCAAATGAGTATGGATTTACCAAGCCATACAGCGAAAAAACAGCTCAAACAATAGATGAAGAAGCTAGCAAGCTGATTGAAACGGCTTATGCAAGAGCCAAGGACATACTTATTAAAAACAAACATCTTTTGAAACAGCTTGCAGAAAAGCTGCTTGAGAAAGAAGTGATTTTCAAGGAAGATTTGGAGCATATTTTTGGACAGCGCCCTTTTGACAAAGAAGAGCAGCCTTTGCTGAAAACTGGTGACAGCAATGAACCTGCATCTGCTGAAACAAAAACATCCTGGCCATGGGATACCGGTACCAAGGACGAAAGTAAAAAAGAAAGTGATAAAAAAAAGAAAAACGACTCCGACCCTGAATCAGGTAAGGAGCCTGAAAAACCAGTAAATACGTTGTTTTAACATGCGCGACAGCACCACTTCAAAGGAAAAGGTCTTAAAAAAAATCAGGGCTGCACTGATTCAGAAATCCACACGCGAAATTGGCGATGTGGATAAGGAATCAGATGTATTTACCTCTTCTGAAGAACCGCTGGAAATACAGTTTGCACAAAATTTTTCTGCGGTGAACGGTAAATTTGTGTTTTGTGAAAACGAAAAAGAGTTTGTAGAAAATTTCGACTTTATTGCCAAAGATCATAACTGGAAAAACATCTTTTGTCTGGAACCAGCCATAAAAGGGCTTTTAAAAAAGGGAAATATCCCTTTTTCTGACCAGGAAACAGACTTTTCAGCTACCGACATAGGCATTACCCTCTGCGAGTGCCTGGTGGCGCGTACAGGCAGTGTAATGATTACCTCAAAGCAGGCTTCCGGCAGAAGGTTACCTGCTTATTCCAACTACCACATTGTAGTTGCCTATACTTCTCAACTTGTATACAACATTAAAGATGCGCTCAAGTTTGTGCGGGACAAATATGGCAGCCAGATGCCGTCCATGATTTCAACAATTACCGGTCCTAGCCGCACTTCCGATATTGAAAAAACACTGGTTCAGGGAGCGCATGGGCCTATGGAAATTTTTGTTTTTCTTATCGATGATATTCCAGTTATGGAATCATAAGGGCTTTCCTGCTTTTTAAGATTTTTTAAGATTGTTGACACAACATTTTAACGCATTAAGCGTTTAAATTGTCACATCTTAATTCTTACTCTATTGACAGAAACTACTTTTTTAAAATCCTGTTTTTTACGATGAAAAAAGTAGTTTTTATTCTGCTTATACTCTTTACTATTCCTGCTTTTGCTCAAAACCCGGCTAGACCTGGCCCGGCAAAAAAACTTCTTGGCTTTACTACAGGCTTTAACTACTCCAACATACAGGCAAGCACACCTCTGCCTGAAAATGCATTGTTGTATAACAGCGCAGGGTTCCGGCTTGGTTTAATGCTGGATTATTCCATCAATGAACATCTTGGCTTTTCTCCCAAAGCAGAACTGGCATTCAGCAATAGTAAAATACGGATGACCAACCCGGATAATTCCGTGAATGATTATGCCATATTCTGGGAAAGCCTTGAGCTAATGACGCACATTGTTGTTAAAAAAGGGAACGGTAGATTAAAACCCTATCTCCTTCTTGGCCCTAATATCAGACTTCCGCTTTATGAACGGCCAAAATTTGTTGGTTTTGATTCTAACCCTGATTTAGCTGCCGATATAGGCTTTGGCTTTGAAAAGAGTTTTCCAAAGTTATTTGTTGCACCGGAAATAAGGTATTCGGCAGGGCTTTTCAATATAAATAAATACCCGGCAATACCAAGCTCCCTGTATTTCCACAATATTGTTCTGGTGGTGCATTTTAAGGGCTGATAGCTTTCTGCATTTCACAGGTTTATGTATATTTGGAATTGTATAAGGGCCTGAACTCAAAAACCACTATTGCCTGTGAGTAATTTTGTTAAACGCACATTAACGGCTGCCGTATTTGTGGCAGTGCTTCTGGGATGCACGTATTACAGCCAGCTTTCATTTGCACTGCTGTTTTTTATTATTACAACGCTTGGCCTTTGGGAGTTTTACGGACTCTCTGAAAAAACAAATGCCCGTCCCCAAAAGCTCATGGGCACTTTTACAGGAGCGGCCCTGTTTGCGGTTAGTGCATTGGTAACAATGAACTATTGCAAGCCGCAAATGCTTATTGTTATTATTCCGCTGTGTTTTATTATTTTCATACTGGAGCTGTATACCAAAGCATCTAACCCATTTAAGAATATAGCATTTACACTTCTTGGCATTTTTTATGTAGCCCTGCCCTTTTCATTGTTGAACTTCATTACCAGCTATAGCGGCACTTACAGCTTTGAGCTTTTATTCGGCTTCTTATTTATTCTGTGGAGCAATGATACAGGCGCTTATCTTACCGGCTCTGCTATTGGAAAAACAAAGCTGTTCCCGCGTGTATCGCCCGGAAAATCATGGGAAGGTAGTATCGGAGGTGCGGTGCTAAGTTATATTGTTGCTTTTATTATTTCTGGATGGTACACCGTTATTACTACTACAGACTGGATGGTTGTTGCAAGCATTTTAATTGTTATTGGAACTTTAGGAGATCTGGTTGAATCTCTGTTCAAGCGCAGCATCGGGGTTAAGGACTCAGGCAGCCTCCTTCCGGGCCACGGTGGCGTATTGGATCGGTTTGACAGCCTAATCCTGGCTACCCCTTTTGTTTTCAGCTACCTATACCTTGCAAAGGCCTTTTAATACTTAAGGAGTACACTTTTTATTTCGTAATTCCAGCCATTACAAGCTCTTGTTCAACGAATATAAGGGCAAAAGCCTCGTATTTTGCTTAATTTTACATTAGAAATTTAGTTAGTACGCTAACTTAAAACGTAGAAATCATGAAAAAGTTAATTTTATTGGCGCTGGGAGTTGTAGTAGTACAACAATTAGCAAAATACTTTGATGTTAAATCATTTTCTGATCTAAAAAAATTGTCATTGGATACTCTCCGAGAGTACGTAATGCCAAAACAGTATAGTGCTAATTAAACCTGAACAGACGCCCCGAAAGGGGCGTTTGTATTTTAAGCCTGTTTTATTTCGCATGATTTTCACCGCGATTAAAAATTCAACCCACCTGTTTATACTTCTATAGTTTCCTTACCTTTGAATTTATTTTACGCATTTATATCCCTGTTTCTTTTATGAAATTGTTTTTCCGGATTTGTTTATTGGTGCTTTTAAGCCTGTACACAATTAACGTAGCAGCACAGGTTGTAAGTAAGGTTCCGGAATGGGTAAACCCCATTGATATTAAATCTATTGGACCGGTGAATAAAAACAAGGTCCAGAACGGCTTTTATTATGTATTGCTGGATGAACAGTTCAATGAAGTTTTAAAACAACGGTATTTTCATTGCGCCAAATCTGCATTAACAGAGGAAGCCCTGGTACATGTTTCACAAATAGAATTCAGCTACGACCCCACCTATGAAAAAGCCAGCCTGCACTCTGTTAGAATTCACCGCGGAAGCGAAATCATTGATAAAACAAAAGACATTGATGTAAAAATACTGAATGAAGAACGCCAGCGTGGAAGCGGTGTATTGCGTGGAAGAAAAACCTTTTATACCAACCTGAGCGATGTGAGGAAAGGCGACATTGTGGAGTTCTGCTATTCCTATAGCGGTAAAAACCCTATAATGGCGGATTATTTCAATCGTAACTTTTCCCTTTCGTATTCGGAGCCGGTAGGAAAGATATATGCGCGCATTGTATTTCCCAAATCGGTTACACCGAACATTATTTATAAAAACACGGAAATAAAGCCTGTAATCAAACAGGAAGCGGTGAATGATTATGTGTGGGAGGTGAACAACCCGACTGTACTTACACTTGAATCAAGCACGCCACAGTGGTATGATCCTTATGCGGAGGTGCAAATAAGCAACCTGGGCAGCTGGCAGGAAGCAAAAAAACATTATCAGACATTTTTTAATCTTAAAAAGTATGATAATTCCGGGTTAAAAATCATTGTCGACTCCATTGTAAATTCAACAAAATACAAAGATGCTCAAATCAGCGGGATCGTTGACTTTGTGCAAAAGCAGGTGCGCTATTCAGGTGACGAAAGCGGCATTCATTCACACATTCCACGAACCCCGGACCTGGTATTAAAGAACCGTTATGGCGATTGCAAAGAAAAATCGGTGCTATTAAATGAAATGCTGAAACTGATGGAGGTTGAAGCTTACCCGGTGCTTGTAAACACAACAATCGGGAAAAGGCTTATGGACCATGTGCCTTCCATCAACATCTTTGATCATTGCATTTCTGTATTTGTATACAAAAACCGGCTGCAGTTTATTGACCCCACCATCAGCTACCAGCGCGGGCATTTTGAAAGCAGGCTTGTTCCCGCCTATGAAACAGGCATGATAATGGATGGTAAAGAGGAAACCTTCACCACCATTCCTGTTGATGAGAGAACCAGTAAAAGCGATGTGCGTGAAGATTTTACAATTGAAGCATCCGGAGATACACGTTTACGCGCTACCACAGTATATACGGGTTCCCTGGCCGATGAGATACGGTATACTTTTCTTACTAATTCCCTCGATGATATACAGGAAAACTTCAAGCAATTCTACACCAGATATACAACAGATATTGAAGTGATAGACACAGTAACCTATTCAGACAACCCAAGGAGAAATGAATTTACTGTTGTTGAAAGTTACCTTCTTAAAAACTTCTGGGCAGCCCCGGATTCAGGAAAATCCAGAGCAATAGTGCGAGAATTTGCTCCCTATGCACTCCTTACAAAACTGAATTTCGGAGATGAAAGCAAAAGAAAAGATCCGCTAAGCATCCTGTATCCATTAAACCACAAACAAACCATTACTGTATTTAAAAAGGAGGGCTGGAACATAGCCGAATCGGTAAAAGAAGAAGACAACCCATTTTTTAGCTATAGCTATACCAGCCGTGTTCAGGGCGCTATGACACTTGAGCTGATATATGATTTTAAAACAAAAACGGGCGTTGTAGAACCCAAGGATTACGCCAATTACAAATCGAAAATGGATTTTGTGAATGTGAATATTGTTTTTAGTGCCCAGGAAACGCCTCTTTCCGATGGCACGATGGGGTTTAACTGGGCGCTTACACTTACTACTTTATGCTCACTGATTTTCTCCTGTATTTTTGTACGATACCTTTATAAACGCCCTTTTGCAGCAGAAGACGAAACCCGGTACAATGTAATTGGCGGATGGCTTATATTGCTGGCCATTGGAATTACTATTTCTCCTTTACGGACATTTGTTCAGCTATTGCTTTTTTACATAGATGAATCGGGCATTGATTATTCTGTTTTTTATTTTGATGAGCTGTCGCCCTACTTTTCGCCAATGAAAGGTTACCTGGCACTCTTTATAAATTTCCTCAATACCTTTCTCTTTGTAATGTCTATCCTGGTTGTGATTTTGTTTTACCAGCGCAAAGCGGCTTTCAAAACATTATTCACATACTACAGCATTGGGAGCGTAGCATTTATGATTTTTGATGTGATTTTGCTCAACTACTACAATGGAGATTCTACGAATTTTGAAGACCGTTCTGAACTCTCAAAAGAAACAACAGCCATGATCCGTGTTATAATCTACACCGTTATCTGGGTTCCTTATATCTGGTATTCGGAAAGAAGTGCATATACGTTTACAAATGGCAGTAATATTCCTGTACCGGAAATTTTTCCCGACACTCCAAAAAACAGCCCTCCTTCCCCATTGCCACTTGCAGAGGAGGAACAAATCCAAACAGACACAAAATTGTAAATATTCATTTTGAGGCATGTTTATTTTGTGGGCTAAAACAATGAAAATTGCTACTTACAATGTCAATGGCATAAATGGACGGCTACCGGTGCTGCTGCGGTGGCTGGAAGCCTCAAAGCCCGATATAGTGTGCCTGCAGGAACTGAAGGCACCCAATGATAAATTTCCGCTGAAAGCAATAGAGGATGCCGGGTATCATGCTATATGGCACGGACAGAAGAGCTGGAACGGTGTTGCGGTACTTGCACGGAAACACTATGAAATTCAGGAGATAGGCCGCTTTCTGCCAGGTGATGATGATGATGCTCAGAGCCGTTATATTGAAGCCATGGTGAACGGCATTGTTATCTGCTGCCTTTACCTGCCGAATGGAAATCCGGCACCAGGTCCTAAATTTGAGTACAAGCTGCAATGGTTCAAACGCCTTACTTCCCGTGGCAAACAGCTCATAAAGCATAAAACTCCTGTAATTTTAGCAGGTGATTTTAATGTAATGCCCACAGAACAGGACGTGTATAAACCGGAGCGATGGCAGGACGATGCCCTGTTCAGACCGGAAGTACGACTCGCATTTAAAAACCTCATAAAACAAGGCTGGACAGATGCACTGCGCACACTCTACCCGAATGAAGTTATTTATACTTTTTGGGATTATTTCCGCAATGCTTATGCGCGTAATGCGGGATTACGCATTGATCATTTTTTACTGAGCCCTCAGCTGGAAAAGCGCCTCATCAATGCGGGGGTTGACAAAGAAGTGCGCGGCTGGGAGAAAACCAGCGACCACGCACCGGTTTGGATTGAGTTGAAGGACAAATAAAACTAAGAAGTTTGCTTCAGCTCCACACCAGACAGTTTAATAACCCACATTTTCCGTTTGTACTGGGTATACACCACTTCATCCTTATTTTTTACAGTAATGATGTGGCAAAAATTAAACGAAGCATTTCCCGCTGTTTCAACCAAAAAGCGTCTGAGTTTTTCGGCCGAATATTTTAAATTTTCATACCGGTAAGGTATTTTATATCCTTCTTCCAGAACAACCATGTCCAGCCTTTCATTTCTCCCCAACACAAACCTTACAAAAAACTGGGAACTATGGTGCTCATTGGGCAATACACAATGTTGCCTGGAAGCTTCATAACTTGAACCGAACTTTATACAGATGCAGGGGGGCTTGCCTACCGGACGTTTTAATACTAATTCCATTTTGTTAGATATGAGATTTGAGACGTGAAATATGAGAAATTTGAGACCCGAAGCAGCCAATACCCGATTGCATGAGTGGATTTCAAAATATAAAATTAAGACAGCAGTAAGGGGAGTCTTGCTACGAAATATAGAATAATGAAAATTACTTTGGAAGAAGTTCTGTACTGAAGTTCGTCATTCTTTTGATCATTGAGACGAACAATGTGGCTCAATGACAAATTATTCTTTTTACCCAATCTAATTGGTACCTCGAATCAGTTTTTTTGATCATTCGCAAACCACCGGTAACGCACATAAGGTTTTGAGGAAGGGTAAAATGCACCCGTATGATTTTTACCAGCTGATGTCACATTAGTTTATATCCGAAACATACGATTGTTAAAATTCAACTATACACCAGAACAGAAATTAATTAAAGAACCGCATATAATTTTTTTGCGGCTTTCTAAAACTGTTAACTTTATCTCATGAAAAACAAGAGAAGATTTTTGGGAAAAATTCTCATTTGTGGCCTCAGTGGTATAATGGGCTGGGTACTGGGCTTCCTTCGCTTTCCTTATATTGAAAAAAATCATGTATTCTGGGTTGGGTTCACAGCCTGCATGGCAGTAATTTCCTTTTTGCTGTATTTAGTTTTCATCTGGAACAAAATCCCTACATCATTAAATATAAAAACCGAAAGGAAAAAGTTTACAACCCTTTGGATTTTATTTTTATTGGCAATTGTTATTCCTGGAATATCGATTAGTGCTTTTATACTCTACAAACAAAATAAACTCCTTACTTTCCAAACGGAAGAGCAGCAAAAGAAAATTAAGCAACAGTCGGAATTACTTGAATCGGCAAGAAAAAACAATCTGGGATTTTTGCTGGGCAATCTTTTGGATAAGATTGACAATGAACTGAATAGTACTCCTAAAAGAACATTAAGTGATTTAACCATAACAAGGATAGCCGCAACGAGTGACCTGTTTAAACCTTACAAAGAAGACAGTATATCGGGCAGAAAGTTAAGCCCTGAAAGAGGAGCGCTGCTATTAACTCTTGCATTAATGAAAATAGATTCCGGTTCTTATGCCAGAATAAAGCAAACGGCAGTGTTTTCATCGGCAGATTTGAGTGGTGCTGATTTAAAAAACACAAACTTAAGCGGAGCTAATTTACGAGATGCGGATTTAAGGTGTGCTAATTTGAGTGAAACTAACCTAAGTGCTGCGAATCTTTGGGGTGCAAATTTTTGGGGTGCAAACCTAAGCATGTCGAATCTAAGCAAGGCCAATTTGAGAGGGGCTGATCTGCAATGGACAAAAATAAATCAGGCAAATCTTAAAGGTGCAAATCTTAAAGGTGCCAATTTAACAAATGCGCAGATAATAAAATCAGATATACAACACGCCATCTTCCATTGGGCTAATCTTACCGGTGCCATGCTGAATGAATCTAATCTTACTGGTGCTGATTTAGCAGCTTCGAAATTAATAAGGACAAATCTGAGCGGAGCAAAATTGAATGATGCCCGCCTGAGAACCGCAGATCTGACAGAGGCAGACTTAACCGGAGTCGACCTGGAAAAAGTGCCTATTGAAAAAGATTGGATGAAGAAGTTAGCAGACTGGAAAGTCATTGGAACAATGCAAATTCTAAAGACCTACAAAGTAATAAAAGACTCATCCGTTATATTCAAGGAAGAGAAATATTTTCTCAGGGAAATTAATGTCCCTTAGAAAATTTGTGCGAGTTTAATGATAAATTGGTTACTCCTGCACCTTTCATTACTTTATTAATTTTATCTGAAAATCTAACAACCACCTCGTCTTCGGGCGTAAATGGATCCATTCCGATCTGAAAGGCCCAACGATAACAACTTTGTATTTCATTGAGATAATTGGATAACAATTCAGGAGTCCAATAGGTGTCTGTATCAATACAGAATTTTTTTCTTAGCTGTTTACCAATTTCCTGTCCCCATTCATTATTAATTAAATCAACATAATTATCTACCGGACTATTTGCTATATCTGAAAGTTGAGCATTGGTAAACTTACCTGTTATCAATTGAGGCATATTATAACGTTCATGCACATCACCAATAAAATCAGCTATTTCTTCTGAGAAACAGGAGGTAATAAAAGCCTGTGCTGCAATGTGATTGAAGGTATTTACATAACCTTTTTCGCTGCTGTCCCTGGCAGTTTTATATGCCAGGTCCTTTGTATTAATTTTATTTACGGCTGCTCTGGCAAGATCAAAAAATGCTACATCGCCTTCACCAAATAAACCAGGGTTCCACCTGGCAAGAACAAATACTCTGCAGAGTTCTTTTCTATTGGCCACTGCAAAAGGAGAACCAACAACCAAACCCAGGCAATCAAAAAAATCTCCGCTATCCCGGACATAAGTAATATTTGACTGAGCAATACCCGATTCTAATATGCTTGTAACTTCTTGTCCGCAGGAACAGTGTTTTACACGAACCCTATTAATAGTGTCACCCACTATATCATATTGGATTTGAACAAGTGATTTGAATTCCTGAAGGGATGTAAACCTGCTTGCAAGAAGTGCTCCTCTCATTCCTAAAGATGTTGAGTTCTCTGATGAGTCACATTCACAACGATTCAGGCTTGGATCTGAGATATTGTATAACGGTTTATCACAACCAATACAGAAAAATAATAAAAAGAATATAGCAAGTTGGAATACTTTCATGGCAAAGGATTTACAAACTTAATAAAACAGCATTAAAAAAGCCAATCAGAGAAACAGGTAATAAAGATTATTTATCTTAGTAAAGTTAAAATTTACGTAATTGTTTTATTATGAAAAATTTCCTGCATACTCAATATATTGCGCAGCGGGATTAATAATCTGACAACGCGTGAGTTCGTTTGAATAGCAATGCTATTATTTGATTTATTTTTAACCAATTTTTCGCAGAGAAATGACTCCAAGAAAGCTATATAACACTTGTATATTTTTTGTTATTACTCAATTCGCTGTTGCATCACACGATTATAATATTCTTTCTTTTGGTGCTGTTCCGGACGGAAAAACATTGAATACAAAAGCGATTCAGGCTGCCATAAACCTTGCGCATAAAGAAGGTGGAGGCCGTGTTATTATTCCGGCAGGCCGTTTCCTTTCAGGAAGCATTGTGTTAAGATCTAATGTGGAATTGCATTTATTGAAACAAGCCGTTTTATTAGGCAGCGTCAATCCGGATGATTATTTGAAGATGAACAGGTGGAAGGCATTGGTAATGGCTGATAGTGCAAACAATATTAGCATCAGCGGGAAAGGTGTATTGGATGGACAAGGCGCACAGTTAGCACTAACGATTGACAGCCTTTTCTATGCAGGAAAAATAGATAGCTCGGATTATGAATTAAATGAAAAAAGACCAACGTGCCACTTAAGGCCCCAGATCATAGAATTTTTGAATTGCAACAACATCAGGGTAACTGGTGTTACTATAAAAAATGCCGCTTGTTGGGTTCAAACCTACGAGCTGTGTCGAAATTTAATTATCGATAATATTAAAGTGGAAAGCGATGCGTATTGGAACAATGACGGAATAGATATTTCCAATTGCAAAAATGTACAGATCACTCACTCATCTATCAATTCATCAGACGATGGAATTTGTTTAAAATCATATTGTAAAAATCCGAAAATAGAATCGGAATATTGCGACAGTATTTACATTTCTGATTGTACTGTACGTTCCAGCGCCAGTGCAATAAAACTTGGTACCCCATCTTGTGGGGGCTTTAAGAACATTACCATTGAAAATATTAAAATCTTCGATACATTTCGTTCCGCCATTGCCCTTGAGCTTGTTGATGATGGGGTAATGGAAAATATCATGATAAATAATATTACAGCAAAGAATACAGGCAATGCAATATTTATTCGTTTAGGAGACAGGCGCAAACAAGAGCCCGTGGGACAAATAAAAAACATTACTATTAAAAATGTGAAAGTGAAGGTACCTTTTGAGCGCGCAGATTATGCCTATGAAATCCGGGGACCCGAACTTCCATATTTTCACAACATCTTTCCTTCATCCATTACCGGAATACCGGAGCAGCCGATAGAAAATATTCATCTCGAAAATATAGAAATCATTTATCCCGGAGGAGGAAATCCGGCTTATGCGAATATGCCGCTGTGGCGTTTAAAAGATGTACCGGAAATGAAAGATAAATACCCTGAATTTTCCATGTTTGGAGAATTACCTGCATGGGGAATGTATGTGCGCCATGTTAAAGGATTGACCTTGAAAAACATAAAAATTAAAATAGAGAAACGAGATTACCGGCCAGCTCTTGTGTTTGATGATGTGAAAAACCTATCTATTGAATCACTTAAAATTGAGGGAGATAAAAAAAAGGAGCTTATTATTTTTAATAGTGTGGAGGAGCTGAAGATTATAAAGTAAAAATCATAAAAAGGTATTGAATTGGCATAGAATAGATTCCCAGCAACCTCCTCCAAAAGACAAAAAGGAATAAAGACGGCATAAATCCGAAACATATTGTCCCCTGTGCCTTTCAGCCATTTTTCGACCGCATACCAGACCTAAAACTAAAAAGCCCCTTAAAACACTTAGTTTTTAAGGGGCTTTCGTTGTCCGACTAGGTCTCGAACCTAGACTCTTCTGAACCAAAATCAGACGTGTTGCCAATTACACCATCGGACAGTCAATCGGTAATGATTGGGCTGCAAAATTAATAAATATATTTCTGATTGCAACAGAAATCTTCTATTTTTTTAACGGTCACAATTGAATTTATTTTTTAACTTCGCGAGCATTCTAAAAATGAAGGAATTTCGCTTAAGAAAGTGCTTCAATTTTAGGACATTACAAGGCCTGGTTTAACTTCCGGCACTTTAATTAAGTACAAAAGGTATTTTATTTAAAAATATAGAAAAAACAAAAAAACCTATATGAATAACACTTCCAATTACCAACGCCTTAACAATATCCTGGGCTGGGTTATTTTCCTGATTTCTTCCTTTGTATACCTTAGTACTATTGAATCTACGGCATCCTTCTGGGACTGCGGTGAGTATATTGCCTGTGCTTATAAACTGGAAGTGGGCCACCCTCC
>JAGVJJ010000084.1 GCA_020051175.1 Bacteroidia bacterium | reverse complement strand
TTAATATTTGGGTATATTTAACCGGAGATATTTCCCTTTCTTTGCAATTACTAAACTAAAAACTATGCTTAAGAGATCTATCCAGGCAATTATTTTGTCCTTACTTGTACCTGTGTTTGTTTTAGCGCAGGAAACAAACAGTAGTATTGGCGGTATTGTAAAAGGCGGAACTGGCGATCCGTTAGTTGGAGCAACAATTACAGCAACACATATTCCGACAGGAACTGTTTATCGTGTAGTAGCACGGGCAGGCGGCAGATATGATATTAATAACATGACTCCAGGCGGTCCTTATCTTATTGTTACAACCTTTGTAGGATTTTTGGATGAAAAAAGAGAGGATGTCTATCTTACTTTGGGAGAAAAAAGCCGTTTTGATTTTGCACTTGTTGACAAATCCGGAAACCTTACTGAACTGGTGGTAACAACAAGGAGAGCTTCTAATCAAGGGAAAGGTGGTACGGAAACAGGAATCAGCAATGACAAGGTAAATAGCATGCCGACAGTTTCGAGGAGCTTAAGTGATTATTTAAGATATACTCCACAGGCTAAGATTACTGGTGATGGCGGTGTTTCAATTGCCGGTCAGAATAACCGCTATAATGCATTTTATATTGATGGCGCAATTAATAACGATGTATTCGGATTAGCTGCATCAGGGACAAATGGTGGCCAGGCAAATATCAACCCGATATCAATTGATGCCATTGACCAGTTTCAGGTTGTTCTTTCACCTTATGATGCTTCTATTGGTGGTTTCACGGGCGGTGGAATTAATGCTACTACCCGATCCGGAACAAATGAGGTGAAAGGTTCAGCATGGTTTTATTACCGTAATGAAAACCTTGCTGGAAAAACTCCGGGAAATATTCCTGATGCCACCCGTACTAAGCTTACAGATCTTAATAATTCTATAGTGGGATTTCGTGTGGGCGGTCCGATTGTAAAAAATAAAATCTTCTTCTTCCTATTGGGAGAATTGCAAAGGGATAAAAGACCTCAATTATTCAACTTTGCTGGCTACAGAGGGCTGGGTACCGTAGATTCCGTAAATAAGCTTGTATCATTTCTTAACAATACATACCAGTACAACCCGGGCTCATTTCTTGATGTGCCTGAAAGTGTGAAAGCAAACCGTATCAATGCAAAACTTGACTGGAACCTGAATTCTAATAATAAGCTTTCACTCAGTTATAGGTTCAATGATGGAACACGTTATAATACAAGTAGTGGAAGCAGCACCCGTATAAACTTTTACAACAACGGGTTTATTTTCCCCAATACAACCAGCACCTATACTGCAGAATTGCGCAGTTCCTTAAAACGTAATTCAACAAACCGTCTTTTAATTACTTTCACCAATGTGATAGATAACCGTGATCCTATTGGCAAACCTTTTCCAAGGGTTACAATAAATGATGGAACAGGCTCTACAAATGGTTATATACTCGGAACTGAAAACTTTTCTACCGGCAACTACCTGTTACAGAAAAACTGGACTATCTATGATGCTTATAAGTTTAACGCAGGCAATCACCTGTTCACGGTGGGCACAGATAACCTGTTAAGCAATGCAAACAATTTATTCATAAGAGATCTTTACGGAACTTATACTTATGCATCATTAAATGATTTCATTACCAATGCCAAGCCAACAAGGTATGACCGTTCTTTTTCATTACTTGAATCTAAAACTGATGAAAAAAATTCACCTTCTGCAGCTAAGTTCAAGTATGCAAATCTTGCATTTTTTGTAAATGATGAGGTTAAAGTAAATTCCAATTTTACCCTCAACTGGGGTATCAGGGCTGATAAAACAATTTTCTTTGATGATCCAAAGACAGATCCTTTCTTCAATGATACAGCCATAGCAGCCATCTCTCAATACTATAATATGTATGGAGCCCGTTCGGGTCAGATGGCACAGGTGAACTGGTCTATTTCTCCAAGAGTTGGATTTATTTACAGAATTCCGGAAGATAACATGATTCTTCGTGGTGGTATTGGCTTCTTTACGGGTCGCATGCCATTAGTTTGGCCAGGTGGTGTTTACAACAATACGGGCGTTAATCTGGGAACAGTTAGCGTTAATAATCCAAACATCACCTTCCGCCCCGATCCATTTAATCAATACGGACCAACTGATTTTGGTAT
Source organism: Bacteroidia bacterium (assembly GCA_020051175.1). GTDB lineage: Bacteria > Bacteroidota > Bacteroidia > 2-12-FULL-35-15 > 2-12-FULL-35-15 > 2-12-FULL-35-15. The sequence goes on along the minus strand of JAGVJJ010000084.1, from coordinate 2,125 downwards.
CAGCCTTGCAAATGCTAAAGGGCAGGTTGACCTGATTTCTGAAAAATTCAGGTTACCCAGAATTATCCGCACTTCTTTTGGTGTTGACAAAAACCTCGGTAAGGGCTGGAACTTTACTTTTGAGGGGTTATTTTCCAAGAATCTGAATGAAATCTATTATCAGAATATCAATATCATTCCGCCTTCTTTAATGTCAGTAGGGCCAGGTGCAAGAACTGTTTATACATTTAGTGGTGCACCTAACCAAATACCAATGCGTGCAGGTGGTGTTAACCCATACGCTGGCGGTGAAATTTTCCTTCTTTATAATAACCCGAACAAAAGAAGCCGTGGATTTGCTTATAACTTTTCTGCAATTCTTGATAAAAAATTCTATAAAGGATTTGCAGCAACGGTCAGCTATACTTACGGAAACTCTGTTGTAACCAATGAGGGTACTAGTTCACAAAACAACTCTCAGTGGCGTTTTATGGAAACAGTTAATGGACGCAACTTTGTACAACGATCAACTTCTGACTTTAATCTTGGACACCGATTCTTTGCTTATGTTTCCAAAAAATTCACTTATGTAAAAGAAAAATTAGCTACAACTGTCTCACTTGTATTTAACAGCCAACAAGGACAGCCTTTCAGTTATGTTTACAGTGCAAGTTTAGTAGGAGACAGATCAAGATTTGAAACTAACGATCTGATTTATGTACCCACTTCTGCTGAAATACAATCCATGATATTTTTAACCAATACCGTCAATGGAGTTTCATTCAGTCAGGACCAGCAAAGAGTATTGCTGAACAATTATATTTCTGCGTCTCGTTCCCTAAACAAGAGTCGTGGTAAGTTTGCTGAAAGAAATAGCGACCGGTTACCATGGCAAAGCCTTCTTGACCTGAAAATTCAGCAGGATATTAACCTGAAACTTGGTGGGAAAAAATATACTGTACAGTTAAGCTATGATGTTTACAACTTCACCAACATGCTTAGCAAACGTTGGGGTCAGACTTACTTCCTCTCCAACGATAACTATTCATTAATCCAGTTTGCAGGCTTTGTAAGCGCCACTAATCTCACGCCACAATACCGCTTTAGCCCTCAAACTGGCAAACCATGGGGACTTAGTACCAGCAATGCTCCGGGCTTGAGTGCAAGATGGCTAAGCCAGTTAGGATTCAGGATAATATTTTAATTAAGAAAACTCTTCAAAATAAAAATCCTCCCCGAATAAATACTGGAGGATTTTTTATTTGTTGAATACAATAATTATTTCAAACATAAAGTCTTCTTCTGTGTATTTCACCCTTCGTACTTCTGACTTCAGACTTCTGACTTCAGACTTCTGACTTCAGACTCCCGACTCCTGACTCCCAACTCCTGACTCTCAACCATCCCCCACCCCCATTTCAAAAAACCAGGCATGGCTTTGCCCCAGGTATGAACATCATGCCTGCCTTGTTCATAATTTATATAATAAATGTCTGTTGCAGGATCATACCCTTTTTTCTCCAGCTCTTCAATCAAACCAAGCGTATCATCAATGGAATCAATAATACCGTTTTTGTTCCGGTCCATCTTTTCATCCAATGATCCTGTGGTAAAATAAAATTTCAAACCTGGTTTGTAATTTCCTTCTCTTATCTGCTTGTGCATGATCCTGTCCGTTTCTTCCACATAGCCGTCATCCAATCCTCTTAAGCGCCACCATAGTGAACCTGAAAATATTCCTGCTTTCGTAAATTCTTCCGGGTGATTCCACACTGCGTCCATTGCAGAAAGTCCTCCTAAAGAAAATCCTGCATACGCTTTTTCCTTAAAGTTATCGAGGTTATACTTCTTTTGAATGTAAGGAACCAGTTCTTCCAGTACAAAATTTTTATGCCATCCTGCCCTGGCGCCCCTTCCTTTATAATCAACACAGGCAGCCGTACCATATTCCATCTTTCTGTCAGGGCCGCAATGGATGCCTGCACAAATCAAAGGTTCAATTTCCTGTTGCCGGACCAGTTCATCCAGCATGGAATGAAAGTGAAATTTCTGAAGGTCCTGCCCGTCATTTATCAGTAAAAGATCCATGGAAGCCGGTTCAGGAATATTTGCAGGTAAATAAAAATCAACAATGACTTCACGGTCG
>JAGVJJ010000058.1 GCA_020051175.1 Bacteroidia bacterium | reverse complement strand
TACACGCTGTTACATTGAACGGATTCTTGATTAAGCTGATTTTATTCGTGTTTGGATTACAAATTAATAAGATAACTAACTAGCAACTTGAATTAATTATAAGTATTGGCCAAATTGCTAAAATATCCATAAAGCTACCACCTTCCAGGAACAATTCATAATATGCTTCCAGGCACCAGTGAAGCGGGGATACTTGCATAAGAATACGAAAAGAATCCGGCATCGCAAAACTCGGTACTAAAATACCTCCTAAAGCCGCCAATATAACAATAGACACCGCCCCAAAGCCATTCGCCTGCTCCTGCGATTTTGCATACACACCAATACATATCGCATAGCTAACAGCACACCAGCCACAAACAATGGAAACAAGAAGCAGTCCAATAATATCAGAAGGTAAATTCAAAGCCGGTAAATCTATCAGCGGAAAAAGCCATACCCCTAAAGAAAAAATAACAGTTACCTGTACAAGGCATATTCCTATATAGGTAATCTGCTTAGACACAAGGCTCAATAAATAATTGGTTGGTAAAGTTTTCAGACGGATGAAACTGCCACTCAGCTTCTCCCTTACAACACCACTTCCAAGAGAAGTAACTACAAAAAACATAGCAAAAATGGTCCAGGCCGGTATATTGTGCTGTGTGGCGTTGGGTACATTTTTACTTCCACTTTTTGAAACAGGTATTTCATCAATGATGATTTTATTATGGAGAATTTCCTGTTCAAGTGAAGCAGGTAATTTACTATCATTCAATGATGAGTAGATGGTATTTAATATCTGCTTGCTTTGCACCAATTCTAATGCCGATAGCAATGCACCATTAATAGATTTTAGATAGGATTGCTGCAATACCGGATTATAGTAAAGCTTAACCGATTCGCCCAATACAAAGTTGTTTTGTGTACTGTCTGTGCCTGTCTCGCTCAAAGCTTTTGAAGCAATACTGTTTGCTTTTTCTGTTAACTTTAAAGAAAAGTCTGCAGGGATATCAATGGCAATCAATGCATCTTTTTTATGCATTTCATTTGTTACCTGTTCAATTGAAAAATGTTCCGGGATATCTGTAATAGCGGACAAACCGGCTTTTGACAACGCCTGAACAAACTGTTTTCCAAGTTCTCCTTTATCACGGTTACAAATAACCAGTTCGATCTTATTTTCATTCACCAGCTCATACGTGCTTGCCTGAAGGCTTGTTATAACAATTACCAGCAAAACAGGCATCAGGAACATGAATGTCAAACCCACTTTATCCCTCAATAAAATTCGGATGTCTTTAATAAGTGTTGCCCGGAGTTTGTACATTTATTCAGTCTAGATGATTAAATTATTTATATCGGCCACTAATCATTTAATATTCCCGGTGCTCTGCACCTTTAATTATTATATTTTGTTTCTACTACAAATGTTTCGCGGCTCTGCCGCTTATTTACCATTTGTAATAAAGAACATTACTATTGATATTTCTTTATTACTACAAACGTTTCGCGGCTCTGCCGCTTATTTACCATTTGTAACAAAGAACATTACTATTGATATTTCTATTATTACTACAAATGTTTCGCGGCTATGCCGCTTATTTACCATTTGTAATAAAGAACATTACTATTGATATTTCTATATTAATACAAACGTTTCGTGGCTCTGTCGCTTATTTACCATTTGTAATAAAGAACTTTTACTACTGATATTTCTATATTACTACAAATGTTTCGCGGCTATACCGCTTATTTACCATTTGTAATAAAGAACATTACTATGATATCTCTATATTACTACAAATGTTTCGCGGCTATACCGCTTATTTACCATTTGTAATAAAGAACATTACTATGATATTTCTTTATTACTACAAATGTTTCGCTGCTCTGCCGCTTATTTACCGTTTGTAATAAAAGAACATTACTATTGATATTTCTATTATTACTACAAATATTTCGCGGCTATACCGCTTATTTACCATTTGTAATAAAGAACATTACTATGATATTTCTATATTACTACAAATGTTTCGCTGCTCTGCCGCTTATTTACCATTTGTAATAAAAGAACATTACTATTGATATTTCTATATTACTACAAATGTTTCGCTGCTCTGCCGCTTATTTACCATTTGTAATAAAAGAACATTACTATTGATATTTCTATATTCATTTCATATTCAAGGTGCAGAGCACCGAAACATTATTCCCATTTGCAATTATCGGCTATAAAATCAAATACATATTCCTCCTTATATTTAATTTCATTTCTGTTAAGCATTTCCAGATACTCCGTTCTAAATGAGCTTTTCTTGTGATGCTCTTCCTGAGATAAAATGTATTTAACAACCTGGTCCAACTGCGAACGGGAATGCGAAAAGCCACCATATCCCTTTTGCCATTCAAATTTGAATTTAGTTAATCCATTTGTTTTAATCCATTGATTACTTGAAGTTTTTATATTTTCTACTAAATCAGGAATCAGCTGATTTACATTATAACCTATCAGTATGTGTATATGGTCTGGCATGGAACCAATTGCAAGCAATTTATGCTTATTCTCCTGAACAATGCCTGTGATATACTTCTCAAGGTCATTTTTCCATTCCTTCTTAATTAACGAATCTCTGTTTTTTACAGCAAAAACAAGATGAATATATAATTGGGTGTAGGTATTGGCCATTTTTATATCACGGTGCGCTGCACCTTATGGTTATTCATGTATTTATTCTACAAATATCTCGCGGCTCTGCCGCTATTCTCTGTTTTATTCACGGGTTCTGAATTGCAAGCAATTTATGTATTGGTCATTTTTATATTGCGGTGCTCCGCACCTATTCATTATAACACATTGTTTCTACTATACAAATGTTTCACGGCTCTGCCGCTTTGTCTGTTTATTCAAACGTTTCTATAAATGCTTCGCAGCTCTGCTGCTTTCATTCAAGTATTTGCCCCAGGAGTTGAAATTCTACTCTCGTCTTACAAATTAATTAATAAATTATCCGGTATCAAATTAAGCGGCAGAGCCGCGAAACATTTGTAGAATAATTCAATTTCCTATTTTAAGGTGCAGCGCACCGAAATATTATCCAAATACCATTTAATTCTTCAATCCCTGAAAGATTTCCCTGTAAGCTTCAGAAACAAACCTTCCAACCCGTTCTCATTATGAACAGATAACAAATGTTTCAATTCATCATTTACGATAATTTGGCCTTCATCTATCATTGCTATTCTGTCGCATAATAGCTCGGCTTCATTTAACTGATGAGAAGTGTAAATTAATGTGGTTCCTTGTTCATTCAACTCCTTCAGATAAGCTAATATCGCATGACGACTCTGAACGTCAACCCCAACGGTAGGTTCATCCAGGAACAAAATACGCGGGCGGTGGATGACCCCAATTGCCAGATTCACCCTGCGTTTCATACCGCCTGAAAATGTTGTAACAGGTTTATTCTTTACATCTGTAAGGCCAATAATTTCAAGTAGTTCATTGGTTCTTCTTTTTACTTCGTTACCTGATAAACCAGCCCATGCACCAAAAAACTCCAGGTTTTCCTTAGGGCTCAGCTCCGGGTACAATGAGAAATCCTGTGGCACAAAGCCAAACAGTTTATTCAGCGATTTGTCATTCTTTTTAATTTCCGTTCCAAAAAGTTTAACCCTTCCTTTTTGAACCGGCAAAACACCCGTTAGTATGCTCATCAACGTTGTTTTACCAGCACCGTTAGGTCCCAGTAAACCAAATTTTTCACCCTGGTCAATTCGTAAATTAATATCCTTTAGACTTTGTGAAACCTGCCCTGGATAGGTAAACGACAAGTTTTCGACATGAAGCGCAACAGTATCCTTTACCATTTGATTTTTGATAGTGCAGTAAAAGCCTGCTTTTCAATATCAGCTATTTCATACAGGTAGTTGCTCACTGTATTAAAATCTTCCTGGGAACTCAGACGCCCTTTATAAATGCCAGCCGACTGCACAGCAGCATCACGCCACAAATCACCTGATTTTGTGAACAATTGTGATATCTCCAATAATTCATCCTTAGGAATATAGGAATGTGATTCCTGCAGGAAGGCACCATAAATATAGCGGAATCCCCCTCCCCCGGTTCCAATCTCTTCCTGCATCCGCACCAGCTGCGCCAGGTAAAGCTTTGATGTATCGAGGCCCAGGCTGTCGCGCCATCTTTTAATTTTATTGGCAGTATATTTTATACCGCTCACTCCTGCAATATTACCTGGTATACGGAGCATATCCCTTACATTGCGTTTTATACCGGAAATGATGGCTTTTTTTATTTGTTCATCGGTTACAACAGAAGCTTTTTGAGGGAAATAGATTTGTCCTTTGGGTGCCAAAGCACCTTTCGCAAACCTAACGCGCTCCAGCTCGTAATCACTCAGCGAAGTAACCGTTTCCATAACAGGATCACTTATTAAGTAACGATCCTGTTCTTTGCCATAAACAATAAGATTGTGTGCATTGAAATGAAAACGGTATTCTTTAGGAAAGTAAGTAAGAAAATACACACCTACCTGGCATCCAACTGCTCTTCCTTCGGCAAGCTGCTGGTCTAAAAAGGTACGCGCATTTTCTTTTGATGAAAATGTTTTTCTGACAACCGGAATATCCAGGGCCTTGCAAGTCCTTTTAAAAACAAGTCCGGGCATGGTCCTGAACGCAATGGCCGGACCATTATTGATTTTCAAAAGAGGAATGTAAATATAAAACAATCCGGAACCGATGCCAAAAGCCAATGGTTCTGTTATTTGTTTTACACCTTCCTGCCGTAATAAATTTACAGTTACTCCGTTTTCACAATGAGCAGCCTGAACATGCCTAAAATCAGCTTTCATTCAACTCAATGTTTTTTAATTTATGAATACTCACTTCAAACACATCGGCATATATTTTCAACTTTTTATCCGATAGCTTATTAAATTTCCCCGGCTTTAAATGCCTTTTTATGGTCCATTTAAAAAAACCGGTATATGCTGATAAAATAGCCATATCCATCAGCTTCAACTCCATGTAGTATAGAATGGGGCTAACTTCACCTTGCAACACTTTGCTTTTTGCATCAGCAATCCGCTTTTCTATATCCTTCCAGGCTACGTCCAATGCAGATGTTTTTACATTCCACCCGGTACTGAGATCGGTAGTATATTTACCGGTTTCGTCAACCGCGTAGCAGAGCTCTTTTGTAAAATTATTCAGGGAGCTTGGGTCTTGTGGAACTTCTTTTTTTTTCACTGTTTTAACAAACGGTTAACAGACTAAAAACATAGGAGAACCTTGAGCTTTCGGGGATGGCAAGCAATATCTTCTCCCCTTTTTTTAATCTTCCGCTATACAAAAGCTCTTCTATCATCAGGTAAATAGAACCTGCGCCCACATTACCCAAGGTTGCCAGGTTGGTAAACCATTTTTCATTGGGTATGTGTAATCCATTAGAATCAAGGCATTCAGCTATTTTACTTCTAAAAAATTCACTCGACATGTGAGGAAGAAAATGATCTACCGTTTTAATATCAAATTGCTTTTTATCCAGTATGTCCTTTAATTTATTGAAACCAAGTGGCACAATATACTGGCTAAGCAGCTTCACATCCTGCTTGATGCTCATTACTGATTTTTCAGCAATTTCTTTTTGAGAAGAATCCAGGTAGCTTTTTAGGCTGCCATCTTCCCGCTTATCAGTAGCCATATACATGCAGGTTTCCACCTGGTGCGCAAAAGAAACACCTTCAATCCAGTCGATACGCAGGCTTGTGGAATTCGTATTCGGCTTATTTTGCAATAAAAATGCAGCAGCTCCATCCGATAGCATCCACCGCAAAAAATCCTTTTCAAAACTCAGGTAAGGATTTGCTTCCAGCTGCGACAATGTATTTATTTCATTTTCGAAAACAGAAGCTTTCAGCAAAGGCGATATCCGTTCAGAACCAGCACTTACAGCAGTATCAACCTCACCACATTTAATGGATAAATAAGCATACTTTAATGCATGCATGCCCGAGCAACAATTGCCAGAAGGAGAAACCACTTCTATAGGCGCACAATTTGTTAATTCACCATGCACCATTACACCATGCGATGGCATCATCTGGTCGGGTGCAGAAGTACCGCAGGCAAGCAGCTGAACCGCCTCAATTGGCAATTCTCCATTATCAAATAACGCCTTCACTGCAAGGGCAGCCATTTCGTAGTTTGTATGAGTAGGGTTGCCCGATTTATCCAGTGCATAATGACGGCTTTTAATGCCATTATTACGTAAAACAATTCGCCTCGATTTAGATACCTGACCATTCAGAAATCCCAGATACGACTCCATTTCATCATTTGAAACCGGTTCATTGGGCAAAAATTTTGCAGCTTTATTGATATATACCTCGTATGACATTAACCGTTCTTCAAATTAACCCCTGAAAAATATTCCTTTTTATTCTTTATATCCTTACCCGTAAAAGGCTGGATAAATAATTTATATATCAGCAGCACAACTGGTGAAACTAAAAACAAAGCTATCAGCAGATAGTATTTGAATAGTTGCAGCCACAATGCCCTGTTTTTTTTCTTAATAATAGCATTGGCCCAGATGCTGAATATCTTTTTGGCCCTGGGTTCAATAAACATTAAATTGGTTTTTACCTCAACAGCACCATTCTTTACCAATTCTTCCTGCAAACTTAAATAATTATTTTCTTTAATCCGCCTGTTTATAATATTACCGTATACAGCCGATTGCCGGATATCATTTTCAGAAACACCCGGAAGCGGAAATATTCCCCAGAATTTCTCTTTTTTACCATTCATCATCCAGTGTAAAATGGAAACCGCGCTTGCAAGATTATCGTGCCTGTCGCGGAGCACCACATTTCCTATAAGATTGGCATCCGCTTGTTTTAAAAGCGTTTTAACCTTTTCCTGTGCCGCAATCCACATGTTCCTGGAACCAATGAGTGTAACCACATTGGTACCCTTCAGACGTTTTAAAAACTCAGGATTATTCAGAAGTGATGTTGCAGGGATACTCGGTGATAAAAACCAGGGTTGATATGCAAAAACAATCAGATCATAAGTGGTATGGTTAAACTGAAGCTGTTCTATTGGTGCCGGAATACCCAAAACACTTTCAGGCATAGCATTAAAAAACGTTTTCCTGTCCACGGAAATACAAATTTCTCCACTGTTTCCACCCTTTTTATTTCAACATCCACACCATTCTCCAGAAATGGAGAAGCAAAATGCTTTACAATATCCCCCAACTGACCGGTTTGAGAGTAATAAACCAGCAATACTTTTTTACTCATTTAAGCTCAATTATGCGGGTAATTTTAGTTTTTGTGACTGTTTACTATAGTCGCGAATGATTGTTTTTAAAACAGAAGGTGCGCTTTTGTAATTTTCACCAATGAATGTGCAATCCTGCTCAATTTGTTTATTGTAACCCAACGCTGAAGGTGCATTTTCCTGAATAATCAAACGCAGCAAACGAAATTCACAATTTTCAGGCTCTTTGTTAATTGCACCTTCCAGTTTCCCTTTCCCTTCTTTAAAAAGCTTTAGCTGGGCTTTTTTATCCTTCTGCAAACCAGCCTTTTTCATCATCAATGCCCCTTCGTATGCATCCCTTTCAGGTAAAGATAAGGTTTTAACTGCATCAAACTGGCTTTCAATTTCAGTCAAAGCGTTAGAAGCTAAAACCTTGTAAAAGTCCTTCTTATCAAAAGCAAATGTTACATGAGAGGATAAGCCCAACAACAAAACAAACAATAAAACCGCCCTGATTTTCATACAGATATAAGCTAGTCAACAATCAAAAACTTTCCTTTAAACTTGGTAAATGCTTTACTGTTGCTAACATAACTGGCATTCACTTCAAGCTCATTATAAACCGATTTTAATGTAAAATCTACCTGAAAATCAGCGTTTTCCTGAGGATTGATAAGTGCCAGGAATTTAATATTATCCCCTTCCGTTAATCGCAGCTTTTTTCCAAGTTTTTCCATCAATATCTCTTTGATGGTTTGGATAAGAACAACCCCCGGAGCCACAGGCATCTGAGGAAAATGGCCTTTATACACCTCATGCTGCGGGTTTAAGCGGATGGTGCTGCTAAAAGCAGTAGTCCCCGGCACGTAGGTGGAAGCCTGTTCTGTATAAAAATTGCTGAGCAGATGTGTCATACTTTTTTTGTGATGGCCGTTAGTTCAATTTTCAGCCTGATGAATCCTTTATGTTTTAATTTTATGTGACTTGCATTCCCATTGCTGTCATAACTGTACTCTACGTTTTCTTTTACACGCATACTGCCCTTTACCAAGACGCGTGAAACAGTCCGGGAAGGCGCATCGGTTACATAAAAATGCCTTTGCTTTTTGTTCTGGAGCTTATATATCCTCGAATTTTCACCAGCTTTTTCATATACGTCCACTTCTTTATTCAGCAAGTGCTGAAGGCAGATGAGCTTCATATCATTCTCCAGCAAATTTAGCAGTTCAGGCTTATTCAGAGGCTCAAAAACATAGATTAATTTCATCTCGTTATCCCTGATTTGAAAATCAAACATTTTCATTCCCAGCTCTGTCACAAACACCAGGTGAGATGTGGTGGCATCGGTTTGTTTTAGTAAAATCAGCCCGCTGTAATACTTGCTGTACAAACTAATACCGGCCTTGTATAACCGTGAGCTATCGGCATTGATAATGCTCTTTACCTGGGCGCTGCTTACCACTTCCCGTTTGCTGAGTTTATACCCTTGCGTTGGTGAACAGGCAGTAAACAACAGGAGCAGCAGCAGGCTATTTAAGCATAAATTTCTCAGCTGCAATGGGGCCATTTAGTTTTTTATTACTGAATTCAATAGTGGTAAGATCATCGCCCGGCTCCTGCATTTCGAGCTTTACAACGGATGTAACATTTTTATCAAAATACATGTTTATCTTTTTCAGGCTTTCCTTCATATTCTTTTGTGTTGGCCATAGCTCCAGCTTGTACCCGGTTTCATTTTCGAAATAGGCTATTTTAAATTTGTTTGAGTTTAAAACAGTACCATTCACACAGGACACCATAATATCATTGATTTCTTTAAACACCTTGTTGGAGTTCATGTCGTACTTCTTCACTTTGGCCTCATCCTTAATCAATATTTTATCCTTGTTTATCACAATGGTATATTGATAAGGAGTTGTGTATTCCCAGCGGAGGTTATTGCTTTTCTGTGCACCCGATTCCTGGCGCAGAAACCAGAAATGCCCTTTACTGGTAATTTTTTCGGAAAGCATACTCATGTTTTTTACCTGGGTAAAATCACTATCAATACTCCCGGTATTCTTCGACATGTTATCAATCTTCGCTTTTAAAGCAACAGTATCTTTCACAGGTTTAAAAGCTACCTGTGCAAACGTGAGAGATGATATACAAACCAGCAGCAGCTGTACAAAAAATTTATGCATATGCCTGTTTTTGAATTAATTTATCTAGTTCAACTACTTTATACCCATTTTGATTGAGGTAGGTTAATATATCTTCCAATGCAAATTCGAGGCCATTTACAGTATCGTGGAACAATAAAATAGAACCGGGCTGAATTCTACGGGTTACACGCTCTACCAGCTCCTGTCTGTTTTTAATAGTTGTATCCAGTGAACGTACGTTCCAGCCTATTACCTCTAATTTAAGCTTTTTTGATGCCCTTGCCAGACTTGGAGTGGTAACACCATAGGGCGGACGGAAAAACAATGGCTCCAGCCCTATCACCCGCTTTATTTCATTATTCCCCTTCTTCAGGTCATCTATCATCTGACTTGTATTTTTCAAATCGAACAAATTGGAATGTGAGTAACTGTGATTTCCAATCAAATGCCCACGTTTGTGTATATTTTTCAGTACTTCTTCATTCCCTTTTATACGGTTCCCGATACAGAAGAAGGTTGCTTTTACATTGAACTTGTCCAGGAGATTGAGAATAGCATCCGTTCGTTCCTGCATAGGTCCATCATCAAATGTAAGCGCAATCACTTTTTCTGATGTATCTGCTTTGCAAATAGCACGTATATGAAAATTGGAGTGAACAAAATATGCGCCATAAAATTCGATACTTAAAAACGCAACAATTAAAAGCACAAACCAATACCAGGCAACCGGAAAAACAAAGTTCAGGGCAACCAATGCCGCTAATGCAAGTCCAAATGCTATACAGGTAGTGCGGTGAGTTAACATGCAGAAATACACATTAAAGAATAAAGCTTGTCCTGGTAATGATTAACGATAAGAATATGTTTGTATTCCTTTACAGGTATATCATTGGCAAGCAATACACGGGGTACCACTTTTCGTTTCAGGATCTGAGCGGCCAGCCACATTGCAAAACTACCTGAGGTAAAGTACTCACCACACAAACGTTTGAAATGCCCTGCCGGTAAACCTGTTTCATTATTAAAGGCAGTAATTTTCTTGTCCATTTGTTCATCCCCGCAATTACCGCTTAACACTATACTTACCTGGTTTAATTCTATTCCAATACCATTTAAAAACTGATTCACTTCCTGCATCAATGTATTTGAATCATTCACCTGCTGCAGGCATTTTACCCCATCAATACGGGCATAGCTGTTGGTTCCAGATTCCGGCCCCAATGCAAAAAATGCAGCACCTTCACCTATTTTATACCCTTTGCCCTTTTCTCCCTGCTCTACGTAACCAGCCCGGTTAAACAGTTCAAGGATAGAATCGTTCACCTCATCAATACCACCAACAAGAATGTTTTTAGCATCTTTATCCTTTAGCAGCATCAAGGCATCCAGCAAAGCATACTCAAATGAATGGTTCTGGTGAACATAAGTAAAATTGTAACCGTTGCATTTGTACATGAGTGCCAGCTGACCGGCAACAGTATTGTGAGTGGATTGTATAAACGAAGTAGGTGTAAGCAACTGCTCATCGTTCTCAATCATGGCACGCATAAACTTATCTGTATCATCATAGCAACCAATCCCGGTTCCGGCAATGATTGCATCCACATTCTCCAGACCCGCTTTTTTCATGCTGATGGAACCCGCGCTAACACCCATTTTTACAATGTGCGACATACGCCTGATCAGTGCTGCCGGAATGTAATCTTTGTAAGCAGGTTCTGTTGCGGTAAGTTTATTGTTGGCTGAAGGCAGCGTTACATCTTCGAAAAAATAATTTTCGTCAATGGTATTGTAATGGGATATGCAGGCCAGGCCATTTATATAAGCTACCATCAGTTTTTACCAAAAATCAAAGATGAACAATTGCCTCCAAAGCCAAAGGAATTGGAAAGCACATAATTAACCGGAACATTTTTTTCCAATACATCCACGGGAGCTATTGTTAAATCGCTCATGGGAGTAGTCCTGTTCAGGCAGGGAAATATCATGTTGTTTTGTATCGCCAGTACTGAAATTACAGCTTCAACTGCTGCTGCTGCTGCCAGCGTATGACCGGTAAAGGCTTTTGTAGAGCTGAATTTGGGAACATTGTTATTAAAAATACGTTGCATGGCAAGCCCCTCCGACAAATCATTGTTAGGCGTACCTGTACCATGTGCGTTCACATAATCAATTTCAGATGGTTCAATCCCCGCTACTTCAAAGGCTTTTTGCATAGCAAGGTAAGCCCCCTGCCCGTCAGGCGATGAAGCAGTCTGATGAAAAGCATCATTGGCATTGCCGTAGCCCATCAGACGCGCCAGCGGCTTTTTTTTGTCGCGCTTCACCATACGCTCCGACTCTATTACAAGATAAGCTGCCCCTTCTCCAAGGTTCAGGCCCTTACGGTTGTTATCAAAAGGCCTGCACCATTCCTTATCCAGGATCATCAAGGTATTAAAGCCGTTTAAAGTAAATTTAGAAAGCGGATCAACACCACCAACTACAACCCTATCAAGCACATTGTTCTTTATCAGGCGCGCACCCAGCATAATTGCATTGGCAGCCGATGAACAGGCTGTACTTATAGTAGTAACGTAAACTTTAATTTGTAAGTGCTGCGCAATATCATCGGTGCTTACACCTCCGAAATGACTGTCAAAAAAGTTTTCATTTGTTTTATGTTCGAAGAAGTCTTTGTAGCGCAGCTCGGTATAACACATACCGGCTATAGTAGTGGAAGAAATAAAACCGGTACGTGCATCGTTTGCATTAACAATACCTGCATGGTCCATTGCCTGCTTTGCTGCAATATACCCCAAAAGAGTAGTCCTGTTGTATTTACCAATTCCGGCAAGGGTTTCCAGCTCTTCATTGCTGTATTTAACCTCACCCGCCACAAACTCGTGCTTATGAACAGTTGAGAGGTATTCTATAGGACCGATGCCTGTTTTACCCTCAGATAGTGAGTGTAACGTTTCATCAACCGTTTTACCGATTGCAGAAAGGATTCCCATACCTGTGATGTAAATGTTCATATATATTAAGAGCCCCTCCCAACCTCCCCCAAGGGGAGGGGTTTCAGTCGCTAGCCTAAATTATTAGCCTGTGCGTTTGGTCTCCTCCCCTTGGGGGAGGCCGGGAGGGGCTTTTTTATTATTTCTTATTATTCAAAATATAAGTCGCCATTGATT
>JAGVJJ010000031.1 GCA_020051175.1 Bacteroidia bacterium | reverse complement strand
CCTTGGTCAATTTCAACCGGTTTTGGGTGGTCAGTTTCAACCGGGGAAAGTGGTCAGTTTCGTCCGGTCTACCCTGGTCAATTTCACCGGAATCTCCAGTTATCCCATGGCTATGCCTTTAACTACCAACGTGGATTGAATTTTTCGATTGGCTATGCCTTAAAACTACATAAGCAGCAATAAATTCAGCTCGTATCCGGGTTCAGTACATTTTTAGTCATGCATCATAGCTGATATGCTATCTTGGCATTGCAGGCCGCCTCAATATCTGGAATAAGCAGTACTGTTCAATAGATATTCGAGGTGTCAAAACACTAATGTTGTTTGTGCAATTAATCAAATACTCCACAGGAATAGATTTTTCTTGCATTAGTCTAAAAGTTTAGGTATGATGGGCTTTTGCTATATTGTCATTTGTTTCTTTAACATACTTTAATTACAGGAGTTGAATTTTTTTTGATACCAGTGTTTCTTTTTAAACCAGAAGCTAGATACATCAGGGATAAAATCTATTGATAAAAAGGTAAACCTCTTTGGTTCCGGATTTTTTTCAGGCTGGTCACTTTTTTTCTTCCAGTTTATTTTGCTGCCCAATTCCACGAAGGTACTGTCATTCTCGAAATACCCTGTTCGGGTAATAACTCCGGTATTCACAAGGTATGGAAGTGTAACCATTACCTGAATTTTGACAGAGTCATCCGGGTAGATGTGATAAACTCCGCACCCATCAGTCATCCAAAAAAATTGAACTGCTTTTTCGGCTTTTATAATCTCCTCCTCTACAATTTCCTTATCAATAACTTTTCTATTGATTGTAAACCCATATTCCTCACACGTACCATCGCTGTAAAACTTGATACATTTTACAGAAAAATAGGTATCCCACGCATAACTTTTTTTACGTTCTTCATCCGATATCTCTCTTATATGATAATACACTCCTTTGGTATGTACCGGTATTTTTGATTCTTTAAAGCAATAATGCAGGTTAAAATCCTTTCGCTTAATGATGCGTACAAAGGTGCAGGACTGGAGTAGCAAAACTCCTAAAAATAACAAGATTGCTTTAGCCTTCAAACTTAATAAATTGACATTGGGTCATAAGTGCCATAATAATAGTATGGTAAAGTGGGAGAATTATAATCAGTTGGGAAAAACGCAGTATTGCTTCCAATTCTATGAAATCCGTTTTGAAAAATATCCTGAACCCAGGGCGACTCCACGCCAAACCGATAAACATTATTTCCATCTTTTATCCCTAAATAAAAATTACTATATATCCTTTTTCCGTCACCATATGTTAATTTTCTTGGATTTATTCCAAAAATACGACTTTTCCACCTGTGATCTTTAATGTTACCATCAGGTTTATTCGTATACAATGAAGTTCCAACAACATAATCCCCCGAACCAACTTCCGCAGCAAAGGTTCTGTACTCATCTCCAAAAATATAGTCTTCACTTGCCCCTAAGGAAAGGCCGTTTTTCTTCCACCTCGCGGTCCAAGTATTTTGTGGGTCTTTCACGCCAAAGTGAACGAAGGATAAAGAGAAATCTCCGTCTGCTGAAGAATGATAAGTGGCACCTATTCCTGTACGTGTTTCCAGCAACTTCCCTTTGGCTCCAAATCTGGGAGTAAAAGAGGCGGTATAGGTCATATCCCCCTGAGTATAATTCATACTAACCTTTGGGCCAATTCCTAAGCTACCATTTGACGAATATGCAAATGAGGGCCTTACTGTTAGGCTCACGTTTTTATTTAGTGGGATATCTATTCCGGGCAATTGATCGGTGATCATGCTTAAAATTATATTCTCAGGACTGCCTGATATAGCGGCTACGGTTCCTTTTAAAGCACCAAGGGCTACCGCCTTAAAATAATTAGGATCGTTTTTTTGTGACTCCCGTTCTACATCTTGCATTACATAGATTGCTACAATTGCAACAGTAAAAAACGGGAACCTTCCATCGGGATCAATTGTTGTAATAGGATTGTTAGCTAAAGCAAGATAGGTTGACCAATGCACATCCTCCGGATCGGGGCAATGCCATCTGGCTAGTTGAGCATCGTACATACGCCATCCGTAGTCATACCATTCAAGTCCTTCGGCAGAGATGATTTCTTTGCCGGTGTAGGTAAAGAAGTTTTCCTGTCCGTTTACATAATGCATCACGGGGTCAGCATTGGATAGTCCGAACGGATAATAGGCATTGTGCTGGATGATTTGCGCTGTGCCGTTGTTATCACGGAAGCTTACCCTGGCATTGCCCAGGTGGTCGGTAATGATGTATTCATACTCATAGTTTGAACCATTCAGGGTTACCCTCCCTTGGGCATGGGCAAAAAATTTCAGTGTAGTGGTATTGGTATTGCTTGGGGTTTCGTAAACGAACCCGTCAACGTAATCATTGGTAAGGGAGGGTCCTGATACCGGTATCACCGTTTGAGCGAGTTTAGTTCCATCGGCCGCATAGAGGAACCTGATTTTAGCACCGCTGGTAAAGGAGATTTCAGCGGGCAGGTTCAGGTAATTGTAATTGATGTCGCTAATTCCTTTGTTTTTATCCTGCTGCAAACTGCCATCGGCTTTATACAGGTATTCGTGGGTACTGGTAGTGGCTTCTACCACACTACTATAACCGCTGCTGTAGGAAGATCCTTCGGTAAAGTCATTTGTCATATCGGCAGATGCTGCGGCATCATCCACTGCCAGCAGTTTATTTCCCCGGTCAGAGTCGCTGTATTTGTATAT
>JAGVJJ010000102.1 GCA_020051175.1 Bacteroidia bacterium | reverse complement strand
GCCATCTGGCGGGGAGCATCAGTCTGGAAGCCTGCCTGTCGGCAGACAGGTTTGTTATTCCTCTTTAGGCCCGCCCGTGCAGGTACGGACGGGGGATAGTCGCAAAAGCGAAAATTTGAAATACACCCAAGTTGAGCGGTCAAAATCCGCAAT
This sequence comes from Bacteroidia bacterium, assembly GCA_020051175.1. Classification (GTDB taxonomy): domain Bacteria; phylum Bacteroidota; class Bacteroidia; order 2-12-FULL-35-15; family 2-12-FULL-35-15; genus 2-12-FULL-35-15. Next base: position 6,666 of record JAGVJJ010000102.1, on the reverse strand, counting down.
ATGCAATTGTCCGCCAGTGTTTAAACTCCTGTAGATTTCAACTAATGCCTTTTGTTTTGTATCCGTAACGAGGTGATGAAATATAAGTCAGGAAATAACCCTGGTAAAAGAGCTATCCTGAAATGGAAGTTTTTCCCTTTCATAATTCAGAAATAAAATGTCCAACTTCTTTTTTCCGGTTTTATAAATTGCTTTATTCAATATCACCAACTCAATATCAATGCCTGTAACTATTGCAGCAGGGCCGGATTCTTTTACCAGGATTGTAAGAGTACCCGTGCCACAACCAAAATCCAATACTGCTGAACCAGCAATGAATGGAAGCTGCTTCTATCAAGTGGCGTTTCATCTTATCTTCAGGCATGGTTATTCCAAATAAGGAAATCGTAAAGGGGGCGTCAGCCATTTGAAACGAAGCGCTGGTATGAATTTAGCTTTTGTCATTTTACATTCACTGTTTTAAAATATTGATTACATATTATGTCCTTCCATCGGGTTGGCGCCTTTTTTGAATTTGTATTCGCTATTGAGCAGGTAAGCCCCTTTTATCACTACAATATCTCCCGGCTTCAAACCCGATTTAATTTCAATTCTGTCTTCTGTTTCCAAACCGGTCTCCACCATTTTACTGACAAACGAATTTCCCCCGGACTTTACCCACACGATAGCACCATAGCCGTCGCGAAGCACAGCATCGAGCGGTAATGTGAGTGTTTTACGTTGGGCACTTTTAATAATCACATAAGCCGGCATTCCGGGTTTTAATTGATTGCCGGTATTGGATATGGCTACCCTTATCAGATTAATCCTTGTATCAGGATTGATTTCGGGATTTACATATTCAATACGACCGGCAAACTCTTTTCCCGGCATATCAGGAATCTGAATGATGGCTGTGCCGCTTATATCCACTTCTGCCAATTGCGAAGAATATACCTGCGCTTCTGCCCATAAAGTAGATAGGTCCGCCAATCGTACAATGGTTCCGCCTTCCATAGCATAATCGCCTTCTTTTACATCAAGAGTAGTGATGTAACCAGCTACCGGGCTGTAAAATGATGTGAGTGGCGTGACTTTCCGGGTTGTTGCCAATTCCTGGATTTGTTTTACTGTTAACCCCCAAAACAATAATTTGTTTTTGGCGCTTTCGATTAACTTGTTAAAATCAATCAGGGAATTCTCTAAGGCTTTTTGCTGTTCTAATGCTAATAAATATTCTTGTTTGGCATTGTTCAGCTCTTCACTGTAAATATCAAAGAGCTTATCGCCCTGGCGAACATAATCGCCCAGGTTCTTGAAATATAAATTCTCAATACGGCCCATGACGCGGGAACTGACAGAAGTGGATTTATACAGGTCGAAATTCAGCGTGGCTGTGAGATACATTTTATCGCCGATGTTGCCGGTGCGGATTGTATCCATGTGTACATTTCCCAGCTTCATCTGGTTTTCGCTGAGATGTATTTCATAAGGATTTATACTTTTACTTTTTCTTACCTGGGTTAATTCCATTTTGCAAATGGGGCATTTGCCGGGTTTAGGTTCCACCACCTGCGGGTCCATGGAGCAGGTGTAATAAATATCCGGATCAGCCGGCGTAATTTGTTTGCTTTTGCATGCCGTAACAAATAGTATCAGCATGAACGCACTTGCTGCATAAAGAACAGGAAGCATTCCGATGGCTTTCGGGAAACTAAAGCCGGTTGAATAAATGTTATTTTTCATCAATTAATTTTTTACTTTAATAAAACTTTCGCTGTCCATCAGGAATTGGGCATTGGCCGCTACTGAATCCTGCGGAGACAACCCTTCTAAAATCTGAGTCTTGTTCTTATATACAATACCTGTAGTTACTTTATTCGCTTTGTACCCGATGTCGTGTTTCACAAAAACTACCTTTTCCAGTCCAAGCGATACCACCGCCTGTGTGGGCAACCAATTTGCCTCACGACTGTTCCCGAAAATAGCGGCCCTCACCTGGCTGCCAATAGGAATTTTCAATTTTGAATTATCAAAATATACCCGTGCCGTTACTGTTTTACTTTCTTTACGGTAAAAGGGTTCGATAAAATTTATTGTTGCCCTGAAGTCCTTACCGGGGGCCGTTTCTGGTGCAACCCGAACAGGACTGCCTTCACGAATAAGACTTTGTTTATCGGCATAAAAATTAAGAATGGCCCATGCCCGTTCTGGATTATATACACTTAAAATAGTTTGCCCCTTCTGCACATACATTCCTTCCTTTACAGACAATTCTTCGGTAATAAGCGAAATATCTCTCATTCCGCCCGTCTTTTGCTGCATGCTGCCGTTTGCTGAACCTGCTTCATGAATATGTCCGCTGTACCTGGAGTAAATTGTGATCGTGAAGCTGGTTTTTTTTGTTCGTATTACTTCATTCATTTGTTCTTCGCTCATGCCCAGCAACAACAGTTTTTCTTTAGCGGCATTGATAAACTGTATGTTACCGTCATCATTTTTTAAAAGAAACAACAGATTTTGCTGTGCGGTTAATATTTCGGGGCTGTAAATTTCCATTATTTTCTGTCCCTTGCTAACCTTCTGGTAGCGATAGCGTACATATAATTTTTCAATACGGCCTGTTATTCGGGCAGAGATGGTTCCTATCTGCCGGGTGTCATACGCAATTCTGCCAATCGCTTCCACTTCTATTTCTTCTTCGCTTCTTTGAAGTCTGGTAACAGGAACAAAAGTCAATACATATTCATTGGTTGGCTTCAGCAAAAAATCAATTCCTACATCTGAAATATTTGACTCTGTTCCCCCTTTTTTTACAAGGGTCATTCCGCATATCGGGCATTTGCCGGGTTTGTCCCGGATGATTTCCGGGTGCATCGGGCAAGTGTAAATCTCCTGTTCCTGTTTTGCATGCTGATGCTCATCCTGCTTTTTATCAGAACCGCTATTGCAGGATAATAATAATCCGGTTATAAGTATTGCAACAGAGAGTAGTAATTTTTTTTTATTATTCATTTGCTTTATTGATTTTAGTTTAACTGATACTGCAGCATCATGCCATCATCTTCGTGTTCCAGGTTATGACAGTGAAATACAAACACGCCACTTAATGTGGCAAACGGAATAATCAGTTTTATTTTTTCCTGTGGTAATAGAAGAACGGTATCCTTCCATCCGCTTTTTTCGGAAGCTGTCAATTGTCCGCGGCCTCCCGTTCTTTCTAAAACCTGAAAATGTACGCCATGAAGATGGATGGGGTGCGGTTCATCGCCTTGTGAATTATCAAATGCCCATATCTCTGTTGCATTGGCCGATATAGTTTCATCAACCCGGTTTTTATCATAAGATTTACCATTAATCTGGTGCATACCGGTCATATTCATGCCACTGTTCATTTGCATTACATTCAATACAAAGTCCCTTGTTCGTGAAGCAACTGAAGCCGGTATGGCAGTGAAAGATGAAAGTATTACAGGCACTGTAAAACCATCGCTGACGGTTTGAGTTACTTTAAATTTTATAATTTTAAATCCCTGCTTACCTTGTGCACTGCCGCCATGATCAAACATCCTGCTTTCCAGGAATACCTCTGTGCCAATGGATAGCCCGGCAAAATTTACCAGTACGTCCGATCTTTCTCCTGGCGCCAGTAAAATATTTTTAACGGCAGAAGGATTTTTTAATAAGCCGCCGTCATTACCGATAATAATTAAATCAGCATTATTACTTAAGGCGAGATTATAGATACGGGCATTGGAACCGTTTAAAATCCTTAAACGATAAAATCTTGTAGCTACTTCCGTGAAAGGAGATGCCTCTCCGTTTGCCAGAATGGATTCGCCCATATAACCCGTCATTACTTCCATAATGGAGGGATTGTAAGTAATGCCAGTTGAAGTGAGCCGTTTATCCTGTATTACCAAAGGAATTTCGTAATTACCGGATGGAAGATTAAGGGCGGCTTCTTCAGCGTCATTAATAATAAATAAACCGGCTAATCCCTGGAAAGCCTGTCTTGCGGTTGCTCCGTTAGGATGCGGATGATACCAGCATAAGGCTGCCCGTTGATTAACTGTGAACTGGTAATTAAAACTGCTGCCGGGGTTTATAATGGCTTCCGGATGGCCATCCATATTAGCCGGAATTTTTAAACCGTGCCAGTGAATATTGCTTTTTTCAGAAAGATTATTCTGAAAACTAATGTTTGCCACATTACCGCTGTTCAAACGAATAGTAGGCCCTAAAATTCCGTTTGGCTGGTAGCCCAGCGCTGAAATATTGCTCCCATTTACATTGGCCGCGGTTGCCTGTGCAGCCAATGAAGCATTATTAGTAACAACAGAAGGAATGGGCAGCAACCTGCTGAAATTTCCTTCTGTTACCGGAACCGGTTGTCCGCCCATATTCATACCGCCTCCATTCATCATGTTATTTTTATTGCAAGCCGCTAAAAAAGACAGAACAGAGCCTCCGGCCAATATACTGCCTGCTCCCAGGCCTGTGTTTTTTATAAATTCACTGCGTTTCATAGTTGAAGGATTTCAGGATGAATGATTATTTTATCTGCAAGGTTCTTTCCAGTTCAACCTGCATGGAAAGCAGTTCCTGCATTTGTTTTAAATATTCCAGTTGGGTCATGTTCAATGTTTCCCAGGAATCAAACAACTGAAAGAGTTCTTCCGTGTTTTGCTCATAGGCTAATTGATAGGTTTGATAATTTTTTCGCAGCGCCGGTAAAATTTTTTCTTCATATAACCTGATTTGGTTGTTTTTTGTTACAAGGTCTGTGCGCATCCTGTAAGCCACGCCGAGTGATTCATTTAAAACAATTTGTTTTTGTTGTATCAGCGATTCGTTTTTCCATTTAAGGCTCACAATATTTGCTTTGTTCATTTTAGCAGACCACCTGGCCATTGGCAAACGCACCGTGGCCATGGCCGTAAACTGCAATGGCTGCCGCGCCCAACCATAAGCATTTTCAAACCTGACACCGAATTCCGGTAACAACCTGGTTCTTTCTGTTTCCTGTTTTAACATATTAACATACATTTCCTTTTCGATGGCTTTTATATCGCTTCGGTTGGCTATAAATAAAGTTGTGTCAAAAGCAAGGGTTTGATAGTCCCTCAGTGTATAGGCTGTATCAATATCAAAGTCAATTGTTTTATCCCGGTACAGCAAAGTGTTGAGGTTGTATTTCCTTTGCTTTACTTCATTCTCCAGCATGATCCTCATGTTTTGTACATTAGCCAATGCTGCTTTTGCTTTATAGTAAGCGTTAATTTTTTCAAGGCCGTTTTTGTACCGGATTTCAGCGCTTTGTATCATATAGTTTAAAAGCTTTTCATTGTCATCTAAAATCAACAACTGCTTTTTGATTACTATCCATTCATAATAATTCTTCTTTGCATCGGCATAGAGTTGATTCAGGGCATACCCCTTCTTTTCCTTTTCAACGGATGACATCGAAGACATGTATTTATAATCTGCATTCAGCCTTTTGGGATTGGGGATTACTTGCTGGGCGGCAATACTGAATTGCCCCATGCCCGGCACACCATTTACCGATTTCAGGTACCGGGTTGCATAAGGCGTCATAAAAAAACCGGATGACAGTTCAGGCGCCATCCAGCTTTTAGCTCCTTTGGCTGCTTCATCCAATGAACGCACTTCGGCATCATACATCTTGAGAATTGGGTTAATCCTCTCAATAGAATCCAGAATTGAACTAATGCTTGTTGGTTTTTGGGAATGAACCGGAGTGACGGAAAAAATTGTACAGCCAAAAAGCAAATAAAATATTTTCTTCACGCAGTAATTTTTTGGATTTCCCCGTTTTGAGTTTGAGATGCTGTATGTTATTGTCTCCATTGGTATTTATTTAATGCTGTATCAAGAATTCATAAGAACCACTACTACATGGTGTGTTTTGAATTATGGTTTGTGATTGAGGGATTTATCAAAATACTCCCTGACATTGGTTTCTGACTTGAAATACAAAACATCTTCCTTAGAGCCCGGTTTTCCAACAATAAATGCCATTGCCTTGTCAACCTGTTCACCGGATAGCGGATCGGCAGCAAAACGCGAAGTGGGGTTTTCATTCAGCATTTTTACACATCCCTGACAACAGCCATAATATGTTTTGCCTTCTACCGGAACGGGAATCTGTTCGGAGTTCATGAACCTGTTGTTTACCATGCACACCTGGCTGTTTGGAAGCCTTTTGATGGCCGAATCAGAAAAGCTTACAGTATTAAAAGTATTATTTGCTGCATTTTTATTGCCGGAATTGCATGATAACAAAAGCAGCATGAAGAGTGCAAAGGCAATAAGAGAATTGACTTTCATTTTAAATTTCGTTTTATGTGTTTTTAATTTTATTGATTATTTGTATTGGCATCAGTGTCTTTCACGGTTATCATTTTATTTTACTGCGATGACTGTAATAGGGTTTTACAGGGTATTGCTTCAGTATATCATACACAACCGGGTGCAGGTTCATCTGCAGATAAGCTGTATCATATAAATCTGCATTGGCTGTTCCGGTCCATACTGTTTTCTGCTGTGCCCTGTCAATCACATTCAGCGTAATTGAATTTTTTAAATAGGTTTCTTTCGGCTGTTGCTTCTCAGGAGGGTAGTTGAAATACTTGTAAGTAAACGGCTTATTGTATTTAAGTGGAT
>JAGVJJ010000094.1 GCA_020051175.1 Bacteroidia bacterium | reverse complement strand
ATATTCCGCGGCTCTGCCGCTTTATTGTGATTAATTAGCGGCAGAGCCGCGGAATATCTGTAGCAAAAGAATTATATTTTTTAAAAGGTGCAGAGCACCGAAATATAAAAAAAGAGTTCAAAATTCTAGTACCCTGACTGTGTAGCCTCACCTTATTCTTACTTTAAATACTTACTCTTCCAGTCCTCAAAAAAAGGAGGAACAGTAATCAACAGCTCTTTTTTTTCGGTATGCAAAAACACCTGTACTGAATTTCCCTTGCACACCACTTCCTTTTGCTCATTGTAAATGGTATAGTTAAATATGATTTTTGCTGCCGGGCTATCCACAAGCGTTGTTTCAACATATATCGTTTCTCCAATCCCCACCATCTTTTTAAAATCACATTCCAAATGCACCAGCGGAACAGCTAGTCCCGTTTTACGGTAAATGTCCATATATTCCAGCTCGTACGCTTTCCCGAAATCCTCCCTGCCATCTTCAAAATACTTCACATAGTTGCCGTGCCATACCATTTTCAGGGCATCGCACTCGCTGAAGCGGACAGTAATTTTAGTAGTATGTGAGATTGATTTAGGCATTTTCCTGTTCCGATTTCTGAAGAATTATTTTCATTTCACAACTGGCTACTTCTGTCCCATTACATACCGTTTTGCCTTCAACCAACGTAACTCCCATTACTTCCATTTTTATAGTAACAGTTGTTGTAAGTACCTCACCTACCTTAGGAAGGCAGTGAATGAGCAAATCCTTAACGGCACCGATAAAGCCTACCATTGGCTCAGCACCATGTTTCTTAATTTCATATCCCGCTTTAGCAGCAGCAGTTTGTGCTATGTTTTCAATAATACCCGGCTCCTGAAGCTCGCCATTGCTGACAAATATATTATCCGCTCGTACTTGAAAGCTGGTGGTGGTTACATTGCCTTCACAATATTCAAGCGTATCAATCATTACAATTGGCGCTCGTTGCGGGATGTATTCTGTTATATTTTCTATTGTAACTAATGACATTTATATTCCTGTTGAATTTACAGCCACAGATTCACAAATTATAAAAACAGATTGTTTAATAAATCTGTGAATCTGTGGCTAAATATATTGTTCTTACGCCCAAAAATCATAAAAATTGAACCATTGTGTTGGATAGCGTTTCAGCATCTCCTCCAGCTCACTTACATATTTATCTGATATAACGCGCACCGCCTCCTTCACCTCATCCTCTGTCCTCGCACGTTTCACTTCAATTGGTTTCTTTGCAAAAAAATGGTAATGCGTATTGGTTTCTTTTACTGCAAATACAAGCGTTACCGGCACTCCGAATTTCGCAGCCATAATAAATGGGCCTGCAGGAAATTTGGCCTTGCGGCCCATAAATTCTTTTTCTATGGTTGGAGCTCCCTCCAGGTAACGGTCGCCATGCATTACTACCCATTCATTGTTTCTAAAGGCTGCGTGAAGCTCCACCAGGTGGCCCATCTCCCCGTCTTTAATGGCGATGATTTTGAAATTTTTCTTTTTCATTACCTCACCCATGTACTCCTTCATCTTGTCCGCCTCATTATCATACATCAGCACATTGAACTTGGTATCAAGCGTATCGAGCATCTGCCCTGCTATCTCCCAGTTGCCAAGATGAGCGCTCAACAGGATACTCCCTTTACCAAGGCCTTTCAGGTACACGAGGTTTTCATCATGACCTTCATGATACACAGTAAATTTATTGCGCATTCCGGCCAGCAGCGCTACTTTGTCAAGCAATGTCTGCCCGAAAATGTAATAGTTACGATATGATGCCCGGTATGCTTTCCAGCGCGAATACCCATGAATCTCCCTGAAATACTTCAATGATGTTCTGGTAGAATCAGCGAACACAAAAAAATAAAAAGCTACAAACCGCAGAATAAAATATGCGATTTGCAGCCCGAAAAAATTAAGAACAAAAACAAAGAATTGATGGCCTTTAACTCCTCCTCTCGTTTTTCCTTCCCACTTTTTATTCTCCGACATTTAAGCCACTACTTTTTGATTTACTTTGGTTTCGCAGTAGTTATAAAAATCTTCAAACGTATGTATATTGATAAAATCCTCTCCCACTACTTTAAACCCCAGGTTGCTTTCAATAACCACAACAAGGTCAACGTAATCAAGGCTGTCTAAATCAAGCGTTTCGCGCAGGTTGGCTTCCGGCTTAATCAAAGCCTCATCCACCTCAAATTCGGTTACTAAAAACTCATTTACCTTAGAAATAATTTCTGCTTTTGTCATGGCCTTTTTTTACGTATTTTATAGAGTTATATATTATTTTATTTTTCTGATAATTAGTGTGGAGTTAGTACCTCCGAAACCGAATGAATTACTCAAAAATGTATCAAATTTCTTCTCTACGGTTTTTGTTGCAATATTCAGTTTTGCCGAAGCATCATCCGGGTTTTCAAAATTGATGTTGGGAGCAATAAAATCGTTCTGCATCATGAGCATGGAATACACAATTTCGCTTGCACCTGCCATCCAGCACTCATGCCCGGTCATTGATTTTGTAGAGCTTACCAACGGCTTCGAGCTGCCAAAAATCTGGTCAATTGCCAGTGCTTCTGCTTTGTCGCCACCTACAGTAGAAGTAGCGTGAGCATTGATGTAATCCACTTCACTTTCACTGATATTGGCATCTTTTAAAGCCATGCTCAAGGAACGCGCCTGGCCATCTACGCTTGAATTGGAAATATGTTCTCCGTTAGAAGAAAATCCATAACCAATTACCTCTGCAAGAATTGGAGCACCGCGCTTTACGGCAGTTTCATAATCTTCAAGAATAACCGTTGCAGCACCACCACCAGGAACCAAACCATCCCTGTCGCGGTCAAACGGACGGGAAGCTTTCGTTGGTTCATTTTCACGGATAGAAAAAGCGCTCAAACCATCAAAACTGCCAAATGCATAAGGATTTAGTTCCTGCGCACCTCCGCAAATAATATGATTTTGCAAACCCCATTTTATCATCAGGTAAGCCAAACCTATTGAGTGTGAGCCACTTGCGCAGGCAGCGCTGATGGTAAAATTAAGTCCTTTCAACTTAAAAATGGTAGAAAGGTTCATGGTTACCGTGCAGTTCATACTTTGGAAAATGGAGCCCGAACCGATAAGCGTTGTATCTTTCTTAACACGCACAATATCAATAGCTTCCATTACCGCTTTGGCCGAACTGTCGTTACCAAATAAAATACCCGTTTCGTGCTTTTCCAGCCAGTCCGGATCCATTTTGGCATTTTTGGTTGCTTCCAGTGTCGACAAGTAAGCGTATTCTGCTTCTTCCGACAGCTGCACGCGGGCCCTGCGGTCAAGCAATCCTTTCAGCTGAGGCGTTTCCACTTTTCCTGTAAGGCAGGAGCGGTAGCCAAAAGCTTTTCTTTCGGTATCAGCAATAATACCTGATTTACCGTTAAACAACGAATCCCTCACCTGGTCAAGGTTACTTCCTAAACATGACCATATTCCCATCCCTGTAATAACAACTCTTCTCATTCGTTTATTCCTGTATTTTTTTATGAATAAAGGCCACCATTTACTGAGATTACCTGACCTGTAACATACGATGATTTTGCTGAAGCCAGCCAGCCCACTACGTCTGCTACTTCCTGCGGCTCACCGAAGCGGGCCATCGGGATCAGGGCTTTAAAATCTTTTTCGTTCAGATCATGGGTCATGTCGGTTTTTATGAAGCCGGGTGCAACGGCATTAACTGTTACACCTCTGCGCCCCACTTCCTGCGATAATGCTTTAGTAGCTCCAATTACTGCTGCTTTTGAAGCCGAATAATTGGTCTGTCCAGGCAAACCTTTTAAACCCGACAAGGATACCACATTTATTATGCGCCCATACTTTTTCACCAGCATATCCTTGACAATCAGTCGGGTAACATTAAAAAAACCATCCACGGCAATATCCATTACCGAATTCCACTCGTTGTTGCTCATCCACATCAACAGGTTATCCTTACGGATACCTGCATTGTTCACCAACACTTCCAAAACACGGCTTTCTTTACTGGTTTCCAGCCACTTACCCAACACGTCATCCACTTCCGCCTGTTTGGAAACATCAAATTTCATGATTTCTCCGCTAACACCCTTAGCTTTAATCAGTTCCAGGGTTTTATTGGCCTCATCGGCATTCGACTGGTAATTTACCAGGATATGATATCCCATTGCAGCCAGTTCAAGGCAAATTGCCCTTCCAATTCCACGCGATCCGCCTGTAACTAATGCATATTTGGTCATACTTATTCGATTAAATGGATAAGAAAGCAAAACTAATAAAAAAATCGTTTATTTATAAGCTTTCTAATCTAAAATGTAATTTTAAATTTGAAAGAGAATAAACAAACGATTTGCGACTTACTATCCAGCCAGCTGTATACTAAGACTTCGCAAAAGACATCACCCCAAATTTGAATTTTGTTTTTTTGCTTCCCAATATAATCATATCTGAATTTTGTGATTTCTGAAAAGCTTTAGCAGGTTCAAGGAAAGTTTCTGCGTCAGTCCCCTCTGTGAATTGGCGTTTATCTTTCTGACCGGTCTTTAAATCAATTGTAAACAATTCAACTACAGCTTTCTTCGACATCCTAAACCCCTTTACTCGTTCGCTATCGGATTTGAGAGCCAGATTTGAGAGATGATCATGATATGCAATATACAACTTGTCATTTGTGAGCACAGAAAATGAAGACAGATAATCCGCATTTTTACGAGGCGCCCACCATCTCCTGGAACTATAGGATTGATATCTAGGTATTCTGTTTGCCCAAAGCAGAGTTCCATCACTTGAAAAATTAAGGGCCATTACATTGTGATATATAACAGCATCACCAATTTGATCGTATGAAGAAAATCCCTGTTGATTCGTTGTTCTGGTTTGAGTTATTATTCGTTGCACTCCACCTGTAATTCCGATCATACCTCCATCCTCTTTTGCTATAAAATGAATATTAGTGAAATATTCAGGCACTTTCGTCTTTTTACCTTTTTCTATTTCACGTTCTGTACGGAATTGATTTACCAACTTGTCGTCAAACTCATTTATTTTTGATGAAACTATCTTTTTAGTTTTTGTATCAATACTTACAAAAAAATATCCAGAAAAAACTCGATCTTTAACGTACTGGCTAACCAACACAAGCTCCCCCTTTTTATTTAATGCAATATTCGGAAATCTTATGCTAGCATTTTGGGGCACTTTTAATTTAGCTTCGTCTAAACCATATTCGTATTCTTTAAATGATTTATCTGCATCTAAAGAAACAAGTTTAGTCCCATCACCACCGGTAATCGTTTTTTGAAAATAACATGAGCCATCATTTCCTATTATCATATCATCGAGAATGAGCCTATCTTTACCGGTGTTTTCCGTTTTCTCGAATATTTTAGATAATTTTTCATTCAGTAAAATAAAATACGTTTTATTTACATCTTCCTTTTTGGTGTATAGTCTATTTGTAACCAAAATCCACTTATTATCATCGGATTTATATACAGAAAAGCTGTAGCCATTATAATCTCTATTATCTTCAGATGGAACAGAAGAAATGGTATGATTTGACTCTAAAATCACTCCATCAGTAGTAGAATATGTATTGCAATAAATTTCAGCTGAACTTTTTTTACTATCGTAAAATGAAAAAAACACAATTACTTTTTTATCTGCTACTGCAATCAGTTCAAATTCGTGCCTTTTGGGTATTTCATATTTTTTAGAATATACAGCTGAGGAGTTTTTTTTATCAAATTTTTCCAATAATAATTCTTTACTGGAATAATCATATGTATAAAAAAAGTCGCCCTCCTCTTCTATTATTATTGGAGAATAGCTTTTATCTGCTGCAAAAGCCTTACCCCAACTTATTTTTTGAGCATAAACTGTTGCTTGAACACAAGACAGTATTAGAATTAGCGTAAATAGATACCTTTTCATTTTTATTGTAGTTATCGGTCAAAAATCATTTGGATTGATCTATGAGCCATCAATTATGTAGACGTATTAAGCGGTAATGCAAGAAAGGAATTTAGAAAACCCTCTTGTCAATTTATTTCACCAGCTCCATTTTCACCATCGTATCCTGCTTATCCTTTATGTAAACTTCAAGCATAAACACTTTGTCCATCGCCTGGAATATGCGCGATACGCTAAACTGGTAAGCTCTGATTCCGCCAATATCTGTCAGGTCGCAAATTAAGTGCTTCTCAATTTTACCAGTAGCATCATCTACCTTGTAGGCAGTAAGATATCCTCCAAAACCGCCTTTGTGCGGTTCTGCCGGCTGATCCATTTTAATGTTTGCATTTTTTCTGTTGTCAGCAAACAAAATGTAATGCGCACCTTTTCCCTGGATGTATGAAATCCCCATTCCTTTGATATCAACATAATTGCTGCTTAAAATCGCCTGGTTCTTCGGCATTTTATCGGCCCAAACCAATTTGCCATTTGCATCAATCTTGGTTATGACTACATCACCAAAATGGGTTACGTTTTCCATACTTGTCATCCACATTTCCTTGCGCATGTAATACACTTCACCGATAAGCACCATACTTCCATCACTGTTTAAAACAAAGTTTCTAAGCACAAGGTCATTTATACCAGCTTTTCCATCCTCTTCTCTCTTATCGGCTTTTTCTTTTTGCCTGTTAGAAAGGTACTTTTTAATTAATTCTATTGAGAACGGATAATCAATATCCTTTACAATGCCACCATCCTTACCTATTTCAAACACGTAGATACCATTGATATTCATGCTCGTACTAAGGTTTCCGGTCCAATCAACTTTTGCTTCAGTACCATTTGCATAATACCCTGCAGCAATCATGTTCCCATTAGCATTTTCCCTAAGTTCAAAACTGTTGAACATCAATCCCTTTTTTACCGGCAATACTTTGTTTTTAAGCCCATCTGCATTTACTGTTATCAACTCAAATGATTTGCTCGCATTTATTCTTGAAAGCATGTATGCTACTCCCTCTTTATTCACAGCAAAAGCAAGATTGTCCATTTCCTTTTCCGTATGTGGCATTTTAACTTCCTTCCCCCACAGTTTGTTGAATTTTGCATCGAATACAAAGAATCCAAGCTCATCATTATTTTTAGAATCATTTCTACTTTCAGGCTTGTTTCTAAAGCGAATCAATATTTTTGAACCGTCAAAAGATGAAATCACATCAAACTTAGGAAGCGCTGTCATTGCAAATAAATTTACTCCTGCATACCCGGTTGAGGCAACTTCGCCTTTTGTAGTAAATAATGTTTTGTACTCATTAAATTTACCGGTTGCAATATCTATTTCCCTGGAATAAACAGAGTAATTCTTTGCTTTTTTATCAAAAGCCTCAAATATGTAGTACAGGTGTTCGCCTACCTGCAACACACTTTGCACCTTTGTATATTTCGGAAAATCCTCATACTCGTTTCTCGATACCTCTTTCATGGTAGAAACGTTGTACTTCTGTATTATTACTTTTTCACCATCTGTTTTAACAGAAATAGTATGGTTATTGCCAACACCAACATACTCTTTGCTTGCAGCATCTACTACCAGGAAAGGTGTTCCGGTAGAAACCTTCATATCAGGAGAAAGTTTTTGTCCCGCCATACAAAGGGGAGCTAATAATAAAATACTAAGGATTTTTTTCATAGAGTTTAGTTTAAGGGTTAGAGTAAAGTAGATATAATTGTTAGTGATGGGGAATTCTTTTTAAATACGGACTTTCAGGTAATCCACAATCCTCGCCTGCTCCTTATACCTTACAGAATCCTTATCAAACACAGGCACCAGCTTCCTCAGGCCGACATAGTAATCTGCTCCGCTCTTGGAAATTTTATCCTGTATTTTCAGGTAATCAATGGCCTGAATAATGGCCAGAAACTCAATTGCAATTACTTCATATGTATTAAAAATCACTTTCTGCGCAATTAGAGCAGCATTGGTACCCATGCTTACTATATCCTGGTTATCGTTGTTGCTGGGTATGCTGTGTACATACATCGGGTAGCTCAGTGTCTGGTTTTCTGCTGTTGTGGACGTTGCAGTAAACTGCACACCCTGTACCCCCAAATTCAAACCAAGCACGCCTAAATTCACAAACGGAGGCAGTTTGCCATTCAGCTTATCATTCATTAAAAAGTTCAGCTGCCGCTCGCACAGCATGGAAAGCTTGGTAACCGCAATTTTCAGCTTGTCCATTTCAAGGGCCGGATAGTCACCATGAAAATTGCCGCCATGGAAAACATTCTTGTTTTTATAATCAATAATTGGATTGTCGCTTACCGAGTTGATTTCATTCACTATCACCTGCTCTGCATATTGAATGGTATCAATAACAGGCCCTACAATCTGCGGCACACAGCGTATTGAATAGTACTCCTGTACCTTATCTTTTAATATATTTTCTCTGATAGGCTTATTGTACAGGTATTTTTCCCTTTTTTTCACCAACTGGCTGTCTTTCAGAAAAGCCTGCATTTCCTTTGCCACCTGGTTTTGACCGGCATGATGTTTCACGATGTTGAGTTCATTCGAAAAATGGTCATCATACGATTCCACCATTTCCACAATCATGCTGGATGCTGCCAGCGCATGTTTTACAAGGTTTTTAGCATGTATCAGGTTCACCAGTCCTACTCCACACATGGCAGATGTACCATTCATCAGGGCCAGCCCTTCACGGATATGAACTTCTAATGGTTTTAAGCCTTCAGCCTGAAATACTTTTGCTGTTTCAACCACCTCACCTTTGTAATGAACCTCCCCTTCACCAATCAATGTCAGCGCCAGGTGTGCAAGCTGTACCAGATCACCACTGGCCCCCAATCCGCCATGCTCGTATATTACCGGACAAATGTTTTTGTTGATCAGTTCCTTCAATAAAATAACTGCATCTGGGTGTATGCCAGAATAGCCCTGCATCAGGGTATTTAAGCGCGTCATCATCAAAGCCTTTACGTTCAGCACAGGGATCATATTTCCGCTGCCGGAACAATGGCTTCGAATAAGATTGTATTGAAGCTGCACCTGGTCATCATTACTTACCTTGTATTGTGCCATTGGCCCAAAACCGGTATTGATACCATAAATCAGCTTGTCTTTTATAAATTCTTTTAAAAAATAGTAGCTTTCAAATACTCTTTTTAAAGCCTCTTCATCCAGCTCAATGGCCCGATTATTCACCAATACATCGTAACAGCCATTATAATCCAGTATTTTTGCTCCAATCTTCAGAATGCCGGAGTTCTTTTCCATAGTTTTTTTGAAAATGCGAATATATATAAATTACAATTTGTAATGAGTTCCGGAGCCGGTTTAAATTTTATGTTGTAAACAATTGCTCCTGCCAACACTCCTTTTGTTAAAAATATTTCGGTGCTCTGCACCTTGGCATTTGTTGTTATTTCTGTTCCCCTACAAATATTTCGCGGCTCTGCCGCTTTTAATATTAAAACTCAGTGTTAGCGGCAGAGCCGCGAAATATTTGTAGAATATATGTGATGTGTATTTTTAAGGTGCAGAGCACCGAAATATAAAGAAGCTTAGAAGGCACTCAGTCAACTCTAAAACATTTGGAAGGAATATGACTTTTGTCAAAAAATCCATTTTATAACAAGTTTATCTTACATTTGTTTCTTAAATTTTTAACTATGAATTTTTTCAGCAAAGATACCCGTACTGGCCTGCAGGCTAAAGAATATGCACAATGGATAGCCTTTGCACCAATCGTATTTCAGGCAACTCGGGCATTAAAAAACCTTGGTATTCTTGAAACTATTGAAAATGCCAGGGAAAAGGGCATTTCGCTTGATGAAATATGCATTTTACTTAAGCTCCCTCACTATGGTGTTAGGGTTTTAGTAGAAGCCGGACTAGGTATTGGCTTAATTTTAGTTAATGAGAAAAAATACACACTTACTAAAACCGGCTACTTTATACTGAGTGATGAACTTACAAAAGTAAACATCAACTTTGTTCATGATGTATGCTATGAAGGTATGTTTACGCTTCAACAATCCATTGTCAACAGCAAGCCTGAAGGGTTAAAAACATTTGGCTCCTGGGACACTGTGTATGAAGGCTTATCCAAATTGCCTCAGCAAGCACAGAAAAGCTGGTTTGAATTCGATCATTTTTATTCTGACGACTCCTTTCCTGAGGTTTTGCCTGCCATTTTTAAACATAAACCAAAAACTTTACTGGATATAGGTGGTAATACCGGTAAATGGACCCTTGCATGCCTGAATCATGATCCGGAGGTTCACATAACCATTATTGATTTGCCGGGACAAGCTGAGATGGCAAAAAAGAATATTGAAAACCGCGGCTTTAATGACCGCGTAACGTTTTATCCTACCAATGTACTGGATGAAAGTCTGACTTTTCCTAAAGGTTTTGATATTATATGGATGAGCCAGTTTCTGGATTGCTTTTCAGATAAACAAATAATTTCCATTTTAAAACGCTGCTGCAACTCGTTGAATGATGATGGTGTGGTATATATCATGGAGCTTTTCTGGGACAAACAGCGCTTTAAAGCAGCTTCATTCAGTTTACAAATGACTTCCTTATACTTTACCAATATTGCAAACGGCAACAGCCAGATGTACCAGTCCGACATATTTTACAAGCTGATTGAGGAGGCCGGACTAAAAGTAGTAGAAGAATCAAATGAGGTAGGCATCAGCCATACCTTACTTAAATGCAAAAAGATAAACTAATGCAAACAGAAAAAACAGATGTACTTGTAATAGGTGCCGGACCTGCGGGTTCCATAGCAAGCTCCATATTGCATCAGCAGGGATTTAAAGTAAAAGTGGTGGAAAAAGAAAAATTTCCGCGTTTTGTTATTGGAGAAAGTCTACTACCAAGGGTGATGGACCACCTGGAAGATGCTAAACTACTGGATGCAGTGAAAGCAGCCGGTTTCCAGGAAAAATTCGGAGCCAAATTTGTGAGAGGCGAGGAAATCTGCGATTTCAACTTTTCCAACCAGTTCAGCAAAGGCTGGACCTGGACCTGGCAGGTACCAAGAGGCCAGTTTGATAAAATACTTATTGATACTGTAGCTTCCATGGGTGTTTCTGTAGAGCAGGAAACAGGTGTTACTGACATTAAGTTTAATGGTACGGAATCTCTTACTACCGTTGTAGATAAACAAGGAAATACAAAAACAATAGAAGCCAAATTCATTGTAGATGCAAGCGGCTATGGCCGGGTGATTCCACGTATGTTCAACCTGGATAAACCATCCAACTTTGAACCCCGTAAAACGCATTTCGTGCATTTCCGCGATTTAAAGCGCCCGGGAGGTATTGATGGTAACCGTATTACGGTTGTAGTACATCAGCAGCGTACCTGGATTTGGATCATTCCTTTTTCCAATGGCATTACATCCGTAGGTTTTGTTGCCGACCCGGAATTCTTTAAAGATTTCCCTGAAGATCCTGTAGAGCGTATGAAAGGCATCACCGCTGCCGATGACAATACCCGCGAACGTTTTAAAGATGCAGAAATGATATTTACTCCGCGCACTATTGAAGGCTATGCCATTTCCACCAAACAGCTGTTTGGTGATGGCTTTGTATTGTGCGGGAATGCTACCGAGTTCCTTGATCCTGTGTTCTCTTCTGGAGTTACATTCGCCATGGAATCGGGAAATAAAGCAGGCAAGCTGGTGGGTAAGTTTTTAAGGGGCGAGCAGGTGGATTGGCAAACGGAATATACGGATCACATGATGCAGGGCATTAATACCTTCCGGACTTATGTCGCCAGCTGGTACAACGGTGATTTGCACGATATTTTCTTTTCTGAAGAGCCAGACCCGGAAATTAAAAAGCAGATATGCTCGGTTCTTGCCGGTTATGTATGGGATCTGGATAACCCATTTGTTAAAAAGCACGACAGAGCTGTAAAATCACTGGCGCAGGTTATCAGGATTGAAAAGAGCAAAAAGGCAGAAAAAGCAAAATAATAGCCATTAATGGATTTGTACTTGACAGATAGTAAGCAAACAGATAAATATTTCGGTGCGCTGCACCCCTTGTAAACGGCTTTTAGATATAACTACAAATGTTTCGCGGCTCTGCCGCTTTAATATTTATAATGTATTGGAGTGACCAATCCACGAAATATTGTAGCCATTAATTTAAAACTCATTTTGGTTGTAGGACGCAGGTATAGAACACGCTATAACAAAAGATAGCTATTTCGGGCTTTTAAAAAATACAGCGGCAGAGCCGCGAAATATTTGTAGAAATTAAAGTAAAACCAATAAAGGTGAAGCGCACCGAAACATAAAGTCCTGGAAAGCTTTATTGTTAAATCAACCGAACGCACAGGTATAACACTTATTAACAAAAAGGATAGCTACTTGTGTACTTTTGAAAAATACAGCGGCAGAGCCGCGAAATATTTGTAGAAATTAAAGTAAAACCAATAAAGGTGCAGCGCACCGAAATATAATAACCCGGGAAAACTTAATGATAAATTAACCGAAAAATGTCAGAATAAACTAAGTTTTGGCAGCATATGGTTTTTGTTCGTCTATCCGTCTATTTTTAACACGATAAGTTTTGCAAAAAACAATTTAATCTGTACTTTTGATTCTCTATTTAAAATCATTCTTAATAAGTTATTGTGGAAAAGATAAAAATTACCATTGCCGATAGTCACTTCCTGAGCCGCAAAGGATTAGCGGTTTTATTGAATGAAAATAGTGATTTTACGCTACTTGCTGAAGCTATAAGCGCTTCTGACCTGGTAAACCAATCCCGCTTTTTTAAGCCCGACCTTATTATTATTGATTATTCTTCCCAGAATTTCAGTATCGATAGCCTTCAGCAGATTGTAAAAAAATACCCAAAAGCTAAATTCCTGGCAATCACCGACTTAATCAGCAATGAAATCATTTCAAAAGCTTTAAAAACCGGTGTTACCTCCCATTTATTGAAAGACTGTGACCAGGACGAAATCGTGGAAGCTATCTATAAAACTGCAAAGGGTCAGAAGTTCATGTGTGGCAAAATTGTAAACTCTGTTGTGGATACTGACAAAGCGAATAAAGTAAATGAATATTCCTGTGAAGGAATGAACATCAGCGATCGTGAAGTTGAAATCATTACGCTTATTGCCGAAGGCTATTCCAACAAAGAAGTGGCGGACAAGCTGTTTTTAAGCACACATACCGTTACCACGCACCGCAAGAACATCATGAACAAGCTGGGCGTAAACAATACTGCCGGATTGGTACTTTTTGCCGTACGCGAAAACCTGGTTAGCCCGAATCATTTCCTGTTCTCTAACGGAACGGGTAATTAGAAGCTATCTCAAAAATACTGTCAATAGTTTATTTAAATTATATTCCGGTGCTCTGCACCTTACTGTTTGATTTACTTTGTTCATCTACAAAGGTTGCGCAGCTCTGCTGCTAATTTGTTTTTAAGTTTAAAAGCGGCAGAGCCGCGAAATCTTTGTAGAATATGTATAATTTTTAATTTTTTAGGTGCAGCGCACCGAAACATACAAATTCATACCATATTATTTTTGAGATGCCTTCTAATTAATTGTTATTAAGTTATTGGTTTAATAGGGCGAAACGGGAGTAATTTGCTCTATTTAAAATCCTATTTTTGTTTAAACCAATAAGTTATAACCAATAACCAACCAATAACCAATAACCAATAACCAATAACCAATAACCAATAACCAATAACCAATAACCAATAACTTATAACTCATAACTTATAACTGCAAAAATGCTCCTTATTGCTGACAGCGGTTCTACCAAAACAGACTGGCGGTTGATTGATGGTAATAACAAACACCAGGTCTCCACCCAGGGTCTTAATCCCTACTTTCTGAACAGTGAAACCATTGTAAATATTCTGAAAACAGAATTGCTGGTTCACCCACAAATGAACCTTTCTGCCGAAGCTGAAATCCATTTCTACGGTGCCGGCTGCGCTGCTGAATCAAAAAAAGATATTGTCCGCACTGCTTTAACTGAACTATTCCCCAATGCATCCATAGCCATTGAAACTGATCTACTGGGTGCCGCACGTGCTTTATGCGGAAACGAACCGGGTATTGCAGCCATATTGGGCACCGGTTCCAACACCTGCTATTACGATGGTACAAAAATAGCCGAAAACAGGGCTTCTTTGGGTTATATTCTTGGTGATGAAGGTAGTGGTGCCCACATCGGGAAAACCTTTATCCAGGCCTATTTAAACCAGGAAGTACCTCAACATCTTGCCGAACGTTTTTATGAACGCTTTAAGCTCAGCACAGCCGATATCCTGGATGCTGTATACAAAAAGCCCCTGCCCAACCGTTTCCTGGCATCATTCAGCAAGTTTGTGTATCAGAATTTAAAGGAACAATACATGATGGACCTTGTTGTTGGCTGCTTCGAGCAGTTTTTTGACAAGCACATCTGCAAGTATGAAAAGCACAAAGAGATTAAGTTGAGCTGTGTAGGCTCTGTTGGGTTTTACTACAGTAATATACTCAGAGGCGTTGCGCTCAAAAAGGGAGTGGCAATTGATAAGATTGTGGAAACGCCAATTGCGGGACTAACGTTGTTTCATACGAATTCCGTTGACGAGTAAGGAGTGGTATCGGACAGCTTAAAACCCTGCTTACAATTTTGAAAATAACCTATGTCGCTCCTACGGAGCTTTAGATACCATTAAACACTTATCTACTAATATATCGCTCCTGACGGAGCTCATATAATAAGCCATTATCGGGGTTAACACTATATCGCAAATACACATCCCATCGAGGCGACTTTCGCCCTAACAACAATAAAAAAGCAATAAAACCCGATCCAGCAAAATACAAACCCATCGGGCGAAATTCATACATAACAACCATAAAACCCCGGCAGGGGTGAAATCTTACTAGAAATAACGAACCAGATAAATACACGCCCCATCGGGCGAAATTCATACATAACAACCATAAAACCCCGGCAGGGGTGAAATCTTACTAGAAATAACAAACCAGATAAATACAAGCCCCATCGGGCGACATATTGAGGGTTCACACCTACAACAAAAAAACGGAACCCCAATTAGGAATTCCGCTTTCGATTTATTTGGAGTTATTTGAAAAAATTTACGAAACAATAACCGACTTTCTACTCATTACCTTTTTAACAGCATTCAGAATATTCACCGTATCCAGGCCGTATTTTGTCATTAGCTGATCAGGCGTACCACTTTCGCCAAAGCTGTCGTTAACAGCTACCATTTCAAGTGGCGTTGGTAACTCTCTTGCAAGAAGCTGAGCGATGCTATCACCCAAACCACCATTCATCTGGTGCTCTTCGGCAGTAACCACGCAGCCTGTTTTTTTAGCGGATGCAATAACTGCTGCAGCATCAAGAGGTTTTATTGTGTGAATGTTAATGATATCAGCGCTTATACCTTGTGCAGCCAGTTGTTCTCCTGCCTCAATAGCTTTCCAAACCAAATGGCCTGTAGCAAAAATACTCACATCCGTACCCTCATTCAATACCCAGGCTTTTCCAATTTCAAACTTCTGATCAGCAGGACTGAAATTAGGAACTGTCGGCCTTCCAAAACGCAGGTAAACCGGGCCATCATGATCAGCAATAGCTATCGTAGCGGCTTTGGTCTGGTTATAATCACAGGGATTAATAACAACCATGCCTGGCAACATTTTCATCAAACCAATATCCTCAAGAATCTGGTGAGTTGCACCATCTTCGCCTAAAGTGAGTCCCGCATGGGAAGCGCATATCTTTACATTTTTACCCGAATAAGCCACCGATTGACGTATCTGGTCATAAACACGTCCTGTAGAAAAGTTAGCAAACGTTCCTGTAAAAGGTATTTTACCTCCAATAGTTAAACCAGCTGCAATACCTATCATGTTGGCTTCAGCAATACCTACCTGAAAAAAACGCTCCGGATGTTCTTTTGCAAAAGCATCCATTTTTAAAGAACCAGTAAGGTCGGCACAAAGGGCAACTACATTGGGATTCTTTTTTCCTAATTCAGAAAGGCCGGCACCAAAACCCGAACGTGTATCTTTTTTTTCAGTGTAAGTGTATTTTTTCATTCTGCGAGTTAAAGTGTTTTTATAAATAAAATAGTTTCGTTTCGAACCACGATTATGGTCTAAATAAGTTCAAATTCAGTTATTTTTTTAAGCGTATCGGCCTCAATCGGCTTGTTTATATAGCCTATGATATCTTTGTAAACTTTGGCGCGTATTTTATCTCCCGGTGCAGTAGATGAGCTCAAAATATAAATTGCAATTTTTTTCTCGTTATGTGCTTTGCTTTTAATGAACTCATCCAGGAATTGCCAGCCACCCATTACAGGCATATTGATATCAAGCAAAATAATATCCGGCAAATCGGCTTTGTCCATTTCTTTGAACGCCAGCAAGGCTTCCTCCCCATTTTTGTAGGATAAAATGGAGATATCGTCATTAAGATTCTGAAGAATAGTTTTTACAATAAATTGTATTATTTCCTCATCATCTATAATACAAATTTTTTTGTTTTTCATTTTCCTTCCTGCTTGTTTAGTACAACCAATCGCTTTGCTGTATCAAAGCTACTTATAAATGGCTAAAAACTTATACCATCAGGCTCAAATTAATATAATTTAACAGACGTTGACAAGCCCGATTCTACTTTAAATGTTTTTTCAATGGTATAAACCGATTCTTTTGCATTTCTCGGACGGAACTCAACCCTGTAACGTCCAGGCTGCAAAACAATTGTTTCATTTACAAGATTGGCATTCAGGTTGCAAACCCATACCAGCTTATTTTTTTCCTCAATGTACAAACTTCCGGGCCCATCTGTTGGTTTACTTATACTAACACTTCCGGACTGAGGTATTTCAATTGTAGTGGTCTTGCTTTGCGCTATATCCACTTTACTAAGCTTTATCCTCGGAAGCGTTAATATTTCCAAATCGTATTTTCCTACAATGAACTTTTCTGTTGTATTAAATTTCTGCACATGCAATGTCTGCATTTCTTCATTTTTACGTACAATGCAGTTTAAGGTTCGGGTATCTTCAGAATTTCCTGCCATTTTTAAATTGAGGTAGCCCTGAGGCGCATCCACAGCAATGATATTGTGCTTGCCAGGTACCAGTTCTATTCCCGATTTTTCTACCGGGGGTATGGTATGCACCACCATTTTATAAGTCCCAATCGGGTCAATAACAAGCGTATCCGGCACTCCCCTGTTATTGATAGTATGCATGTAATTGTACTTAATCACCCCCGACTGGTCATCATAGAATGTCATGTTTACATCCGTTTCTGAAGGGCGGCCCACCTGGTCGTTCAGGTTTACCTGTACAGTTGTGTTGTTCAGTGCCTGGGAAATAACTATATTAAGGATATTTTTAAAGCTTGTTTCGCTGGAAGCATCGTAAAACTTGCCTATACAGCCAAAAGAATTGATATAGCTCTGATCCAGGCCAATACCAATAACAAAGGGCTTTAAAACTATTCCTTTTTTCTGTAAAGCAAGGGAAACGGCACAAGGATCGCCATCACACTCTTCAATCCCGTCAGTAATAAGGATTACAATATTCCGTATACTGGAAGACGATGGTGAAGGAAAATCGTTCGCACACTGTTCCAGTGTATAGGCTATGGGGGTTGTACCTTTGGGAACAATGGGTTTGAGCTTAGCCTTGATTGCAGACATATTGTTTTTTCCAAACGGAACTTCCAATTTGGTATCCGTACAGCTGCGTTGCGGGCGAAGAGGCACCTGATGACCATACGCGCGAAACGCAAGCTCCAGATTTTCGGTGCCGGGAGCTCCCTGAATACTATCTAAAAACTCACTTAACAGCTTTTTGGCAAGGTCCATTTTCATGCCGCTCTGCCACTGCCCAAACATACTGAAGGAAGCATCAAAAACGAACAGAATACGTGTAAGAGGGGGTGATTGAGGAGCACGGTTTTGAGCCTTTGCCTGTGAACTGCAGAAAAGCACAATCAGAAGCAACGAAACGCGAAATAGACTTGAGATTCGAGATTTAAGATTTGAGATGTTGGACATATGCTTTATTGTTTCAAGAGGTACTGTCAATTTAGACGTGATTAAGTAGATTTTATTGCGTTCCAAAGCTGATCCACATCTCACATCTCATATCTGATTAATAATCTCCTAAAGTTTCTGCATTCTGTTTCAAAGCCTGTGCCAATTGTTCATCATTTGGTGCAACACCATGCCATTTGTGGCTTCCCATCATAAAATCAACCCCATGGCCCATTTCCGTTTTCATGATGATCATCACTGGCTTGCCTTTTCCGGTGTGTTTTTTAGCATTATTGAGGGTTTCTACCACTTCCGCCAGATTATTACCGTTCATGGATAAAACATCCCATCCAAAAGCCTCCCACTTTGCTTTCAGGTCTCCCATGGCAAGCACGTTATCCGTAGAGCCGTCAATCTGCTGACCATTCAGGTCGATTGTGGAAATAATATTGTCCACCTTCTTAGCAGCAGCATACATGGCTGCTTCCCATATTTGTCCTTCCTGAAGTTCTCCGTCCCCGTGAAGGCTGTAAACAATGCTGTTGTCCTTATTGAGTTTTTTTGCCGTGGCAGCACCAATAGCTACAGATAGCCCCTGCCCCAGTGAGCCGGAAGCTACGCGTACACCCGGCAGGCCTTCATGCGTTGTGGGATGCCCCTGCAAACGTGAATCCAGCTTACGGAAGGTAGCAAGTTCTTTTACCGGGAAATAGCCGGAACGGGACAATACACTGTAAAAAACAGGTGAAATGTGCCCGTTGGAAAGGAAAAACAGGTCCTCACCCTGGCCATCCATGTTGAACTTTTCCGGCTGATGATTCATTATTTCAAAATACAATGCAACAAGATATTCGGTACAGCCCAGTGAACCACCCGGATGCCCTGAATTTACAGCATGAACCATTCTTACAATATCCCTGCGAACCTGGGTACACACTTTTTCCAATTCTGCTATTGTTGCCATATTTCCTTTATTTTTTTGATTATTTCCAGTGAATTTCTCTCATTTCAATTAAAAGCTACTTATCAGTAGCACAAAATTCGATAAATGCGCTGCAAAAGTACTATTTTTATGGGGTTGCACCGATATGTTAATAACAAAAAATCCTTGTTGAAAACTCAAATTTAACTTCTTTTAAAATTCATTAAAAGCGAAAAAAATGGTATCTTTGCGGGCTTAAAAATAATTGTTGAATTTTAGATTTTATTGATTTGCAGAGTTCAGTTTTATTAAAAAATAAAAGTCTATAACCAACAATATCTAAAATTCTAAAAATCTAAAATTCTTCAAATAACTATGGCATTACAGTGTGGAATTGTGGGGTTACCGAATGTTGGGAAATCGACCCTTTTTAATTGTTTATCAAATGCAAAAGCACAGGCTGCAAACTTTCCTTTTTGCACAATTGAGCCCAATGTAGGGGTTATTACAGTGCCGGATGAAAGGCTTTCTGTTCTCGAAAAACTGGTAAAGCCAGAGCGTGTTGTACCTACCACAGTTGAAATTGTGGATATTGCCGGGCTTGTAAAAGGCGCCAGCAAAGGTGAAGGATTAGGTAATAAATTCCTGGCCAACATTCGTGAAACAAATGCCATTATCCACGTATTACGTTGTTTTGACGACCCGAATGTGATCCATGTGGATGGTTCGGTAAACCCGGTAAGGGATAAAGAAATCATAGACACTGAATTGCAGCTAAAAGATCTGGAAACAGTGGATACAAAAATAAAACGGGTTGAAAAGCAGGCCAAAACAGGGAATGATAAGGATGCAAAAAAAGCATACGAAGTATTGACGGAAATAAAAAATGTGCTGGAACAGGGAAAATCTGCCCGTTCGGCCAACATTTCTGAAACAGATATGGTACACGTAGCCGATTGCTGCCTGCTGACCATTAAGCCCGTGCTGTATGTATGCAATGTGGATGAAGGATCCGTTAAAACCGGTAACAAATATGTGGATGCCGTTAAAGAAGCCGTAAAAGATGAAAATGCAGAAGTGCTGACAATTACCGCGCAGATGGAAGCTGAAATTGCAAGCCTTGAAACATATGAAGAACGCCAGATGTTCCTTGCAGATATGGGATTGCAGGAACCAGGTGTAAATAAGCTGATAAAAGCCGCGTATAAGATATTGAACCTTCAGACATACTTTACTGCGGGTGTAAAAGAAGTGCGTGCATGGACCATTATAAAAGGCATGACAGCACCTCAGGCTGCCGGTGTTATCCATACCGATTTTGAAAAGGGCTTTATCAGGGCCGAAGTAATCAAATACAATGATTTTATTACACTGGGTTCCGAAACAGCATGTAAAGAAGCTGGTAAAATGGGAGTTGAGGGAAAAGAGTATGTGGTGAATGATGGCGATATGATGCATTTCAGATTTAACGTTTAATGCGATATATTTAAGTACTAAGTACTAACAATGGCACCTCACGCTTCACAGGCTCAACAACAGTTACAGTACATCCAGGACTTTTTGATTAAAATCGCGGATGGCGATTATAATTCAAAACTTCCTGTGATTGACAATACCGATGAACAGCTGGTAGCAGTTCAGGTAGGTATCAACATGCTGGTGGAAGAGCTGAAGTCCAGCACTATTTCCCGAAGCTTTTTGAATAGTATCTACAATGGTATTAATGATATACTTATTGTACTGGATGATGACGGAAAGATACAAGCCACCAACCACGTTGTGGACAGTCTTTTATTTTACTCCGGAGATGAGCTGTACAAGCAACCGATAGAAAAACTGATCCAACTGAATGATATAGATACGGTGCGTAACTGTATTAAGAATGCTTATGAGCAGGATAAAATCCAGGAAGTGGGTATCAACCTGGTAGCAAAAGACAAAACCGTCATCCCTGTTGCCTGCTCTTTTTCACCGTTGCACGATGCTCAGAACAATACTACCAGCATCCTTCTGGTTGCCAAAAACATGTCGAGCCTTATCAATGCCAAAAACCAGCTGCAGGACAAGAACGATGAGCTCAACCTCTTTGTATACAAAGCTTCACACGATTTAAAGAGCCCGGTTTCATCCATGATAAGCGTAATGAACCTTCTGAAAAAGAGCGAAAACGTTTCAGAGATGCAGCTTTACATTAAAATGGTGGATGAATGCATTACCAAATTAAATACGATTATCTCAGATTTGCTTGTGCTTGGACAAATTACTTATGGTGAACTGGAGTGTGAAAAAGTAGATGTAAAAGAGCTGATTGACACCATTCTGAAAAGTATTGAATTTGTTAAGGAATTTAAGGATATACATTTCGATATTAAAATTGATGATGCAGCCCGCTCGGTTGTTACCGAAAGAGGTTTGCTCAGGACAGTTTTCCTGAATCTTATTGATAATGCCATTAAATACAGTAAACCAAGAGAAGAATCTTCCCAGGTGAATATAGAGGTAACAACCTACAAAAAGGGGATTTTATTTACCATAAAAGACAATGGCATTGGTATTGCGCAGCACCAGCAGGAAAACGTATGGAAAATGTTTTACCGTGCCACTGCTATTTCCAAAGGTTCGGGACTGGGCTTGTATATTGTAAAAACAAGTGTTGCCAAACTGGGCGGCACAATCTCTCTTGAAAGTGAATATGATAAAGGAACAACCTTTAAAGCATACATTCCATCGCAGGAGACCGGGCTAAATAGTATTACGAATTAGCCGCCATTGATTCAATAACCTCCATGTTGTAATTGTCTTTTGTTTGCATGTATGCAACACGTGCGTGCGGCACCGCTCCATATTTGTGCTTTTCAAAATCTGCAGATAAGCCAAGGTATACTTTTTCTAGATTAAGCATTCGGGCACGCTTCAGAACCTGGTACATTGCCTGTTTATATACTTGGAATTTACTGTTAAAATTATAATCCAATCCAATAATCATAGGCGACATGTTAGTGGGTGTAATATAACACCACCCCGCAGCAACAGCTTTTCTTTCAACGCGCGTATCATACTCAGGTTTAAGTTTTAAAACAATAAACTCCCAATTCGGGTGCCTTGATAATTTTTTCAGAATATTTTTGGGGTAATCGAACATATTAAATCCCCTGTTCTTATGTTCCACATTAAGATACAACTGATAGAAATACTCTGCTTCAGCATCTGTCAATTCTTTTTTATATTCTATCTCAAATATATCTTCATATTTAAATACTTCAGCTCTCAAATGCTTACGATTTCGATAGGAAATTGATGCCAGCAATTCATCCTTATTGGTCCACAACATTTTTTCAACAATATTCGAATTTGGCATATCTACAGGAGCAAATCCTTCTTTTATTAATAGCTCTTTAATTTCATTGTCGTCCTTATCAAAATCCCGTAATAATAAGGAATTAGCATTCATGCCTTCCTGAAATTTGGTAACTTTTTCAATCAAAATATTAAATGCCTTTTTCCATTCAGGATGCTTTCGATTAATGTAATAATGATGCCCTTCAGACAACATAGAACCCATTGTAATAGTTTTAGATGTGAGGTAATACGGATCCGATTTTCGTTTTTCCTCTATCTGAATTGAAACGGATTCAAATGCCAACATATCATCTTTTAATAGGCCAGATGTAAAAAATGTAGCAACAATGGGTTGTTTATTTTTATCACGTATTATAAAATATTTAAATTCCCAATTTTCCTCGGGTCTTGAATTGCCATTAAAAACATCTTCAAGAGATACAAGTCCATCCCAGTCAAAGTTTCCATTATCACCAAGCAGGGAATTCCACTCTTGTTTATTTATATCTTTTATACTTGAAGTCTCTTCAACATAAATTTGTGTTTCAACAAGCTCAGCCTGAATTGGATTACGTGCAATTGGAGGATTTTCTTTACTGTTTTTAAAAACTTTCCTAATATCTTCCATTGTTTTGCCCTCTTCTTCTAAAACCTTTGGAAAGTGGTATTGCAAAGCATCTACAAACTGCTTTATTTCATCTTTCTTCACATTACGATTGATAGAAAACCTCACTCCGGTGTTTCTAACCGAAACAGCAGGAAAAAGTGCCAGGTTAACAAAAAAACCATCATTTAACAAGCGCTTAACCATATTATAGCCCACTCGAGGTTGGCCCATTCCTAAAAAGCCAATTGGCGTCAATGGATGCGACATAACCACAAGATCTGTTCTTGATAATAGTTGACTACAATAATCAATATTTTCCTTTAGTTCTTTTTGTAAATCATAAATATCATTAGATAAATGAATTTTAGCCGATGCAATTGCAGCCCCAATAATAGATGGTGACAATGGATGGGAATAAATAAGAGGGCCACCAAAAATCCTAACTTTTCTATGCATTTCATCATTCGGAAATATCGCCATGCCGCCAGTAACTCCAAACCCTTTGCCCATGGTGGTCATCAACATTATTTTTTCATGATTTGAAAATGTACTGTTGATATAACCTGTACCATTTTTTCCATGCCAACTCATTCCATGTGCATCATCAACATAAACGTATAGCTGCTCATACTTATTCATGAGATATAATAATTCATCCATAGGCGCTACATCGCCATACATCGAATATACCCCATCAATTAAATACCATATTTTTTTATGTTTCTTACTTAACTCCAGGATTTGCTTTTCCAGCATTTCCATGTTACTATGCCTAATCATTTCTATGGGAACACCTTTTTGCCTTAGCAATTGGGCGGCTGTCTGAACACTGAAATGTACCTGTTGATCAAGAATTATTGCATCTTCTTGGGTAATTAGAGTTGGTATTACTGAAATATGTGCAGCAGAAGTAGAAGAATAAGTAATCACGTTTCTATTATCAAACATTTGTGATAAATATTCTTCCAGCTGAACATTTATACCTGATGACAGGTAACCGCGGGAAATACCAAATTGAGTGCCGTACCTTTGGACAAAATCAATTGCCCCATCCTTTAACCGTTGATCTGCTTCAAGACCAAGGTAGCCGCATGTACCAAAATTAAGTAACTCCTTATTGGAAACAGATAATTTACGGCTAATATTTAGGTTAATATCTGTTTTTAAATGAATCACTCCCCTGTGCTTTGCATCAGTTAGCAACTCGTCAACAGTATCTAAAGAATTGTTATGGTTAATTTTTGCCATATAAGTAGTTTGGGGGAGTTTTTCGTATATCTTTGCGAGAAAATTCCGGTAACCTATACGAAAACAACTATAACAAGTTACATAAACTATGCGTGAGCGACTTCTGGATAATAATTATCTTACAGTAGATTTAGAGAATAAAGTCTTGATTGGTACAATAAAAATCGAATCTGTGGATCTGACTATTGCTCAAAAAATCACTGATTTTAGGCTCAACATTCAGAATGGTAAAAGCTATCCTTTACTATCCAATATTAAAGCAATAAAAAACAGTACAAAAGCTGCACGAGATTATATGGCATCTGAAGAAGGCTGCAAAGGTGTAATAGCTGCTGCAGTTTTAATTGATTCTCCTATTGGAAGTATGATTGGTAATTTTTTTATTAGTATTAGCAGACCAATAAGACCCACCAAAGTTTTCACTGATGAGAGCGAAGCAATAAAGTGGTTAAGTAAATACGTTGCCAATAGCTAATTTAATTGATTACAATTTATGGAGATTGAGACCATGAAGCAAACGTTGATTGAAAATGAGGACTTAGCTATTGAATTGGAAGATGGAATTATTATAGGGATTTTCAAGCCAGAACATATTGACATAGAAATAGCAAAAAAGCTTGTAAAATATAGAATCCAGGCAACCGCTGGCAAACATTTTCCAACCATTGTTAATATTAAATCAGTCAAAAGTTCAACTAAAGAAGCCCGTGACTTTTTTGCTTCCGAAAAAGGGTGTGAAGGTATTATTGCTACCGCTTTAATTATTGACTCTCCTTTGGGAAGTATGATTGGCAATTTTTATATTAATATCAGCAGGCCACTGCGACCGGTAAGATTGTTTACTGATGAGGCAAAAGCAAAGAAATGGCTTAACCAGTTTATTGTCC
The DNA here is from genome assembly GCA_020051175.1 of Bacteroidia bacterium. Lineage (GTDB taxonomy): Bacteria > Bacteroidota > Bacteroidia > 2-12-FULL-35-15 > 2-12-FULL-35-15 > 2-12-FULL-35-15. The sequence continues at coordinate 37,064 of JAGVJJ010000094.1, read as the reverse complement.
ACTGAAATAAAATAGTTCTCATTCAATGAGTCAAAAAATACTTCTTTCTGACAATGAGTATGCTCGTATTGAGTTAGAAGATAACATTATAATTGCCACTTGGAAAGCCACATTCGTTGATTTAGAAATAGCACAAAAAGTAGTAAATGCAAGACGGTTGGCTTTTATGAAAAATAAATATCCTTGCCTGATTAAAATATATTCTATCAAAGACAGCACCAAAGAAGCAAGAGATTTTTTAGCTTCCGAAAAGGGCTGTGAGGGCTTTACTGCAGGTGCAATAGTAGTAAGTAGCGTTTTAGAAAATATTATTGCATCGTTATATCTCTACCTTAATAAACCGGTTGTTCCTACCAAAATTTTCAAAGATGAACTCAAAGCCAAAGAATGGCTTTCAAAATTTGTTGAAAAAAAATAATTTTTTCACCTTTTCCCGGATAAAAACTTAATTATATTGCTAAAATATTACCCAAAAAGCGCTATTATGTAGTACTTTTGCAATCTTATTTAGTAAAATAACGCAATTATACCAGGAACTAACAATGGCAGAGAAAGAAGTAAAATATACAGAAGACAGTATCCGAACTCTGGAATGGAACGAACACATCCGTTTACGCCCAGGCATGTATATTGGTAAGCTGGGTGATGGCTCCTCCCCTGACGATGGTATTTATATCCTTTTAAAGGAAACAATAGACAACTGTATTGATGAATTTGTGATGGGCAATGGTAAAAGCATTGACATCACGATAAAAGAAAAAACTGTGCGTGTGCGCGACTACGGACGCGGTATTCCTTTGGGCAAAGTAGTGGATGTGGTTTCTAAAATCAATACCGGTGCGAAATACGACTCTGAAGCATTTAAGAAATCAGTAGGTTTGAATGGTGTAGGTACCAAAGCGGTCAATGCACTATCCAGCTACTTTAAAATCCAGTCGTTCAGGGATGAACAAACAAAGGAAGCAACTTTTTCAAAAGGTAACCTTCAAAAAGAAGAAAAGATAGTAGCGTCTGATGCACGTAAAGGCACACTCGTTACATTTACCCCCGATGAGGCGATCTTTGGTAACTACCATTTCATCAACGAGTATGTTGAGAAGATGCTGTGGAACTATGCTTACCTGAATACAGGACTCACCATCAATTACAATGGACAGAAGTTTTATTCGGAAAATGGATTGCTTGATTTGCTTACCCAGAATATCAATGGCGCTATCCTATACCCTACCATTCATCTGAGAGGTTATGATATCGAGGTTGCCATGACACATAGCAACCAGCAATATGGCGAAGAATACTATTCTCTTGTGAACGGCCAGCACACTACACAGGGCGGAACACACCAGGGCGCATTCCGTGAAGCCGTGGTAAGGACAATCCGCGAGTTTTTCAAAAAGGATTTCGAAGCTGTAGATGTTCGCACATCAATCATTGCGGCAGTAAGCATTAAAGTACAGGAACCGGTTTTTGAATCACAGACAAAAACTAAATTGGGTTCACAGGAAATTGGTCCTAAAGGCCCTTCTGTAAAGGCTTTTATAGGAGACTTTTTGAAAACAGAGCTTGATAATTTTTTACATAAAAACCCTGAAACAGCTCAAGCCATCCTGCAAAAGATACAGCAGAGCGAGCGTGAACGCAAGGATTTACAAGGTATACAGAAGCTGGCACGCGAGCGCGCAAAAAAATCGAGCTTACACAATAAAAAGTTACGCGATTGCCGCATACACAAAACATCCAACAATGATGAGCGTAAGCTGGATACCACCTTATTTATTTGTGAGGGAGACTCAGCGAGTGGTTCCATTACCAAAACCCGCGATGTGAATACCCAGGCGGTATTCAGCCTGAAAGGTAAGCCGTTGAACGCTTTCGGGCTTACCAAAAAAATTGTTTATGAAAATGAAGAATTCAATCTGCTGCAAGCGGCACTAAACATTGAAGACGGCATCGAAAACCTGCGTTACAACAACATTGTTATCGCAACTGATGCCGATGTTGATGGTATGCACATCCGCCTGCTGCTGCTAACTTTCTTCCTGCAGTTTTTCCCGGACCTGGTGAAAAACGGTCACGTATACATCCTGCAAACACCGCTTTTCCGGGTACGTAACAAAAAAGAAACCATCTATTGCTACAGCGAGGAGGAAAGGAAAAATGCAATCAGCAAATTAGGAGTAAAACCCGAAATTACACGATTCAAAGGCCTTGGTGAAATTTCACCAGATGAGTTTAAACATTTTATTGGAAAGGACATTCGTAAAGACCCTGTAATTATTGGGAAAGACAGAAGTATCGTGGATCTGCTCGGATATTATATGGGGAAAAATACACCGGAACGCCAGGATTTTATTATTGAAAACCTGAAAGTTGAAAAAGATTTAGTCGAACAGTAACACCAAAGCCAGCCATACCCGGCTGGCTTTATTTTTTCCTTTCCCGTTAGTGTATCTTTTATCATGTTTATAGGAGCATTCAGAAGTTGGTTTTGTTTAATTGTATTGCTGATTGCATTCAACAGCCCGTATGCTCAAACAATCAATGTATCCGGTACCTGGAAGGGTTATCTCAGCCAGGATGATAAAACATGGGCATTTGATATGATTTTGAACTTACAACAGGCTCAAAACGTTGTATCAGGTACTTCAAAAATTATTGCGAATGATGGAAGCGGAGCTTATGTTGTTCATCGTGTTGAAGGTTATTTAGATGCAAAAACAATGCATCTGGTAGATGTTTCAGTAGATAACGAAAACAATTCAGGTTACATCAGCTGGTGCAAAAAAATATATTCCTGCCGAATCGATGCCAATAAAGATTCTGCTGCAATAACAGGTATATGGAGCAATGACGGAACTAAGATTTTCCGGAACAAAGGGCTTATTGATAACAATATTTCTTACTGCTCCCCTGGAACCATCAAGCTGTTTAAATCGCCTGTGCCGGTTTCTGCCCAACAACCTGCGACAGAAGTGGTTCTGCAGCACAAGAAAACCGCTGACACCAGCTTTCTCAATAGAAAAGTTGAGCTAAAAAACACAATTAACGTTAGTTCGGACTCGGTAAAGCTCCTGTTCTTTGATAATGGTGAAGTTGACAACGATATTATAAGCATTTATTACAATAAGGTGCTTATACTGAGCAACAAGCAATTATCAAACAAAGCACTGGAAGTAACGGTCAAGATAGAAGCCAATAAGGATAATGAAATTTTGATGTTTGCTGAAAATGAGGGTACAACACCACCCAATACAGCCCTTATGGTGTTTTATGACAGGGGCATGAGGCGCGAAATTACTATTGATTCCAGCACTAAAAAAAGTGAAGTGGTGGTGCTGAAAAAAAATAATTAATTTTTAAGAAATTATAAAGAATTAGAATTAATTTTAACAGGCTAAAACCGACAAACAGATTGATGTTGTAGGATTTGAGCAAAACTCAATTAAAAAAAACAATTCTGCAAGAGCTTGTTGCAGAATTACAATCCTTATTTAACACATAGTTCCAGAGGAATTAAAAGATGAACGAAGAAAATATCAACGAAGACTTAAATGGTGAAGGTGATGAATTACACAATGTAATTCACGTTTCAGGGATGTATGAGAACTGGTTTCTGGATTACGCTTCCTATGTAATCCTTGAACGTGCCGTGCCTTATATTGAAGATGGATTAAAGCCTGTACAACGCAGGATTTTACATTCCATGAATGAGCTGGATGACGGGCGCTATAACAAGGTAGCTAATATCATTGGGCACACCATGAAATACCATCCCCACGGGGATATGTCAATTGGTGACGCGCTGGTGGCTTTAGGTCAAAAAGATTTACTGATTGATACCCAGGGAAACTGGGGAAATATATTAACCGGTGACCGTGCAGCTGCACCGCGTTACATTGAGGCGCGTCTTTCAAAATTCGCGCTGGACGTGGTATTTAACCCAAAAACCACCACCTGGCTCGCAAGCTATGATGGACGTAATAAAGAGCCTGAAACACTTCCGGTAAAATTTCCATTGCTGCTGGCACAGGGTGTTGAAGGTATTGCTGTTGGTTTGGCCTGTAAAATACTACCGCACAACTTTAATGAGCTGATTGACGCTTCTATTGCGGTTTTGCGCGGCAAACGTACGGATATACTGCCGGACTTCGCAACTGCCGGCATGGCCGACTTTTCCAACTATAACAATGGTTTGCGCGGTGGCAAAATACGTGTGCGTGCAAAAATATCGCAGCTGGATAAGAAAACCCTTGTAATCAATGAAATTCCATTCGGAACTACAACCGGTTCATTAATTGACAGTATTATTGCTGCAAATGATAAAGGGAAAATAAAAATACGCAAGGTGGAGGACAATACAGCTGAAAACGTTGAAATTGTTATACACCTTGTACCAGGCATTTCACCTGATAAAACAATTGATGCCCTGTATGCTTTCACCGATTGTGAAGTATCCATTTCACCCAATTCCTGCATCATTGAGAACGACAAGCCACATTTTATGGGCGTTAACGAGATGCTTAAAATCTCAACCCACAAAACGCTTGATTTACTAAGACGGGAGCTTGAAATTGAAAAGGCGGAATTGCAGGAATCCTATATGTTTGCTTCCCTTGAGAAGATATTCATTAAGGATGAAATGTATATCGACTTTAAGCTGTACTCTGATAAGCCAACCTTATTTGGTTACTTAGACGGCCGATTTGCTAAATACAAGAAACAGTTTATACGTGAAATCACAAATGATGACTACGAAAAACTGACCCAGATACCAATGATACGTATCACCCGCTTCGACTCTGCCAAAGCAGATGAAAAAATGAAAGCGTTGGATGCACGCATCAAAGAAATTGATCATCATCTTGCCAACCTTATTGATTACGCTGTTGAGTATTTCAAAAACCTGAAAAAGAAATACGGTGCAGGACGCGAGCGTAAAACAGAAATAAAATCGTTTGAAAATATTGTAGCAACACAGGTTGTGATTGCCAATGAAAAGCTGTATGTAAACCGTGAAGACGGTTTTGCCGGCTATGGCTTAAAGAAAGATGAATTTATTTCCGACTGTTCTGATATTGATGATATCATTGTTTTCCGTAAAGATGGAAGCATGATGGTTACAAAGGTTCAGGATAAAGCCTTTGTGGGTAAGGATCTGATACATATCGCTGTTTATAAGAAAAACGATGAACGTACCATTTACAACATGGTATACCGCGATGGTAAAAGCGGTGCGGTGTTTATGAAACGTTTCCCGGTAACGGGTGTAACACGTGATAAACAGTATGATTTAACAAAAGGAACCAAAGGCTCTGAAGTGTTATATTTTACCGCTAATCCAAACGGGGAATCGGAAATTGTGGAAGTGCAGCTGAAACCATTGCCTGGATTACGTAAGGTGCAATGGGATTTAAATTTCGCGGACCTTGCCATTAAAGGCCGTAATTCCATGGGCAATGTGGTTACAAAGTATGCGGTTAAAAAAATTATTTTAAAGCAAAAAGGTGTGTCCACGCTTGGTGCGTTGGACATCTGGTTTGACGATACCGTTCAGCGCCTGAATACGGATAAGCGAGGTACTTTCCTGGGCAGCTTCGGGCCTGATGATAAGATATTGACCATCACTCAAAGCGGCCACTACAAGCTTACAGGCTTTGACCTGGCAACACACTTTGACCAGGACATGGTACTGATAGAAAAATGGAACCCTAATAAAGCAGTATCGGCCATTTATCTGGATGGTGAAAGTAAAACGTATTTTGTAAAACGTTTCCTTGTTGAAAGTTCGGACAAAAAAGTACTGTTCATAAGTGAAGCAGAAGGCTCACGTCTGGAACTGGCGACTACTGATGCTGCACCAGTGGTAGAGTTAAAATTTACAAAAGTGAAAGACAAGGAACTTCCAAATGAACAGATAAACCTGGTAGACTTTATTGCTGTTAAAGGCCTTAAAGCCAAAGGAAATAAACTTTCTTTTTCAAAAGTGAAGGAAATCAATCTTCTGCCGCCAGTGGAGGTACCAATAGAGGAAGATGTGCTGGAAGAGTTTGAAGAAAGCGGCATGTCGCCACTGGAAGCATTGAAAAAAGCCAATGCTCCTGAAAAAACGAATGAAAAGCCTGTAATCTCTATTGATCAGATGATCAATGCAGAAATAAAATTGCCTTCAGAGGAAAAGAAAAAGAAAAAAAAAGCTGACGACTCGGAAGATACACAGGGTACGCTTGAATTTTAGAAGTAGATAAAAGCCAATACGTTAAAGCCTCCCCTATATTTCGACAAGCTCAATATGACCAGCGCACGGTTAGTCTGAGCCTGTCGAAGACCTGGGGCAGGCTTATTCTCAATTAAACGATACAAATAGTCATGGATTTAAATATCATTTCAAAAAAGAAACTGTTTTATCCAATCAGCGAACCGCTGAGAAACTATTTATTTAATTATAACCGCCTGGTTAAAATCCCTTTTACCTACAGTGAATTGCTGCGTTATTTTTCCACCATTCCTCAAAAAGATAAGCATGGAAAAGACACACTCTGGAAAACCGTGCTGTTTCAGCCCTCTGAGATGGACGATATACATTACCGGCTTGTGAAAATGTATGCAATGATGAAGTTTGACGGCAATGAATCGCTGATGGAACATTTGCAGGTGGACCGGGTGGACTACTGCCCGTTTGGAAATTCAAAACCCTTCAGGATACGGATTGTAAACCAATACAATGATAATCACGATTATTACTATGTAAAAATTGCTGATGCATCCCGTGTTTATGGCCTTGAGCTGGAGGATTTATTATCTCCCAACCGTATTAACTTCCTGGTTGATCAGGATACCCTTGTAGAAGAGCATATTGCTGGCATTCCGGGCGACATGTTTACACGCCAGGATTATCAATGGCTGGAGCAGAATGAGGTACGTATGGCCAAAGAGTTTATCAAGTTCAATGAGCGCTGCTTTGTACGCCTGCTGGGCGATATGCGTGCTTATAACTTTGTAATTGATGTTACAGCCGACTTTGATGATGTTCAGTACCGCTTCCGTGCCATTGACTTTGATCAGCAGTGTTATGAAGGCAGGAAACGTATTTATATGCCGCAATACTTCAAAGAAAACAATTACTATGTAAGCATTGGCATGAAGCACCTGAATGCTGAAACCGTTGAGCAGTACCAGCAGGAAGAACGTACGCTGATGGCCAAACGAATCAAACGTTCACGCAACCGCACCAACAGGCTGCTGGAAGCCATGTGTGCAGATATTCTTTCAACACAGGAAAAAACAGATAATTTAAAAAAGGACCTCGCAACCCACTATTCTTACCCTGCATTCCTTAAATGTAAAAGTATGGGCGAAATTGTAAAAACGAGCCTTGATGTATTGCTGGACAAGCAATAAGTGAGGCTTTATTTCCTGCTTTCTGCCTCTGCCTCCCTTAATTTTTCCATGTACTCGTTGGCCTTTTCTGTATTACCGGTTACATTATAAACTACGGCAATATTTTTAAGAGCAAATAAATTTTTAGGATTCTTAGCCAGAATCTGGTTGCACACCGCAAGCGCCTTATCGTACTGTTTAAGCATACCATAACAGTTTGCAAGGTTAATGTACGCACTTTCATAATTTTTATCCATTGTTATAGCCTTTTCAAAATTGCTCGCTGCCACACCATAATTGGCTTGTGAAGCATAGTAATTACCAAGGTTATAATAAAAAACAGCATCCTTTGTCCCGGATGTGCTATCCACAGTTGAAGTAAGCGGGTTAATGTATACATCAATTCCCATTTTTTTCAGTGCATCAGAAGCCTTCTTCGGCTCTTCGTATTGTGGATTGTACTTGACAGCTTCGTTGTAATAATAAGAGGCTGCATTATTTTTTCCTAATCCCTGGTACAATATGCCCAAATGATAGTAACTATCGGCATAACCCGGTGCCGTTTGTATTGCCCTGTTATAGTAATAAATTGCAGAATCTGTATTGGGTGTAATAACCTGGTAAGCAAGTCCAAGCAGGTAATAACTTTCACCAAACTTAGGATGTACCTTTAATGATTGTCTCAACGCTTTTATACCATTATTGGCATACTCCATTTTCTTTGCACTGTCCTTCTCAACGGATGCCATATAGATATATTGGTTGGCATAATGATGTTGGTTTTGTGCGCTGTTTTTGCCGGTTTTAATGTCCTCAGTGAATAAGGTCAGATTGTCCTTCCAAGCCATATTCCGGCTGACCGTTTTAACAGAATACAAAACAAAAACAAGCGTTAACGCTCCCACATATTTATTGTTGGCTTTAAGCCACTCTTTAACAGATAAAAAGGCTGATGAACTCACCTGGGCTTTCATCAATAAACTAAAGCCATACACCAGTGCAATGCAAAAACCCAACGAAGGGAAAAATAAAAAACGTTCGGCAAAAATACCACCACGCAGCACGGTAAATGCCAAAGCAGGAATTAAAGTGATATAAAATATACTCAGCGCAAAACCCCAGGTTGTTCTTTTCAAAGCATGTTTAACGGCAAAATAGGCACCAGCAGCAAACAGCAGTATCCCCAGCAAAGCCCATACATTACCCCAGTGTACAGCCGGTATTTGATTGTATGAGTAATCGTACCTCAGGGGATGCGGAACAAATAAGAGACGCAGGCTGAATGCGAACAACATAAATGTAGTTGGCAGTTTTACATTACCCTTTACATAAGGATAGTTAACAATATCGCTTGGTATTATGCCGCTGAGTGTACCCAAAATCAGCTTTTTCTGGATAAAAAACAAAGCTACAACAATAAAGAAAGGGATGCATTTTTTGATGCATTCCAACACGGAATAATCTTTATAATAATATATAAAAACAGGCAGCAGCAAAACCCCGGTGAGAGCAGTTTCTTTCGATAGCATTCCAAGATATGCGAATATAAGGCTGACTATAAGATACAGGATTTTTTTTGTATCGATGAATTTAAGGGCAAACCAGAGCATCAGTGTTACATTAAAAAAGCTCAGTAGCTCATCACGTCCTTTTATATTGGCAACAATCTCGGTATGTATGGGATGGGCAACAAAAAGCAATGCTACAAAAAAAGGAAAAAAAGAATGAACCGATTTAAAGACTTTACTTAGTACAATAAACAGCAAATAGCCCGAAAACGCAAAAATAAGACAGTTGATAAGATGGCTGATATGTGGATTACCCTGAAAAAACTGGTGTTCAACAGCAAAAGTAATCAGCGCAAGCGGACGGTAATATCCCAGGTGCATATTGGAGAAGTGCCAGAACTCCACCTTCATGAGGTTTACAATACCTCCGAATCCATCCTGAACATAACGGTTTTCGGTGATAGCACCTGAATCATCGAGTGCATACTCGTGACCGATTGTATTGGCATATAGAAAAAAGGCGATAAGGGCGATTACAATTCCCCAGGCATGTCTTATGGGGTATTCTGCGGCTTTTGTCACTTTTGATACACCAGCAGAATTAACGTGTTTTGTATTTTTTGCTTTGGCTTGACTCATTTTATATTCAGTAATAAAAACAACCTGTTCAGAATATATGCAACGTATACCGATTATTCAACATGCACCACAAGCCCCTTTAAATACTCCCCTTCCGGATGAAAAATATTTACACAATGATCCGGAGGCTGCGACAAGTGGTGCAGTACCCTTACATTGCGCCCCGCTTCAATAGCGGCAGCCATAACAGTACTGTTAAACGTATTGTTGTCAACCACCTGTGAACAGGAAAAAGTAAACAACAATCCGCCCGGTTTTATTTGTTTGATGGCTTCGTAATTCAAGCGCTTATACCCCATAATAGCATTGTGCTTCACATTGTGGTGCTTTGCAAAGGCTGGTGGGTCAAGCACTATAATATCGTAGGTATTTTCACGGTGCTTTAAAAATTCAAAAGTATCCACTGCAAAAGACTGATGATTCGCAATATTATTCAATACGATATTCCTATCGGTAAGCTCAATAGCCTTTTTTGATATGTCTGTAGAATGTACCTCTTTAGCGCCTGAATTGGCTGCATATACAGAAAATCCGCCTGTGTAGCAAAATGTATTCAGAACAACTTTATCTTGTGAGTAACTTCCAAGCAAAGCCCTGTTTTCACGTTGATCAAGGAAAAAGCCGGTTTTTTGGCCGCCTTCCCAGTCGATATAAAATTTATTATTGTTCTCTGTTGCTACTGTATTTACTGCCAGTGCATCGTCTTTCTTGTACAAATAACCATTCGCAGCCTTTATGGCGGCTTGCTTCGGAATTGTTTCTTCACTTTTATCAAACACGGCAGTCAGCTGGTCACCCATAATATCAATCAGCGCTTTCACAAACACATCGCGCGTAAGGTACATACCAATGGAATGCATTTGAAACACAGCAGTACCATTGTAATAGTCAATAATAAACCCAGGCATTCCATCGCCTTCTGCAAACAGCAACCTGTAGCAATTGGTAACATTGGAGTTCGCCAGTTTCAATTGTTTGCGAAAATTGTATGCAGCCTGTAGCTTGCTTTTCCAGAACTCATAATCAGGTACCACCTGAACAAACGAAAATATACGGACAGCAATGGAACCTATCTGGTAATGGCCAATTCCAAGAAACTCATTCTGCGCGGAATATACTTCCACCACATCACCTTCCTGCACCTCCCCGCTTATCTTTTTTATCGCTCCGGAAAACACCCAGGGATGAAACCTGCGTAAACTGTGGTCCTTACCACTGGTTAGTATAATTTTAATCATTTCAGCCAATATTTATAATGCGAATTTACAACTAATACCGCATGAATAGGCATGATATTTTTGTTCATTCGTTCACGGGTTCTTAGCTACCAGATTGAAAGTCCCAGTGAACCAGTGAACTAATGAACAAATAAATCAATCGAACCAATAAATTTTGCTATTTTCACCACTCCTAAAAAAAACTATATGTACGAAGATTTAGAAGTAAAAAAATCAACTATTCCAAATGCCGGCAAAGGTCTGTTTACAAAGCGTGATATAAAAAAAGGCGAACGGTTTGTTGAATACCTTGGAGAAATTATTACGTGGAAAGAATGTGATATTCGTGCCGAAAAAGATGAAGGAGGTTATGTTTTTTTTATTAGCCGCAACAAATGCATTGATGCATTTCACACTCCAAATGAACTTGCCCGTTATGCCAATGATGCCAAAGGTCTTACCAGGGTAAAAGGTATCAACAATAATTGTGTATATGAAATACACCAGAAACGCGGCTGGATTAAAGCTGTCAAAGATATCAAAGCAGGTTCTGAAATATTAGTGAGCTATGGAGCTGAATATTGGAAAGATATACGTTACAATATCAGGCTGGAAGCTAAAAGACAAAAGGACACGAAGGAAGCAGCTGTAAAAGCAAAAAAATCAGTAAAGAAAGTAAAAGAAAAAGAGGCGGCTTTTGCTTAATAATTTGACCATTAAAGAAAAAGGCGATGTTATAACAACATCGCCTTTTTTGATTTTAAATGGGTATTAAGAGGAACGCTTACAAATCCCACATCGCAATACTCATATCTCAAATCTATTAAACTATCCTACCGATTTCTTAACAAGATCAGCAGCTTCCTGCAAAGTGATTGCTGAAAACACCTTTAAACCCGAGTCATCAATAATCTTTTTTGCCTCAATAGCATTTGTTCCCTGTAAACGAATGATGATTGGAACTCTAACATCACCAATATTTTTGTAAGCATCTACAATACCTTGTGCAACACGATCGCAACGCACAATACCACCAAAAATATTTACAAGGATTGCTTTTACCTTTGGGTCTTTCAGGATGATACGGAACGCCTGTTCCACACGCGCTGCATTTGCAGTACCTCCTACGTCAAGGAAATTGGCCGGATCGCCACCTGAAAGTTTAATAATGTCCATTGTAGCCATTGCCAGACCTGCACCGTTTACCATACAACCCACATTACCATCCAGTTTTACATAGTTCAGGTTATGTTGTCCTGCCTCTACTTCAGTAGGGTCTTCCTCACTAACATCGCGCATTTCAGCTAAATCAGGATGACGGAACAATGAATTGTTGTCCAGTGTTACCTTTGCATCTACAGCAATAATTTTGTTATCGGATGTTTTTAAAACCGGGTTGATTTCAAACATTGCTGAATCAGTGCCTTCGTAAGCTTTGTAAAGCGCTGCAACAAACTTTGTCATACCTTTGAACGCTTCTCCGCTTAATCCAAGATTGAAGGCAATTTTACGGCATTGGAAATCACGCAAACCTACTTTAGGATCAATCTCTTCTTTGAAAATCAAATGTGGTGTATCGTGTGCTACAGTTTCAATATCCATACCACCTTCTGTTGAATACATAATAGTATTGCGGCCTTTAGCGCGGTCAAGCAATACACTCATGTAAAACTCTTTCGTTGGTGTTTCTCCTGGATAATATACATCTTCAGCAATGAATACTTTATTTACTTTTTTACCGGTAGCGCTAGTCTGAAGCGTTACAAGGTTTTTACCAAGAATATTTGTTGCAATGGTTTTAACATCATCAATGGATTTTGCAAGGGCAACACCACGCTGTTCAGAACCCACAATTTTACCTTTACCTCTGCCGCCTGCATGTATCTGCGATTTTACAACAAACCAGCCAGTGCCTGTTTGCTTTTGCAGTTCTTTTGCAGCTTCCACAGCTCCTTCCGGAGTATCAGCAACAATACCATTTTGAATGGCAACACCGAAACTTTTTAATACAGCTTTGCCTTGATATTCATGTATATTCATACGAATTTGATTTTTAAATTAGATTGTCCCAAATGTATATTTTTTATGCTTACAGATTTGGAAAACTTATTCACCGTTTTTTGTTATTTACTTACAATTCAGCAATGTAATAATCCATGTTCAAAGTTAAGTGAACAGCGAATGAAATAAAAAATCCCTCACCAACAATGTTGATGAGGGACTTCAAATGTATCAGTAGTACTGTTCGCTTATTTTTTAGCGTAACGGTTACGGAATTTATCAACGCGGCCTGCTGTATCCACCAATTTAACTTTACCAGTATAGAAAGGGTGCGACATATGAGAAATCTCCAATTTTACAACCGGGTATTCATTGCCATCTTCCCATTTAATGGTTTCTTTGGTTTCTACACAAGATTTAGTTAAAAATGCGTAATCATTACTTAAATCTTTAAATACAACTAAACGGTAGTTTTCTGGGTGAATTCCTGCTTTCATTTCTTTACTTTTTTATTTTCGGACTGCAAATATACGCAATCCGATTAAATATCCAATAATTCTTTTAAAAATTTAATTTTTTTCCGCAGAATTTATTTTTTCAAAATTACAACCAATTGTTACATCTTACCGTACAATCCGTACAAATTATAGTTGTTTTCGTAATTTTACAGCGCAAATATTAATAAGTACCTGAAAACGAACTCAATAAACAGATATTCTTCGTATGATAAAAAAAATAAGTGCAATAAGCCTGGTATGTCTGATACAAACCACCTTACTAATTGCTCAGAATACTCCCACTACTCCCAGTACTCTTCCGCAAACCGGGGATCAACCGGAAATGGAAACGGGAATTTCGGTTTCGCCTTCAACGTTGCGCTTCAACGCAAAGCCTGGTACAACTCAAACTAAAACTATAAAAATTACAAATGACACAAAGAAAAAGATAACCTATCAGGTGAATTTTCAGGATTATGGGTTAAGTGCTGACGGACAGCAAGACGTGGGGGTAAAATCTGATTATCGTAATGCCCTTTCAAAATATGTAGTTGTTTCTCCTACTTTGATAGAGTTAAATGCGCACGAAGCCAAAACTATTAGTGTTACGCTCGACATCCCCCCGGGTGATGCCTATGCTATTGCCATGTGGACAACCCTTATTATTGATCAGGTATTAGATCGTCCCAAAATGCAAACTCCCGGCACAAATACAAATACAATGGGGATGGGTATAAGCACAGGAATGAGCTTTGGTGTAAATATTTTTCAGAATCCTCCCAATGTAGCTGTTAACAGTGTTGAAATTCAATCAATGAAATATGTAAAAGCGAACTTAAAACAGGGAAATACACTGGTTATGAAGGCAAAAAACACCGGTGACGGAATTGGGTACTGTTTGTACTATATAGAACTTACAAGCATGCTTACGGGCCGTCAGAGCAAATTAAAAGTTAAGCAGTTCAGCATATTCCCCGGGTATGAAAAGGAGCTGAGCTTTGAGCTTCCAAAAGAACTTGAAAAGGGTAAATATTCAGCCTTAGCCGTACTTGATTTTGGTAATAAAGACGAACTTCAAACTGCTGAAATAGAATTCTTACTCGAATAAAAGAACATTTCCAATACTACATTACTAACATAAAGGGTTGCAAGTATATATTCGGCTCTATATGATTCCCTAACCTTAAATTGAGAATCGTTTGTAATTAATTTGCAATTAAACCCGCCTTTTTGTTGTAGACCGAAAAATTTCCTTTATTTTTTTAAACGTGCTAATTTAGTTATATAAAAATAACTAAATCATGAATAAATTAATACTGTATATAACCCTTTTTTATGTACATGTTTTATTTACTTGTGCTTTTTCTCAAACCCTTGAAGAAAAAAATACAATAATAGCGATGGACTTTCATCCTGTTTTACAACTCTATATTAGCGGCTCCGAAGATATCAATTTTGAATTTAATGAAATAAGTGAATACCAAACAGGTATTGTCAGGTATGGAGCCACAGTTTTAGCTGTAAACGCTACAGTAAACTGGGATTTGTATGCTGTGGGCTTCTCTTCGGCAGGAACAGTGTGGGAACAACAAATAAAATATGGTGCTGCAACCGATCCGAATGCTGAAAATATACTTTCCCTGCACGCCCTTGAATTACACCAAAACAATGCAAATCCAAGTGCAACAGGAGCGAGCCCATCTGTAAATGCCGATTACAGCTCACCATTTACATCGTCTATTTCAGTTGGCAGAAATAGTATATATACCTCTTCAAATCCATATATTAAACCGCTTGCTACAGATAAATATATTGCCGGCCACGCTTCAACAAGCGATTTTATTACAGGTGGTTCTTACTTAATAAATAATAATTCAGGTAGTATGGGAGCTTCTGGGAACTTTTATTATATTATCGATTACCGCATTAAACCCGGATTACCGCCTACATTTCCTAATTCAGGGACAAATTCAGTTTCGCCTGTAGCTGACGGTATAATTACTCCTGGCCATTACCTGCAGCCTGGAATTTATACCTGCAGTGTGAAATATATTTTAACCGAGAATAATTAATCATTCTTAGATCCCGTTTCCTGTTATTTTTTCTCTGAGGGATAATTTACTTCTGCGTATTTTATATTTAGCCCTTCTAATCTTATATAATTCCCGCTTTTGCCTGATTTAACTGCAAAAAATGAAACTATTTGCCTCTAGGCTTGGTATTACCCCCTAAATCAACTACTCCAAAACCCTTATGAATAAACAACTTTCGCAATTTTTTCAAAAAAATAAAAAAAAGTTAGTTTTTATGTAACCTTCTAAAAACAAATACCGTTTCGGTAATTAGTTAAAATTTATCGGTGATTAACAAAATAACAAAGTTGATTGAGGGCAAATAACAAGTACAAGTTTCTATTTATTAACGACAAATTGAATTAAATTCTAGACTAATGAAATAAAATGCTTTTAAACCTTAGCCAGGCTAAATTAAAGCAAGCGCCCTGTACGCCTAGTATACAATCATATAAAGAATATTATAATCTCAAATATTTGGTTAACCCTCAAAAAAATAGTAATCATGAAAAAAATTCTACTCGGTATAGCCCTTTGCGCTACAATGGGTTTTGCATTAGATGCAAAAGCCCAGTTAATTGATGAGTCTAATGTTACAATAACTATGGACTTGCAACCTATCCTCCAGTTAAATATGAATGGCCCGCAAAGCATCGACTTTGTGTTTGACCAAATCTCTGAATACATTGCTGGTATTACTCAGTATGCTGCAACCACACTTACTGTTAGTTCAACAGTAAACTGGGACTTGTATGCAGTAGGTTATGGTTCCAATTCACTTGGTACCATTTGGGATCAACAAGCCATTTATGGTACAGGTTCCGACCCAAATGCAATTGACAGTATTTCCTGCAATGCGCTTGAACTACACCAGAACCGGGTGAACCCAAGCACAGCTAACGCTGCCGGTGGTATTGCTGTAGATTACAGCGCTGCATTTACTATGGCCACGGCCTTGGGTGCTAACTCAGTATACACTTCTGCAACCCCTTATGTTCGTCCTGCTGCAACAGAAAAATACATTGCAGGACATTTCAATACAGCAGACTTTGTTGTTGGTGGTACTTATTTAACTGCAGGTTCAGTTGGTAGCGATTTTTACTATACAATTGACTATCGTATCAAACCAGGTTTACCTGCAACTTTCCCTAATTCAGCAGATAATATTATTGGTTCTACATGGAACGGGTTAACCAATGGTTCACAAGCAACCAATTTCGCACAACCAGGTTTATACACGATGAATCTGAAATATGTGTTAACTGAAAATAACTAATGTATGTTTTTTCTTTAAACGGAAAGAGAGAGAAACCATTCTCCCTCTTTCTGTTTTTATTTTTTTGTTATGAAATTTCATGCTCTATATTTATTATTAATACTGACTTTTTTGCATAACATTGTAAATGGGCAATGCGTTGATCCCGGCACAGGAACAAACAGCTGTGATCACTCCGATAGCCATGTAATTTTAGCCACCCCCGGCAATGTTGAGTTAGTGTTTGATTCATTCAGTGAATACAATGGAGGTATTACACTGAATGGCTCAAGCATTGTGCGTTTAAAGGTGTTACGTAAATATCCTATTGGTACCGATTCCTGTAAATGGATGCTGAGCATGTATGTTTCCAATGGTGGTAACCCCACTCCTGTATCCCAATGGGAAACACTTACCAATTATGGGATCTCCGGTTCCGGTATTAATCCCACTTTAGATTTATTGCAGGTAAAAGTAGATAACGGCTGTAACACACCCCTTAACAGCGGTGCCTGGCAAACGTTTGATTCACTTTCAGGAGCAGTAATTCATATTATAAATAATGCAGCATTCACACCTGCAGGAACATGTGGAGGAGCACAGGTAAATGGTGCAGGAAGTTACTTAACAAACTACAATGAATATAGCTTCGTTATAGATTACAGACTCCGACCAGGAATGTTATACAGGCCGGGCCGCTACGAATTATCCATAAAATATTGCCTTACCGAAATGTAATGCAATATCTGAAACATTTAAAATGATTCGATCATCAACCGTACATAAAAATCTGAACATCCTGTTTACAGGATGTTTACTGCTATGTATGTGTAACCTATTTAATACTATTTACAACACGCCAAAAAAAATATTTTCGGCTGTCTTCATTTTCCTTATTTGTATTGGACCGGCAACCACTCTGGCACAGACATCTTCCGGTATTTCAAAAAAAATAATAACATCCAGCTTTCTGTTTCCTGAAGTCGAATTCAGTGAAATTGCAGTATTAAGTAATGTGTTGCAAATAAAAAACAACACAGGCAAAACAGTTATATTTTCAGTAACAATAAACCATCCTTCAGGATGGCGCACACTAAACAAATCAGAAAAAGAATATACCCTTGCTCCCAATGATTCACTATTTATTCCCGTAAGATTGCTTACCAATAACAGGGCTGCAAAAGGAGGAACAAAATATAATATAACTGCTTTTATAACCACAGCTGAAGGCCGTCAGGCCGGGTTGGCAAGCTTCAGGGCCGGAAGGCCAAAAATAAATGACTGGGATATGCAGGTATTACCCAGACCACGTATTTATTTTCTTAATGGTGAAAACACTGCTTCATTTCAATACAGCCTTACAAACAATGGTGACGAACGCCAGGAGTTACTGCTCTCCATGACAAAAATCGGTGCCGACTTTATGGTTACGGATACCTCCGGTAAAATTTTCAGAAAGAATTTTATGGAAATGACCTTGCCGCCTTTTTCTGATACAATAATACCATTTACAGTTACAGTTCAAAAACCTCAACGAAATGTAAGGAGGATTGACAGTTACAACTATATCCCTAAAATAGCAGAGCAACAACGTCAATATGGCTTATTATTAAAAGCCGCTGAATCAGGTATCAAGCCGGGTATGGGTAACAGCAAAAATGGCGCTGTTAATTTTGTAAAGCTGAATAACACTACAACCATCAATCAGAAGAACAATGGAACTATTCCGTTAACGATGCAGGCAAATATTAATAATATGCTTGGCCAGCAGCCTATTATGAACCTGATATTAAATGGCAATACACAATTGGAAAATGCAAACCTCAATTATTCTTTGCAAACAGGCTTTTCATCCTATCAGTATAACAATCAAACATTTAGCAATATTAGTGGCGTTGTTAATTATGACCATAGTAAAGCGTTTGTTTCTGTTGGTAACGGAGTTGGCTTAAACATGAATAATCTCAGAGGAATATCAAACGGACGGGGTATTGCAGGTGGTTATCGTATTACACCAAATCAAATCATTGGTGCGTATTTTTTACGAAACGGACAGAGTTTTACCAATTATCAAAGCACGGTATATGGAGTTGGCTATGCTGCAAATATAAAGCAATTCCGGTTAGGTTTGGGCTACGGGCGCTCTAATGATATAGCCGGAAACTCCTGGGATGTATTAAACGGTAACCTTTCTATTCCATTAGGAAAACATCAAAACATAGGTTTCGCTGGTGCTTTAGCCAATAAAGCGGGAACTATTTTTAATAGGCGCTATAGCGTAAACTATAATGCACGTTATTTCCAGTCAAGGGGTGCAACTTCTATTACCTATAGCTATTCTGAAAACGGTGGCAATTTGTTAAACAATAATTATAAAAATATTAATGCCGGTATAACCAATAGCTACCGTTTTAATAATGGTTTTGGCTTAAGGTTACAAAACAATTATACTATGTTCCAGACTTCACAGGGCCTTACCTCATTGTACATGGATAATATTATGTTTAACAATACATTGACATTCCAATTACCTGCCAGGTCAAGAATTAACTATAGTCCGTCAATATACTTTAATTACACAGATTTCCCACCTGATCAGATTATTAGTTCAGGCTTGCAACTAAATATTAATACATTTAATCCGACCGAAAGCTTTCGTTTTGGCTTTTTCGTAAGAGGTGGCTATAATAAATTGTTGAATTATCCTCTATCAGACCCTTTCTTCACATCCCAGGCAAACACGTTTTTGACTTATCGGACATGGACCTGCAATTTGCGTTACTCCTACGGGCCAATAGGACAAAGGAATGTAGGATATATAATAAACCAACAAGGACTGTATCCACAAATGTTTGGTGGTTCCTTAGGCAACCAGTACCAGTTCAAGAATACACACTTTATAATTGAAAATACCATAAATTATAATTACACGAATGTAAACAAAGGTCATGGTATTGGCTTATTTTCTCAGCTTTTTTACTATACAAACAGTGGCTGGCGGTTTAGCTTAAACACAACGTATACATACAGCTTATCACAAAGCTTTGTGTATGTTTATACACCAGGAGCCATCAACAATTTTACAGCAGAAACAAGTGATAAAAAAGTCAAAAATCAGAACTTCCAGATGGGTGTTGGGGTAAAAAAAGATTTTGCAATACCAATGCCTAAAAAATTCAGGAAAGTTCAGTTTTGCGATGCACATTTTAAAACATTCCTGGATATTAATGGAAATAAAATATTCGATATTGGCGAAATTCCATTGGAAAACATAGTAATACGTGTAAACGATTTTGAAGTGCTTAGTAGTGAAAACGGAGAGGCTGAATTTAAAAATATAACAATTGCCCGCTATAAACTACAGATATTACCTCTTGCCGATATTGGTGCCTGGTTCCCTGTTATTACCGATAGCATTGAGGTAAATGGCTCCTCAACAATATATATACCGTTTTCAAAAGGAGTACAAATACTGGGAAATGTTGAAGTTGACAGAGAAAAGTTCAGTGCCGGAATTACAGAAAAAATAGATGTTTCAAGAATAAGAATATTGTTAACGGATACTTCCGGTAATGTAATTACAAGTGTAACAGACAACAAGGGAGGATTTAAGTTTTATGTTCCATACGGTTCATATATATTAAAGCTGGATGAAAAAGTACTGGGAGAAGGGTTTGAACTTGCTCAAAATGATATACCGCTTGAATTTATAGATGGTGTAGAAAGCTATTATCATACATTCTATATTATAGAGAAAAAGAGAAAAGTAAAAAATAAAAAATTTAATGCTGACGGTACAGTTGTAATAACTGAAGGTGAAGCAGGTTCTGTATTAAATACAGATGTTGTAAATACCAAAGTTCTGAATGCTGGCTCAGTTGAGATAAAAGACCCAGCTCAGAATAATAGCAATCTTGATAATACACAAAAACCAAAACTTACGAACCTATTGTACCAGCAGCTTGTTAAAAAAGCTGAAACATTGCTTGACAACCCAAATAGCAGCCCGTCTAAAGTGCAGGAGCTACGCGATGAAGTAGTGTCTTATCTAAACAGCGATTTGCCTGACACCTCTATGAAAGGTATGCTATTGAAGTACAATGAAATCTTAAATCAAACAAATAAAACACCGAACGTTATTGTTAAAGGTACTATACTCATAGAAAATGTGGAATCTCCGGATGCTTATGTTAATGTAAGCATTACTGTTACTGACAAAGACAGCAAACAAACATTCACTATCAAACCGAATTCAAAAACTGGGAAATATCTTCTCATTTTAAACAGGAATAAAAATTACCAGATAAGTGTTCAGAATAAAGGTTATCAAACTTACACCGAAGAGTTTTCCGCAGGTAATAAAGCGGACTATGAAATCCCTCAGGAGATAAGGTTAAAAAAATAGCTGTAAGTTTTAGCACACTTGTTTATTCTTTTTCAAACTATTACCTGGAACAAATAATTCTTGCCGATTAGCCGGATGCTCCGTAGATTAGTGCCGGATATTTAGTGTTCTGATGAATAGAATAAATGTATGATTACAAATAAACAAATAACAGCTTTCAACAAATATAAGAGCAAAATAAAAATTTGTAAGGCAGCCATTTTTTTTTTAACAAAGAGTATTTTCCTGTCATTTATTATTCTTCTAATATCCTGCATTCAATCATTTGGGCAATTAGCAGCTCTCCAGAAAGTGCCGGCAACGGTCTCAGCAGGCTCTTCCTTTACCGTTAAATTAAGCATTAACAGGGGTTCGATCAATGGCTTTATGAAATTATCTCAAAGCCTTCCCGAGGGCTATAGCGCGGTTGAAATCGAGAGTAAAAGTGGAGATTTCAGGTACGAAAACAACGAAACAAAAATCATTTGGTTAAAAGCGCCATCTGAAGTAAGTTATACTGTAACTTATAAAGTATCCGTTCCTAAAAACGCAACAGGCTCAATAACTTTGGGAGGAAAAATAATTTACGTTAATAACAACAATGAACGCAAGATCTTTAATTTACCCATAAAAAAAGTAACAATAACAGCTCCGAAGGACGGCTCTAAAACAGATAAAATTGAAACTGCTAAAAAGACAAGTAGTAATGTAACTAATACAAAAGAAACAACCAACGCAAAGAACACAAAACTGCTAACTGTAAAAACAGCCAAAACCGTTGCGGTTTCTTCTGAATCTGCAACAGCTAAACCTTCAGCTACAAAAATGAGATATGGATATAGAAAAGGAGGGTACGAACCAGACCCGTTGAATGAAATTGAAATTTATTCTCACGAAGGCGGAAAAAATTACAAAGTACAAATTGGTGCTTTCAGACAAAATCATCAATTAAGCAACGTCCCGGAATATTCCACTCTTGTTGTTAATGGTATAACAAAGCATTTTAGTGGCAGCTTTTCCACCTATGAAAAAGCTGCGGAACGAAAAAAATTAATGATTGAAAAAGGCTTTAAAGATGCATTCATTGTTTCTTTCACCACTAACTCCGAGAGTACAAAAACGCACATTTGTAAAAGCTGGTGGAGCTGCCATTAGAAGAGAGAAGTTAATTATAAATAAGAACAGCTAAAAGTTAGGACAATACAGCTATGAATCTGAGAAAATTTATAAGTGTTATTTTACTTATGCTCATTGTACATTTTAATGCACTAGCTCAAAAAAAAATTAGCTATAAAAAAACTGGTAACGGGTTGGAGTACGCTATTGTTAAAAAAGGTCAAGGTGAAAAATTAAAAAAAGGGTACCGTACATATGTAAATTTTACAACTTACATTAAACCTGATAGTATATATGACAGCAATGCAGAAAGAGGCAAGCCCTTTGCATTTATTCTCGGGCAGGAAGAAGTCTTAAAAGGCTGGGATGAAGGTATAGCGTTACTATCGGTTGGTGACAGCGCTCACTTCCGGATCCCCCCTGCCTTGGCGTATGGTTCTAAAAAAATTGGGAGTATACCTGCAAATACAACATTACTCTTACATGTAAAAGTTCTTAAAATGGAGCAGGCTTTTTACGATCTTTCCAATAAGGATACAATTATTTTCCCAAGCGGACTAAAAAAAATAATCGTTACAAAAGGTTCGGGTGAACCCGCTAAGCCCTTTAACAATGTAAGCATGCAATTTACAGGTTATGTGCTTAATCAAAAAGGTTATCAGCGCGTATTTCAATCGTCACTCACAAACAGCACAGTAGCAGTTTTTCAGCTTGGAACAGGACGAATGGTTAAAGGACTTGACGAAGGTATAGCAACCATGCGTGTAGGAGAAAAGGCAACTTTTATCCTGCCACCGGCCTTAGGCTTTGGTAATAAAGTTTCCGGTATTATTCCCGCCAATTCCACTTTATATTTTGATATTGAACTACTCAGTTCTGTTGAACCTTTCTTTCATTCTGAAAAAACAGATACTATTACCACAAAAAAAGGTGTAAAAATAATTCGTTTACTTACCAAAGAAGGTAGAACTATTACAAGCTCCGATGTTGTAACATTTGACTATACAGGCTACTTTATTGATTCCCTGAAACATCCTATAATATTTGATAATACTATAGAGCGAAAAGTTCCAACAGTTTTAAGACCTGGCTCAAACCGATCATTACCCGGTATTGAAGAAGCTTTAACATATTTAAAAAAAGGAGAAAAGGCGATTTTATATATCCCCGCAGAGCTGGGTTTTGGAATAATGGGACAAGGAATTATTCCAAAAGATAAAGCACTCGTATTTGATGTGGAAATATTGGATACTCAACCGTATCCTTTTTTTGAATCAAATGGAGACACCATACACCTAAGTTCCGGTTTACAGTATCTGCAGATAAGGGCAGGAACGGGAGCTGCCGTTGACACTGGCAGTAGCATTTCTCTGGCATACACGGGCTTTTATATAGATTCTGCTGGTGTTCGCAGAATTTTTGATGCTTCACGCGAAAGCGGCAAAACATTGGATTTTATTTTAGGAAAAGGTAATCTCATTAAAGGCTTTGAAGAAGGTGTAACGGGCATGCGTTTAGGAGAAGGACGTACGTTAATAATCCCATATTCTCTTGGTTATGGTGAAAAGGGAATGCCAGGTGCGGGTATTCCACCAAAAACAACAATTTATTTCGATGTGGAGCTGGTAGAAATTAAGAGTAATGACAAGCCATAAACTTTATAAAAAACTTTCCAGCTACAAATATTTTATTCCTTTATCTGAAAACATGTTCACCAGAAAATACCGGAATAAAACTTCTCTACTTCTGCTTGTTTCACTTTCTCTTTCCCTATCGGTAGGTGCACAAATTCCGGAGAATAATTTAGGAGTAATATCGCAAATTGTTATGTCTTCTGAATGTTTATCAAAACCAAACTATAACTTATTTTTTGAGTCGAACGTCAATGAAAGAGAACCCGAAAGAAGTGTTTACTGGTACAAATTAAACTTCACCAAAGATTGTTTTATCAAGCTTACTCTTATCCCCAATAACGAAAATGACAGATATGTCCTCAGTCTTTATAGCACAAAAGAAAATGAATATTTTTGTGAAGAGCGTGAAAAAATAGAAGATCTGGAAGAGCTCGTAACATTTAATGATACACAGCAGCCCGAAACCTTTAGAAAAAGTGTGTTTTACTCAAAAGCAATTGAAGTTTTTGATAATGAAGCAATATATATTTTTATTAATCACCAAATTGGTGCAGATTCTGGCCATATCTTAGAAATACAAACCTGTGATGATTATTCTTATATCCTGAAAGTAAATAAACCCTCAGAACCCACGAATACCTTTGCTGAGGATGTTCAGGGCTCGGGATTTGATATCACTAAAAAGCTATGCGAGCCAAATGACTCCGCTCACTTTGGTTATGTAAGCTTCAGCAACGATAAAATAGAAGTAAGCAATTATACACGCAAAAAAATTGATAGTATTAATTCATCATCGTACAGCGCAACACTGCTTTCACTTCAGGAACAAACAAAAGAGCCAGCCAGAATAATACCGGATTCCCTCAGCAACAACTCCTTAAAAAACGACTCACTGCCAAATATCAGTTTCAAAAGCCAAGACAAAAATCCCATTGAACCGGACAATTTAAACGAACAGCCAAAGTTGACCGGTATTTTCAAACTCATACACAAAACACCCGCTCCAAATGGCAAAGATTATAAGTTAGCGGATGCTTACACAAGCTATCTTAAAACCACAGAAACAACACCTGCTTTAGATAAAAAAGATTCCAAGCCAACAAAAAGTGTAAGAACAAAAAGAGCTCCTAAAAAGGTTTCAAAATTAGTCCCGACTAATTTTATTGTGGTAAATGCTGAAACAGGGATCATATTAAAACGAGCTGTATTCAAGCTGATAAAAGAATCAGGTTTACGGCCGTTGCAATACACATATAATGATTCGATAGGTATATTTTCAGCTGAAATAGAAGCAGAAGGGGTATATCGAATCGAATGTGACCTGATTGGCTATAAAAATTATGCTCAGCAACTTAATCTGAAAAATAAGATTGTTGTTGATTCTAACGCCAATTACATTGTCCCACTGAGTCCGCTGAAAGCCGGAGATAAATTTGTAATTCCTAACATTTATTTTTATCCGAATGCACCCGCATTTAAAGAAGAATCATCTGAAGAGCTTAATAAACTTGCAAAATATATGAACGATAATAATATGAGTATATTGATTGCAGGGCACACCAATGGCAATAAGCACATTTCAAAAGATAAAAGGCAAACAGATGAAGCGCTTATTTTTAGTGGCTCTTCTAAAAAGCTTTCTAAAAAAAGAGCAGAGGCAGTACGCGATTATCTTGTTAAAAGCGGAATTGATAAAAAAAGAATAAATATCAAAGGTTACGGTGGCCGGAAGCCTATTGTACCTGAACCTAAAAACCGCAAAGAAGGAGAAAAAAATATGCGGGTAGAAATTTATATAACGAAGTTTTAAACGTTATATAAAGCCCTACCCGCCTTTCTATAAATAACTATATTTAATTATTTATTATTACTCTCTTTATAACCTCACGTTCACTATCCTTCATTAAAAAGCGAACAAAGTAAACACCTTCAGGCACATCAGTTAAATCCAGTCTGTTATCTGAACTTATGTTGTTATAATTCTCTTTCATCATTAACTGACCAGTAGATGAAAATACAGATACTGATTCTATCCGAACAGAAGGATCGTGATTAAAGTACAATGTTCCTGTTGAAGGGTTTGGATATACACCAATTTGAATCTCCCCTTCAGCAGAAGGCTCATCAACAGATAATACAAGTTGTTTAAAGCCATTAGAAACATAACCTACCATACCTGTAAAGGTCACCACAGTAAAACTGATAGTTTTTGTAATCGGGCTATAAACACCATTTCCTGCCTGAGTAGCGCTTAATATAACTGTTCCGGCAACACCCGTAAGATGAATTGTTCCCGCAGTATAGATAGCAGGACCGGCAACAACTGTAATTGTAGTAGTTAAGCCGGATGATGCCGTTGCTGTAACAGGGAAATCAGCACTATTGGTGTTTTTGGGCCCAATAGTACTCCAGGTGATTGTCTGGCTCGCTTTACTAATCTGTAAAGTACGTTGAGCCGAACCTGCTAAATACTCGGCAGAAGCAGGAACAGATGCAATGATCGCTGTACTGCCGATGCCTACAACTGTTACTTTACCAGTTGCATCTATAGTTGCTACAGCCGGATTAGAGCTTGAATAATTTATTGTGCCATTGGTTGCAGATGCACTAACCATAAAAGTTGTATCTGTCATATATTTTGGCGGAATGGCAGCCAAAGTAACTGTATTCACACGTTTAGATACAATAAATGTTTTACTTGACGAACCTGCATGGTAGCTGGCCGATGCTCCAACAAGTGCTGTAATTGTAGTGCTACCTGCACCAACAATAGTAATTAAACCTGTTGAATCAATTGTTGCAACTGAAGTATTCGAGCTCAGGTAGCTTGGAGTGCCATTCGTTGCAGTTGCTGTAACAGTAAAAGCAGAATCTCCAACATATTTACCCGGTATGGCAGCTAAGCTTACAACATTGGTTTGTTTGGAAACAGTAAGCGATTTACTTGAAGAACCTGCAAGATAATTTGCAGAAGAAGGCACTGAAGCTGTGATAGTGGTCCCTCCTACTCCAACTATTGTTATTAACCCTGAAGCGTTAATTGTTGCAACGGAGGTATTTGAACTGGAATAAACAATTGTACCATTTGTTGCTGTTGCTGATACTGAGAAAGGCAGATCAGTAGCGAACTTAGGTGGAATAGAAGCCAGTACTACTGTATTCGGTTTCTTGGAAACAGAGAATGTTCTGGCTGCAGAGCCGGCAAGATAAGAAGCTGAAGCAGGTACAGAGGCGGTAATAGTAGTATTTCCAACTCCAACAATAGTTACTAACCCCGTTGAATCAATAGTTGCAACACCTGTATTAGAGCTGGTATAACCAATTGTACCGTTAACAGCCGTTGCAGAAACGGCAAATGCCGAATCTGTCATAAATTTGGATGGTATAGTAGCAAGGGTAACCACATTTGCTTTTTTAGAAACTGTCAGCAATTGTGAGGCAGTACCAGCCAGATAATTTGACGATGCTGCTACAGATGCAGTAATAGTTGTGCTTCCGGCACTTACCAGTGTAATAACTCCGGATGCATTAATAGTAGCAACAGCTGTATTAGAGCTACTATAGGCGATAGTTCCATTAGTAGCACTTGCAGAAACGGAAAAAGCTGAATCGGTCACATACTTAGCTGGGATAGCAGCAAGCGTTACCACATTCGGTTGTTTGGAAACCGTAAACGATTTGCTTGCAGAACCTGCTAAATAATTTGAAGATGCAGCTACAGCCGCTGTAATTGTTGTACTGCCAAGGCCAACAATCGTAACAACACCAGATGCGTTAATTGTAGCTACAGCTGTATTGGAGCTGCTATAAGTGATGATGCCGTTAGTTGCAGTAGCCGACACTGAAAAAGCAGTATCCGTGATATATTTTGGCGGAATAGTTGCAAGTGTAACCGTATTTGCATTTTTAGAAACAATGAAGGATTTACTTGCAGCACCCGCAAGATAACTGGCTGAAGCCGGCACAGAAGCAGTTATAGTTGTACTGCCGGCACCAACCAGAGTTACTTTTCCTGTTGTATCGATAGTTGCAACAGCAGTATTTGAACTGGAATATACAATTGTACCATTAGTAGCAGTAGCAGATACAGTAAACGCTGAATCAGTTACAAATTTCGATGGTATTGAAGCAAGTGTTACGGTATTCGGCTTTTTAGAAACATTAAAAGATTTACTTGCCGAACCAGCAGCATACCCTGTTGAGGCAGGAACAGATGCTATAATAGTAGTATTACCAGCCCCTACCAGTGTTACTAAACCCGTTGAGTCGATTGTTGCCACAGCAGTATTTGAACTGGTGTAAACGATGGTTCCGTAAGTTGCAGTTGCAGATACCGTAAATGCTGGATCAGTAACATATTTGGCAGGAATGCTAGCAAGTGTTACTACATTCGCCTGTGTTGAAACAGTAAGTACTCTTGAAGCAGAACCTGCCAAATAATTAGAGGATGCGGCAACAGATGCAGTAATTGTTGTGCTTCCTGCACCTACCAGCGTTACAGTTCCACTGCCATTAATAGTGGCAACAGCAGTATTTGAACTGGAGTAAGTAATAGTTCCATTAGTAGCACTTGCAGAAACTGTGAATGCAGAATCAGTTACATGCTTAGCTGGTATTGCTGCAAGTGTCACAACATTTGGCTGTTTTGAAACAACAAGTGGTTTGCTTGCCGTACCTGCGAGATAATTAGCAGATGCTGCCACAGAGGCTGTAATAGTTGTATTTCCTAGCCCAACGATTGTAACTACACCTGATGCATTAATAGTGGCTACGGCTGTATTGGAACTGCTATATGTAATTGTACCGTTAGTTGCAGTAGCTGATACCGAAAAGGCCGTATCGGTAATATATTTTGCAGGAATAGTAGCAAGCGTTACTGTATTCGTGTTCTTGGAAACAATGAACGATTTACTTGCTGATCCAGCTAAATAAGCAGTTGAAGCAGGAACTAAAGCAACAATTGTTGTACTACCTGCACCAGTAATAGTCACTTTACCGGTAGAATCAATAGTTGCGACTGCAGTATTTGAACTTGAATATGTAATTGTACCATTAGTAGCGGTTGCAGAAACAGTAAAGGCTGTATCAGTAACAAATTTAGCCGGAATGGAAGCCAGGGTTACTACATTCGCTTTTTTAGAAACTGTAAATGACCTGGAAGCCGATCCAGGTAAATACGTTGCAGAACCTGCTACTGATGCTGTTATAGTAGTTGTTCCTGCACCAACAAGCGTTACAACTCCTGAAGCATTAATTGTAGCAACCGAAGTATTGGAGCTTGAATAAGTAATAGTGCCATTGGTTGCACTTGCTGAAACAGAAAACGCTGAATCAGTAACATATTTAGACGGAATAGATGCGAGCGTAACAGTATTGGTAAGTTTTAAAACGGTTAACGTTCTTGAAACTGCTGATGCAGCATTATAAATAGTATCACCGGCTTCGTTTGCAGTAATTGTTGTTGTTCCCGCCCCTGTAATAGTTACCGTTCCACCTGAAGTTACTGTTGCCACAGCAGCGTTTGAACTGGTAAAGGTTGGTGCAATTCCACTACTTGCAGTGGCAGTGAGTGAAAATGCAGTGTCAGTAACATATTTACTGGCAATTGTTCCGAAAGTGATCGTATTCGGAGCCTTGGTAACATAAAATGTTCTGAATACATCCGGTGCGGCAGCAAAATTTATATCTCCGCCCTGCGATGCTTTAATAGTTACTTGTCCTGTAGATCCTGACAGAGTAACTGTGTCTCCTGAAACAGAGGCAATATTAGTGCCCGTTGTAACGGTAAAACTTACATCCAAACCAGATTGAGCAACCGCACTAAGCACAAAAGGAGCTCCGTTTGCATACTTATTGGAAATTGCTGAAAAACTAATGGTTTGTGCTGTTTGGGAATAGGTACTTGTATAAATCAATATCGATAATACAAATAGAATGGGTAGCCGTTTTATCATAATCTAGAGTTTTAAGTTTCTATTGGGGGACGAAAACATGACAAATATTTCCAATCATGGGACGTTTTACTCCAAAAATATATAAAAAGTTGCAGAATATAGAATTAATTAATCAACAAAATTGAAAAAAGAATCGATACGTATTTAAATTCAGAGCAAAAAGTAGTAATAACAGAAAACCTACAATTCAATCTGTAATATTTTATGTCATATATAACGTTAAGATTGTAGCCCCACAAATTTCAAAATCACAAAAACCACTAAAAACATCCAGTTACATAAAAAAAAACACAATCGACCGATTGAGAGAGTCAACATTGTTTCTTTTTTTTATTTTTAATAATTGTTTAGGAGGCTGTTCATAACTTGTTCCATTGTTTGTCGGGTATTTTTGGGCGAAACTACAGTGCCTTCATGCAGCGCTGTACCAGAGCGGGCGTATGCGATCTTAATGGAACAGCTTTGGCGGTAAAACAACAAAGTTATGGTTAAAAAAAACCACAGCAACAAATATAATGAACTTTGAACGCCCCGACAGAGCGAGAGCAGCTTAGTACAGCAGGTATCTTTTTTGCATCAGTAAATGTGCGAAACTGCATCATTTATCCAGGTCAAAAATTTATATCGTGAAAAAAACTATACTATTTATATTCATTCTTTCGTTCTTCTCTTTTTACTCCTGTAAAAAAGAAAAAAACAGTATTTCTGAAAGCGAAATTGCGCTTGGCAAAAAATACGGTGGAGGCATTATTTTTTACCTGGATGGTTCGGGACAACACGGCTTAGTAGCTGCCGAAACAAACCAAAGCAGTGCAATACGCTGGTACAATGGAGCTTATATAGTCACGGGTTCCACTGAGAATGCTGTTGGAGCAGGGCGTGAAACCACTCTCAACATTATTGATATGCAGGGTGCCGGAGCCTACGCTGCAAATTTGTGCGAAGAGCTGGCACTTAACGGATATAATGATTGGTTTCTTCCTTCTAAAAACGAATTGAACCTCTTATACCAGCAAAGAAACATTATTGGTGGATTCTCTGAAGGTTATTATTGGTGTGCAACGGAATATGATTCTTTACATGCCTGGAATCAGTATTTTCCTTACGGGCCTCAATATTATGCCGATAAGGCAGATTCCGCCTGTGTAAGGGCAATCAGGGCTTTTTAAAAAGCTCTTTTATATTAAAACAGTTAAATATGGAGGTTTTGCACAAATCAGTACGCATTGTTTTTTTAACTGTAATTCTTATTTTGGCACAGCATCTCAAGGCGCAATCCTATCTTTCACTGGATGCAGCACAGGTATTTTCTACATTTAAGTTCTCCTCTGACGATGCTAACAATAGTACTGCACCAGGTTCCGGATATTCAACAATAACCACAACAGCATTCGGTGCCGGTTATGTGTATGCCGACTCGGGCGGGCTAATCATCACTGCTGGCCTTGGAGTGCGAAAAGCAGGTTCGGCATTGGTGCTTAATAGAGTGAATTATACATGGAATCTGCAATATCTTGATATTAAAGCAGGAGTTGGTTACCAGTACAACAAATGGAAGTTGAGGCCTTATATACTTGTTTCCCCCTTCTTCTCACAGTTACTGAATGCCAAACAAACAATTGGGCTGAATTATTACGATATTAAATCAACCAATACCATTAAGAGCAACGATTTCGGATTATTTCTTACAGCCGGCTTTTCCGTACCGGTTTCAAGGTTTGTTTCCATTTACCTTGATTACAATTACATCTTAGGACTAAGAAACCTGGAAACTACAGAATCTCAATATCTTTATAACCGCGCTTCAGCATTCCGACTTGGTTTATTGTTTAACATTTCCGCTGCGAAAGCAAAAGAACAGCAGGAATTACTGGCAAAGAAAGATACTGTCTTTCAAATAGTTAAAGCTGAACCCCAGGATTCTGATAAGATTAAAGAAACTGATATAGCAGTAAAAAATCCGGATACCGTAAAAACTATTAAGAAGGATATTCCCGTTAAATCCGATTCGGTAAAAACGGTTCAAAAAGATATTCCTGTTAAATCCGATACCCTGAAAACAATTAGCAATAATATTAAAACTACATCCGATACACTCAGATCACCTGACAAAATCAATAAAGAAACAGTAAAAACCGACACCCTGTCTAACACCAAAATTGTTACCCAAAAAGACCCTCTTCAGAACGCAACTGAACAGGATAAACTCAATGAAAATCAGCTAAAAAATATATCTAAAATAGCTGAAAATCAAAATATTATATTTAGAATACAACTTATTGCTGTAAAAAGTGAATTAAAACCAAACAATTCCTTGCTAAAGAACGTATTGCTGCCCGTAAAAAAGGAAAAGGGAGATGACGGTTGGTTCAGATATTATACAGGTTCTTTTAAAACTTATGAAAAAGCGCTGACAGAATTAAATAAAATCAAAACAAACGGAGTAACTGATGCATTTATCGTGGCCTTTAAAGACGGGAAAAAAATAACTGTTACTGACGCAAAAAACATATTGAAGTAGAACCTGCTGGGGCTTTTATGAAAAAAATTTACCTCGTTTTTCTTTTCTTCTTACTTATCCTGTTTTCTAAAAGCAGTTTTGCCCAGCTGCGTGGTATTAATTTTCAGGCCGTTGCAATTGATGATAACGGTGTTGCCATTGCTGGCATTGATGTTAATGGCGCCCCAATCGAAAATAAAATCATTAATGTTCGTTTTACAATCATTGATAGCGGTGCCACTGGCAGCGTTCTCTATCAGGAAACACATACCACCTACACTGATCAGTATGGCCTGTTCTCACTTGTCATTGGAGATGGTACTGTAAACCCCTTGGGACAATTCCAGCACCTGGTTGATTTACCATGGTCCACAGGTACCCAATTCCTCAAAGTAGAAGTAGATATCAATAACAACGGCTCATTCAAGGTAATGAGCATTCAGCAGTTTATGGCTGTGCCTTATGCATTCTACGCACTAAACTCCGGCAATCAGGTAAACACAGGAACTTCAGGAAGCACCGGTTCCACCGGCATTAATGGTATTTTAGGAATTACTGGTGTGACTGGTACTACAGGTGTTACGGGACTTATAGGCAATACTGGTGAAACGGGTGCGACAGGCGCCACAGGTGCTACAGGCACTACGGGTGCTGTTGGATTAGCAGGTAAAACAGGAACTACTGGCAGAACAGGAACTACAGGAAGGACCGGGAGTACTGGTGATACCGGTGCCACAGGTGATACAGGAACAACCGGTGATACCGGGGCTACCGGCTTTACAGGTGAAAAAGGCAGCACAGGTGATACAGGAAGTACCGGAGATACTGGTGCTACCGGTGCTACCGGTGCTATGGGAAACACAGGTGACACAGGCACTACAGGTGCAACGGGTGCAACCGGAAGCACGGGAATTACTGGACAGACAGGAAGTACAGGAAACACAGGAATAACTGGAAGCACTGGAAACACTGGAATTACAGGGACAACAGGGGTTACAGGAACAACCGGAAGCACTGGCCGCACCGGAAAAACTGGTACTACCGGCAGTACAGGGGCAACAGGAAATACAGGTACTACCGGAACTACGGGAACTACCGGTGCTACAGGATATACAGGAAGTACAGGTAGAAGTGGTGCTACTGGAAATACAGGGGTTACAGGAAACACTGGCAATACTGGAACGACTGGCTCTACCGGTACAACAGGTAGAACCGGAACTACGGGAGCTATAGGGAATACTGGCAATACTGGAAGTACTGGTAGCACTGGAAGTACTGGTAGTACAGGAACTACAGGAAGCACCGGTAAAATTGGTGCAACAGGAAGTACCGGGAATACCGGAATTACAGGGATAACAGGAACAACAGGAGGTACTGGGACTACTGGCAACACAGGAAGCATAGGCTCTACAGGAAACTGGGGTGCGACAGGCGCTACCGGAAGTACTGGCTCTACCGGAAGTACTGGCAAAACAGGTCATACCGGGGCAACAGGAAATACTGGTTCTACAGGAATGGAGGGGGTTTCAGGAAGTACAGGCTCAACTGGTGCTACTGGTGCAACTGGTCGTACAGGAACAACTGGTGCAACTGGCAATACAGGAAGTACTGGCTCTACTGGAACTACAGGAACAATTGGTACAACCGGTGACATTGGAAGCACAGGCTCTACAGGCAGCACTGGAACTACCGGGGCAACAGGTGATACAGGAAGCACCGGTGCTACAGGCAGTACAGGAACTACCGGAGCAACAGGTGATACAGGAAGTACCGGCTCTACAGGCAGCACAGGAACTACCGGTGCAACTGGTGATACAGGAAGTACCGGCTCTACAGGCAGCACTGGAACTACTGGTGCAACAGGCGATACAGGAAGCACCGGTTCTACAGGCAGCACAGGAACTACCGGTGCAACAGGTGATACAGGAAGTACTGGTTCTACTGGCAGCACTGGAACTACCGGAGCAACAGGTGATACAGGAAGTACCGGTTCTACAGGCAGCACAGGAACTACCGGTGCAACAGGTGATACAGGTGATACAGGAAGCACCGGTTCTACAGGCAGCACTGGAACTACCGGTGCAACAGGTGATACAGGGAGTACTGGTTTTACGGGAAGTACAGGAACTACCGGGGCAACAGGTGATACAGGAAGTACTGGCTCTACTGGCAGCACTGGAACTACCGGGGCAACAGGTGATACAGGAAGTACCGGTTCTACAGGCAGTACAGGAACTACCGGTGCAACAGGCGATACAGGAAGTACCGGTGCTACAGGCAGCACTGGAACTACCGGAGCAACAGGGAGCACAGGAACAACTGGAGCTACTGGCGATACCGGAAGTAGTGGAGCAACAGGAAATACCGGGATTACAGGTAGTACAGGCAGAACCGGGCAGACAGGAACAACAGGTGCCACTGGTGATACTGGTGCTACAGGAGCAACAGGAAACACGGGAATTACAGGTACTACAGGTAGAACTGGGCAGACAGGAACAACGGGTGCCACAGGTGATACTGGTGCTACAGGAGCAACAGGAAATACAGGAATTACAGGAGCTACAGGAAGAACGGGAAATACCGGAACGACTGGCTCTACTGGTGACACAGGAGGTACAGGGTCCACAGGAAATACTGGAATTACCGGGGCTACAGGAAGAACAGGGAATACCGGAACAACAGGAGCTACTGGAGATACTGGTAGTACTGGTGCTACAGGTAATACAGGAATTACAGGTGCTACCGGAAGAACAGGAAATACCGGTGCTACAGGGTCTACGGGAGATACTGGCAGTACAGGATCAAGCGGAAATACCGGGGTTACAGGTTCTACAGGTAGAACAGGACAGACAGGAACAACAGGAGCAACAGGCGATACAGGCAGCACCGGGGCTACTGGAAATACCGGAATTACAGGTGCTACAGGCAGAACTGGACAGACAGGGACAACGGGTGCCACAGGCGATACAGGAGGTACCGGAGCTACGGGCAATACCGGGATTACAGGTGCTACAGGAAGAACCGGAACGACAGGAAGAACCGGCCATACAGGAACTACTGGTGCTACAGGTGATACTGGAAGTACAGGGGCTACAGGTGGCACAGGAAATACAGGAGCAACCGGAAGAACTGGAAATACTGGTACTACTGGGGCTTCAGGAACAACTGGCGCCACGGGAGATACAGGCGATACCGGAAGTACCGGCTCTACCGGAAGGACTGGAAATACAGGCGCTACTGGTAGAACAGGAAATACCGGGGCTACAGGAGCATCTGGCTCAACCGGTGCTACGGGCGACACAGGAAGCACTGGTGGTACTGCCGCTACAGGAAGAACGGGTAATACAGGGGCTACAGGAGCTTCGGGCTCTACCGGAAGCACTGGTGATACCGGTTCTACTGGAAATACCGGTACTACAGGAAGAACTGGTGCCACAGGCCGGACTGGCTCTACAGGAACTACCGGTTCTACTGGTGATACTGGATACACAGGCAATACCGGGGCAACAGGACGAACAGGCAATTCAGGAACTACCGGTGTTACTGGTGCTACAGCCTCAACCGGAGCAACAGGCAACACGGGTTCTACAGGAAATACGGGTATAACCGGTGCTACGGGAAGAACGGGTATGACCGGTACAACAGGGGGCACAAGCAGCACAGGTGCTACAGGGAACACTGGAAATACAGGTATCACTGGCGCTACGGGAAATATTGGAATAACAGGAACTACAGGCGGAACAAGCAGTACCGGGGCTACAGGAAATACTGGCACAACCGGGGCTACAGGAGATACTGGTGCTACAGGTGATACTGGAAGTACAGGAACTACTGGCTCGACAGGAGATACCGGAAATACAGGGGCAACTGGAAGTACAGGAGCAACCGGCTCTACTGGTGATACGGGAAGTACCGGAACAACAGGTACTACTGGCGATACGGGCAGCACCGGAGCTACTGGAAGTACAGGAACTACGGGCTCAACAGGTGATACTGGAAGCACAGGAACAACTGGCGCTACCGGAGATACAGGTAATACTGGTGCAACAGGAAGCACTGGAACAACCGGGGCTACAGGAGATACAGGCAGTACTGGAAGCACTGGGACTACCGGAGCAATTGGTGCAACTGGTGCAACAGGCAATACCGGAGCTACTGGTTCTACAGGTGATACAGGAAGTACAGGAACAACAGGAGATACCGGAAATACAGGTGTCACAGGAAGCACCGGAACAACTGGCTCCACAGGAGATACAGGAAGTACTGGAGCTACCGGTTCTATTGGTACAACAGGTGCAACCGGTGATACGGGAAGTACAGGCTCAACAGGAAGTACAGG
The DNA here is from genome assembly GCA_020051175.1 of Bacteroidia bacterium. Taxonomy (GTDB): domain Bacteria; phylum Bacteroidota; class Bacteroidia; order 2-12-FULL-35-15; family 2-12-FULL-35-15; genus 2-12-FULL-35-15. The sequence goes on along the minus strand of JAGVJJ010000094.1, from coordinate 571 downwards.
AACTACAGGTGATACTGGAAGCTCAGGCCATACTGGTGCCACAGGTAGTACCGGGGCAACTGGTTCAACAGGTGATTCCGGGGCGACAGGAGCAACAGGAAGCACCGGAACTATTGGTACAACCGGAAGAACAGGCGGTACTGGTACCACCGGGGCCACAGGTGATACCGGAAGCACGGGTGCTACTGGTAATACAGGTGCCACAGGAAGGACAGGACAAACAGGAACAACCGGAGCTACTGGTGATACTGGCGGTACCGGCTCTACAGGAAATACAGGCATTACTGGCAGAACGGGGAATAGTGGTATGACCGGGGCTACAGGAGATACAGGTGATACAGGCGCTACAGGGGCAACTGGAAGAACCGGGAATACAGGACGAACTGGTAACAGTGGAACAACGGGAGCAACTGGAGATACCGGTGGAACCGGCTCTACAGGAAATACGGGTGCTACAGGCAGAACTGGTAACAGCGGTACAACTGGCGCAACGGGTGATACTGGCGGTACAGGTTCTACTGGAAATACAGGCGTTACAGGCAGAACAGGAAATAGTGGTATGACAGGGGCT
>JAGVJJ010000115.1 GCA_020051175.1 Bacteroidia bacterium | reverse complement strand
TGGTAAACGGCGTTACGCCCGGTCAGGCAAACCAGTATGGTAACAAGTTGCTTGCTAATTTTTCTGATCTCTGGATATTCACAAACAAATTCAATACTGAATCTATTCTTGAAGCAGTTCATACCAATCAATCGAATGCAGATTGGGGATTTTGGGGCAGCAGCGCTGATGAAGGAAATACAGCGGCTCAAATGGTAGGACCAAGAAGTTATGCTAGAGTAGGGCCCAATGCGCCAGATATTTATACCTCCGGTTGGAGTTTCAATGTGTGGACACAGGATTTTTATGATTTTATTAAAGCAGATCCGCGTTTTTCTGCCAGTGTTCTTGACATGAAAGCATTAGCTGCTGCCGGTGAGGCACGCTATATTGAAGGGTATCAGAATACAGGTTATTTTCTTATGAAATTCATTCCCAAAAGATCTGATATACGTACTGGTGGTGGTGCAGTGGAGCTGAACTTTCAGCAAAATGATTATATCATCCGCCTGGCAGATACTTATTTGTTGGAAGCCGAAGCGCTTGGAGGCGCTGGTGCAAGAGCACAGGCATTGCTGGATGCAGTACGTGCCAGGGTTGGATTGACTTCAGTTCCTGTATCACTGGCTGCAATCAAAACCGAACGCAGGCTTGAATTAGCAGGTGAAGGCCACCGCTTTTTTGATCTTGTACGTTGGGGAGATGCCGCAACTGTATTAGCAGGCAGAGGTTTCAGGGCAGGTAAAAATGAAGTCTTCCCAATTCCATCGCTGGAGTTGCAGGGTACTAAACTGGTTCAAAATCCGAACTACTAAAATTAATAACAATGAAAAAAATAATAACAATATTTGGTTTAACAGGATTGTTGTTCAGCTTTGTTGGTTGCCAAAAAGAGGGCATTGATGATGACACATCTTTTTTAAGCACAGCAGCATCAGGAAATCTTTCTAAAATTTTTGATATAAGCAATGACAATTCAGGAAATGTAAAAATTACACCAACTGGTGAAGGAGTTAGTTCCTTTACGGTAGCTTACGGGCATGGAACAGGCCCAGCTGCATCGGCTGTCGTTTCACCGGGTGGCAGTACTACACACTCCTATCCCGAAGGAACCTATACTGTCGCGATAACTGCAAAAGATATTGCAGGGCAGGAAACAGTAAAAACGTACCCGCTTCAAGTTACTTACAGGGCCCCTGAAAATTTACAGGTTACAACTTCAGGGGAAATGAAAGTTAAAGCAACAGCTTTGTATGCAAATTCCTTTTTAGTTTATTATGGAGACGTTCCAAATGAGGTTGGCACTCCAATGGCCGTAGGCCAGGAATTACCCGCTCATACTTATCCTGCAGGGGGCCCTTATGATCTGAAAGTGATAGCACAAAGCGGAGGTGCAGCTACTACACAATTAATTAAAACTCTATTTGGTCTTCCCTTGAGTTTTGAAAGCGCCACCATGGATTATTTTTTCGGAACATTTGGCAACGTAGTCTTTACAAAAGTTGCTAACCCCTCTTCCAACGGATTAAATACAAGTGCGACCGTTGGAAAATATGAAAAACCAGTTGGCGCAGCAAGCTGGAGTGGGACTTATAGCCCGTTGAACATTCCAATAAATTTTGCACATGGGAAAAAAATGAAAATGATGGTGTATAATCCCAGCGCCGGAAATATTGGTAAAAAAATAAATGTGGAACTGGAATGGGCTATTGGTACAGCATCTGCTAACCCCTGGGGGGCAGTTGTAAAAACAGCATTGACAACTTCAGGTGCGTGGGAAGAACTGGAATTTGATTTCAGCGGCAATGCTGCCATTCCCGGAACTGCAAAATTCACTCAGCTTGTATTGAGGTTTAATGATGCAGCAGATGGTTCCGGTGAAATTATTTATATAGACAATATCAGAATTACTAATTAATAAAAAAGTAAAAATGAAAAAAATATTTTATAGCCTTCCGCTTATATTAATATTACTTAATGCAGTTAATAGTTGTAAGCAAAAGGATTATTCGCTGGGTGATCTGAATGCACCGACAAATATTGTTATCACTACTGAAGTTATAGGCGTAGATGCCACACATCCTGACGGGGATGGTTCCGGGGATGTAAAAATCACTATTACTGCAGATAATGCACTTTCCTACAAAGTAGATTATGATGCAAGCAATGCCCTTGATTTGGTTTACTTACCAACAGGATCAATTACGCGTAAGTACACAACCCTCGGAGTAAATACGTACAGAATAACAGCCGTGGTTTATGGAAAAGGCGGTTCTTCATCTACAGCAACAAAAGATGTTACTGTAAAAAGCGATTTCAGTCCTGCTCCAGCTATCGTTACAAATTTAACGGGTGGTACATCCAAATCATGGGTGGTTGATAAAAGTGTAGCCGGTCATTTTGGGGTAGGCCCGTGGACAGGTTCTGTAGTTCCTGAATGGTGGGCTGCATCCATTAATGAAAAAGTAGCCTGCTGCAATTGCTTTTATACAGCAACTTTCACATTCACAAAAGCCGCAGGGAATACGTATACATTACAGGTTTCATCTCCGGACGGAGCATTTACAAAAACCGGTTCTTTAACTACGCTGCCGGGTATTCCCGGATCAGGAGCTGAAGCTTGCTATGCTTATGGTGGCGGAACAAGTGCATTTAGTTTTGCTCCGGCCAGTACAGGGATAGCTGCATCAACGCCATCAACACAAACAAGTATATTATTATCCGGCAATACCACATATATCGGGTATGGCTCTTTACAAAAGGAGTATGAAATTATGGTGTTGACTTCTACATACATGTATTTGCGTGTTCAGGGAACTGAAACCGGGAATTCATGGTATTTAAAATTGAAACCAATATAATAAGGAAAGGCCTTTCAAATGGTTGTTTTTTTTTATAAGCAGCAGAGTTTTAATAAAATGGAGGATGGATTTTTCCCTCATTTTATTTTGCTTTCCAAATGCACTGATAATTTATGCAACAAAAAATATTTTTGAAACTGCTTTTTACTGCATCCTTTTTTCTAGTTTCTTTTTCTTGTAAAAAAGGCGGCGGCGTTATTCCTCCTCCGGCGCCACCACCGCCTCCCCCTTCGCTTACCGTGCTGGATGCATCGCAAACAAGAACAACAACCGCTTCTGTGATTAAGTTTTATTTTAATCTCGATAAGGCATCTACAAGTGCTGCAACAGTTGACTATACCCTGGTAGATGGTACGGCAACTGCCCCCGCAGATTATGCGGCGGCTTCAGGAACTGTAACAATTCCTGCTAATCAAACACAAACTACTCTTGACGTGACTATTAAAGGGAATGCCTTGAATTTACGTCAGGATAACCTTCAATTTACAATTCAACTGAGCAACTGTAAATCCTGTTCGCTCGGTACTAGTTCTGCAAAAGGCACAATCCTGACGGAAGACGGCACATATTTGCCGACAGATAATACAGGCTATACAACGCCTAATAGCTACCCGGGCTATACACTAATATGGAGTGATGAGTTTTCCGGGCCCGCATTGGACTTAACTTCCTGGAACCAGGAAATTGGAAATGGAACCGGTGGCTGGGGAAATAATGAACTGGAATACTATACTGCAAGCTCAAAAAATACTTTTCTTTCCAATGGTAATTTGATTATTGAAGCACGTAAAGAACCAATAGGTGGATTTAATTATTCATCGGGTAGAATGACAACGCAAAACAAAAAATCTTTCAAGTTTGGCCGTATAGATATCAGGGCAAAATTACCGGTTGCCAAAGGAATGTGGCCGGCGCTATGGATGCTTGGATCAAATATTACAACTGTTGGCTGGCCTTCCAGTGGTGAAATAGACATTATGGAGTTGGTAGGCACCTTTCCCAACAGGATTTCTGGTACTATACATTGGAGATCTGCTGCTGGTGCAATGACATACCAGGGTGCCGACTATTATTTGCCTTCCGGTGATTTTTCACAACAGTTTCATGTGTTCAGTATCGTATGGCAGCAGGATATAATTAAATGGTATGTTGATGACAATTTATTCCTGACAAAAACAGCAGCAGATTTAGGTGGTGCGGTCAACCCTTTTAATGCTGACCAGTTCTTTTTGTTCAATGTGGCTGTTGGCGGTAACTGGCCCGGCCCCCCGGACGCCAGTACAGTATTTCCACAAAGAATGTTTGTGGACTATGTAAGAGTCTTTCAGTGATAAGTAAAATATAAAAATCCGTATCAATTATTTGTAAATAAGATTTACGATGAACGTGAGGTTTAATGCCGGTTTTTTGCTTGTAGTTATTGCGGGCTTAGCAGTAAAATGTGATCGTGGTAGCAATCCCGAACCCCCACCACCTGTTGCACCCCCTGTACCAACGGTAAATGAAGTTGATTTCTGGCTTACAAAATCTGATGAGACAATAAAACTTCAAAAGCAAAATACTGTATTAGCATTTGCTGCAACAGTTAATCAGTATCCATCCATAGAAGTTGATGAAGCAAGCACATTTCAAACTGTTGATGGATTTGGATATACCCTTACTGGCGGAAGTGCACAAATGATTAATCAATTAAACAGCACAGTCAAACAGGAATTGCTGCAGGAATTGTTTGGTGCAAATGCAAATTCCATTTCAATAAGCTATTTACGGCTTAGCATTGGCGCTTCAGATTTAAACAGCGCACCCTTTTCTTATGATGACATGCCAGTTGGTCAAACAGACATTGGCCTGGCAAATTTTAGTTTGGCCCCGGATATGACAGATTTAATTCCGGTTTTAAAAGCAATACTGCAGATAAACCCGGCCATAAAAATAATGGCTGCTCCATGGTCGCCACCGGTTTGGATGAAGGATAATAATAGTTTTATTAGCGGAAGTTTACAAACACAGTATTACAGCGTATATGCACAGTATTTTGTAAAATATATTCAGAAAATGAAAGATAAAGGCATTATTATTGATGCCATCACACCGCAAAATGAACCATTGAACCCGGGAAATAATCCGAGCATGCTGATGACGGCCACGCAGCAGGCAGATTTTATAAAAAATCATTTGGGCCCCGCTTTTCAATCAGCAAATATCAATACCAAGATTGTTATTTATGATCACAATGCCGATAAACCCGAATATCCCATTGCAGTATTGAATGACCCCGGCGCAAGGCCATTTATTAATGGCTCGGCATTTCATTTATATGCGGGTGAAATCAGCGCTTTAACAATGGTGCGTAATAGCTATCCCGGTAAGAATATTTATTTCACGGAACAATACACTTCTTCAACAGGCAATTTCGGCGGTGATTTAAAATGGCATTTAAAAAATGTAATAATCGGCTCCATGCGTAACTGGAGTAAAAATGCACTCGAATGGAATTTAGCAAATAATTCTTCTTTTGGCCCACATACACCCGGAGGCTGTACCACTTGCAAAGGCGCAATCACAATTGAAAGTACCAGCTTTTTCATAAGGAACGTTGCGTATTATATTATTGCGCATGCTTCTAAATTTGTTCCTGCAGGCTCCGTAAGAATAGCGAGTACATCCGCAGGAAATTTAAATAACGTAGCATTTAAAACACCTTCGGGTAAAAAGGTTTTAATTGTTGAAAATGATGGTGCGGGTTCGGAGTTTTTTAATATTAAGTACAACGATAAATGGGCGACTGCATCACTGGATGGGGGCTCCGTTGCAACCTTTACCTGGTAACAATCAAATTCAATTAAAAATAATAAACATGAAAAATATTTTTTTACCCTTACTTTTTTTGATGCCCGTCTTTTTTAGTTTTTCCCGTCAAATTAAACCAATACCCGGATCTTTCTCAACAAAAAATAAATCCGTTACGGTTTACACTACTGCTGACAGCACTGATTTGAGAATGGCAAAAACGGCAACGCTGCAGTTCTTCGAATTAAAACAACCGCTTGAAACGCAGATTTGTGTTTTTGTAAACCCTAATATAACATTTCAAAGTTTTTTAGGGATTGGAGGCGCCATCACCGATGCCAGTGCCGAAACCTTTGCAAAGTTATCCAGTGATAAGCAACAGGAATTATTAACTGCCTATTTCAGTAAAGACAAAGGAATTGGCTATTCATTGATAAGAACCAATATTCATAGCTGCGATTTCAGCAGTGGCAGTTATACGTACGTGGATGAAGGCGATGCTGCATTAAATACCTTCAGTATTGAACATGATAAACAATACCGGCTTCCCTTATTAAAAAAAGCATTGGAAGCCGCCGGCGGAAAAATTAATTTTTATGCAAGCCCCTGGAGCCCTCCTGCTTTTATGAAGGATAATAATACCATGCTGAAGGGAGGAAAACTGTTGCCGCAGTTTTATCAATCA
>JAGVJJ010000006.1 GCA_020051175.1 Bacteroidia bacterium | reverse complement strand
TCTTCCGATCTCACGATTTATTGTATTATAAATCCTGTCCCATAAATTAGAAATATTTACATTATCTGTCAAGAGTTGTTTGTTAGCCATTTGCGCAAATGTTGGAAAAGTACCGGTATGGGTTAAATTATCAGCATACAGGTCGGCATAGATCCAAACAGCTAATCCGTAATGATCCCCTGACTGAAGGCCGTCATACACACCAGCTATACCCGCTTCAACACCTGTTCTTGTGGTAAAAGCATCACCAGCGTCAAGTGATTCCTGGGGCTTCTGATCCAATATCCTGGTGCAAGAAGTGACCAGGAGTATATTTACTAAAATCAATAAATTAATATATTTTTTCATAATACTATTTTTTGAAAGTTAGAAGCCGATATTTAATCCGAATGTAATGGTTCTTGCCTGTGGGAACGTAAGGAAGTCAGTTCCAGGCGCAGTATTGGTAACACTAAACGTACTTACTTCGGGGTCAAAACCACTGTACTTGGTCCATGTGTATAAATTTTCTCCCTGTACAAAAAATCTGAAGCTGACCAACTTAAACTTGGAAATAACGGACTGTGGTAAACTATATGACAGAATCAGATTCTTCAGCCTGGTAAAAGAACCATCTTCAAGCCACCTGGTTGATGTTCTTCTGTTGTTATTAGGATCTCCAAATACTGCTCTCGGAAGATTGCCGGTTGTTTTAGTGGGTGTCCAGCGGTTTCTGGTGCTGGCAGCCTGGCCAAATATACTGTTCATACCCTCCGAGAATGCCCTTGTATTATTATACACACTGTTGCCCTGAACAAACTGTAAAAAAATATTTAAGGCAAACCCTTTGTAACTGAAATTGTTGGTCAATCCGCCAAAATATTTAGGTACAGCACTTCCAATGATTCTCTGATCATCTGTTGTAATTCTTCCATCTTTATTCAAATCCTCAAATTGTATATCGCCGGGCCTTGTAAGTGTACTTTGAACCGGGGCAGCTGTAATCTCTGCCTGGGATTGAAAAATTCCTTTTACGACGAACCCGCGGAAGGCACCAACATTCTGCCCCTCTTCCACCCAACTGGCAAAACCAGAAGCAAATGGGGTACCAGCCAATTTAACCACTTTATTTTTCGGATAAGTGATGTTAAAAGATGCTGACCAGTTAAAATCTTTTCTTTTGAAAACATCAGCATTTAAAGTAAACTCAAAACCCTTATTCTGTAATTCACCTATATTTTCCGTAATAGAAGTGAAGCCCGAACTGCCTACAAGCGGCCTGGCCAACAAGAGGTTTTTTGTGTTTTTAACATAGTATTCTGCCACGAAATTTATCCTGTTTTTGAAAAGGCCAAGTTCAAGGGCAATATCTTTTTGTTTCGATTCTTCCCAACCCAGATCAGGGTTACCAAGCTGAATAGGTGCAAGGCCTGCTGCCTGATTAAAATTAAATCCACCGCCTACCAGTGGTAAGGAAGCAAAGTTGCCTACCGATGCATTACCTGCAATACCATAGCTACCCCTTATTTTTAAATCAGAAATAACATTGATGTTGGAAAGAAATTTTTCTTCGCTGATTCTCCAGGCCGCTGAAACAGCAGGGAAAGTTCCCCAACGCTTGTTGGAGCCAAAACGGGATACCCCATCACGCCGCATACTGGCTCCAAAAAGATATTTACCTGCGTACGCATAATTCACTCTTCCTATATAACCTACCAGGCCCCAAGAGGTACCGCTTGATGAAGCAATAACCCTGACGGAACCGGCGGACAATCTTCTAATCTGGTCACCTGGGAAATTTTGTGCCTGTGCAAAAATTGATTCAAAAACAGATTCCTGGTAAGAAGCAACACCCGTAAAAGTAAGATCATGTTTGCCAAATATTTGCTTGTATGTCAGGATATTTTCATTTGTCCAGCTAATATCCTGCGCATATCCTTCTGAACCATCACCTCTGGTGCCACCCCCCTGTAGATGGGTGCTTGGTATGTAAAACAACTCCTTCAAATTCAGATAATCCACACTGAGCTGGCTTTTGAATGAAAAATGCTTAGTTATCTTGTATTCACCGGAAACAGATGCCAATAGGCGGCTATTTTTTACATCATTAGTAACTTCATAAGCATTGGCAAGGGGATTTTCAATAGATGCATTCGGGTCACGGCCATAAGTGCCATTTGCATTATATGCAGGGAAATAAGAACCCAGCAACAGGGAAGTGCTTACAACACCATATATATTATTATCATTTCTGATTCTGTTGTTGATGGAGTTGCTGAATGATATATCTGCACTAATATTTAATTTTTCACTTACTTTATTGTCCAGGTTTAACCTGAAATTATAACGTTTAAATTTAGATTCAATAACTATTCCCTCCTGATCAAAAATTGAAGCGGATACAAAAAATTTAGTCTTGTCATTACCACCCCGGGCATTTATATCAAGGCTTTTAACCGGAGCCTGTTGGAATATTAAATCCTGCCAGTTATTGGTTGGGTAGCTGCTTGGCGCATTATCGTATCC
>JAGVJJ010000020.1 GCA_020051175.1 Bacteroidia bacterium | reverse complement strand
GCTGCTAATAATCCGTTTTACCTTATCCGGAACAAACAGCTCATCGTTGGGAATGCGGATAAAATCCCCGTTGGAAAATCTTTAAAAGAAAAAGAGCCTTTTACCTCGCATACAGTTGAGCTGCTTAAAGGTGATGTAATTTACTTATTAACAGATGGTTATGCCGATCAGTTTGGCGGCAAAAACGGTAAAAAGTTCAAATATAAAACCCTGGAAGATCTTTTACTGACCTGCCACCAGTCACCACTATCGGAGCAAAAACGACTTTTAGATTCTACTATTGAGCAGTGGAAGGGTGCGAACGAGCAGGTAGATGATATCCTAATCATCGGGATCCGTATTTCCTGATTTTGTAATTCTCTGAATATCAGTGCGTTTTTATTTTTCCACATCCTTCAGTCAACTGAAAGAATTTGTAATTTCGCAGGCACATAAATCATCAAAATTTTTTTCTACTGGTTTATGGAATCCCAAAGTATTTTGCATCTGAATCCCAGACAACGTTCTTTTAACGATAAAATTTTTTAATCATGAAGTTTTCAAAACCATTTCTGGTTGCCCTAATTACCGTTTCAGGACTAGCGGCAGCATTCACTATTTCAACTAAAAAAAGCAAGATGTTACTCATATTCCCGAAAGGCAGTTCTTACGAAAAACAATGGAAAAAGGTAGATTCCTTAGCTAATAAAGGCTTAAACAAATCTGCCCTGGAAGTAGTAAATGATATTTACAGCAAGGCAAAGTCAGAAAATAATTCTGCCCAGTTTGTAAAAGCCATCATACACCGTATGCGGTTTGAACAACAAATGGAGGAATACTCCCTTGTTAAAGCGCTAAACAAGCTGAATGAGGAAGCCAGAGAATCACCATACCCAGTTAAACCTGTTCTGCACTCCATCATTGCCGAAAACTACTGGCAGTACTATGAAAACAACCGCTGGAAATTTCATAACAGGACCACCACCACCAATTTTGAAAATACAGATATAACCACCTGGGATTTAAAAACCATTTTTTCTGAAGTAGTAAAACACTATCAGCTCTCCATTGAAAACGAGGACAGCCTTAAAAGAACACCACTCAATGTATTTGATGAGATCCTTGTTACCTATCACGATTCACGCAAATACAGGCCAACACTGTACGATTTTCTAGCACACAGGGCAGTTGATTTTTATATGAATGAAGAACCGGATATTACCCGTCCGGCATACAAATTCGAGCTCAGTAATGATCGTTATTTTGATGAGTCCGGAGCATTTTCGAAGCTTAAAATTGAATCGAAAGACACTTTGTCTTCCAAATACTATGCACTTACCATACTGCAGAAGCTGATCCAGTTCCATTCCTCAGAAAACGCATTTAACCTTACAGTACAGCAACGTGAAACAGCTTTAATAGATGTGGATTTAAAACGTTTGAAATTTGTAAAAAACAAATCGGTAACGGAGCTGAAGGACAGTTTATACTTAAAAGCATTACAAGGCCTTGAGCAGCGTTATGGGTCTAATCCGGCCTCTGCAGAGGTGAGCTATGAAATTGCAGTGGTATATTCTGGAAAAGGAGATGCTTATAAACCGCTGCATTCGGATGAAAACAAATGGATGAAGAAGAAAGCGCTGGAGCTGTGTGAAGCAGTAATTAAAAAATTTCCGGATGCTCACGGTTCGAACAATTGCCGCCAGCTGATGGCGCAGATCAAAGAGCGCTCCATCAGCTTTACTACTGATAAAATTACGCTGCCCAATAAGGCTTTCAGGGCATTGGTAAATTATAAAAATTTAAAAACTGTTCATGTGCGTATTGCCCGCATGGATATTGAAAAATACAACAAGGCCATTGAGCGCTACTATGGCGAAGAGCTTATTAAACAATACCTGAAACTGGCTGTTGTTAAAGAGTGGGGCGTTGAACTGCCGGACGATGCGGATTACCAGTCGCACGCAACAGAAATAACGCTTCCGGAGCTTCCATCCGGACATTATGTTGTTTTGATGGGCTCCGACAAAGGCTTTGCATACCAGAACAATGGTGTAGCGTATGCGTCTTTCTGGACTTCCAACATCAGCTATATCAACCGCAGGATGCAGAATGGCAGCTATGATTTTTATGTTCAGCACCGCGAAACAGGTGCACCTCTGAAAGGGGTATCCGCACAGGTGTATTATGAAAAATACAATTATACCCTCCGTAAATACGAGTATGTAAAGGCTGAAAAGTACACGACAGATGATAATGGTTTTTTTAATGTGCAATCTTCCAATGAATACAGGAATTTTAATGTTGATTTTACCCTTTCATCACCGGTAAGAGGTGAAGCTGCCGATCGCCTGCAGATGGATAACAGCGTGTACCAGTACCGCAATTATTCATCGCAAAAGATAATGCAGACCAAGACCATTTTCTTTTTGGACAGGGGTATTTACCGACCGGGCCAGACCATCTATTTTAAAGGTATCATGCTTAGCACCGATGGTGAAAATAACCAGATACTTCCGAACACATCAACTACTGTAACTTTTTATGATGTTAACTATCAGAAGGTAGCTGATCTGGATTTAACTACTAATGAATATGGCACATTCAGCGGCACATTTACAGCACCGGCAGGCGTGCTGAAGGGACAAATGAGACTAGACAATGGTTATGGCTCGGTGTACTTTTCTGTTGAAGAATACAAGCGTCCTAAGTTTGAAGTGTCATTTAAACCCGTGAAGGGCAGCTACCGACTGAATGAAACCATAAAAGTGGAAGGCCTTGCTAAGGCCTTCTCCGGAGCTAATATTGATGGTGCCCAGGTGAAATACCGCGTTGTGCGTAACGCTTCTTTCCCTTACTGGTGGTATTGGTGGAGAGGTTATTATCCAAATTCCGCCCAGATGGAAATCACAAATGGTGTTGCAACCAGCAATGATACAGGTGCTTTTTTTGTTGATTTCAAAGCCATACCCGATTTGAGCATCCCTAAATCATATCAGCCTACGTATTCTTATACCGTGTATGCCGATGTAACGGATATAAATGGTGAAACACACAGCTCACAAACAGTTGTGAGCGCGGCCTATACAGCACTTAACCTGAATGTTGCAATACCAACACTGCTTGAAAAAGAAAACAAAGACCCGTTCGGGATTTATACTACCAACATGAGCGGACAATACGAAGCCGCACAGGGAAAAGTGGAAATATATAAGTTGAAAGAGCCGGATAAAACCTACAGGGCAAGAAGCTGGGCCCAGCCGGATAAATACATGATGAGCAAAGAAGAGTTTGAAAAGCTTTTTCCGCACGATGAGTACAAAGACGAAAACAACATGTACAAGTGGGAGCGTGGAGAAAAGGTGTTCGAGAAGGCTTTTATTAATAAGCCTGCAGTAGCAGGCGTTTCAAAGAACGATTCTGTAAAAATCACCAACCTCAAATCCTGGAAAGCGGGTGTGTATGTGATGGAGGCCCATAGCAAGGACGCCTACGGAGAGGATGTAAAGGATGTGAAATACTTTACCGTTTATTCCAACTCCGATGTGCAGGTCCCGGGCAACCAGATTAACTGGTTCAACTATATTACAACGGGTGCAGTGGAGCCTGGGAGCAAGGCGCGTTTTGTGATTGGTACTAAAGAAAAAGATGTAAAAGTTCTTTATGAGATTGAGCACAAAGGCGAAGTTGTAAAAAAAGAATACATTACACTTAACCAGGAACAGAAGCTGATTGAAATTCAGGTCGAGGAAAAGCACAGGGGCAATTTCGCATTCCACTGTGTGTTCATTAAAAACAATCGTTCGTATACCAACAATGGGGTTATAACAGTACCTTATACCAATAAGCAGCTGGATATTGAATTTGAAACCTTCCGAAATAAGCTGTTGCCCGGACAAAAAGAAGAATGGAAGCTGAAAATAAAAGATAAAAAGGGTGATAAGGTGGCTGCAGAGATGGTGGCAACCTTATACGATGCCTCTCTGGACGCGTTCAGGCCAAATAACTGGTATTTTGATATTTATAACCAATACTATTCAAGCCTGTATTGGGATATGAACCGCTCCTTTGGAATTACCAATTCACAGCTGGTTGCACTGTACTGGAATGAGTATTATGGTTATTCGGGCCATTCATACGATTATCTGAACTGGTTTGGTTATTACATGGGTTATTACAACACTTATGATGATATGGAGTATGAAGGTGGTGGCGGGAGCCGAAGCCGCGGTGCAAAGTATGAAAAGGTTGCTGCAGCAGCACCAATGGTGTCCGAAAGCAGCTCCGCGGTGCGGGATGAGAGTCCTAAGCAGAAAAGTGCCGACAAGTCTGTTAAAAAAGAGGCGGCTTATAATATGGATGGACTGGCTGCAACAGAAGCAGCAGCAGAAAAGCCAGGCTCGAATAAGGAGTACAAGAACATTGGAGGCAAGGGCGGGGAAACCGGTGCAGACTTATCACAAGTAGCAGCAAGAAGCAACTTTGCTGAAACGGCATTTTTCTTCCCTCAACTGGAAACTGATAAGGATGGAAGTGTAATCATCAAATTTACCATTCCGGAAGCACTGACAAAATGGAAAATGATGGGCTTTGCCCACACCAAGGATTTGAAATTCGGAAATATACAGGAGGAGTTGGTTACGCAGAAAGAGCTGATGGTGGTTCCAAATGCCCCGCGCTTTTTCCGCGAAAATGACAAGATGGAATTCAGCACAAAAGTATCCAACCTTTCGGATAAAGATTTGGCCGGGAATGCACAGTTGTTCCTTTACGATGCAACATCCATGAAGGATATAACCTCCCAGCTTGTAAGTGGCAATGCTTCAGTGCCTTTTGCCGATCTGAAAAAAGGTTTGAGCACATCCTTAGCGTGGAACATTTCAATTCCTGAAAGTGTCGGTGCCATCACTTATAAAGTTGTTGCAAAAGCAGGAAACTTTACAGATGGCGAAGAAATGGCTGTGCCTGTTTTAACAAACCGCATGCTGGTTACAGAATCTTTGCCATTGCCAATAAGAAGCAAGCAGACCAAAACATTCCGTTTTGAAAAACTGATCAGCCAGAACGGTGGTTCAACAACGCTTCGCAACCATAAGCTTACGCTGGAGTTTACTGCAAATCCTGCATGGTATGCTGTACAGGCGCTTCCATACCTGATGGAATACCCTTATGAATGCGCAGAACAAACATTCTCCCGTTATTATGCAAACAGCATTGCATCGCACGTTGCAAATTCATCACCTAAAATAAAGGCGGTATTTGATTCCTGGAAAACGCAAAGTCCGGAAGCCTTACTCTCTAATCTTGAGAAAAACCAGGAGTTGAAATCATTGATGCTCGAAGAAACACCGTGGGTGCTGGATGCAAAGGATGAAAGTGAAAGAAAGAAAAGGGTTGCATTATTGTTTGACCTGAACAGGATGGGCAATGAGCTGGACCGTGCAATGAGAAAGCTTCAGAAATCCCAATCTTCAAATGGTGGCTGGCCATGGTTTGAAGGCATGCCTGAAAGCCGCTATATCACACAGCATATAGTTACCGGTATGGGGCACCTTGACCATCTTGGTGTGAAGAATGTTCGTGAAAACGCTTCTGTATGGGACATGGTAAGGGATGGTGTTAAATACCTCGACAACCGTATCCGTGAGGATTATGAATGGATATTGAAACACGATAAGGAGCACCTGGATGATAACCACCTGGGTTATGAGCAAATCCAGTATTTGTATGCCCGCAGCTACTTTAAAGATATTTCAATCGATAACCGTAATCAGAAAGCGTTTGATTATTATAAAGGTCAGGCCAAAAAATACTGGCTGCAGAATGGCCGCTACATGCAGGGTATGATTGCATTGGCGCTTCATAGATATGATGACAAGGTTGTTCCGAAAGATATTATGAAATCGCTGAAAGAGAATTCCCTAAACAGCGAAGAGATGGGCATGTACTGGAAAGAGAATTACGGTGGCTATTACTGGTACCAGGCACCAATTGAGGCACAGGCGCTTATGATTGAGGCGTTTGATGAGGTGGCGAAGGATAAACAGTCTGTGGACGATTTAAAGGTGTGGTTGTTAAAATCCAAGCAAACGCAAGATTGGAGAACCACCAAAGCTACAACAGAAGCTGTGTACGCACTATTATTGCGTGGTACGGACTGGCTGGCAACAGAAAGCAATGTTGAGATAAGCCTTGGTGAGATGAAAATAGATCCTAAAAACATGCCGGATGTGAAGCAGGAAGCGGGAACAGGTTATTTTAAAACATCCTGGAGCGGTGGTGATATAAAACCTGCTATGGGCGAAGTTAAGGTTGTTAAAAAGGACGAAGGCGTTAGCTGGGGCGCTGTTTACTGGCAATACTTTGAGCAGCTTGATAAAATAACCCCTTCCAAAACACCGCTGAATATGAAAAAGCAGTTGTTTATCCAGAGAAATTCGGATTCAGGTCTGCTGCTGGAACCTGTTACAGATAAAACAACATTAAAGGTAGGTGATAAAATAAAGGTGCGAATTGAGCTGCGTGTGGACCGTGATATGGAGTATGTACACATGAAAGATATGCGTGCATCAGGATTTGAACCAACCAACGTTATTTCCAGCTATAAATGGCAGGATGGGCTGGGATATTACGAAAGCACGCGGGATGCAGCTACCAATTTTTTCTTCGATCGGTTACCAAAAGGTACGTACGTGTTCGAATACCCTATGTTTGTAACGCATAATGGTAGTTTTTCAAACGGGATTACTTCCATACAGTGTATGTATGCTCCCGAGTTTACAAGCAATTCAGAAGGTATAAGGGTAAAAGTGGGGAAATAAGCTCAATGGCAGTTTTTTTAATTAAAGCGATTCGTTTTATACAGTAAAACGGGTCGCTTTATTTTTTTATATTTGGTAATCCGCAAACGTGAAAAACCGATATTCAATATATGTGGTACTTGCAGTTTTCCTCTCGTTAATGAGCTGGTGCAGCTGTGCTTTTGCCCAAAAAACCAAATTGGATTCCCTTTTTATTCGCTACGAGAATGAAAAATCAGATACGGGTAAAATCAACAGGCTTTATTACATAATATGGGAATACCAAAAAAATGCTTCTTACGATTCTGTTTTAAAATATGCCAACCTGGGAATTGCTTTTGCAACAGAAAAGAATCTGGAACAAAAAGAGGCCGGCCTGTATAAATACATTGGAATAGCTTATAAAAATAAAGCGCTTTACTCTAAAGCGCTTGAAAATTATCTGGCAGGATTAAAAATCACTGAAAAATACAATGATCTTGCCCAGCAAGCATCAATATTAACAAATATAGGCGGTCTCTATCTGCTCCAGAAAAAGTACACTGAGGCAGAAGAGTATCTTGAAAAGGCGCTTAAACTGAGTGAAGCGGAAGGTAATAAAAGGCGGGTCGCGCAGATTTACCTTAATTTTGCCAGCTTATATGCATCACTGAATAATGATTCGGCAGCGCTTGATTTTTATTTTAAAGCGATTAAAGAGCACACAGCACTTGGAAATATTGGCGAAGTAGTTGTTAGCCTTGAAAATATTGGTGTTTTATACCACACGAAGAAGGAATATAAGCCGGCACTTAAATACTATTCAGAGGCGCTTGAACTTGCCCAAAAGCACGGAAATAAAAAACATATAGGCGACTTATACGGAAATATAGCTCAGATTTATGTGTGTTTTAATGACGACCCCAAAGCAGTAGAATATTTTTTAAAAGCTATTTCTCTTTCTGATTCTATTGGAACGTTGGAAACGTTAATGAGCAACCTGTTTGGCCTTAGCAATATATACGCCAGGATGGGAAACATGACGGACGCATACCATACATTCAGAAAGGCCACTAATATAAAGGATTCATTGTATAACAAAAGCAAAGTAGAAGAGTATACGCGTCATGAATTGAAGTACCAGTTTGATAAAAAAGCCGAAGCGGCTGAAAGAGAGAACGAACAACGGGTATACAAAGAAAAGCTAATTACGCGCACCGTTGCCGTAGGATTGTTTGTTGTACTGGTATTTGCAGCTTTTATATTGCGTTCCTTATCTACTACCCGAAAACAAAAACAAATCATCGAACTCAAAAATGCTGAAACCGAGCAGCAGAAAAAAATAATCGAAGAAAAAAACAAAGACATAATGGACAGTATCCATTATGCAAAAAGAATCCAAAGCGCATTGCTTCGCGAGGAAGAACATGTAAGTACACATTTACCCGAGCATTTTATTGTTTTTCAACCCAAAGATGTTGTTAGTGGTGATTTTTACTGGTCGATGGAAAAGCAGGAGCACTGGTACTTTGCTGTAGCGGACTGTACTGGCCATGGTGTGCCGGGTGCAATTATGAGCATGCTGGGAATTTCTTTCCTGAACGATGTTGTATTGTCGGACGATAAGCCAACGCCAGCTGAGGTGTTGAACCGTCTGCGCGACCGGGTGGTGTATGAGCTCAGGCAAAATAATGAATCTATTGGCAATAAGGATGGGATGGACATTTCACTTTGTTGCCTTAACCTGAAAACACTTGAACTTCAATGGGCCGGAGCCAACAACCCATTGAATATTTTGCGTAACGGCAAGCTGGAGATAACAAAGGCCGACAAACAGCCTATAGGGTATTACCCGGCAGCGCATCCATTTACAAACCATAAAATGCAGCTTTTAAAAGGCGATAGTATTTACATTTATTCTGACGGCTATGCCGACCAGTTTGGGGGGCCTAAAGGAAAGAAGCTTACCTATAAGCGATTTGAGGCCGCTCTTGTTGATAATAGCAGCTTGTCAATGAATGAGCAGAAGCAGGCATTGCTGAAAGTGTTTAACGACTGGAAAGGCAATCAGGAGCAGGTGGACGATGTCTGTATTGTGGGGGTAAGGGTATGATTGCGTGTAAGTTTTTAATACGCTGTTTTTAAAGCTTATTACCAGCTTTCTGAATTTTGATAAGAAAAGGTTGCTGATACCCAATGTATAAAAATGCAGGGTTGTTCGCGCCCATTCTCAGGCAGGGGTTGTTTGTATAAAAGTAGCGAAAACCTGCTACAGGAGCAGTTTTTAAGGGAGCAACAGCGATATCCAGGTTGAGGCCCCAGCCCTTTGAATACGATTTGTTGACATTGTTCAATCCCCACTTTAGCTTCGTTTTTGCCAGACCTAGTTTTGTGATAACTACGTTATTCATGGTATTTACGATGTTAACAGCAACACTGCGATAAAATCCGTTTTTATACAGTTTTTTTTCATGATAAAATACAGCATAAGAAATGTTCAGTCCTGAATAGCCACTGATATCATCGGAAAGCGAATAATTAAAAAAGGAAACAGAGCAATCTATCCCAGCATTCAAACCTTTTCCTATTGTGTATCCAAAATATATTCCCGGAGTTACGCGCACTGCGGAACCTTGAAACTGTTGTGCGCATATGTGGCCTGAGGCAAGTAACAGGAATATAAAATAGCGTTTTCCGTTTTTTTATACTCATTGTTTCTGGGTTTAGACAAACGCAATAATGGATTTTGTTTTGGAAAACAACCAAATATAAGACATTAAATCAGGGAATGCAAGGAGCCCGCTGGTAATTCAAAAATATGCCCTCACCTGCGCGCCTCCTGTATGGACCGCCTTTGTTTCCTCTGATACCCGGCCATCGTACGTAATGCTCAATTGGAGATTATTCGAAAGGTTGCGCTGATAAACCATACCCCAGGTTATGTTTTTCCCTTTCTGCAACGCGTCCAGCATTTCATATCCAAGGGACGTGTTTGTTTCGGCATCGTATTTTATTTGTATAAAATTGGCTTTTGCATTCAGGCTGCCCTTTTGAAGCACATTGTATTTTAGCTCCACCCCGTAATCCTGCAATACGGCTTTTTGCGAGCCGTATTCAGCAGCGTTCGATTTTTCGGTATACCTGAAGGATGCAGATGCTTTAAATGCTGTATTCGGCTGGTAGTTCAGCTTTGGGCTGGCTTCATAATAAAGAATCGAATAGTCGCGTGTATTAAAAAATTGCGATCTGCTTATCTTCTTGCCGTCTTTATATACAAGCTCCCACCAGAACTGCTGCGACATGTTCCAGCGCAATGTAGCCTCCTTGAACCTGTTCTGGCGTGTATCAAAACCATTTACAAGCAGTACTTTGTTGCGCACATCCTGGTAAGTCAAATCGATCCCGAAAACAGGGCTTACCTGGTTCACAAACAGGGTGTTTCTGAACGAGGAATTCAGTGTGGCCAGCTTATCATCTTTTGTTTCGCCTAAAAACGGATTGTAGGCCTTTTCAAGGTCACTTTCTGTTGTCTTCCTGTCTACACGGTATGCTGTCTGGTTGGCAAAACGGGATATGAATTTTTTAACACCTTTTTTATTTGCCCACAGCGCTGCAGGTTTAATCATCAGCATTTGACTGAACTGGTTGGTGTAAACCTTTATATAATCAAGTGTTGGCGTATACACTTTTATAAATGTTGCTGTGTTGCCGAATGCTGCTATTTCAAACTCGTTCAGCTCTTTAACGCCATTTTCATTATAATCGTTCCAGGTATAAACTCCTTGTCCGGGCGCAACTTCCAGGTAGGTAAATTCTTTTTTCACTTCCAGTCCGGAACCAATTTCATAAAAAGTATTGGAAGACAAAAAGCCTTTCCATAGCCTGAAATTATATTCGATACGTGAAACCAGCGAATTATCAGGCTTTTGAAGTGTAAGGGTAGTATCTACTATTCTGAGCATACGGTAAGCGGTGTTTATTCTTAACTGACTGTTAGGGTTCGCAAGCAGTTCAAAAAAGCCGCCTATGCTTTCTGCATGTGCCGATTGATGAAGCGTGGAGGTTGCACCTGTTGTTTTGGCTGCAAAGTCATTGCGCTGTTTGTAAACAAGCCCGTACTTGTTTTTTGCAGTATCGGCATTTTGAACATACCCCTGCCATTCCCAGAATTGGTAGCTGTTTGAAAGCAAGGAATCTTTTGCGGGCAAAGTGAATTTGTTGTTCTCAAACTCGTCCTTCACACCAATGGTGAAGCCTTTGATGTTTTGCGAAGCTCCGCTTTTGTGCCGGTAAAAACCGCTATTCGTGCTGCTTTTGCTTCCGAGCAAACTGCCATCGTATACAAGCTGGAAGCCTTGCTTTTTAAAATTAACATTCACAAACTGTTTGTTGGCATTGTAGTTACTGCCCTCCAGGAATGCATTGAATTTGTATCCTATGGAACCTGTTCCTTTTTTTGAAAGCCCTATGGCTGTTCCTATAATGTGCTGATCACTTAATGGATTTGCTGTTTTCCGGTTCCAGTCGCGTTCAAACTCTACACTTCTGTAGCGCTCAATAGGGGAGAAGCGTATCTGAAGGTATTCATAATTTACATTGGTGATGAGCTGTAGGGGCCCCTTTGTCGTGTCGTCCGGTGCGGTGCGCAGCGTTTTTACATTGTCGAAATTCATCTTTAATCCATAACCCAGGTTATCCTTATTATCAATGGATGAAAAGGTGTTGATGTCGTTGTTGCTCATAGCGGCTTCTAAAGAAAGGCTGCTGCTGGCTGAAAGCTGGTAGTCTGCGCCTGCTGTAATCATCTGTTTTTGTTTAGGCGTAATGAGCAGCAATACGGGAGCATAGCTGCCCTGCCTGATTCCGGCTACCGGGGCAATCCATTGAAACACCTTTCCATTGGCGCTTGAGTTGATTTGTTTGTAGTCGCCATTTCCCTGCCCCACGTTGCTGAAGGTAACACGGTAGTGGGCACTGTCGCTGTTCATGCTGTATTGATAAATGGTATATTGTTGTCCGCCCGCAATCGTATCCATCCTGGCATACAGCACTTCATTGTTTGAAAAAGGTACGCTGTCGGCACTTGGCACTACCGCAAGCGAAAGTGTATCTCCTATTTCAGAAAGCAGTTGTTTTTGCTGAGGTGTTAAATCCTGCTGCAGCGGCTGGTTTTTGCTATCCTGCTCTGAATAAATGTTGAAGTGAAGCTTCAGCCTGTCTCTTTCAAAGTCATTGCCAAAGTGCAGGAGCGAGCGCGCATAATTTTTGTCGGAATACTGAAATTCCACTACAATCCGTTTGTCCTTTGTTATCAGCTGTTTGGCTGTGAAGGTAACTTCGGATGTATTGTAATCAATTATGTAATCGTTCTCCTGTCCCCTGTCCATAAGCTTTCCATCGATGTACACTTTTTCTGTGCCGGACAGTACAATAATAAAAGGTTCGTTTTCCGCTCCGCGCAGCCTGTAGGGGCCCTGGTTGCTTTCGATGCCCTGTATCACATTCCGCGCAAATTTCCCTCTTGAAACAGCTGCACTTAGCGTGGTGCGGTAAATGCCATTTTTTGAGGTGTCTGCAACCACTCCTTTTGCCTGAGGTCTTGAGGGCCCTGTTTTTATTGCTGTTGAGAAATTCAAACCCTGGGCTTTCTTATAAAAATTCATAAAATAGCTGTTGGGCCGCATCAGCTGGAAGTCGCCAGCAATAAGCCTGGTGTCTTCCCTGGACAGCTGTATGAATACTTTGTCAAATTCCTGAAGCTGCTGTGTGTTCCCTTCCGGCTGGATAGGAATATTGTTGTCCGTAGCTGCGAGCAATATATCAATATTATTGCTCAGGTGCCCTGATAACTGCAGGTTCAGGTTGGAATTCACCACCACATCCTGGTTGGTTCCGAATGTGATGCCCCGTGAAATGCTACCGGTTTTATTAAGGCCGTCCATCTTAAAAATATCATCGTTTTTGGATGTTATGGTATAGCTGAAGGGATTGGTATTACCGAATAAATCGGGCTTAATGCGGTTTAAATCCTTATGTTTTACCGCTGCAGAAAACAGGTAAGGAAATGTTCTGTAGTGGATAGTCAGACTATCCGTAGTTAGCTGGTTTCGCTTAACAATCAGAACACTTTCGGCATAATTTATTTTGTAAAAGGCGCTGTCAATATTGCCTCCAGCGGTGTTTGTGATTTTTATGGAACCGGGGATCAGGCTGAGCGTATCCAGCAAAAGTGTGTCGCTTGCAAGCACCAGGTTTTTAACATGCTGATTATTGACGTACTGTGCATACGCCCCTCCTGCAGATAAGCACAGAAAAAATAAAAGCAGAAGTTGTTTGCGGGTAATCACTGTTTAAAAATACAAAAATGTCGGGGCTTACTGATAAACGAATGGATACGAATTTACGAAACCATGCTTTGCTCACAGGATTATTATTTTAGAAGCTACACAGATTTACGTGCTTTTATGAAGGGATATAACAGCTAACCGTAACACAATCATTTTTTATCTTAATAAATCATAAAAATCAGCGTTCCCATAAATCGAAAATTAGTTTAACCATGTAAATTTTGTAAATTCGTATCCATTCGTTTATTCGTAAACAGGAAAACGCGAAAACATGGCAAAAATTATAACATATAACGTGAACGGTATCCGTTCTGCACTCAGCAAAGGGTTTCTCGATTGGTTAAAAGCGGCTAACCCTGATGTTTTGTGTCTCCAGGAGCTGAAAGCTGAGCCAAACCAGCTGGATGTATCTGTTTTTGAGAATGCAGGCTATCACCACTACTGGTACCCGGCACAGAAAAAGGGCTACAGCGGGGTTGCCATTTTAACAAAGCGCAAACCGGACTATGTACATTATGGCTGCGGGATTTCTCATTATGATGCGGAGGGCCGTGTTATCCGGGCGGATTATGGTGATGTTTCTGTAATTAGTGTTTATCATCCAAGCGGTAGCAGCGGGGAGGAGCGCCAGGCATTCAAAATGGTGTGGTTGTCTGATTTTCAGCAATATATAAATACCCTTAAAAAGGAGCGCACCAAACTCATCATTTGTGGTGATTACAACATCTGCCACCAACCCATTGATATCCACAACCCGAAAAGCAACGCCAACAGCAGCGGTTTTCTGCCGGAGGAACGTGATTGGATCGACCAATTCATGAAGTCGGGTTTTGTAGATAGTTTCAGGCACTTCAACAAAGAGCCTCACCAGTATAGCTGGTGGAGCTTCAGGGCCAACTCCAGGGCTAAAAACCTGGGCTGGCGCATCGATTATAACCTGGTAAGTGAGAATATGCAGCAGCAAATGACGCGTGCCGCCATATTACCGGAAGCGAAGCATTCGGATCACTGTCCGGTACTACTCGAAATTGATTTTTAGACCAGGGTTTTCACTTCCTGAACATTTCTTTTTTTTCTCTATGATACTTGTATAGAATCTAATATATTTGTAGCTAAACAAATTGGAGGATTAGCCTTTTTAGATTGTATATGAGAAAAATAGTTTTTGCACTTTTTGTAGCTGTTTTTGCAGCTTCGTGTGGTGGTTCCGGCAGCTCCACCGGTGAATCCCGGAAGGCTGAAGGTGGTGTGTATTACGGTGGTGTTTTCAGGATGAATGAAGTGGAAGACTTTTCCAGTCTTTACCCTGTAAGCGTAAACGATGCTACTTCTCATCGTATTGCCAGCCAGGTGTATGAAGGACTTGTAAAACTTTCTCAATACGATTTAAGTGTTATGCCTTCCCTGGCTGAAAAGTGGGAAAGGAACCCGGATGCGACCGAGTGGACTTTTCACCTTCGCAAAGGCGTTAAATTTCATGACAATGATTGTTTTTCAGGCTCAAAGGGCCGGGAAGTAACAGCCCAGGATGTGGTGTATTGTTTCGAGAAATTATGTACATCAAGCACTGAAAACCAGCAGTTTTCAAATACCTTTAAAGATCGTGTTGTTGGCGCTAATGAATACTTTCAGTCTACTGTTGACAATGCCCCTCTTGCAGAGGGGATCTCCGGTATTAAAGTACTGGATGAAAATACTGTTCAGATAAAGTTACTTTACCCTTTTGCCGGATTTTTAAACATCCTGAGCATGCCCGGGTGCTGGATATTCCCAAAAGAAGCAGTTGAAAAGTATGGTGCCGAAATGCGTGTAAATTGCGTAGGAACCGGACCTTACCAGGTAAAAACCGTGAAAGAAGGCGATGCTGTGGTATTGGAGCGCAATTCAAACTATTGGGATGTGGACCAGTACGGCAACCAACTGCCTTACCTGGATGCGCTTAAATTTACTTTTGTAAAAGAGAAAAAGTCGGAACTTCTTGAGTTTAAGCGTGGTAACCTGGATATGGTTTTCGAAATTCCGGTGGAGATGATTACAGATATACTTGGTGAGCTCGATCATGCGAAAGAAGCAAATGCACCTTTCAGCCTGCAGGTAATACCGGCAATGCGTATTTTTTACCTGAGCTTCCAGATTCAAAGTGATGTTTTTGATAAAAAAGACGTGCGCCTGGCATTCAATTATGCTATCGACAGGGATAAAATTGTGACCTATACCCTTCAGGGTGAGGGGGTTCCAGGTATTTATGGTATAGTTCCACCTTCGTTCAAGGAATATGATGTGAAAAAGATAAAAGGATACTCTTTTGACCCTGACAAAGCAAAAAAACACCTTGCTGATGCTGGCTTTCCTGATGGAAAAGGTTTCCCTAAGCTGACACTACAGATAAACAATGCCGGTAATGGCAGGAATATACAGATTGCTGAGGTTATCCAGAGAATGCTGAAAGAAAACCTTAACATTGATATTGAAATGAATGTATTGCCGCTGGCAGAGCATATTGAGCGTTTTGAATCCGGGAAGGCGCTGTTTTGGAAAACAGGCTGGACAGCAGATTACCCGGATCCTGAAACTTTTTTAACACTGCTATACAGCAAGCACATTCCTAAAAATGTAACAGAAAAATCATACATCAATGCAAGCCGTTATAAAAGCCCGGTATTCGATTCATTATTTTCACTGGCCATGAAAGAGGTGGATCCTAAAAAACGTATGGATTTGTACCTTCAGGCCGATCAGGTGCAGATCAACGATGCAGCAATAATGCCTGTGTTCTATGAAGAAAATTACCGGTTAATACAAACCTATGTTAAAAACTTCCCTGCCAACGCCATGGAATACCGTGATTTGGGCCATGTTTATTTTGAGCCGAAAACGGAATCGGAAGAATAGTAGGGTTCTTATTTAGTGTCTGTAAAAAGCGGTTGTTTCGGATCTGAAACAACCGCTTTTTCGCTTTTCAAGCCCCTGTTTTATTAACAAACCCCTTGAATTTGTTGGGTTCTGGCTGTTTATAATGTTTGCAATAATGCCGGAAAATTAAGGTGGTTTATTGATAATATTGTAAGTATTAACCTGTAAAAACAAGTGGTTCAAATGAAAACATATTCTAAATATATTTCTGTATTAATAATCGCGGGCTTAATGGCATCATGTGTTCCTCAACGTAAGCTCGAAGAAGAGCAGGCAAAGCGGGGCAATTGTGAAAAGGAGCTGGCGGCATTAAAAACCACAAACCAGGCCTGTGAGGCAAAGCTGGACGAAGCCACAAAAAGCCTTGCCGATAATGCACGTCAAATTCAGGAGCTGATAAAAGATACAACTGCCCTTGGTAAAAGTTTTCGTAATACAGCAGTTAACTATGAAAAAATAAATAAATTGAATGAGCAGCTCCTGGAAAAGCACAACCAGCTGCTTGCCGGTAATGTGGCCGATACAAAAAAGCTTTCCGGTGAATTGCATGCTACACAAGAACAGCTGTTGAAAAAGCAGGACGAGCTAAAAACACTGGAAACAAAACTGAATGAACAGAAAACCAACCTGGATGCACTTACCGTGGAACTAAAAAAGCGTGAAGCACGTGTGGCAGAACTGGAAGGTGTTTTAAAGAAAAAGGACGATGCCGTAAACGAACTGAAGAAAAAACTTACGGATGCGCTCTTTGGTTTTGAAGGCAAAGGACTTACAATTACCCAGAAAAATGGTAAAGTATATGTTTCTATGGAAGAAAACCTGCTCTTTGCTTCCGGTAGCACCACTGTAGAGGTAAAAGGTGTTGAGGCGCTTAAAAAGGTGGCAAAAGTAATAGAGCAGAATACGGACATCAACATTTTGATCGAAGGTCATACAGATGATGTTCCTATGGCTGGAAAAGGAGATATAAAAGACAACTGGGACCTGAGTGTAATGCGTGCTACTGCTATTGTTAAAATAATTACCAAAAACAGTACCGTAGATCCAAGGCGCTTAACAGCAGCGGGCAGGGGAGAGTACTTCCCGATAGACCCGGCTAAGACTGCCGAAGCACGCAAAAAAAACCGCAGAACGGAGATTATCCTTACTCCTAAGTTGGATGAATTGTTTAAAGTGTTGGAGACGAATTAAGGCTTAAAAGAACATTACTGCTTCCTTCCTTTAATATGTGTATGTAAACTGCTTTTCAAATCAATTTTTTTCACAATTCTTCATTAAAGAATTAAGGTGAATGTTTCGTTTTTTAATTAAACGTTTTTCCCAGAAATCCACTTTATGCTTGTGGTTTTCGGCTGTTGTAATTGTTCCCAACACCTGATCGCCACAAATTTTAAAGTCGATAAATTCAGCGTTTTCAACCCGGAGCTTTTTCCACGTCATATTTCCCAAGGCAATATAATTATTTTTGAAAACCAGAGGGAAATCATAAAGAGGAACGATAAAGTATTTATTAATATCGTTTTCAATGAGTTTAAATTCATCGAATGAATAGATAGCCAATTTACCATTTAATATAACAACACTATAATGATTGAATGCATGTGGATAATTTAAAATAGTGTCGAACGAACAGGGTGCTAAGGGCGCACTCGTTTTGTAATCTATATACTTAAATCTGTTTGGTTGATTTTCGCGCACTTTTCTCTGAACAATAAAAATACCATTCTGATATACGATTGGTTTGTTGCAAATGGCATACGGAATTTTATTTTCGAATAGTCTTTTTTCGTCATAACTATTGTATAGCAAGGTAATGGAAGAGTCTTTATATCCTCCATATACATTATAAGAGAGTATGCTTATTGAATCAAATTGCAGGGCGGGAAATTCACCTGCTAGTATCCAATCAGAATAGCTTTCCTGATAAATTTTCCAAACCCCATCGGATATCCCGATATAACTATTAGCCAATAAGGAAAAATGGGTTAAAAAATTTTTGGATATATAGTCATCATCTTTGTAATACATACAAACTTTATTGTCTTCAAGATACAAGACGTATATGTTTTTTACATGAGGTGCATAATTATAACTTAATCTTTTACAACTTAATATTTTAACCAGATTGTGAGATGAACTTATTCTTTCAAGGTCCAATGATTGAGAGCGAACAGAACCTGATTTAATTAGGAGGAATAATATTATTATATATTTTTTTAATCTCATAAATACATTTTACCCTTCCTTGAAGATCATTGGGTGTGAATTTATGGATATAACGTTGTTTTTATGAAAAGTCACATTTTTCATCCATTGCTGGTGTCATCACCAGCAATCCAATCCTTTTGTTTATTGTTAACTGTTGCCGCTTGAATTGTGCCGCAGTCCGATACCGGCCGCGTGTGTATTTTTAGTTTCGTACAAACTCTATATTGGTGTACTTTTTTTCTTTAGTGTTTTCATTTGAACCACATCGACTAAAAAGGCAAATCCCATCGAAAAATAGATATAACCTTTTGGGATTTCGAAATGGAAGCCCTCTGCCAGAAGAGATACTCCAGTCATCATTAAAAAGCACAGTGCCAGAATTTTGAAAGAGGGATGTTTTCTTATAAACGCACTAATTGGCTTTGAGGCAAACAACATGATTATAACTGTAACAATTACTGCAGTATACATTACCCAAAGTTGCTGAACCATTCCAACGGCTGTAATAATTGAGTCAACGGAGAAAACCAAGTCTAATAATATTATTTCTGAAAGAAGTCTTTTAAAACTACTTTTTTGCGGCACAGCCGGAATTTCTTCAACAGCAAGTTCGGTTTTATGGTAAATTTCTTTAGAACTCTTATATATTAAAAAAAGCCCCCCTGCAATTAAAATTAGTCCTTTGCCTGAAAATTCAATTTCAAATAACTTAAATAATGATTTGTCTAATTGTAAAATCCATGAAATAAAAGCCAGGAGACACAATCTCATTACCATTGCTAAACTTATGCCCCAGTATCTAAGTTTATTTCGCTGTTTATCCGGCAGCCTATCCGCCAGAATGGAAATAAAAATTATGTTATCAATACCAAGGATTACTTCGAGGGCAATCAGAGAAAGTAAGGGAATTATAGCGTCTGCCATATTTAATCGTTGTTTGCTTGTTATTTGACAAAATGTCCAATGCGCTTCAATAGTTATAGCTCGTAAAATATATGCCATACGCCTATCTGTCACGGTCCACCCCAAAAAGCCTTTCAGCCATTGCAGGTGTTCAGCCATTGCAGGTGTTATCACCTGCAATCCTTCTCGTATTTATTCTACAAGGTTAACGCTTCAATCTCCGCCTGGATACCCGGGAACATTCTTATCAATTCCTTTCTATCGCCCAATTCAAAATCTTTAAAATCAAATCCCGGTGACACGGTGCAGCTTACAAGTGCAAATCCTTCACCACCTTTAACACGAGCGCCAAACCAGGTATTGGCTTTTACAAGAAACTGCGGCTCATTATTTAACTCCAGCCGGTTGCTTAAAGTTTTTGTTTCAACTTTTCCATCTTCAGTAATCATCACTATTTCCAGCGCTTCGCCCTGGTGAAAGAACCAGAGCTCATCCGAAGCCACTTTGTGAAAGTGGGATTTGTCTTTGTCTTTTAAAAGATAATAAATCGCAGTGCCTGTGTTTCTCACATTGCCATTGTCAAGTGTAATGGACTTTTCGGCCCGGTATGTTTCCTTGTAAAAGCCACCTTCGGGGTGTTTGATCAGATTGAGCTTTTTTATTATTTCCTCCGCGGTCATAAGTATTTAAAATATTAACGTTCGGTATCTTGCAGGTAATAACACCTGTATGGCTAAAATAGTGTTTCTTATTGATTCAAATTGAGCTTCTCAACCAACCAAAGTGTTGAGCGTTTCAGTATGATAAAAACAATTAATCCTGTCAATATTCCGGACACTGTTCCAACAGCAATTCCGGCACTTAATGCTGTTCTGAATGTTGTCCAATGCATTATTTTGTTTAGTGCCGGGAATAATATGGAGCATAAAACCAGATGGAAAAATCCACCTTTAAGAATAGAATACAAACGCTGAATGGTGCTAATGCAAACTTGGCTATCGGTTGCTATGTAGCTTGATTTCAGTCGTTGAACGGTATATAATTCTGTAAATTTTCTATTGTCGTCATTTGGAACAAATGACATAAATTCCTGCTCTGCTTGTTCGCCAAGGTTTTTGGTATCGACTAAAAACAAAACCCGTTTTGCTTTAGCATATTTCAGCAAACGATAAATAGCAGTAATGGCAGTAAATGTTTTTCCTGAACCGGTTGCCATTTGTATTAAAGCTCTTGGTCGGTTCTCTTTGAAGGATGTTTCTAGTTTTGTGATTGCATTGATTTGGCAATCTCTCAAACCTTCCTTTTGTAATGATGGCAGGTCTAATAGCCGTCTGCGAAGCGATTTATCTCTTTTGCTCCAATCTCTTAGCGTTTCAGGTCGATGAAAACTGAATACTTCCCTTGCTCTTGGTTTTGGGTCGGTGAAGTCGGTAAACCTTGTTACTTCTCCTGTACTGATGTAGACGAAAGGTAATGGTTCATTTTTTAAATGTTTTAATTTGGCATTTGCATATTCCTCACTTTGTCCTTCATGAACACTCATACGATGTCCTTCTTCTTCACGCTTGGCTTCAATTATGCCACAGGGCTTGCCTTCTACAAATAGCACATAGTCGGCAGGGCCAACATCTGTCAAATATTCTTTAACAGCCACACCAATTCCGGTATTCAGATTTATTTGCTTAATGCTCTGAATAACCCAGCCACTCCGCATAAGTGCGGAGTCAATATTATCTCTTGCAATTTGTTCCGGGTTTTGGTTTGCCATTAATTGATAAAATGCAATTTCTAATCGGTTAAATTACGAATTTTCGTCCTTAAATGGTGATTCTTATTTCTTACAGTCTAAAAAATATAGAAGCCCCTTATATTAACCACCACTTTAGATTAATACTGATTGAATTGATGTATCTTCGTAATAAATTGATACTAAGAAATCCAGCATTTATGAAAATCAGGCTATTCTTTTTTGGGGTAATTATTCTTTTTGCATCATGTGCTAAATTGCCTATCCAATCTGTTACGTTGGTTGAGAGTATAATGGCAGAAGGGAAGCGGATGCATTCTATAAATAAGTCATTGGTAAATGATTTTTTTAACGAAAAAAGAAATAAAATAGACGAATTTATTAGAAAAGACTATACACCAAAGTATATTGAAGAATTTACAAAAAAAATTCCTAATGATGTTGATATAAAAGCTGAATTGCCTGGTATAATTTTAAGCATTATCCCTAAAATAAATGAAAGACGGGATGCTATGCAAAATGCCCTGGAACAAAACAGAATTAAAATATTAGAAAAATTAAATCAGGATTATGATGAATATGAAATTGCTTGTATTGAACTAAAACAACTTTTGGAATCCGCTGTAAAGGTTGACGATATAAGGAAGAAGGTGCTCAACAAAACATCAGAATTAACTCAAAACAAACTTGACTTTGGGCAATTAGAAGGAACAATAAATGGTTTTATTACGAATTCGGGCGATTTCAGTCAGAGCCTTATCAATCTAAATGAAGGGGTAAATAAATTGCTAAACAAATAAATCATAGAACATGCCTATTAATTGGGACGATATTGCTAATCAAGCCGCATCGAATACTGATGCTCACTTTGCAAATCAAATTTCCAGCCTCACAAGATTAAATGATGCTGAAATTCAACATCTGATTTTTGAAACTAGAATAAGCAAGCAAGACTTAGCATCAGTGTTAAAAGAAATTAAAGACGCCACTAAAAGTAACGAGGCAAAAGTTGATTCAATAAAAAATATTAGTGGTGGAATTGAAGCCTTGGTGTCAATTGCGGGAAAATTTATATAAGATAGAGATTTCCGGTAATTATTTCACAATTATTTTTTATCGCTATTAGTCCCATTACTATTTGTGGGTGGGAAATTGCAGCTCTTTTGCAGGTGGTGCGGAGCAAAGTTTTTTATGCGTATTTTTTCTTACGCATAAAAAACTTAACCTGCAAATGTGTGGCAATGTGGGATAGCCAAAACGTACCGCTTTTTCAGCGGTACGAAAAATTTGTCGCCTGGCAGTCTTTTATTTATTCTGTCGTTTTGATTTTTGTCCTGTCGTTCTTTAGGGTTGCTTGTAACGTTTCGCGGCTTTGCGTAGTGGCGGATTTTTAGCACAAAAGTTCAATCGAAGAACTGCACTTGAACCTACCACATAACTGTCATACGAAGCACTGAACCGCCACTTTTGCCAAACCGCTGTGTGTGCCTCGCATGAGCGATGTCCCACGCTTGTGAAAGCTATTGAAAAAAGTC
>JAGVJJ010000109.1 GCA_020051175.1 Bacteroidia bacterium | reverse complement strand
TCAGCTGGCTAGATTGTCCCGCAGGTGCGGGAAGGTCAAAGTTTGGATGAAGTTAATTTGTTCTACTACATAATGGGGGATTAGCTCAGCTGGCTAGAGCGCTTGCATGGCATGCAAGAGGTCAACGGTTCGACTCCGTTATCCTCCACATTAAAAACCAAGGCTTTATGATAGTTTTCATAAAGCCTTTTTATTTAGGGTGCAACATAGGTGCAACAATTTTTCGATTTTGATGGTACATTCGTTAATTCAGATTGAATAAAATGGTCAGCCAAGCCATTTTGATTGATTTGATATGACTGGATAAAAGTACGTGCTTTTTGTGATGGTCAACTTTCTATGATAAGATCATGGACGATTCTGGTATTTAAAAAATCTTATTTTTTTATTTTAATGTTTGAAGCAATGGGTTTTAGCTTTTTACTTTTTAGAGTAAAAGAAAAATGACATCAAAAGTTTTGCGATTTATTTTTAGATAAATATATTCGTAAAACAGTTCATTTATTAACCAGACTAAAACTTGTCCTTCGACCACCTCTCTCTGTCTTCTTAATGAATAACTGCCAGAACATTTTTAGGTCGCTTTAGTACTGTTAAAGTTTAATTACTTGACTTATGGTATTGGAACCGAGTCATGATTTTAAGTAACAACTATGTGGTGAGCGATTTTTTTTTGGCGGTTGTATAAACTTTACGGATTTGAACGTTTAATGACCGATTAACAAACATAATAGAACATTGATAGGAACTGATAAAAGAAAATAATTAAAACCATTTTAATCTGAATGCATATGAATATTCTTGTCTCAAGCGAACATGCCATTACTAGATCGGGCATTACAAACCTACTAAAACGAATGAATTTTAGTAAAAAAATTACTGAGGTTCAGGATTTGTCTTCAATTCACTCTTTTTTGAATAAAAGGGAAGTTGATGTTCTTTTTTTGGATTGTGAAGTACACGGCTTTAACCCTGTAGTACACGTTTCAAAAATCAAAAAAATGTATTCATCAATTTATATTGTGGCTTCGTGTGATTGCAAAAATGAACAATTGATTCATTCTATTCATGAAGCCGGAGCCAACGCCTTTATATGTAGGGAAACTTCATTTGAAGAATTATGCAGGTTAATGCAAATGGTAGTAAGTGGAGAGGGATTTTATTGTGAGGGAGCCTCGAAAATTTTGTTTAAACTATATTTGGCGAAAGAGAAACAGAAAAGTAAGTCAACAGCGCATGGATTTATAAGCAAACGAGAGCAAGAAGTGCTGAGATTAATATGTGAGGAAATGGATAACAATCAGATTGCAGATAGGCTTTTTATTTCATCTTTAACCGTAAGGCGACATAGACAAAATCTATTGGCAAAAACCCGGGTATCCAATACAGCCGGGTTAGTAGTTTATGCAATTAGAACCGGGATTTATCGCGTGTTTGAATCTGCCCAGGTTTAGGCCTGAATGGTGCTTTTAAACCATTTTTATATTTAAAAGGTAGCATTTTATCCGCTTCCTTTTCTTGTAATTGACTGAACTTCATTTCTGCTTTTCTTTTCGTTTTTTTTACCACAATTCTTCCGCTGCATAATGAGCCAGCATAAGCGTTAAGTTTGAGAATAAAATTTTACAACTATGCCAGATGTAACAGTATGGGCCAAATTTGCACAATCGTTTCCAAGCCCTTATACCGAAGCGAATGTTACAGAGTTTTTAGATTATCTGAAGGATAACGGATATAACAATTTTAAAGATTTGATGTTTGCTGATAAAAAAGACATCGCTGATAAATTTGTTGATTTTTTTGCGGATGACGGAGGTTCAAGAAAAGGGTTTACGGTGGAACAAGCCACTAGTTTAATTCAAACTGCAACAAGCCTTGATAATTGCAGCAGTAAGGAGGAACTAGATTCAGCATTTTTCAATAACCTGAGGCAGGAAGAAAGAGGAGGAGCAATTGAATTACTGGAAACTTTAAAAGAGGGCACTCCGGGTGCGGAAATATCCGCAGCCGATTTTATTGGGATGACTGCAAATGACTTGGCCGATATTATCCAATCTTTGCCATGTTCCCATGCATTTATTGAAAGTAAATCCAGAGTAATAATTGATGATGCAAACAGCTTGGCTGAATCTATTATTGAAATAAACACAGTACCCAGTCAGCTCAAACAGGTCAATGGTTCAGGAACATTTACCGGAACCTACCTGAGAAATTACAAACTGGAGATTAAAGATAGTACCTCCGGGACACCTAAAGTAGTTGGTACTTCTGATACACAACAAACAGGGAATGCCTCAATTAGTATCCCACTCACCCCGGGGATTACCGAATACGAGGATTTTGCAACACCTGTTAAACTTAAAATATACGACAAAGAAGGGGAGGTTGTGCAATTCAAAGTTGCCGGAGGAGGTAGCTTTATTTCTGAATATTCTATTGCCACTTTACCTCCTTCAACAGGTGACATAACAGCTCTGAAAACAATTGTTATCCAGGAGCCCAATCCTGTTTACCCCTCTGAAACAGAAATAACCCTTGGTTCCGGTTTTTATACTGTAACCGGTATTACGTTTGTTGGAACATACACTTCTTATCTGCTGAATAAGCATCTGGCAGATATCAGGCTTGCCGGAGGGTTCATTGCACTGGTTGGGGAAGAACATTTTAATGTAGGGGATATAGTAGCCGCAGCCAAAATGGATGCTTATGCCAGTTTGGATCTGGTGTCTTCAAATGTTGGGTTTAATAAAATATTAATTCAGGGTAATGAAGCGATTACCCCGGGAATAACATCATTTAGTGGCATACTTAAATATACCCGGGCCGACTTTATCAAGCTCGCTACCGATTCTTCAGTTACGGGAACCAACCGGGTTGGCCATTATGGCGCAGCCATCATCTATCAAAAGGCCCAGTCTTTAACATCATATCTTAACAACTATATCACAGAAAGGAGAAAAAACTATGTCACTCAATGATCCGATAAGGCAATTATTTGCCACTAAATGTTCCTGCGATGAATGTTCTTCTGCAGTAAGCCCGTTGGCTTATCTGGCCGATTTGCTCAATTTTGCGATGAAGCATGTAAAGGATAATGACTTTGATGCCTATACTTTGCAAACTCTTGAGGAAACATTCTATCAGCCATTTGATACCATGACCTATACCTGCGAACAGATGAATAAAACCATCTGTCAGATCAGGGGCGTAGTAGAAACCTTGCGCAGATATACTGCCATATCCGGAAACATAGAAACGCCAGGTGGCGCAGCCCATATTACAGCCGGTACAAAAGAATACTGTTTTAATGCATATCAGGATTTGCTCATTCAACTTGGGACGTCTTATGATGAGATCCGTATCATGCAAAGTGCCGATGTTGAAACCAAAACCAGATTTCTTAAAAGATTGGCCATTGGAGATGAAAATTCTTCGAGTCGCGTAGCCCAACTTTTTTTAAATTACAATGCTACAAGCCCTGAGGAAGTAACCGAAGAAAATCTGCAAAAGCTATTTGGGATTCCTGACACCACCAGTGATGGGACCAATGATGGCCTCAAGTTAAACGGAAACAGTGAATTGGTTAAATGGAACTTTAAGGGATGGAACTGGGGAATTAATACAGATACAGATGGGTACATTTACCTTGACATTGGTTCAGGGACTACTCCCACCGTTAAGGTTTCCAAAGTAAGCGGGTCTTTTACAACAACTATGGCAGAAGGGGTTAAGGTATCAACCTCAAAGCAGGTAATTCTGGAAGAAAAAAACAATAGTGGGCTATCGGGCATACTGGAGTTTGATACAGATTCACTAACCGCAACCAGCACCACCAAAATATCGCTGGTACCCTTGTACCAAAGCTGGTTATTGGATTTTATGTATAATGCCTGGTTTGATGCCGATTTTATGACTGCAGAGAACCGTTATTTAGACCCTACGCCAGCCATTGATCCAGATCTCATTTCATTGAACGACCTCAAAATTTATGGGGGTGACCATGGACAGGCAGCTTATGATTTATGGCAGGCCCGTTACAATGAATTACAGAGCGAGCGGGAAACTATTTCTGACAAAGCGGATGTATCAGATGATGTTGCCACACTTTCCGTTACTACTAGTGAACCCGTAGCAATGGATGTGAATGGAGACTCAACCTTAGTATATGTTTTAAGCAAAACTCTGTCAGGTTCCGTAACAAATTATATAAATAAAATTGATCCGAACAGTAATCCTCCGGCAAGCAGCGGCAGCGGAATAATTTCAAGCGGGCTCAGCAGTCCGGAAGGACTACTCGTACAAACCGAAGGCAGCCCTTCAGCAGATTTTCTTTATATTGCTGACAGTGGAAATAACCAGATTAAACGCTATTCAAGCGGGGGTACTTCTTCCTGGTCATTCGGTTCTGCCACCGGAAGTCTGTCTGACATTAAACAAAAAATAGGGACTTTCAATAATCCGGTTGATCTGGCCACTGATGAGAGTTACAACCTCTATATCGCAGACAAAGGAAATAACCGGGTTCAGTCATTACACATGGCCTGGAAACATACCACCACTACCGGAACCGCGCTTAGTGGTATTTCTGCTGCTGTTACAGATAAGTACGGAAACCTGTATGTAGTTGGGACCTCTTCAAATAAGGCAATAAAATATGATAAGAACGGAGAGATAAAAGCAACATTTGGTACCGGTACATCAGGTTCTGCAGACGGGCAGTTGAATGCACCAGTTGGGGTTGCTGTTGATAATCGGGGCTATGTTTACATAAGCGATGCCGGAAATGACCGTATTCAGAAATTTAAAGATGACGGGACTTATATTACTAAATGGGGGGAATCCGGAACAGGGAATTTGCAATTTGACAACCCGGCCGGAATGATAGTGGCGGATGGGGCAGATGAAACTAAACATATATATATTGCGGATAGCGGAAATAATCGGATTCAGAAATTCGATTTGGACGGAAACTGGATTTCAACTGTATTTTATGCTTCCGGCAGCGGACAAATGTCAAGCCCAGTAGATGTGGCTGTGGATGGGGATGGAAATATTTATGTAGCTGATCAGGTAAACAGAAAAGTTCAGAAATATAACAAAGACGGAGACTGGATAACAAGTTGGAACAGCTATACCTATGATGGGGTTTCAGTAACTGTTTTTGATGTTTATGGAATAACTGTAAGCGAAGACAACCGACTTTTTATTTCCGTCATGGAAAAGTATACTCCAGATCCTGATATACCCATGGTTGTTGAATTTGACCTCACGGGCAATTGTAAGGGAAGATGGGGCGGCACATCAAATCCCTTTTGTAATAATATGCAATTTCCTTTCGGAGTAAGGGTTGATAGGAATAATAATCTTTTTGTTTCGGACCAAACCCTGAACATAGTTGTTCGCATGCGCATGCCCTACGTTATTGGCAATGGGGGGCAAATAAATATTTCTTCCTTTAGTTCTCCTTCAGATCTTGCCATACAGCCAGGTGGTTACCTGGTTGTGGTAGATGACACCGCCAATCGCTTGCGGCAGATAAATCTAAACAAACCAATAGAAACGGGTAATCCGAAAACTTTTTCCGGAGCTACCTTGTCAGGTGTAGCCAAAATTACTTCCGATGTTGCAGGATTTATTTATGTGACCAATAACAGTGGTTCGTCACGCCTTGTAAAAATAGATCCGGATATGGATAAAGTATATGAATG
This sequence comes from Bacteroidia bacterium, assembly GCA_020051175.1. Classification (GTDB taxonomy): domain Bacteria; phylum Bacteroidota; class Bacteroidia; order 2-12-FULL-35-15; family 2-12-FULL-35-15; genus 2-12-FULL-35-15. The sequence goes on along the minus strand of JAGVJJ010000109.1, from coordinate 11,166 downwards.
GACTTCCTCCGATGGGTTGGCTGATCCAAGGTCGGTGATAACGGATAAAAACAGGAATTTATTCATTGGTGATTGGGATAGTACTGATGATTCTATTAAGTGGATACGGCAACTAAAGGGCCTGAGTGATGCCATGAAATACGCCATTGGTATCACCCTAGAACAATTTCAGTCAATCGTTCGCGATGAGGCCGAAGGCACAAATGTTTCAGATCAATTGGGAACAGCTTACCTGGATTACCCAGCCTATGAATACCTGAAAAATTTTGTAGCCATGGCTGATAATATGGCTAATTTACTGGATGCTGACTGGGAACAGGTATATGACATTTTAGTGAATGGATGGAAACTGAAAAACAGGATAGAACTTGAAAGTGATGATTCGAACTCATGGAAATTTCAGGAATATGACGCCTCTGTTCAGGTCAATATTACACCAGCCTTTTTTAAACTGCTAACTGTGGATGAGGAGGCCAGCCTTCAATTGAATCAATGGAGGGCTGGTATAAGGCAACGTAAAATATGGAGGCGGACTCTAAAGGCCCGTTACCAGCAACAAAATGAGTTGACTGAGCAACAACAGGAACTACGCAATCAGATGGACGAAAATCATCTGCAAAGTTTACGTGATGTTTTATTACTGTCTTCCCGGTATTTTCCGGACACTGATACATCAGCTGACTCGCTGGATAAAAAAGCAGATATGTTCAGCAAACGTTTGATGCTGGATATGAAAAACAATTGTTGTCAAAAAGTAACTAGAGTTTCGCAAGCAATGGAAGTTGCCCGGGGACTACTCTGGGGGATTAGAAATAACTTACTCAAGGGAACCTTTGACTTGAGCATTGATTTGGATTCAGATACATTTGACAAACAGTGGGAATGGATGGGTTCATATGAAAAATGGCGCTCAGCCATGTTTGTCAACCTCTACCCCGAAAATTTATTGTTGCCGCATCTCAGAGAAGATGGCACTCCCCTATTTAATAATATTACATGGGATAGCATCAATAACCCCAGGTTTAGTCCTCAGGATGCGGATATGCTAGCACAACAGTATGCCAATTATTACAGCGATGTAAGTGGTATGGTGGTGAAGTGTGCGTATAAACAATCAAATGCAGCCGATACGCATTATTTCTTTGGAGTAGGTACTACCACCAATACCGCTTATTGGTCAACGGTCTCTTATAAAGCGGATGAAGGCTCAAACAATGCCTGGCAACAAACAGTATGGAAGGTAATTCCTGGCACTGAAGGGAAAACAAAAAAAATATTCGGATGCGATGTATACCGCAATATCAAATTGCAACGCCACCTGTACCTGTTTATGCTTTTAACAGATAGCAATGGAATCGAAAAATTCGGGTGGCTTCGATATAATTTGGATACCTTGCAGTGGGATTCGGATTGCATAGAATTAGATGGCCGCGGTGTAAAAGGGGCCATTGGCAATGTGAAAGTGTTGAACAGGTATGCTGAAAATTTGAGTCAGGCTCCAAAGCTGCTGGTTAAAGCAGCAAATGGAGCTACTGGAATATTTGAGTTGAATACCAGCGGTACTGACCTGAATGATGGTCAATTGGTTTACGATGTAATGATGACCCCTAAACAGCATAAAAAGAAAAGATCATTGCTTGGTAAAATGGCCTATGGTTTCTTTCCGATTGATGCCATGATTTACGGAGCTGTGCAAAACAAATCTCTAAACCCAATTGATAATTTTAAATATGCAGGTACATATGAAACCATGGAGCCAACATTGATACCTCTAGTCATTGAAAAGCTATACGAAAGTTTTCATATTACGACTATAGTTAGCAAATGGAGTGCAGAGGTATTAGTTGTAAAGGAAACGGGTTATCCCGTGTTAATTTTCTCTTATACTGCCTTGCCTGGTTCAAGTTTTAAAGTTCCATTGCATATTTCCCAAGATTATGAATTTATCGGAGCTTTCCAAAAACCTGGTATTGAAACCACCGGTGGGGCTGAAAAGGCCACCATTCTGAGTTATTGGAAAGGTCCTCGTGGAGCTGTATGGATGAATACTGCTATCGTAAATCTCAGAAATCAATTTGATAGTTCCAATTTTACAAATACCTGTACAAAGATTTCAGATAGTGGTTTTGAGGGGACATCGAGTATTATCAAAATTCAGCAATATTCTCAGGAATCTTCAGGCGCCCTTTTGCATGTACTTTGTTTAAATAACAATTTACTTGCTCCTTATTTTAGGATTCTTTCAGCTGATGGCACCTCCCGAAAGGCGCCTGAGAATCCGGAAATGTTGTTGCGTATTAATAATTCAAATTTCATTCAAAGAAATTACAATAATCGCTCGGCCAATGGTGCCTATGAACCTGATCCGCCTGAAAGCAGAGCCTATACGAATTACAACGTTCCGTTTTCCATGAATGGGCCAACCTATGTGGGTAATGCCACCAATTCATTTGCCCAAAATTATAATGCAGCTTTTCCAGATGTAGGGAATTTAACCTCGACTCTAGGACAGGCTACAGTCAAAGCCCAGGTTAACCGATATTCCTTTCAAAGTGATTTTGCCGCTTCTTCCCTTATACAAAAAAATTACCTGGCCGAGCTGAGTTATTTTCTGCCCATGCACTTTGCCCTGCAATTGCAAAAACGCGGATATTACAAAGAAGCCCTTGATTGGTATCGCAAGGTTTATGATTATACCGAGGCTGAATACAACCGGAAAATATACTACGGGTTGGTGCTCGAAGAAACACCCAATGATACCACCATTGAAGCCAGCCTGGGATGGATCAACAGCCCGCTCAATCCGCATGCGGTGGCCATGCACCATACCAATGCCTACACCCGCTTTACCTTATTCTCCATTTCCCGTTGCCTGGTTGAATACGCTGACAGCCGTTTCACATTGGATAATGTGGAAAGCAATGCCGAGGCAAGGCAACTATATGAAGCGGCCATTAACCTCCTCAATGACCCCTCCCTTACACCCGATGAATCGGATAGCTGCGAATCAAAACTCAAAGAGCTCGATTCAAAAGACGGGAAGCTTGGTTCACAAACTGAATTAATGCCGGCCTGGGACCTCATTAAACAAATGACTGCTAAAGTATCCGAGTACAGTAAGCTAAGTACGCTGGTAGCAGCTATTAAAACCGAGATGGACACCATTCCTTCTACGCCAACCAGTGCCCAGGTGGCAGATGCTTTACAGGACTCTTACGAATTGGTAACAGCCGCGCTGGGCGCTCAACAGGGAATTAAAACCTATGAAACAGTTTGGAGCACGGTACAGGATAATATGGCCAAGGGATACCAGATTGCACTGAGCGAACAGGATGGAATTATTCATGCAGCCGCCACCCAGGTAGTAGCCATGGCTGAAACACAATACCTCTCTTCCCTCACGGCTGCCACCGGTATCAGCGCTGAAACCTTTACGGCCAGCCTGACCTCAGGTTATGATGTATCCTGGCTGGGCGATCGCACCCAACCTGCGGTTGAACTGACCCCAAACTTTACAGAACCGGTTTCTATTGTTACGTCTTACGCACTCACAGCCGATAAATTTGTACCTGAATACCTTCAGGCCAACAACCTCAGCAATATTCAGCCTTATGCTTCTGCAGTGAGCAACCAGGTGGTTATGACCGATCCCATGTTCAGCATCAACAGCGCATGGGGTAATACAGCTGTGGTAAGTGCCTTGGTTCCATCCTATGTGGCTCAGTACACCTATTGCATTCCACCCAATCCGGTGGCACAGCAATACCGCATGTATGCTGAGATGAACCTGTTTAAAATGCGCAACTGCATGAACATTGCCGGCATTAAACGCGAACTGGATCCCTACGCGGCACCTACCGATACCATCAGTGGCCTTCGTTATATAGGCATAGGCGGAGACATTCAGGTATTGGGCACTCCTAACTTTAACCCTACGCAATACCGCTATGAGGTGTTGGCTGAACGCGCCAAACAATTGGCCAATATGGCTCAGCAAATGGAAAGCGCCATGCTCAGTGCCCTGGAGAAAAAAGATGCCGAAAGTTACAGCCTGCTAAAAGCCAGGCAGGATGTGAAACTGAGTAGGCAAACCCTCCGCTTAAATGATTTGCGTGTGAAAGAAGCACTAAGCGAAGTGGTTTCTTCGGAATTGCAACTGGATAAAAGTGAATTGCAGGAAACACATTACCGGGAGTTGATTGCGAAAGGATTGACCCCATCTGAAACCGCTACATTAGTAAGTTATGGTAAGGCAGCAACTTTCGCGAAGGCCGATGAAACGGGTGGAAATTTTAACTTTATAGGAAAAGGAATAAGATTTCTTACAGGAGGAAAACTATTTGACACTGCCGTGGCTGCAGCAAATGCTACAGCTCAATTAAATGGTCAACTTGCCAGCAACGAACGCAGGGAACAGGACTGGAAATTTCAGCAGCAGATGGCAAAACAGGATATTAAAATTGCCCAACAGCAAATACGCATTGCCAACCAGCGCCTACAAATTACGGGGCAGGAATACCGCATTGCCGAGATGCAGGGGGAGTTTGCCGAACAAACCCTCAGTTTTCTGGAAAATAAATTTACCAATGCCGCCCTCTATGACTGGATGAGCGGAGTATTGAGCAATGTGTACAAAAACTTTTTGGCCATGGCCACTTCTACAGCACGTATGGCCCAAAATCAGCTGGCCTTCGAACGTCAGGAAAGTACATTGCAGTTTATCAAGGAGGATTATTGGGAAGTTCCGCAGCCCCCTGATGAACAACGCAAGTCGAACGACCGCCAGGGACTTACCGGTTCAGCCCGCTTGCTACAGGATATTTACCTGCTGGATCAATATGCCTTCGAGAAAAATGTGCGCAAAAATGAATTGACCAAAACACTTTCCCTGGCATCATTATACCCGGTACAGTTTCAGCAATTTCGCGAGAGTGGGGAACTAATTTTTGATACTTCCATGGGTTTATTTGACCGCGATTTTCCCGGCCATTACATGCGGCAGATTAAAAGGGTAAAAACTACGGTGATCGGATTGATTCCACCCTTTGAGGGCATTAAAGCAGAACTTACTATCAATGGCACCTCGCGCATCATTGTAAAAAATAACCTCGCCTTTCAGGAGCGGGAAATGAAACGCTTGCCGGAAAGCATCAGCTTAAGTGGAGCCACCGATGCTACCGGCATGTTTGAATTGCAACCTAATGGACAAGGTTTACTTAATCCGTTTGAAGGAAATGGAGTAGACACTCGCTGGAATTTCAGCATGCCCAAAGCTGCAAACCATATTGACTACAACACCATAGCCGATGTGCTGGTAACCCTTGAATATACCTCGATGGAAGATGCCACTTACAAGGCCAAAATGACCAAAATGATGAATGCCTTGGGAGATGATCTCGGATATAATAATCCGTATAGCTTCCGGAACAACTTTGCCGATCAGTGGTATGAACTGTGCAGCCAGGAAGACGATAAGGCTGATGTTTCGGTAGAGTTTACCCTATTTAAAGGAGATTTCCCTCCTAACTTCAGTGAGTTGAGCGTACGCAACATTGCTGTTTATTTTAACCGGAGCGAAACGTTTAAAAAGCAAACACCACCGGCCAATGAAATTACCGTGTACAACCTCGAATACAAAGCTGACGGAGAGAATGAATTTATTGATCCGGGAGAAAGGGATCTGGTAAGTAAGGATGGTCTTCTCAGTTCATCTACCGGCAGTGCCATTGCCTGGTCAGCTTTTGATGGTGAAGTGGCATATGGTACCTGGAAGTTGAGTTTCAATGATACCATTGACTTTAAAAACGGAAACATTGAAGATATCATTTTTGTAGTAACCTACGATGCCACGGTACCAAAATGGCCTAATGTGTAAATAAGGTCTGGTCAGGATACATGTCCTGACCAGTTAAGACAGCTAATGAATCAGCAACAAGCAATGCACGCATGAGCAACAAAGCACCCTCCATCAGTAACCCCCAAGGCGGTGGCGCCCTCAACGGACTCGGTGAAAAGTTTTCGCCCGACCTGTTTACCGGTACCGGAAATTTTTCTGTGCCCGTGGCCCTGCCTCCCGGCAGAAACGGATTCCAACCCGAATTAACTTTGGGCTACAGTACCGGAAATGGAAACAGTGCTTTTGGCTCGGGATGGAATTTAAGTGTACCGGGAGTGATGCGTAAAACCAGCAAGGGCATTCCGGTGTACAATGATGCCGATGATATTTTTATCCTTTCCGGAGCCGAAGATTTAGTGTTGGTGCAAACACATAAACCCACGCCTGATCATGTGATGAATTACTACCGGCCCCGCACTGAAGGATTGTTTGCCCGCATTATTCACCACAAAAAAACAAGTGGCGAAAATTACTGGGAAGTAAAAAGCAAGGACGGATTAACCAGTTATTACGGCAATCCTACGGATACAGAAAATCACAGCTGTGTTATTGCCAAACCCGATCTCCGCAAAAGTATTTTTGCCTGGCGTTTATACAAAACCGTTGACCTTTTTGGCAACATTATTTTATACACTTACGAGCGTGACCTGGTAACAACAGGCAAACGCCAATGGGACCAACTCTACCTTTCCAAAATTCAATATATGGATTATGTGGAAAGCAGTGTTACCAAATACCTCGTTGAAATAGACTTTCTGTATGAAGAACGTCCCGATCCTTTTTCGGAATACAAACAAGGATTTGAAATACGCACTACCCAACGCTGCAACAAAGTAGAGATTTATACCAACGCTGCTTCCCTGCTCAAAACAAAAACCTATGATTTTGTTTATTTGGATGAGCTGGCAGCCGAAAGTGAATTGCCTTTAAACCGCATGAGCATGTTGGCCAAAGTGCAGGTAACAGGCCACAATGGCGAAGCTACGGAAAGCATGCCTCCGCTCACCTTTGCTTATTCCAGATTCACTCCCCAAAACCGCGATTTTTATCCCATCAGCGGTGGTGGTCCGGCTACTTCACTGGCGGCACCCGACCTGGAACTGGTGGATTTAACCGGCAACGGGCTTCCTGACATTTTACAAATGAACGGGGTGCAGCGTTTCTGGCCCAACTTAGGAAATGGCCAATACGGGTTGCCTAAAAATTTTAAAGAAGCTCCACCATTTGAACTGGCCGATCCGGCTGTGCAATTAATGGATGCCGATGGAGATGGCCGTGCCGAGTTGCTGGTAAGCAAACCCGGTTATGCGGGTTATTACCCCTCTCGTTTTGGAGGCATGTGGGATAAAAAATCTTTTCAGTTTTACGATTTTGCCCCCTCTTTTTCTTTCGAGGATCCGCAGGTGCGTATGATGGATTTAGATGGTGACGGGGTGACTGATGTGTTGCGCAACGGTGCCGACAGTTTTGAATGTTTTTACAACCATCCCCAATGGGGATTTTACAAAACCGGACTGGTAAAAAAGAAAACCCTTGACGATTTTCCCGATATTAGTTTCACTGATCCCCGAATTAAAATGGCTTCCCTGAGCGGAAGTGGCATGCAGGATATGGCTTATGTGGCCAGTGGCCGCACCGATTATTGGCCCAACCTTGGGTATGGAAAATTCGGTCCCCGCATCAGCATGAAAAACAGTCCCAGGTTTGGATACGGATTTAATCCGGCCCGCCTGCTGGTGGGCGATGTGGATGGAGACGGACTGGCCGATATGCTCTACATTGAAAACAACCAGATCACTTTATGGATTAACCAAAGCGGCAATGCCTGGAGCGACCCCATTGTGATCAAAGGCACTCCGCCTGTAACTGATATGGACAGTGTGCGTTTGTCCGACATGCTGGGCTCAGGTGTGAGTGGTGTGTTGTTTTCAGCCACCCTCACCAGCAGTTCTTCAGGAGGAGATAAACGTGGCTGGGCTTTTTTGGATTTCACTGCGGGGAATAAACCTTACCTGTTGCAGGAAATGGATAACCACATGGGCAGCATTACCCGGGTTGAGTACAAATCATCTACATATTACTATTTAAAAGATCAGCAAAAACCCGAAACACGCTGGACAAGTCAGTTGCCTTTCCCGGTTTTGGTGGTAAGCAAAGTGGAAGTGCTGGATGCTATTTCCCTAGGTAAATTAGCTACTGAATACAGTTACCACCACGGCTACTGGGATGGAGTGGAACGTGAGTTTCGCGGCTTTGGCCGGGTAGATCAGCGCGACACCGAAACCTTTACCCGTTACAACAATGAAACCCTTTTGCAAAACGGAATACCCGTTCCTGTATTGCCCGATCAAACCTACAATACCGTAAGTGAAGCACATTATACACCTCCCACCGAAACCCGTACCTGGTTTCACCAGGGTCCTTTGGGTGATGAATTCGGGGGTTGGTACGAAGCCGATTACACACACGAATACTGGAAGGGCGACCCGCAAGTGCTTGAGAGAAGCCCACAACAAGTACGCGAATGGAAATCTTTACCGCGCAGAGCATACCGTGATGCGCTGCGAACACTGCGTGGCAATGTGCTGCGTACGGAGCTTTATGCACTTGATAATACTCCGCTCAAGTCAATTCCTTATACTGTAACTGAAAGTATAAGTTTTACCCGCACTTTGTACATCCCAGATGAAACAGGTGTTCCTTTAAATGCTGCAAACGGAAGTAAGCCCAACACCTTCAAGTATGCCTCCGGATATATCTTTTTCCCTTTTGCATTGGCACAACGCAGTACACAATGGGAACGAGGAAACGACCCGATGACTTCGTTCAGTTTTACTGAAAATTATGACGACTACGGGCAGCCGCAAACTTCCATAAGCATTGCTGTACCACGCGGAAAAAACTACAAAATTTCAGATAGTCATACGGGCCTGTATTTGGCTACGCGAAGCGATACTGAATTTATATACAAGAGTACGCTGCTCGATACTGCTAACGAACTGTTTTTTGTGAACCGGACAAAAACTGCCAAAGGATATGATTACACTCACAATGCAGCCGATGACGTGTTCACTTTTAAAAACACCATTGCCGATGAAAGCTCCACGCATACCCTGCTCAGTCATTCATTAAATTTTTATGATGGTGCTGCGTATGTAGGAGAAAGTTATGGTGTGATGGGCGACTATGGTGTAGTAACCCGAAGTGAAATGCTGATGGTTACGCCTGCCATATTATCTGCTGCTTATGGAGGTACACCAGACTTACTGAAACAAACTCCCGACTTTACGAACTACCCCGCTGTTTTTGAAACATATTATGACAGCACTTTTGTAGAATATGCCGGCTATTTATACAAAGAAGTTACAGGCTACGAAGAAGGATATTACACGTACACAGCCAGAAACATGTACGATTTTCAGGAGACAACCCCCACATCTGAAAAAGGATTGATTGTGGCCAGCAAAGATCCGCTGGGTAATGAAACCACCATTGCCTATGATGAGTATTTCTTTTTGCCAATCATGGTTACCGATGCACTACTGATGACCACCAGTGCTGAGTATGACTACCGCGTATTACAACCTTTTCAGGTAACTGACCCGAACGAAAACATCAGTGTATTTGATTTCTCTGAATTGGGTTTGCTGCGTGCCACCGCCTTGATTGGAAAGGGTACTGAAGGCGATTACAAAAGCAGCAGTGGCGGGTATTACGACAAATATGAACCATCATCAAAACTTGAATACGACTTTTTTAATTTCGTCAACAACGGAGATCCCGTTTGGGTAAAAACCACCAAACGCGAGTACCATTACCAACAGGACACCGATCCGGATAAAACCATTGTGAGTGTGGAGTACAGCGATGGTTTTGGCCGCCTGTTGCAAACACGCACACAGGCCGAAGATGTGATCTATTATACCAACAATGATAACTTTTGGACTGGCGACAGCGGCTTGCCTGCCGATCAAAGCGCAACAAATGAAGATGCCATTGGCCACATACGTGACAGCGAGGAGCCGTTGAATGTGGTGGTGAGCGGATGGCAGATATACAACAATAAAGGCAAGGTGGTAGAAAAGTATGAACCTTTTTTTGACAGCGGATTTGATTACAAACCCCCTTTTGAGGATGGCCAGGTAAGTCCTGGCCAGAAAATAACCATGTTCTACGACCCCCGCGGACAGGTTATCCGCACCCTGAACCCGGATGGTACGCAGCAATTAGTAGTATTTGGTGTTCCTACCGCTCTAAACGCAATCGTCATTGCGAGCGATAGCGCGGCAATCTCCTACTCACCTACTCCCTGGGAAAGTTACACCTACGATGCAGAAGATTTAGATGTGAGCAGTGACCATTATGCCACGCCTAAAAGTGCAGTGGTAGATGCGTTGGGACGTAGTGTAAAAACCATCGACCGCTTGGTGAGCAATAACCTGGCTGCCGATAATCCGGTGATGATTTATCAATATGACATCAGAGGAAATTTGCTGAGCGTAAAACAACAACTTACTGATGGTAGCCCCACCACCTACAGCAATATATTTGACTACGTATACGACTTACGCCCTCCGGCTAAGGAAGGTGAAAGCATACCGCCACTCAAAACGGTGCACATTGATAAAGGAACAAGTACTGTAGTGTTTGACTGCATGGGTAAACCCCTGCAGGGTGATGATGCCAAAGGATCACGTACCCTTTCTGCTTACGATGAACTGATGCGGCCCACTGATGCCTGGGCGCGGGATGTAGCGGGCGAGGATATTACCTTAAGGCAGCATTTGGTGTATGGTGATAGTGCCGGACTTACCGACCCGCAGGATGAAAACCTGAAAGGAAAACTCTACGAGCAATACGATGAAGCGGGTTACCAAAAAATAACGGAATATGATTTTAAAGGCAATTTGCTGAATAAGTTCCGACAGGTCATTAAAGATACCGAACTGCTGAGTGTATTTAGCGGGCCACCTGTTGACTGGGAGGTAACACCCTACCGCGTAGACTGGACAAGCTTACCTTCTATTGTGGACAGTAAGGAATACCACACGGATATGACGTATGATGCCCTTAACCGCATCATGACCCTTACCTACCCTGAAGACACTGACAGCACAAGAAAAGTACTCACTCCTGCTTACAACAAAGCGGGGGCACTGTTTAGTGTTAACCTGGATGGTACTGATTATGTAAAAGAGATTGCCTACAATGCTAAAGGGCAACGTTTGCTTATTGCCTTGGGAAATGATTGGATGACCCGATATACGTAT
>JAGVJJ010000054.1 GCA_020051175.1 Bacteroidia bacterium | reverse complement strand
GGATGATCAAACACGGGTAGCCATGTTGCGCATCGGCTATGATGATGGTACGCCTTTTACCAAGTACATCCTCTCTGATCATCTGGGTTCTTCCAATGTAATACTTGAAACAGATGGCAGTGTTTACAACAGGGAGGAATACTATCCCTTTGGCGAAACTTCTTTTGGGGCGTTTGGTAAAAAAAGATACCGATACGTAGGCAAAGAGAAAGACGAAGAAAGCGGCATGTACTACTATGGGGCTCGATACTTTCAGCCGTGGTCGTGTAGGTTTATTTCTGTAGATCCGCTCGCGGCTGATTACCCCTTCTACACTCCTTACCAGTATGCAGGAAATAAACCGATAACCAAAATAGATATTGACGGGTTGGAGGAAAATGGTCAATCACCACAACAAAATAACGTAGAGCAGCCTCAGAAATCAATTGAACAATTGGTGACAATTGATCCTGAATATGCTACAAAACCAATAGAGCCAAACAAAGTTGACAAAGAATCATTCAAAAAGGATGGCAAATTAAATAGGGCAGCATGGAAAGCTGCAAAGGGGCAATATGCGAAAGACTTATCAGCCTTCAATGAAAAAATGGGGAAATACACTTTTCTACAAGAAAGAAAGAATGATATAATTAATGCAAAAAACGGGAGTACTTTTAACGAACAAAAGAAGGAAATATTAAAATATCAGGTCCCCATTGAGTTAACTTTAGGACCTGATCCTTTATTGGGGGTTGATGGATTAGCTTGGACGCAGCCAATTATTGAAATACAAGACGGGAAAAATGTTATGACTAAGGTTATAATTGGTTTTGATCTTGACGCAGCAGAAAATTATAATTGGCAAACAAAGGTGACGTTAGAAATGAACAAAGAAAAAGGTCTAGTATATAAGAATCAAGCGGGGCAAACAGTATTGCAAACAACTACGCAGAAAAATTTACCAGGGCAACCACCTAGAACTGAATCTACCGATTATGTTAAGAGCACTGGAGCAAGCTTATTAGCTCATGAACTTGGTCACTATATTTTTAATCTAAGAAATGTGAACAAAGATAACGTGGATTTACAAAAGTTGAAAGAAATTCAAAAAGATGAATCATTACCAGAGAAATATGAAAGGAGAATTTTACAGAAATAAAGAAAAGATATGATAAAGAATCTGAATAGCGTACTGCTTTGTTTGTGCATTTGTATAATACAATGCGTTTATGGTCAAAAAGACACAGCAGTCATTATGGCCGGCAAGAATTATATTGAAAAAAAACTGGGTATCCAATCCCCAGGCGACCCCAAATTTTTAGATGCAGAAGCTTGTTTTGAAGGGGTTGGCAAAGGCATAACTTTTCTAAAAATTGAAAACGGATTGATTTCTCATGGCCCTATAACACGTTTCTGTGCTGTCGATAATAACGAAAACAAAGTCATACAAATAAAAGATATATCATCATTTGACTCCTTATTGAACAAATATAATTTAGTTAATTTGCCTTCTATTGATAAAGCCTTTCTTTATCTTTTAATATCGGAAAATTTCGCTGGCGGTCAATGTTACTTTTTAAAAAGTGACACCTTAAGTATTAGTAGACATCCTATACTAAAAGAGGGCATACAGTATGTCAAATTTATTAACAAAAACAAAAAACAAAGAAAAATTTCAAGTAGAAATAGTCCCTGCTTTATACATTTTACTTCTTATGCTTTTAAATACAACATTCAAAAAATAATATTCACCTATACAAGGGAAGGATTTATTAAGAAAGTAAAGATAAAGTGAGTAGTATTAGATGGTAGCAACGCAATAGAGGGCATCCAACCTTGGTCAAGTATGTTTGTTTACTGCCCGTTCATGGTCAGACTATCTCAACATTTGCATAATATGACCAGAAGTATCCTAACTAATCCTAATCTAGACGACTTCTCTTTAGTCACAAACCCCGCAAGTCCCTTTATCTTTAGAACAGTGCTTGCAATACTTGCAGTTTTTACAAGCTGTACAATTTTTACTGCCTGTACATGTAGCTGAAGGAGAGTAAACTTTTGAAATGAAAACAATACCGCTACCTATTATTAAAGTAATTGTTATCATTAGAAGTGTCTTTTTCATATCGTCCCAATTAAGAGTTACAGGGAAAGTACCCCTCTTTTCTATTTAAATCAAAATCCTCTCTCGAGTACTTTATCAATCTCTTCCGAGATAAAAACATTGCCAAAACAGCCAATACCAATCACTCTTGATTTACCTTCGAAAGTGACCTTTGTTGTGGAAAAAAAAAGATAGTTATCTGAGCTTACCATCACATCAGCCAGCTGACCCAACACAGCATTGCCTAACAACATTCCAAAAGCTTCCCCTACTTTGGCCCATCCCTTTTTCTTTTTTGCCGATTCTTTGGCAACAACTTTATGCATAAGTTGATTCAATTTACTTTTTACAGCTTCCTTATGCATCTGCTCATTAGGATTAGTCATCACTGCAACCAGGCAAATGAAAAAAAGAGTTATCAGAAATAAATATGACTTTTTCATATGACTTACCACGATGACCAAGTACTACCATTATAAGCACGGGTATACACCGCACCACCAGAACAATCAACTACTTGCTGAAACAATTTGCCTGAAAAGGTGTATACCATTAAAATGGCATTAGAGGATGATGAAAATGCCCCGGGAGCGGATGACATAGTTGAAGAACTTCCATCAGTAAGTCCGTAAAACCCAGCGCTGATAATTGTATCATAGCTAGTCAACCCTGAGGTTTGTGCATTACCCGAATCATCCGACAATTTAAACCTTTGCCAAGCCGGCAACTGTGCATCCGGAACAATACCACTGGAGTTAAGCCCAGCTACACCATCATTGGCACCTACTAAACTAGAATCAATTACAAGAACCCATGGCTGCCATGAACCTGAATAGGTTCGGATGTATACTTGTTTTGTAGTGAGGTTGATCAATGTTTGTGAAAGTTCGCCTGAGTATTTATCCACCTTAAGGATAGCTTTTGCTGATGAAGAAAAGCCTGATGGAGCATTTGACATGCCACCGGTAGAACCATTGTTTAAGCCGTAAATACCCGGATTGTTCATGGTGTCATAATCTGATGTACCTGACATGGCATCACCGGTAGATTCTGTAAGTTTATAATGCTGCCACAACAAGGTTGAGGAGGTATCCACTTTCAAACTTAAAGCAGCCAACATGGTAGCATTAAAATTTGTATCGTTGTTTATTGAATCTGCCAGTTTATCTAAGGTATCTAAACCTGAGACAACCCCATCTCTTAACTCATTTATAGCTTTATTTACCAATACCTGAGTACCTGCAATCTGATAGCATGTATTTCCAAACATAATCCTTTAATCAAAAAATTGAATTGATAATTTATGTGTTGCGGCTCCGTCTACTGCAATAATATTAAAACCACTCAATTGGTCAGGGTTTTCCAAACGAATATTCCCGCCATCTCCTAATGGCAAACCCTCTGAAGTTGTTGGATCCTCTCCATCCAACCTGAAACGACAAGCCTTTGCCGGGTTAGTTTCATTACCATCTGTTTCTAGCACCAACCAAGCACTCCTTACACCGGTAGGTATACTTAAGCCTGAGGCTGTATTGGTGACATCATGTTCTGCAAACTCTTTGGGTCTTCTTAACGTAGAAGAACGCAATAAAGCATAAAGTAAATTCTCTGTAGTGGATGGAAATATGTTTTCAAATTCTGCAGCCATATGTTTGATTATTTATAATCAAATGTAGAAAAAGCGAGCAGGCTGATAATGCTATTACCTATGCTTTACTGTTTCAGCAAAGCAGTATAAAATTGATTGTTTGATATTTATAAAATAAATTTGATTATAAGAGAAACCTATTTTGCTCCTAAAGAACCAATTTTACATTTAATGCGGAAGGTTTGTGCATGATGGGGTAACTTGCTTTTGCATTCACCATAAATTTAGTATACCGATGCCCGCTGGTCAAAAGATAAAGATGTATTACGATCCTTTGGGTAGGGTAGTTCGTACCGTAAACCCTGATGCCAGTGAACAGCGGGTGGTATTTGGAGTACCCTTGGCATTGGATACTCCCACCTCCTACTCACCCACTCCCTGGGAAAGCTATACTTACGATGCCGAAGATTTAGATGTGAGCAGTGACCATTATGCCACACCTAAAAGTGCTGTGGTAGATGCATTGGGACGTAGTGTAAAAACCATTGACCGCTTAGTGAGCAATAACCTGGCTGCCGATAATCCGGTGATGATTTATCAATATGACATCAGAGGAAATTTACTGAGCGTAAAACAACAACTTACTGATGGTAGCCCTATCACCTACAGCAATATTTTTGACTACGTGTATGACTTGCGTCCTCCGGCTAAGGAAGGTGAAAGCATACCGCCACTCAAAACAGTGCACATTGATAAAGGAACAAGTACTGTAGTGTTTGATTGCATGGGTAAACCTCTGCAGGGTGATGATGCCAAAGGAGCACGTACCCTGAGTGCCTATGATGAGCTGATGCGACCTACTGATGCCTGGGCTCGTGATGTAACAGGTGAAGACATCACTTTGCGACAGCACCTCATTTATGGAACTGATTCCAGTGTGAATGTAAATAACAAGGGCAAACTCTACGAGCAATACGATGAAGCGGGTTACCAAAAAATAACGGGATATGATTTTAAGGGCAATGTATTAAACAAATTCAGGCAGGTGATTAAAGATAGTCAACTGCTCACCTCCGTTACCGAACCCAGCCCTGGAGTCTGGACGGTTGACTGCTATCGTGTAGACTGGACAGGCTTACCTTCCATTGTGGAGAGTAAGGAATACCACACGGATATGACGTATGATGCGCTTAACCGCATCATGACTCTGGAGTATCCTGAAGATACCGACAGCACAAGAAAAGTACTCACTCCTGCTTACAATAAAGCGGGGGCACTGTTTAGTGTTAATCTGGATGGTACTGATTATGTAAAAGAGATTGCCTACAATGCTAAAGGGCAACGTTTGCTTATTGCCTTGGGAAATGATTGGATGACCCGATATACGTAT
>JAGVJJ010000036.1 GCA_020051175.1 Bacteroidia bacterium | reverse complement strand
AGACATATCGCTATCAAGCTCACCTGCCCCATGAAAAAGTAACCTGCTCCAATACCCGTTTGGACTTAATGAAAGTGGAGTGCCATAACTGGCAGCTATTTCTTCAAAAGGGATGATAACTGTTTGCCACTCGCCTTTTGTGTCGTAAGGAGGCAACCATTGATACCCATTGTTATTTTCCTGAAGTAAGGCCACATTTATTTTAAACACATTTGCATTGTGAGGCTTCCTGGTATTTAACTCAAATTTCAGGTTATAATCAGCTGGTTTCAGAATGGCTTCATCGGGTATGTTTTTGCTGATATTACCCATGGCGCTGGCCGGCCCCCCGGCTACTTCTGTCCAGGCCCAGGAGCCAATGATTTTTTTTACACGTATATAATTTCCGTTTATTGCGGGGGGATCGCCGGCGCCTGGATTCGTAACCACAAAAGATGCGTTCCACCAGCCGGTATAAGGATCACTGCTTATGAAAATATTTCTGTTATCCCTGAACCAAAAATCAGATTTTGTTTCGCCAAAATTGGTTTTCACAATGATCTGGCCAGGCTGTGCACCCTGTGGTATCCTCACCTGAATAATTTTATCCTTCACAGATACTATTTCACCTGTTACGCCTCCTGTAAAGGTGACAGTAAGTGGCTCATAAAAATAATCGCCCCTTATGGTTGCTACAGAACCCGTCAGTGTATATTCATTTACCATTCCCTGAATTGTTGGCTCGCTGATCTGAACTTTAAAATCGTATAACAGAATGTATCCATCTGAAAATATAATTTTCAATTTATTGGTTATAACCCTGGGTATATTGCTTGGAACGCTTACCAATATGCTGGTGCTGGTAATATATGTGGGTGTTAATGATGCCTTTTGATCGTTAAACCAGATTTCAACTGCATTCTGTAAATTTTCACCAATAATGGCAATCAGGTTTCCCTGGTAAGCCCCTACCAGCAAAGAGTCTGACGAAACGGGATTGGTAACACGAACATACCTGATCCTTGGCTCGCCGATCTTATTTTCTTTTTTACAAGAGGTGTATGTACCGGCTATAGCAATCGCCATGGTAAGTATCAGTATTGATTTAAATATTTTTTTCATATTGTTTTTATTTTTAAAACCCATTTGTTTTTGCCGGATTTAATAATCAACTGGTGGTTT
The DNA here is from genome assembly GCA_020051175.1 of Bacteroidia bacterium. GTDB lineage: Bacteria > Bacteroidota > Bacteroidia > 2-12-FULL-35-15 > 2-12-FULL-35-15 > 2-12-FULL-35-15. The sequence continues at coordinate 2,790 of JAGVJJ010000036.1, read as the reverse complement.
AAGCAGGTTAGGTGCCTGGCTTAGTTCTGCTGCCGGTATTGGAAGCAGAAAATTGCCATCATTTGCATTAATTGTTCTTTCAGTGGTTGCCCATGGCGTTTTGATAAATGTCCACATAGTTGGATCAGGAAACACATCGGGTTTTGTAAAAAACAGACCTCTGTCTTGTGCGTTTAAAATAGCATACGCTTTTGCTTTATTATAATAATGCAGGCTGACCAAATCATACCATGCCATAGCTTCCATCGAAAATTCAATAAACCTTTCTTTAAAAATAACATCGGGGGTAAGTGGAAGAATAAATTCCGGCAGCCCGGCACGCATGTGTACTTTATTGAAATATTGTATGGCCGTTGCATCGCTGGTAGAAGCGTTGTTTCCCAGCACAGCTTCGGCATATACCAGGTACATTTCTGCCAAACGCATCATATACGTATCGTTACCATAACGCTGGCTGGAAGACTGTCCACCCACATCTTCAGCTTTACCTGTTACATATTTTTTTATACTTAAAAAATTAACATCTGTGCCCGTAAATGGAAATATTAATTTTTGCTTGCCGCCGGTAATCGTTTGCGTTATTTCCGGATAACGGGTTCCGGGCAGCATAAAAGTGGCTTTTAATCTTTGATCAAGTGTTCTGCCTTTCAGCGTATCACCAGATGCTGTGGCAGTTATTCCATCGTATTGTTTTATCATCCACCAGGTGGCGCCCTTATCTCCTCCCCAGCCATCTCCGTTTGCAATGTCCGGACTATAAGCCAGGTAAGCAGGGGTAGAATTTTGTGTACCCCAGGTATCGGGGCCAGAATAAACCCATTGCAATGAAAACAATGATTCTGAATTATTATCATAAGGAAAAAGAAAAAGGTCACTATAATTATTTAACAAGGATGCTCCGCTGTTTCTGATTACATCATCCGCATAATACTTTGCACTGTCTAAAAACACCTGATTTCTTGCACCTGATCCATTAGCTTCTACGCCTGCCCTTGTCAAATAAAAACGAGCCAGCATTCCTTCGGCAGACCATTTTGTAAGTCTTCCCGGCCGTATAGGAGTTGAGGGAAGGTCTGCTGCTACTTCCCGCATTTCTTTTGTTATAAATTTCCAAATACTTTTTACTGTATTTCTGCTAATCGTCGTGTCTGAAAGTAAAGCAAGGTTATTTTCAATTACAGGAACAGGTCCCCAGTTCATTACTAAATACCGATAGGCTAATGCTCTCATAAACCTTGCCTCGGCAATAGCCATTTTTTTAATTTGTGGTGAAACCCCGGGGCCTGCATACTTGTTTATATTTTCAAGTACAAGGTTGGATTGCCCTACTACAATAAAGAATGACCGCCAGGATGTACCATTTTCAGGAGTATTGCCTGTAGTATTGAAAAGCACATTGCCTCTGTCATTCCAGGCAGAGAATGCTGTGCCGGCCCGGAAATCTCCCAGGTTGTATGATGCTTTATCATTGTAGTCAAACCAAACCCTGCTGTATAATAATGCTGTGCCGGCTAATACCTGATCGTCTGTTTTATAAAAACTGGCATCAACAATGGAATCAGCAGGTGGCCTTTCAAGGAAACTTTTTTTACAACCAAACAGAATGACTGGTAGCAGAACAGCAGCCCAAAAATATTTTCGTTTTATATTTTTCATATTCCTAGTATATTAAAAGTTTACGCTTAAATTAATTGTATAAATAGGCGTTAATGGATAACGACCGAAATCCAGGCCGGTTGCCTGGTTAGCTGAACTTGCATCCCTTCCTACATAGGCTCCAACTTCGGGATCGAATCCTTTGTATTTTGTAATTGTAAACAGGTTTTGTGCGGCTATTGAAACCCTTACTCCTTTTATTATTTTCTGTTTTGATATAATATTTCCCGGCAGGCTATAGGCTAATGAAATATTTTTAAGCCTTACAAAGGATCCGTCTTCCACCCATTTATTGGTAGGTCGTGTATAATTTCCATTAGGACCGTAAGAAATTCTTGCAACATTTGTATTGGGATTTTCCAAATACACTTTGCCCTGTGCATCTGTTGCTGGTCTTGCATAATTCATTGCATCAATTAAAAGATTCCTGCTGATGTTGATATTATTAGGATTTGTGTTTCGTTTGGCTAAATAATTATAAATATCATTGCCAAGGGTACTTGTTATCAGAATGCTCAGTTCAATACCTTTATAAGAAAATGAGTTGGTAAACCCTCCAAATAATTTTGGCCATGGATTTCCAATATATGTCTCATCATAAGTATTAATAAATCCATCGGGCACACCGTTTGGGCCGCTGATGTCTTTAAATTTAACATCGCCAACCCAAACGCCGTTCAGTTGTTCGGTAGGAAGCCTGTTTCCATTATTATCAACCGGCACAGCGCTATTATTTATTTCTTCTATTGATTGAAAAAGTCCTTCTTCAATATAACCCCTGAATAACCAGGGCGCCTGGCCTACTGCAGATCGTTGAGTCCAGTCGTCCAACCACCAGGATGTACGGTTTACAAATGCAGCATCAGAATAGAAACTCTTGATAGTTGTTTTAAATGCAGAAATATTCAGATTTGATTCCCATTTGAAATCCTTTTTAATAATATTGGTTGTATTTAAAGTAAAGCCCCATCCTTTATTCTGCAGAGACCCTATGTTTACGGTTGGTGATGCCACGGCCCCTTGTCCATTTGTACCCATGTACCATGGCAATGGATTGTCCATTAAAAGGTTGTTGGTATTTTTTATGTAATAGTCAAATTCAAACTGAATTCTGTTTTTAAGAAATCCAGCATT
>JAGVJJ010000051.1 GCA_020051175.1 Bacteroidia bacterium | reverse complement strand
TGATAAACACAATAGTAAAAACTATGAGATAGCTTTTTATATTTGCTTGATGACATAATGCAAATATACTAGCTTCGCAGTTAACCCTAACCACCGCCTTAGGCGGTGGTTTTATAGGAATAATAAAAAACGTCATTGCTCAATAGCAATGACGTTTTCATTAAACCTTAACCGGATTATTTCTTCTTCTCGGTTTTATTTTCTTTGTAATGCTCCTCGGGTGTTCTGACTTTTTTAACAGGAGTGGTATCCTCCTTTTCTCAATATTTCAGCTATTCAGCAGTTACCTCTATATAGTTGGCAGAGTTATTCGGGTCTTCCGTTCTGACAACCTTTGTTTCACTTTTCCCTTTTGGTGTACCATCTTTTTTCTTTGGTCCTTTCGGCTCTTTGTTTTCTTTGTAGCGCTTATCAGGTGTTCCATCCTTTTTTGTAGGAGTTGCAGCCTCTTTTTTTGAACCTTTCGGATCTTCAGCAGGTACCTCTAAATAGTTTGCAGAATTATTCGGGTCTTCTGCTCTGTGAACTTTTATTTCACTTTTCTCCTTTTCGGCTTTTTGTTCTTTTTCAGTTTTCTTTGCAGCCGGTGCTTTCTTGTTTCCCTCCTGTGCAATTGCCACATTCATCAGGAATGCAAGCATTGCAATTATTGTGATTACTTTTTTCATAGTCCTGATTTTTTTAAGATTAATTTAATTTAATAATAAATGTAGTTATTCTGATAACAGTATCCAAAAATCGGATTTTTTTATGCGCCTTGGCTTCAAATCGCCTTTAAAAATTACGAACAATTAACTATTTTTCATTAGGTTTGTAGCTATTCAGTTTAACGGATATTGTTTCTGAATAGTATAATACAGAAAAGAAAATAAGACACATTTTTTTATGAATAAAATTGTAGTTGCCAACCGGGGCGAAATCGCGTTACGTATCATGCGCTCCTGTCGTGAGATGAATATCAAAACTGTAGCTGTATTTTCAGAGGCAGACCGCAATGCGCCATTTGTAAAATATGCCGATGAAGCAGTTTGTATTGGCCCTCCCCCTTCCAATCAGTCTTATTTATTAGGAAATAAAATCATTGAGGTAGCTCAAAAACTGAAAGCAGATGGCATCCACCCGGGTTATGGCTTTTTGTCGGAAAATGCTGAATTTGCTGCTGCTGTTAAAAAGGCTGGTATCATTTTTATAGGCCCATCGCCAGAAGCAATGGATATTATGGGCGATAAGCTATCGGCTAAAGCAGCTGCTAAAAAATACAACATTCCAATGGTACCGGGATCTGACGGTGCCATTACCAGCCTGGAAGAAGGTAAAAAAATTGCCGCAGCAACGGGCTTTCCTTTGCTGATAAAGGCCAGTGCCGGTGGTGGCGGTAAAGGGATGCGCATTGTTGAACGCATCGAAGAGTTCGAAGAACAGATGAACTTGGCTGTAAGCGAGGCTACATCTGCATTTGGTGACGGCTCTGTTTTTATTGAACGTTACGTTGCTGGTCCACGTCATATTGAAATACAAATCCTGGGCGACTCGCACGGCAATATCGTATATTTATTTGAACGTGAATGTTCCATTCAAAGACGCCATCAGAAAGTGATTGAGGAAGCGCCTTCTTCGGTACTTACCCCTGAAATTCGCAAGGCAATGGGAGAATGTGCTGTAAACGTTGGAAAAGCTTGTAATTATGAAGGTGCCGGTACCGTAGAGTTTCTGCTGGATGAAAACAAAAATTTTTACTTTCTTGAAATGAACACCCGATTGCAGGTGGAACACCCTGTTACTGAAATGATTACAGGAATAGATTTGGTAAAAGAGCAGATAAAGGTGGCACGTGGCGAAAAGCTTTCTTTTACCCAAAACGACTTAAAAATCAACGGCCACAGCCTCGAAGTACGGGTGTATGCCGAAGATCCTACCAATAACTTTTTACCAGATATAGGCAAGCTGGTTACCTATAAACGTCCGCAAGGTTTAGGAGTGCGTGTAGACGATGGCTTTGAAGAAGGTATGGATATACCTATTTATTACGACCCTATGATTGCCAAGCTGATCACATTTGGTAAAGACCGGAAAGAAGCGATCAGCCGTATGCTGCGGGCCATTGACGATTACCAGATTACAGGCGTGGAAACTACTTTGAGCTTTTGCAGATTTGTATTGAAACACGAAGCATTTACTTCTGGCAATTTTGATACACATTTCATCAAGCACCATTATTCACCGGAAATGCTTGCTTCCGAAAAAGAAGATGAAGCTGTGATTGCAGCTTTGTTTGGAGCTAAACTGATGCAATCCAAAAAGGAGGCTGCAAAAAGTCAGACAGGAGCCACTGAAGACAAATCGAAATGGAAAACTAACAGGTTAATGTAAATTAATACGTTTTTTTCGTTGATTTTTTGTTTTTAGGCCGCTTTTTGAAAAGGTAAAAAAGCTTAAAATCAGGCTTAAACAATAAAAATCTTCAAATTCGGTTAATTGGGTATAAGATTTGTTTTAACAGCCGTATGGCCATAAGGACTATTATATTAATTCTTCTTCTTCCCTTTTACTGCGCTGCACAAAAAGACAGCTCCTTTATTCCTAAAAAAATATTCTTTGGTGGTGCTAAAATGACGGAAAACAGCCTCATTGTGCGTGCTGTTGTATACAAAGGCGACACCATACCTTACGCTACCCTTCCTGTAGTTTCGTGCTATGTTCCACGTGTTTTTAAGAATAAAAGAGATGCGGCCAAATGGGATCGCCTGAAATACAATGTAAAAAAGGTTTACCCGTATGCTATTCTGGCTGCTGCCAAATTAAAAGAGTACGACCAGCTTTTAGCCAAAATACCTAATGAGAACGATAGAAAACGTTACATGAAATTGGCTGAAAAACAGTTAAAGGACGAATTTGGCGAAGAATTAAAAAAACTGACCATTTCGCAAGGACGTATTCTGATTAAGCTGATCGACAGGCAAACCGGTAAAACTACCTACGATGTTGTTAAGGACATGCGTGGCTCCTTCTCTGCGTTTATGTGGCAAAGTGTAGCAGCAATTTTTAACTCATCACTAAAAGATGATTATGATCCTGCAGGTGAAGACAGGGCCATTGAAGAAGCCATCCGCCTCATTGAAAACGGAGATTTTTAATTTTCCTGAAGTTTACGTGGCTTAAATTGCTCTGCTACCACCAGCTCTTTCGAACCTGCCGTATAAGCATAAAACCCCTGCCCGGATTTAGCACCCAGCTGTCCCGCCATTACCATATTTACCAATAAAGGACAAGGTGCATATTTAGGATTGCCGTAACCATCCTGAAGTACCCTTAAAATAGATAAACACACGTCCAGGCCAATAAAATCAGCCAGTTGTAGCGGCCCCATCGGGTGAGCCATACCCAGCTTCATCACGGTATCTATCTCTTCAACGCCAGCAGTACCTTCATGAAGCGTAATGATCGCTTCATTGATCATTGGCATTAATATTTTGTTGGCTACAAAACCAGGGTAATCATTTACTTCAACCGGTATTTTGTTGAGTTTCCTTGATGTTTCCATCACCAGCTGTGTAACGGTATCTGAAGTGGAATACCCACGAATTACTTCCACAAGCTTCATAACCGGCACCGGGTTCATAAAGTGCATACCTATTACTTTATCAGGACGCTTTGTTACTGCGGCAATCTTAGTAATGGAAATCGATGAAGTATTGCTTGCTAATATTGTTTCAGGAGGACATATTTTATCCAGCTCACGAAAAATATTGAGTTTAATCTCGGTATTCTCGGTTGCTGCTTCCACTACCAAATCAGCATTTTTAACGCCATCAGCGGTAACGGTATAAGTAGTTATATTTTTAAGTGTCTGAGCCTTTTCTGCTTCTGTAATTTGTCCTTTGGCAACAATCCTGTCTAAGTTTTTAGAAATAGTTGCCAGTGCTTTTTCCAAAGCTGGTTGTGAAATATCAATAAGTGCAACAGAATATCCTTGTTGAGCAAATGTATGAGCAATCCCATTACCCATTGTACCTGAACCAATTACAGCTATATTTTTCATCTCTTTTATCAGTGGAATTAATTTTTTTCAATTTTTGAGCTGGTAAAATTACTTTATTTTGAAGGCTGTTCCAATTATTCAGGATAAATAATGCCCAAACGGCATATAAATAACACAAAACGCTGTTTATCAAAATATTAACAAGAACAATCACAACCCAAAAAGCAATGCATGCATATCAATAAATTCCACCGTAGCATTTGATTAAAAATTACAAAATAATCATTTGAAAATCCGAATGTTATATAGCAGCTATATTAAAAAGAACTGTTATTTTAGCCAAACAATGTCTTGGATTTGTAGTATGAGCAAACTGTTATTTTTTAAAAGAACTTTTTTATTTTTTCTCTTTTTCGGTTTATTGCCCGGAATTAGTTTTTCACAAAACAATAGTGTTGGGATTGGTACACTTTCTCCCGATCCATCGGCTTTACTCGATGTTAATACAAACAGCAAGGGAGTTCTTATTCCCCGTCTTACAGCGGTTCAAAGGACATCTATTCCTTCACCTGCAAACGGTTTATTGGTATTTGATACGGATTCATCCTGCTTTTTTTACTGGAATATGACAGGCAGCGCGTGGAAATCCTTATGTAGCACTCCTGTTCCGGGGCCTGCCGGGGTTACCGGTGCAACGGGTAGTATAGGAGCTACAGGCCCAATAGGTAGTACCGGTTCAACAGGTATTGTTGGAAGTACGGGCAGTAGTGGACCAACCGGGAGTATAGGGCCTACTGGCTCAATAGGCAGTACTGGTGCCACCGGTATTGTTGGAAGTACTGGCAGCATTGGTGCAACAGGTGCAACGGGTAGTGTAGGCGTTACAGGAAACACTGGCGCCACAGGTTCCGATTTAGGTACACACTGGACACTTACCGGTAATGCAGGAACAAGTCCGGGAACCAATTTTATTGGTACTACAGATGCTGCAGATATAGCAATGTCAACAAATGGTACCGAGAAAATGAGAATAACATCTTCAGGAGCTATAGGTATAGCAACAACTACACCCGCAGCAAAACTGGATGTGATTGGGAATGTAAAAATTACAGATGGTACAGAGGGCACAGGCAAAGTTTTCACATCCGATGCAGCTGGCTTGGGTAGTTGGGCAACTCCCGTGTTTACACAGGAGTTTGAAAGTGCTGAGTTTTCAATAGTAGCCGGAACTGATATTTCTGTTGCCCATAATTTAGGTGGTATACCCCGTTTATGGGTAGTATATGCAAGAAATAAAGTTGCCGAATTCGGATACAATGTTGGCGATGAAATTATTTATAGCGATGCCAATGCGCCTTTAGGAGAAGCCCATACTGCTTCAGGATATGCAAATGCAACCACAATTGGAATTGTTACAAAAGGAGGACCCAAACTACGCTCACGCAATGGTACAGTGGGCAATGGTGTGGATGGCAATCCTGCCAACTGGGCTATATTTTTCAGGGCCTGGAAGTAATTATATAAGTACAACGCATGAAAAAACAAATAACACTTTTCACTGCTTTCATCCTTTTAATAAGCGCTGGCATCCGTGCTCAAAATGTGGGTGTCGGAACGCTTACCCCTGACCCATCAGCATTGCTCGATATCAATGCAAACCCTGCCAACAATAAAGGCATTCTTATTCCCAGGCTTACAGCGACACAACGTCTGGCAATAGTTTCACCTGCCAATAGCCTACTGGTTTTTGATACTGATTCTGCTTGTTTTTTTTACTGGAATGCTGCAAACTCTGCCTGGAAATCACTTTGCAATACCGGTGCTACTGGTCCTGCCGGCACAACAGGCAATACAGGAAGTACCGGTTTAACAGGAAGTACAGGACCCACAGGTATCGCTGGAACTACCGGTAATTCAGGAGGCACCGGTGAAACAGGTGCTACCGGCAGCACAGGGCTTACCGGGGCAACAGGCGCTACTGGAGCAAGCGGAAACACCGGAACTATTGGTTCTACGGGAGCAACTGGAAATACCGGTTCTATCGGAACCACCGGGGCAACCGGAGCCGATTTAGGCACACACTGGACTATCACGGGCAATGCGGGCACCACCCCGGGTACCAATTTTATTGGTACAACGGATGTCGCTGACTTGGCTGTTTCCACCAACAGTGCAGAAAAAATGCGTGTAACAACGTCTGGAAATGTTGGAATCGGAACGTCCACCCCGGATCCATCAGCGTTGCTTGATCTGGACGCGTCTGGTGCCAATAGAGGCTTACTGATACCACGCTTAACAACTGCACAAAGAAATGCCATTGTGAACCCCGCACTCAGCTTGTTTATCTTTAATACGACCACTAATTGTTTTGAAGCCTACATGGGCAATGGATGGTATACTGTTTCATGCCCTTGCACACCTCCCCCAACTCCGGGTTCCATTACAGGGGCAACCTGTGTCTCAGCCGGACAGAGTGGCTACGTATTTTCAATTGCATCCGTAACTGGTGCCACATCCTATACCTGGACTGTTCCATCTGGTTCAAGCATTACTGCCGGACAGGGAACAACATCCATCACCGTTACTTTTGGGACTACGGCCGGCAATATCAGCGTTACAGCAGATAACAGTTGTGGCAGCAGTACGGCAGGCACACTGGCTGTAACATTAACCTACATCAGTTGCCAGGCTATTTTAACGGCTAATCCCTCAAGTACGGATGGTGTATATACTATTGACCCTGATGGTTCAGGAGCTCTGCCATGTATGCAATGTAACTGCGATATGACAACTGATGGTGGCGGATGGACATTGGTGCTGAACTACTTACATCAGGGAAACACCAATCCCGCATTGAGAATCCTTACCGATTCATTACCATTGTTAGGAAATACCACCCTTGGAAACAATGAAAGTGGAACGCTCTACTGGGGCCATGCATCAAACAGCCTTATGACTGCAATTACTTTTGCTGAGCTTCGGTTCTATGCAAAAACGAGTGCCCACTCAAGGATAATCCACTTTAAAACACAACACAATGGAACTATTAATTATTTCAGAACGGGTGTTGGCGATGCAACAGGTATCCAATCAGGTTTTACGTCTTTGAGTGGTCATACCGCTTTTGTTCCTGCAAGTGCCGGTTCTTTCTTTGGTAATCAGGGTGATTTAAGCATGACAGCTTTTCCATATTACCTTGCAAGTACTTACCATTGGGGAATAAAGGGAATCGGCAGCAGATGGGAAGTAGACGATGCGGCAAATGGATCTATGTTTGACACGTATCATCAAATATGGATTAGATAGTCAGAGTTTGTTTCAATTAGTTAGCTTATTTTCAGATTTAAGATGAGAAATTATACAATTATTACAATATTTGCTCTATGCTTTGTATATGTACATAGCATTGCTCAAAGTAACAGTGTGGGAATAGGTACCCTCACTCCTGCACCCTCTGCGTTGCTCGATATAGATGCTACCAACAAAGGTGTACTTGTACCACGCCTCACGGCTGCACAAAGGCTGGCTATTCCATCACCTGCTAATAGCTTACTGGTATTTGACAGCGATTCCTCTTGCTTTTTTTACTGGAATGCTGCAAATTCTTCATGGAAATCACTTTGCAACACAGGCGCTACTGGCTCTGCAGGTGCAACTGGTAATACAGGTATAGTAGGTAGTACTGGACCAACAGGTGTAGCCGGACCAACCGGAATAACAGGAAGCACTGGCCAGACAGGGGTTGTTGGTAATACTGGTCTTACCGGTGTAACAGGAGCAACCGGCACAAACGGAACCACAGGAAATACGGGAGATACAGGTGCTACCGGGACTACCGGAACCACTGGTTCCATAGGAACCACCGGGGCTACCGGAACTGATTTAGGCACACACTGGACTATCACGGGCAATGCGGGCACTGCGCCTGGCACTAATTTTATTGGTACAACTGATGCCGCTGACTTGGCTGTTTCCACCAACAGTGCAGAAAAAATGCGTGTAACAACGTCTGGAAATGTTGGAATCGGAACG
>JAGVJJ010000062.1 GCA_020051175.1 Bacteroidia bacterium | reverse complement strand
GTGGAGGAAGATTGCATCAGCCGACGGGTAATTAACCCTGACGAAAAAACATAAAGCGCTTCCTCCACTGGTTAGTTTATCAACAATATAATGTGAATTATAAAAGAAAAAAGTAGCAAAAAAGAAAAGGTAATAGTAATAATAATCTAATATCAGTATTTTCATAATACAATGCTAAAGGACGATGCAAGCTTATGTGAATTTTTATAACAACCGGAGGTTACATAGCGGTGTGGATTACAAAACTCCTGGGCAAGCATGGGAAGAGTATGAAAAAACTAACTTTGGAAAATCATGTGAAGCGGAAGCGGGCAATGCTGGAGAGCAACCCGTCAGGAATAACCTGGTGAACGGACAAGATCAGGAAGGAGTAAAACAAACTCCTTCCATTCCGGAATCTTGTTTGTTCCCAATGCCTCAAAAAACTCAATTTTTAACTCAAAAACATTTTCAAACAAACCTAAACTGTTTTGAAAAATCTCTCCAAATCATGAGGGGTTAAGACATTTTTGTAAAAAATACCACGAAAGTGGTATAGGCTGGCAAATCCAAATAACTTATTTTTATTTCTTACAGTTTGTTCGGAATAAAAAAACGTGATTTTTAATTATTTAAATACTTGTTTATGAGATCAATTCAGTTATTACTGTTGATAAGTTTCTTTTTTGCTTCCTCATTAATTAAGGCACAGAATATTAATACAGCGGTTAATGGATTAAATAAACCATCTGGTAATTCAGTAGGGTTAGGTGGTACGCTAAATACGACAACTAGTATTGATTTAGGAGCCTCTTTTGCCTTTAGGTTTTCAAAAGGAGCATCCAATTATTTTTTTATCGATAATAATGGGAATATTGGTGCTGGCACTGGTTCTCCTACAGCAAAATGGCACACTACTGGAACAGTTCGTTTCCAGGGCTTGACAACTAATAATACATTGACAAATTTACTTGCAAGCGACGTAAATGGTAATTTATCGTGGAGAGATGCTTCTACTTTGGGCGGTAGTAGCGGAACTGTTACAAGCATTGGTTTAACAATGCCTTCGGGTTTTTCTGTTACAGGATCACCAATTACAACTTCCGGTACTTTTGTAGTTGCGACTAATTTAAACGGGTTAATAAGAGGAAATGGTTCAGGATTTACTACTGGTTCAGTCGGGCTAAGCACGGAAGTAACAGGAAATTTACCTGTAACTAATCTTAATTCAGGAATAGGGGCCAATTCAACAACTTTCTGGAGAGGCGATGGCACATGGGCCACTCCAGCTGGGGGAGTAAGTAACCCAGGAGGTTCAAATGGTCAAATACAATTCAACAACTCTGGGAGTTTTGGTGGAAATGCAAACTTGTTTTGGGATAATAATAATAGCAGGCTTGGAATTGGAACTACAAATACAAATGATGCAAACTACAAATTATTTGTGGAAACTGGAATCAGAACACGCAAAGTAAAAGTAGATCAGCTTACATGGCCTGATTATGTATTTCATCCCGAATATCAAATACTTTCCTTAAAAGACTTGGAAACCTATATCCAAAAAAATAAACACCTGCCTGATGTTCCTTCTGCCAAAGAGGTGGAAGATAGTGGACTTGACCTGGGGAATAACCAGTCGGTATTGTTAAGGAAAATTGAGGAGCTGACGCTTTATATGATTGATATGAACAAGAAGCTGGAAAAACTCTCGGCTGAAAATGCTCAACTCAAGAAGAATCTGGAAAGGAAAATCAAATAATACTCTTTAAATGCAGTTCGCCATTATTATTTATTTCACCTGCCTGTTATTATCCTGCATCAATGCAGGCAGCCTGTATGCGCAGGAGGAGAAACAACCTCTAAATACGGTGTTACAAATCCCTGATAAAATTTTTGATGTCATTGATAAAAAGACTTCGCATATAGAATTAAACCTGATCAGACAAACAGAAAAATATTTATCAAGACTTCAACGACAGGAAAACAAACTAAAAAAGAAGTTACTTAAGAAAGATTCAACTCTTGCTAAAGAAATGTTTGCCGGAGCAGAAGTTAAATACAATAAACTAAAGAAATTTACCGGCAACATAAACAAATATCAAACCCTTTATTCAGGGCACCTGGATTCGCTTTCAACGGCACTTTCTTTTTTAAAGTATGACAACATAAAAAATCTGGCTTCCAACACAGCATTGCAAAATGCAATCGATCAAGTCGGGTCATTACAAGGGAAATTTAGCCAAACAGAACAGATAAAAAAAATTTTGGCGGAGCGGCAGAGATTTTTAAGAAAACAATTCGAAAATCTTGGAATAGTAAAGGAGCTAAGGAAATTTCAAAGACAGGTTTATTATTACCGGGCACAGGTACATGAATATGAAGAACTTTTCCAAAATACTTCCAATCTTGAAGCAAAGCTTATAGAGCTTGTTCTTAAAGTCCCCCGGTTTAGAGAATTCTTTGCAAAGAATTCCATTCTGGCCAGCCTGTTTCCGAACCCGGGAAGTAGCGGATCATCAAACACGGGTCCTGTTCTGGGATTACAATCAAGAGCCCAGGTCGTATCATTTATGCAAAATCAAATGGGATCCAACACATCTGCTGCTAACTCAATTTTTCAAAATAAGCTGCAGACTGCACAAGGACAGATTGAGGCACTTAGAAATAAGCTGAATAGTCTTGGTGGCAACAGGAGCGATTTAGAAATCCCCGATTTTAAACCGAACAACCAAAAAACAAAATCTTTTTTTCAAAGACTGGAGTATGGCACCAATGTGCAAACTACCCGCGGGAACTTCTATTTTCCAGTTACTTCAGATTTAGGACTCTCGGTCGGATTCAGGATAGATGATAAAAATATAATTGGATTAGGAGCAAGCTATAAAGTAGGATGGGGTAAAAATATCAGCAACATAAGTGTTAGCAGTCAAGGCGCAGGCTTCAGAAGTTTTTTAGACATCAATATAAAGAAAAGATTTTTTGTTTCCGGTGGGTTTGAATATAACTATCAGCAACCTTTTCAATCACTGAACGTATTAAACGATTTAAGCAGCTGGCAACAGAGCGGTTTGATCGGCATGAGTAAGATAGTTTCTATGAACACCAAACTATTTAAAAAAACAAAAATTCAATTGTTATGGGATTTCCTGAGTTACCAGCAACGGCCACAAACACAGGCTTTAAAATTCCGGATTGGATATAGTTTTTAAAAAAGATAACAGATACCAAAACTAGTCATTAGCCAAAACTGAGCGCTATGTCAAAAAAGCGGGTCATAATTTTAAGTACGTTATTATTTTCTGTATTTCTTTCATCTGTTGCACAGGTAAATCTTCAAACCGGCAGCGCAATATTTTCACTCCCTGTTTTTAACTGGCAGGATGATAAAAGCCGCCTAAATTCCATTATAGCTTTATCCTATAATTCTGGAAGCGGTTTAAAAGTTAGTGACGTTGCTTCAAATGTGGGACAGGGCTGGAGTCTTATTGCCGGGGGAGTGATTACCCGTTTGCAGGCAGGTTTGCCTGATGACCAGGTGGCACGGGATGGTGACGGAACTGATCATGACATCACAAAGTATCCTCCTGGAATTTTATATGCAACTGTACCCGCATGGAAGGGTAGTCCGAATGCTTTAACCAAATACCCGATATATGGCAAAAAAAATCAGTTATATGCCCAGCATAATGTAATAGCCGAAGATAAACAACTGGATTATTTTTCATTTCAATTTAACGGGAAAGCTGGAATGTTTATCCTGGACCCGACAAACATTGGTACTGCACAATCTCTGGGTGATACGAAAATGAAAATCACCTTCCAGCAGGATGCGGGGCTGCAAAGCCAGGGAATCAGAACAAAGATTACTTCCTTTTCAATCCAGGATGTAGATGGACTTATTTATAAATTCTCAATTCATGGATTAACAAAAGTATTAAAAACTGAATACTGCGATGAGAATTATAATTATAAGCAAAGAGCACCCAAATTTAAAAATGATAAAGTTTATTACCAGTCAGGATTTGACGATGGACAATTTGTAAATCCCTGGATAATTAACAGTTGGTATTTAACCGAAGTGGAAGATGCGCTGACACACAGGAAAATATTATTTAACTATATAATAAGAAATGGATCTAATGCTGCAGGTGAAGATATCAGTGCGAATTTTGCAAAGAAAAACTATGCAATAGTTTCCCGCAAAATATCTGTAACAAAAACGCCGGAACTAATATCGGTTGTCTATCCTGACGGGCATACCGCAGTTATTAATTACTCTTCAAAGGAAAGGGTTGATTTAAAAAGCGAATTTGCTGTTTCATCTATTGATATTACCTACCAGGGGAGATTTCTTTCACAGCACCAGTTAAAGACCAGCTATTTTATCTTAAACAGGTATGGAACACCTGTTACCGAAAACCAGAAGAGGGTTGCCCGTTTATGTCTGAGATCAGTAAAAAAAATTGGAGTGGATTTAAAAGAAGACAGCCCTCCTTATATTTTTGATTATTATACCGGCTCCAGCACACCCGATGATTTTGTTCCACCGCCCTTTTTCTATGCAAAAGATATCTGGGGATTTTATAACGGGGATAACAGCAAAGGATTCTGGAATGAAACAATTCCTCTTAATACTTCCATTAATAAGATAAAAAACTTTAATCAGTTAAAGGGGTTATGTTTTATGCGCAATGGGGTTTCAGGTGTTTATTTAAATCCTAAACCCGGGTATGCAAAGAATGGTTTGCTTAAGCAAATCATTTACCCCACCGGAGGTACATTGACTTATCAGTATGAACAAAACTCAGGCGTACTTGGCGGAGCAACAACCAATGTAGGAGGAGTGCATGTATCACAGACAAGCTCAACAGACGGAGGATATTCCAATGGGTGTGATAACCCAATTAGAACGCAGTATAACTATGTCATGAATGGCGCAGGCAGCGCCTCTTCACTTTGGGGTCTCGAAATGCCTGTTAATTCAAATGTCTCTTATACTCATTATCAACCTGAAATAAGACAATATAAGTTTTCGTTTTTAAATGGTTTAAGATGTGATTGGAAATATAAAAACCCGGGTATTTTATCTAAACAACAAGCAACCAGCATAATTGTCCCAATAGTTTTGGAATCAATAGGGACAGTTTTAAACATCATTTCTTATCTTAATGCTATCAAAGAAGCAACTTCATTAAACCCTAATCCGGTTTCACTAATAATTAATGTGATTGTAGATATAGCAGAAAAATTAATTGGATGTATAGGCGATGAAGCAAGAGATTTTACGAATACAGTTTATTACAATTATGATTTTAATGGTGTGAGCTCGCTTCCAACTCAATTTAAACGTGTGGAGGTTGTAGAAAGCCCTGGAACAATAGGGAAAACGGTACAGGAATTTACAAGTTCAGACGATTATCCGATATGGGAACAGACAAATCCTGTTTTTTCTGCCAAGCAACGCTTTGCGCCTTGGGCCTATGGACTTCCAAAACTTACCACTGTTTATGATGTTAACGGGAAGAAAATAAAACAGACCGAGAATTTGTATTCTTTCGAAAACGCGAAACAGATTATTAAGCCCTGCTATAGCAACAGTAATCTCCGTATTGCTGCACCTGTACCTACCTGCGATACAATAAGCGGAGTACCCAGCTACATAGTGTGCTGTAACAGTTTGGTGACAAAAATGTATTCGAAAAGCAGCGACAAGTGGACCAACCCGGCAGTTTATAATCCTACATATCTCACTGCATCAAATAATGATATGAAGGTGGATTTTTATGGCATGTACACCGGCAGAACGGAACTGGTTACTTCTTCCGAAAGAACTTACAAAACTAATGACCCGGCACAATTTGTTGAAACAGTAACTTCCTATACTTATAACAGCGATAATTATGAAGTAAATAGCATTGCTACTTCAAAAAGCGATGGCGGAACTGTTTCAAAATATATTAAGTACAGCATTGATTATAGTGGCGGGGCCTTGACAACTTTAGTGAATAATAATATTGTCTCACTCCCTGTTGAAACATATACTTCAGTAAATAATCCGGGTGGAATTTCTGGTGTTATCAGTGAATCTGTTACCGAGTTTACACAACTTACTAATGGAGACATAAAACCTTCCCGGGTACTTGAAAGAAGGTTTAATCAACCCACGAATACAAGTTCTTTTTATCAGGGTCCGACCGGGAATAACTCTGCTTTGAACTTTAAGGGAACTCAAACCTTTACTTATGATGCTTCCGGCAACTTAACCGGTATAAAAGACGAAGGCAACCGCAGTATCACTAATATTTATGACTATAATGATAAGTATGTAACAGCATCAGTTATTAATGCCGATCCTATTACTGATATGCCTGCTTACTCAAGTTTTGAAACAGCTTCTTTTGGTGGCTGGACATTTAATGGAAGCCCATTAAGTTATTCAAATATCTATTCCATTACCGGGTCACAATCCTTTTTACTAGGTCCTTCAAATTCTTTATCAGCTCCATTAAATGCCGGCAAATCGTATATACTTTCTGTATGGTCCGGTGCTTCATTATCTATAACTGCCGGGGCAACTCTTGTAAAATCAGTACCTGGCATTAATGGCTTTATATATTACGAGTATGAAATTCCACAAGGGGGTTCAAATGTGACAGTTTCAGCGAGCAACGGAGCTGTGATTGATGAACTCCGACTATATCCCAAAACAGCCAGAATGCGCACTGTTACCTATGATCCGTTGATCGGCAAGACATCGGAATGTGATGTAAACAACCGGATCACCTATTACGAATATGACAACCTGGGAAGACTCCGGTTTGTAAAAGATGAAAATAAGAACATTGTAAAGATGTATGAGTATAATAATATATCTGCGGCAAAGCAAAACGGCTGCCCGGTCACATATTATAATCATCTTATTTCTGAAGTTTTTACCAAAGCAAATTGCGATGCAGGATTTATCGGAAGTGATGTAATTTTTAATGTGCCTGCCAATACCTATAGTTCCACCATCAGCCAGGAAGATGCAGATGAAAAAGCTGAAAATTATTTACTGACTAACGGACAGAATTATGCAAATGCTAACGGAACCTGTATACAACTTTACTTAAATACATTACAGTCGCAAAGTTTTACAACCGAATGCGAAGAGGGTTATATAGGGGGCACAATAATTTATTCTGTTCCAGCAGGAAGATATAGTTCAACTATCAGCCAGGAAGAAGCTGATCAGTTAGCGATTGATGAAATTGAAGCCAATGGCGAGGCTTATGCCAATGAAAATGGAACCTGCAGTATTGATCCTGATCCCCATTGGGTTTGGGAGGAAGGAGAACCAACCTATTGCGGCAATGTTGGTGGAATACCTCACCAGTTTGTGTTGGCAACAGATATAAGCCCCAATAGTGCCAGCTATGGTCAGACACAGTGGATGGATGCAGGAGTCCAGGATGCTTGCCCAACCATTACTTATTGTAATACTGCCATAGCACAAAACATACAACGTGATAATTGTCCGCAAAATTATACCGGTAGTTTAGTGTTTGTTAATGTAGCAGCCGGCACTTATTGTTCTACCATCAGCCAGGCAGATGCAGATGCACAAGCACAAACATATGCTCAGAACTATGCCAATCAAAATGGCACCTGTACACAAACAACATTCTGCAATACTGAAATTTCGCAAAACATTCAACGCAATAATTGTACATCGGGTGCAATAGGCAGCTTTGTTTTTGTTACAGTGCCCGCTGATACATATTGCTCTACTATCAACCAGGCGGATGCAAATAATCAGGCGATGGCTTACGCACAGAATTCTGCTAATCAAAATGGAACTTGTCTATTTTGGAATGTGGCCAAATCAGCATCTGCTGTTAAATCCAATTGTACTTATTCATCATCATATGCTTCCTCTGTAACCGGCAATTCGGTTGTTTATACTATTCCGGCGGGAACATTTAGTTCTGCAATAAGCCAGGCAAATGCAGACGCGCAGGCACAAACTGCTGCTAATAATGGAGTACAGGCCTATGCGAATTCTGTTAATGCCTGTACCTGGTATAGCGCTGCAGTTACTGTTAGTGCTGTTAAAAATGATTGTCCGGCTCCCGCAACAGGGACCACTGTATATTATATATTACCAGCAGGGTCATATACATCTACAATAAGTGATGCAAATGCTTTCACACTGGCTTATAATGCAGCAACTGCCGGTTCTCAGATATATGCCAATGCAAATGGCAGTTGTATTTATTGGAATACCGTTCAATCAGCTTCATTTACGAAAAATAACTGCGGCACAGGCGGCACAGGGTCATCAGTACCTTATACTATTGCGGCTAATACTTACTCAGGATCCACACAGGCGGAAGCAAATAATCTGGCAATAAATGCCTTAAACTCTTTGGGACAGGCCAATGCTAATACCAATGGAACCTGTACTTACTGTAATACATTGCTTTCACAGAATTTTACCCGGAATAATTGCCCTCAAGGCTATACCGGCAGTACAGTTACCTATGCTGTTCAGCCTTGCACTTTTACATCCACTATCAGCCAGGCTGATGCTAATGCACAAGCCCAGGTATATATAACAGCCAATGGGCAGGGTTATGCAAATGAAACAGGTATCTGCACACAAACACCATTCTGGAATGTAACCAAATCAGCACCCGCGACTAAAACAAATTGTACTTATTCATCAGCATATGCTTCTTCTGTAACAGGCAATTCAGTTTTATATACTATTCCTGCAGGTACATACAGTTCTTTAATCAGTCAGGCAGATGCAGATGCACAGGCACAAACTGCTGCAGATAATGGTGCACAAGCCAATGCCAATGCAAGTAATGCCTGTACCTGGTATAGCGCTGCGGTTACTGTGGGAAAGCAAAAAAATGATTGTGCACCGCCGGGAACCGGAACCTGGGTTTATTATTCTCTGCCGGCAGGGACCTATTCGTCCACAGTTAGCGACGCTGATGCATTCATGCAGGCTTATAATGCTGCATTAGCTGTGATGACACAGACATATGCCAATGCGAATGGCAGTTGTGTATACTGGAATACTGAACAATCTGGTTCATTTACAAAAAATGATTGTGGTATAGGCGGTACACCTGGCCCGGCTATTCCTTATACAATCGCAGCTAATACATATACTGGTTCAACGCAAGAAGAAGCGAATAATACTGCTATAACAATACTGAACTACCTGGGGCAGGCAAATGCAAATGCAAACGGTACCTGCACCTATTGCAATGAATCAATGACCCAATATTTCACCCGTAATGATTGCCCGACCGGCTATACCGGCAGTACGGTTCCTTTTACCGTATTATCCTGTACCTATACTTCCACAATCAGCGTGGCTGATGCCAATGCAAAGGCCCAGGCTTATATTAATGCAACCGGGCAGGGAAATGCTAATGAAACAGGAACCTGTACACCGACAGGATGCAGCACTTCTAACTGTAACGGGGAAGGATATAAATGTGTAAATAGCGTATGTGAACTGGGCATTAAAATTTACACAGATTCTTATTGGGATTCCAGTATGGGTCAATATGTGTGTGTTTACCATTATGAGTACAGTGACGGAAGCTGGACTCAAGATTATTATGAATACAATAATCGTCCATGTGCAATCCGATGATATTAAATAAATAAAAAAAATCAACCCTCTTTATAATGAAAAAAATATTTGTTCTTATTCCTTTTCTGATTTTATCTATGGGGTTCTTAGACGCCCAAACGCCGGTTGCAATCCAACTATCCAGTCATATTGCCCAAAAGATGAAAGACAGTTTGAACCTCACTGCCCAGGAACAAAATAAAATTTATGGAATTAACATGAGGCTTTATCACGAAAAAATGGCTGCAAGACAACGATTCAAAGATCCGGATTTATTGAGGGCTAATACCCAACGGATAGAAAACACAAGAGATTCGCTGTATCATAAAGTGTTACCGGATGATAAATATGAATTGTACAAACAGAAAAAAAGAAATCTTGTATCAGCTAATTAAAGATGTTTAAAAAATAAAATATCCCGGATGTCAGTCAGAAAAATTTTACGAAAATTATGGCTTAGCTGCATAAGCCTGCTGGGTATTATACAAATTGCCAACAGCCAAAGCTGGAACACTAACCATGCTATCGGCACCCTGGACGGCGTTTATCATTTTTCATATACTCAAACTCCTTCTCAGTTAGTTGAACTTTTTGCGGCGGCTACTCCCAACACTGGCTTACAATATCAATGGTACTCAAGTTTAACACCAAATGATAATGATTTTACCGTAATCAGTGGCGCTGTTTCAAGCAGTTATTCCCCACCTGCATTAACAACAGCTTCTCAAACTACTTATTATAAACGAAAAACAATTTATCCTTCCAATGGTAATTATATTTATTCCAATATTATAAAAATATCCGTTGTTTCCGTTAACTGGGAAGACATTAATTATATACGTGAGCATGATGTATTAACAACCGGCATCAGTAGCTGGACTACTGTGGATCAATTACCCATTGGAGATAAACTGCAAACGACTACCTATATTGACGGGCTTGGTAGATCACTTGAAAAAGTAAGCCGGGAAACAGCCACGCCTGCAACAGTAAATGGTCTTTGGGGCGATATGGTTCAGTTTTCGCAATATGACCCCTTTGGCAGACAGCCCAAACAATATCTTCCTTATACTACAACCGCTCAATCAGGAAAATTTAAAACAGCGCCGCTTACTGAACAACCACAGTATTATACCAACATTTATAATGAAAGCTCTGCATTCTCTTCTATTACTTTTGACAATAGTCCGCTGAACAGGGTGATGAATGTAAAAAAACCGGGCACTGCATGGGCAGCATCCGCCGGAAATTCTGCCAACTATGATGTAAACAGCCTTGCTGACAATGTGCATATATTCTCCGTGGATTATGTACAGGGAAACCCTCCGGTAAATATGGGCGTTTATCCTGCAGGCACATTATATAAATTAGCCTATACGGATGAAAACGGAAAACAAGTAGTTGAGTTCATCAATAAATCCGGTCAACTGATCTTAAAAGCCGTACAGCTTGCAGATGATGTTTCTAATATCCCCCCTTCGGGGGGTGGGGAGGCTTGGATATGTACTTATAGTATCTATGATGATTTTGGTTTATTGCGTTATCAACTGCAACCCGAGGCTGTAAAATATTTAGATGCGAATAGCTGGTCATTTGCCGGAGCCAACGGGCAACTGATATTAAATGAACAATGCTTTCAGTATAATTATGATGACAAGGGCAGAACAATCTGGAAAAAAGCGCCGGGTGCAGCGCCGCTCAATATGCTCTATGATGGTCGTGACCGTGTGGTATTTATGCAGGATGGTAACCAGGCGGCAATGTCCACTCCGCAGTGGACAGCTAATCTTTATGATGAACTGGACCGACCTGTGATCAGCGCTTTATACAATACCACAAAAACAATCGCCAACCTGCAAACGGATATAGCTAATTCAGTAAGCAGTACTGTAAATATTGTAAACCCCGACCAGCCTGTTACCAATCTTGTGCTCAATAACAGGCAGATAAACATTACGAGGTATGCCGCTCAAAATAGTATAGAGTTTGTAAGCGATGCAAACGGAAGTTTTGAAAGCGCCGCAGGCGATGATTTTATTGCCGAAATAGATGCTAATGCAACCGGCGCCGGTTACCAGGTTGCAACGACAACTTATAAAAACCCAATCTCATCTGCCGATCTGAATAATGCATCTGTCTGCACTGTTTTAAAGTATTTGTTTTATGATAACTATTCTTTCAGCGCTGTAAAAAGTTTTGACAATAATTTCACCAACACTACAGCTTATAACAATTCCGATCCTAATGTACAGGCCATTGTGAAAAGCAACCGCACTACCAGTATGGCTACCGGAAGCCTGACAAGAGTTTTAGGCACCAATACTTTCCTTTCCGCCACACATTACTACGATGAAAGAGGCGCACATATACAAACGCTTGAGGATAATATAAAATCCGGCGTTGATATTACTACCCTTCAATATCATTTTGACGGAAGGATGCTCAGCAGTTGCAACAACCATACTGCCCCTGCAGCCGGATTCACCAATTTTAAAACATTGACCAAATATCTTTTTGATAAGCTGGGAAGAGTACGCTCCATTCAAAAACAATTTGGCAGCAATGCATTCAAAACAATTTCTTCTTATGACTACGATGATGTAGGCAGGGTAAAAACAAAACATCTTGACCCCGGGTATAATAACCCTAACTCCGGGTTGCCCGATCTTGAATCACTCAATTACAGTTTTAATATTCATAACCAGATCACCGGTATCAATAAAGACTATGCACTCAAAACACCCGCCACTTATGATAAGTGGGGGCATTTCTTTGGCATGTACCTGGGCTTTGACAACACAGATAATATTTTTGCCAATGCCAATTTAACCGGGCAGGTAGGTGGTTTACTCTGGAACACGCAGGGTGATGATGCACAGCGACGCTATGATTATACTTATGATAATGCCGGCAGATTGGTGAATGCTGCATTTACTGAAAAGCAACATACAGGCGATGCATGGAGTAACAGCCAGATGGATTTTTCAATTAGCGGAACCAGTGGCAAAATAACCTATGACCTTAATGGCAACCTGCTGAACATGCTGCACAAAGGAGTATTGCCGGGTACAGCGGCTCCGATAACAATAGATAATCTTAGCTATACTTATGCTTCATATAGCAACAAATTACAATCAGTAACTGACCAGATGACCAATACTGCTGTAAATGGAAAGTTTGGCGATTTTAAAGATGGAACAAACGGGGCCAGTCCTGATTATGTATATGACAACAACGGCAACCTGGTGATAGACCTGAATAAAAATGCTAAAGACCTTGCCGGCGTGGCGGGAGCCAATGGAATTAAATACAATTATCTTGACAAGCCTGAAGAAATACGCATTGCCGGCAAGGGCACCATAAAAATTGTGTATAGCGCTGACGGAGAAAAACTACAAAGATCATTTACACCTGAACCAAGCGGCACAGTTACCACCTCTACTTATATCAATCAGTTTGTTTATCAATCTTCCGGCAATAGCGGGGATGTACTTTCATATATCAATTTTGAAGAAGGAAGAATAAGAATAATAACACCCACATCACAAGGCAATGGCTTTGATGCATTGGTTGTTGATGGCAATATGGATTTGCCTGATGGAAAAAGAGGAGCATACGACTACTACGTGATGGACTACCAGCAAAATGTACGGATGATACTTACTGAAGAAACACATATTGCCAGCAATACGGCCACTATGGAAATTTCAAGGTCGGCTATTGAAGATGCGGTGTTCGGACAAACAGGAGCAGGCAATGAAGTAGAGACCACCCGTGCCACTACGCCTCCGGGATGGACAGGCAATACAACCGCTTCCGTGAGCAAACTGGGTAATATAGCAGGAAAAAATCTTGGACCAAACACTTTACAAAAAGTAATGGCCGGTGATAAGGTAAGCGCTACGGTTCAGTATTATTATCAGAGCGCCACAGGAGGCAACAGCAATATTGCAAATACTATATTGAGCAGCCTGGTACAGGCCATTACCGGGGGAAATGCCACCACAGGAACAGTAAAAGATAATGCAGCAAATATCAGCAGCCAGTTGAATCTTAATTCTGGTTTTATAACTGCCATAACACCTGCCGGTAGCGGAGGCAGTACACCGCAGGCTTATTTAACCATTCTTTTCTTCGATGAACGATTCAATTTTATTGAAGCTGCCGATGGTGGAGCAGTACAACAGCAGGTAGCTGCTTCTGTGGGGAGTAATGGATCAAGCTTAACTCTTGCCAATATTAAAGCGCCTAAAAACGGATATGCTTATGCATATATAAGCAACCGCAGCGACCAGGATGTGTATTTTGATAACTTGCAGGTAGGCATTACAGCAGGTAATATCATAGAAGAAAATCATTACTACGCCTACGGGCTCAGGATTGCGACTATCAGCAGTAAAAAATTGGGTGATAATTATGAAGGAAGTTTAAAGAATAATTATCTTTATAACGATAAAGAGCTCTTTGATGATGCTGATCTGAACTGGTACGATTACGGTTTTAGAAATTATGATCCGCAGATAGGAAGGTTTACACAGCTTGATCCGCTTACTGATGATTATCCTTTCTATACGCCATACCAATTTGCCGGGTGTGACCCTATTACCAATATCGATATTGATGGACTTGAACCAGGTAATACTGTTGTACAATCGTTATCAAAAGCGTTAGCTGAAACAGCTGATGTAGCTGGTAAGTTAATTGAGAATGTAGTTGTTTATGGAGTTAGGCCCGCTGCAAAGACAGCATCCAAGGCAAGTACATTAATTAAAATTACCAGTGCTACTTTACTGAATTCTGCAATTATCGCCGATCAATTTATAAACAAACCGAAAATTGATCAGGTAGGTGCAGGGTTGCCTAATCGGACGCAATTGCAAATGATGGCTCAGCCGCAATCTGCCAATCAAATTCAGCCTTCTGTTAGTTCATGTGAATGCCCTAATCTTTCAGGTAAGAGTACAAAATCAGATGCTTTTTACTTAAATAAAATTAGTAGTGAAACAAAGTTAAGCCTAAGCAATCGAGCAGGTAATTTCCCGTTAGTGAGTAATTTGGTAGAGGCAGGTGGTATGGCAGTGCATGGTTACAACAATAAGGCAATAGGAGCATTAAAAGATGCAGGTATAGAATGGGGTTTAACAATTTTAACTGAAAGGCTTGGTAATGTAATAGTGAAGTATTTTAGCAATTGGGCCGCTAAGGGGGGAATGCAATATTCTGATGATTTAGTAAGGGCTGCACAGCAAGTATATCCTAAGCTTGCAGGGAAAACCCAGCTACACCATATCACCCCAAAATATCTTGGAGGCCCTGCAAATGGCCCACTTATTAAATTGGATGCCGCCTACCATCAACAAATTACGAATGCGTTCCGGGCAGAATGGGGATATGGATTAGGAAAGCCCACTGCCGCCCAATTGGAAACGATAATGAATAAGGTTTACAGTCAATTCCCTTTACCTAAATAAAATTCAAATGAAAGAGATAATTGAATTTAGGATAGGTAATGAATATGCTCATTTGTTATTGGAGCCAGGTGAAGGGAAAAAGAATGGTTCAAACACAATTATTCATATCACTAAGGACGACCCCAAGTTTGAGCAAATCAGATTTTTGAACAAACAGATAAGAGAAAAAAATAACGACTTCTTTTTTCTGTATTCAAATATCAAAAGAGAATACAGCAAGAAAGAATTAGCTACGGCTACTCTCTTGCAAATGAAAATAAGAACTACGTTTGAGCCAGCAGGCGAAGACTGCGGAACCTTATATGATGAAACGGCAGCTTGCGAAATATGCGGAGCAAACAGAAAACAGATAAGCCCTTTAACCTTAAAAAAAGGTTCTATTCCTAAAAAGGATATTGCAAGAACAATTGCAGGAGAAGTATTGGTATCAGAGAGGTTTGCAGAAGTTATTAAACAAAGAAGCTTAAAAGGAATAAAGTTAGAGCCAGTTCTATTTGGTAAAGGCGCCTCTAATTATTATCAGTTAATCGCATCTTCACCAGAATTAGAACTAACAGAAAAAACCGTTGCAGGTGTAAATCTTTTTGATTTTTCAGAAGGAAGTGAAGGGAGAGAATTTACGGTATCTGGGCATCATGTAAAAATTGAAAGAGAAGTTTACAAATGTCCGAAAGGTCATACTATTGGTTTAAATCTTCTGTCAGAGGCTTATGTTTCAAGTAGTCCATCAATTAATGACTACGATTTTTTTTCGAGCAAGCAGAAGATAGGTGTCAAACGTGGCTTGTTAAGACCAGAGCCAATTTATTTTTGTTCACAGGCTTTTAGGCAAATGATAGAAGAAGAAAAGCTAAGCGGATTTGAATTTGAGATAGCAAACATTGAATAAAGCAAAGCCCCTCACGGGGCTTTGTTATTTTACATCAGTAAGGACGTTAGAAAGAGCGTCCTTTAATTTTTTCTTTCCTGCAAAGGCATCTACAATAGAAAATACGGTTTTCTTTTCATCATCGCTCAGGGCTTCGATTGCTTTTACCTTTTCCATCAGCGAGCCATCGTAGGAATTTATATCGGTGTTTACATCTTCATCGGTAAAAAAATCCGATAGTGCAACGCCCAGAGCTTTGGCGATTTTTTCCAAAGTGCTTAAAGACGGTTCAGTTTTACCGTTTTCAATACGGCTGTACATAGCAGCACCCATACCCACAGCAGAAATCACTTCTTTGGCAGTCATTCCTTTGGCTTCCCTGATTTGTTTTATCTTTTTAGCTATGTCCATACCGAAATAATGATTATTAGAGCAACAAAGTTACAAAATAGTGCCTATTGAAGCAATATTAAAACTTGATAGGTTGAATTATGTTGCTTAATAAGGCAATTATGTTTATCTTTGCCCTGTTGCTTAAATAGTCAAAAAATAATTTAGCGTGTAGATTCCTGCGCATGTTGACCCATCATTCCTGTTCATGTTGACCCACCATTCCTGCATGTTGACCCATCCCGCAGGTAATAGTTGTTCCGATCTT
>JAGVJJ010000035.1 GCA_020051175.1 Bacteroidia bacterium | reverse complement strand
CGTGAGCAGGTATTTTTCGTTGTGCGGATTGGGAGAAATTTCTAAAGGAATATTTTCTACAATTTCAAGACCATAACCAACAAGCCCCACTCTTTTTTTTGGATTGTTGCTGATCAGTTTAAGTTTCTGAATGCCCAGGTGTCTTAATATCTGGGCGCCGATGCCATAATCTCTTTGGTCCATCTGGAAGCCAAGATGAAGATTAGCTTCTACGGTATCCATTCCTTCTTCCTGCAATTTGTACGCTTTCAGTTTATTTAATAATCCAATGCCCCGGCCTTCCTGGTTCATGTAAAGTATGGCGCCTATCCCTTCTTTCTCCACCATCTTCATGGCGGCATGCAATTGTTCGCCGCAATCGCAACGGAGTGATCCCAAAATATCGCCGGTTAAGCAGGATGAGTGAACCCTTACCAGTACAGGTTCATCTTTCTGCCACTTGCCTTTTATTAAAGCCAGGTGCTCATTGCTTGAATGTTTTTCCCTGAAAGCAATTAATTTAAAATGTCCATACAGGGTGGGCAAATCCACACTCACTATCTGTTCTATTAATGAATCTCTTTTAACCCTGTATTCAATCAGGTCCTTTATTGAAATAATTTTAAAATCAAATCTTTTTGCTACTTCTTTTAATTGGGGTAACCGGGCCATGCTTCCGTCCTCATTCATAATTTCAACCAATACACCAGCAGGCTCAAACCCGGCAAGACGGGCCAGATCAATGGCTGCTTCGGTATGTCCTGCCCGGCGGAGCACACCCCCTTTTTTAGCCCGTAAAGGAAAAATATGACCCGGCTTGCCAAGATCGGCCGGTTTTGTTGACGGATCAATCAGGGCTTTAATAGTTTGAGAGCGGTCATGTGCAGAAATACCGGTAGTACATCCATTCCCTAAAAGATCAACGGAAACTGTAAAAGCAGTTTCATGCAGCGCAGTATTATTATTGACCATCAATTCAAGGCCCAGTTCATCGCAGCGGTCTTCAACAAGGGCGGCACAAATCAATCCCCGGCCGTGTTTGCTCATGAAGTTGATCACTTCCGGGCTTACATTTTTTGCTGCGGTGATAAAATCGCCTTCATTCTCACGGTCTTCATCATCCACCACCACTACTAATTTTCCGGCTTTTATATCTTCAATGGCGCTTTCAATTCTATTCAGCATCTTACTACATTTAGAGGACAAAGTTAAGATCAATCAATGTTTTTTTGGAGAGAATATTTTGCAGCATCCAGGCAACCTTTCTTGTCTTAGAGTAGGTTAATAATAAAAAAGGGGGGCGTCTCAAATTGTTAATATTTGGCTATATTTAACCGGAGATATTTCCCTTTCTTTGCACCTATAAACTAAAATTTATGCTTAAGAGAATTTTTCAGGCAATTATTTTGTCATTACTTGCACCCATCTTTGTTTTAGCACAGGAAACAAACAGCAGCATTGGCGGAATAGTAAAAAGCGGAAATGGTGATCCTTTAGTTGGAGCAACCATTATTGCTACGCATATTCCTACTGGGTCAAAATATCGTGTAGTAGCCAGGGCCGGAGGCAGATACGATATAAATAATATGGCTCCAGGTGGCCCTTACCTGATTGTTACAACCTTTGTAGGATTCCTGGATGAAAAAAGAGAAGATGTGTTTCTTACATTGGGAGAAAAAAGCCGTTTTGATTTTGCCCTCGTGGATAAATCAGGTAATCTTACTGAATTAGTATTAACTACCCGCAGAGCTTCATATCAGGGTAAGGGCGGTACGGAAACTGGTATCAGCAATGATAAGGTTACTAATATGCCTACTGTATCCAGAAGTCTTAGTGATTATTTAAGATATACACCGCAAGCAAAAATTACTGGTGATGGTGGTGTTTCCATTGCTGGTCAGAATAACAGGTATAATGCATTCTATATAGATGGCGCTATTAATAATGACGTGTTTGGATTGGCTGCATCAGGTACTAATGGTGGCCAGGCAAATATTAATCCTATATCTATTGATGCTATCGACCAGTTCCAGGTTGTTGTTTCTCCTTATGATGCTTCTATTGGTGGTTTCACCGGAGGTGGTATAAATGCCACAACAAGATCCGGTACGAATGAAATAAAAGGTTCTGCCTGGTTCTATTACCGCAATGAAAATCTTGCTGGAAAAACTCCCGGTAATATTCCCGATAATCAACGAACTAAACTGACAGACCTCAACAATTCAATTGTAGGGTTCAGAGTTGGCGGCCCGATTATAAAAAACAAAGTTTTCTTTTTTATACTTGGAGAAATTCAAAGAGATACCCGTCCGCAATTATTTGATATAGGATCTTATAGAGGTTTTGCTAATATTGACTCCATCAACAAACTCGTAAACTATTTAAAAAATACTTATAGTTACGATCCTGGCGCTTTCCTCGATATACCTGAAAAAGTAAAGGCAAACAGGATAAATGCAAAACTTGACTGGAATCTGAATACAAACAACAAACTTTCACTGAGCTACAGATTTAATGATGGTACAAGATATAACACATCAGCTGGAAGTACAACCAGAATTAACTTTTATAACAACGGTTATATTTTTCCGAATACTACCAGCACCTATACTGCAGAGTTGCGTTCAACTTTAAAACGCAATGCTACAAACAGGTTGCTTGTAACTTTTTCTAATGTAATAGACAACCGTGACCCGATTGGAGAGGCTTTTCCAAGAATTACCATTAATGATAATACAGGAAGTACTAACGGCTATATAGTAGGAACTGAGAATTTTTCTACTGGCAATTTCCTGTTACAGAAAAACTGGACATTCTATGACGCATTTAAATTCAGTGCAGGCAAACATGCATTTACTATTGGTACAGATAATCTTTTAAGTAATGCAAATAACCTTTTCATACGTGACCTGTATGGCACATATACGTATGCATCTTTAAATGATTTTATCACCAACGCT
>JAGVJJ010000048.1 GCA_020051175.1 Bacteroidia bacterium | reverse complement strand
GTTATTGGTTATTGGTTATTGGTTATTGGTTATTGGTTATTGGTTATTGGTTATTGGTTATTGGGAGTGCAAAGATAATTTATCCCTTATTAACTGACTATTAACTATTAACTTTTAACTGTTAACTCCAAGTAACTATCAACTAATTATCCATCCGTTGTTCATCCTCGTTCTTCTTACCGATACTTTCCAAAATAGAGGTCACCATTGAAAGAATAAGGCTGAATAAGAGTGCCCACCAGAAACCGTTTACATGGAAGCCATCTACCAGTTTTGCTGCAAGCATAATAATAAAAGCATTGATGACCAGCAGGAACAAACCCAGCGTTACAAATGTAATGGGAATGGTCAGGATAATCATAATGGGTTTTACCACAGCATTCAAAAACGATAGCACTGCG
This sequence comes from Bacteroidia bacterium, assembly GCA_020051175.1. Lineage (GTDB taxonomy): Bacteria > Bacteroidota > Bacteroidia > 2-12-FULL-35-15 > 2-12-FULL-35-15 > 2-12-FULL-35-15. Next base: position 91,888 of record JAGVJJ010000048.1, on the reverse strand, counting down.
GCAACAATTAATGCTGTAAAAAAGTTGCTGTCCTGAACTTCAACTCCGGGTAATAAATAGGAGGTGATGAGTACAGCGAGTGTTGAAATGATGAGTTGAATAATGAATTTCATGTGTATACGTTACTAAATTTCGAACAACTTTGCCAGCCCAAAGTCTTCGACTGAGCTCAGACTGACCACGCACATAATTCCCGATTCTATTTGTAAGCCCTATGCGCGCTGTCATTTCGAGCTGGCCGAGAAACGCGGGCGGGAACAAATGTAAGCATTATTAACGCAAAGCCATTGCTATTTTATCGGCACATTTCTGCCCATCAATGGCTGCCGACACAATTCCACCGGCATACCCGGCACCTTCGCCACAAGGGAACAAACCTTTTATCTGGGGATGCTGTAATGTTTCTGCATCTCTTGGTATGCGCACAGGTGAGGAGGTACGTGATTCCACGCCTACAATTACCGCGTCATTACTTAGGTATCCTCTCATTTTTTTTCCGAACTCTTTAAACCCTATTTGCAGGCGTTTGCCAATAGGCTCTGGTAACAAGCTGTGCAAAGGTGCTGATTTTATTCCGGGCTGGTAAGAAACATCCGGCAGGGCAGGAGAGAGCCTGTTGTTTACAAAATCGAGCAGGCGCTGTGCGGGTGCGGTTTGTCCAAGGCCATTGTCCAAAGCAGCATTGCCACCAGCTTCCCAGGCCATTTTCTCCAAATCCTGCTGATAGCGAAGTCCAGCCAAAGGACCATATTTCTGATAATTCTTTAAATCTTCGGGTTCTGTTGTGACTACAATGCCTGAATTGGCATAGGGGTTATTCCGTTTGGATGGCGACCAGCCATTGGTAACCACTTCACCCGGAGCTGTAGCACAAGGAGCAATAATTCCGCCAGGGCACATACAGAAAGAATATACACCACGTCCCAACGCCTGGTGAACAAGGCTATAGGAAGCGGCCGGTAAAAAGTCGCGTTTGTGTTCTACTTCATTTATATTACAATGGTACTGCAACGAATCGATCAATGCCTGTGGATGTTCCACGCGCACACCCATTGCAAAGGTTTTGCCCTCAATTAAAATATTTTTTGAATGCAGCAGTTCAAATATATCGCGTGCGCTGTGTCCGGTTGCCAGAATAACGGCTTCAGCAATGTATTCCGTTGTGCTGCCTGTTTCCAGTTTTTTACAAATTATTCCCTGAATACTGTTGTTCTTTATAATAAAATCGGTCAGGTGCGTATTGAAATGAACCTCCCCCCCAGCATCAATAATAGACTGGCGCATAGCCTGTATAATCTTAGGAAGCTTGTTGGTACCAATGTGCGGATGAGCTTCTACCAAAATGGTTTCGTCAGCACCGTGTGCAACAAACAATTCGAGCACTTTATTTATGTCACCACGCTTTGTTGAACGGGTGTACAGCTTGCCATCAGAATAAGTTCCTGCACCACCTTCGCCAAAACAGTAGTTAGAGTGCGGGTTAACAACGTGCTCCTTATTGATGGCAGCCAAATCGCGCCTGCGGCTTTTTACATCTTTGCCACGTTCAATCACAATAGGTTTAAACCCGTTTTCAATGAGCTGCAATGCTGCAAATAAGCCTGCCGGTCCTGCGCCAATTATTAAAACTGGTTTTCTGGAGGAAACGTTTGAGTGGTTGAACTTATATTCTGCTTTGATGGGTTGCTCGTTGCAATAAACTTCAATCTTCAGGTTGATTTTAATATTCCTGGAACGGGCATCAATAGAGCGTTTTAATATTTTTATTGCTGTTACTTCTGATAAGGGGATTCTCAGTTCCCGTGCAGCAATTTGTTTTATCGAAGTTTCATCGGCAGCGGTTTCAGGGGAAACGATAAGGCTTAATTCATTTTTCATTTTTTTCAGGCACGTAATTATCGTGCAATTTTAGGCCACAGATTCACAGATTATGTTGATTAATCTGTGAATCTGTGGCAATTTATCCTTCGAATGTTATTGAAATCAAAAACACTTTTGAGTTCAGTTTATCAATGGAATTAGAGAACATGGTATTGTCATTAACAAGTACATTTCTTAAGCCCATGCTTAACTTTCCTTCTACAGCAAACTTAAAATATTCAAAATAAAATTCGGCTCCTGCACCTACTTCATAACAATAATCATCGCGCTGCAGCTTTACAATCTGGTCTTTGATATTGGTACCATTCTGTACTTTGCGTTTTGATGCTAAATCCAGGTTATAAGCACCACCAGCTATAAGATAAGCCCCAAAATTGTGTACCCGTTTGGAACGCAGCTTCAGGTTAATTGGGAAGTTAAGGAAAGTAGATTCAATGGTTTTAATTCGTGTAACAGTATCTTTAAATCCCTCGTAATAATAGTTGAGGGTGCGTTCAGCAAAAGAGAGGTTGGGAACAAAGCGAAGTGTAATATACTTTTGAAGCCTGAGGTCCGAAACAATTCCAAGGTTAAAGCCCCGCTTGGGCAGAGAAATAATAGTTCGTAAGGAGTCAAAGCGCTCAAAATGAGGGATGTTGTGAATTACAAAGTCTGCCTTATTCACACCCAGCGTAAAGCCAAAATGCAGTTTTTCGTGGTAATATTTCTCTAAATTACCTTTTTCGTTAGGATCCTGTGCCATAGTGGTTGTACTAACCACAACGGTGTAAAGGAGAAATATGTATTTAAACTTCGCTGACAATACGTACCTGGTTGATTTTCAAACGTAAAATTCTGAATTTTATTTTATACACCCAAAAATCTTTATTTAAGGCCTTTTAGAACGTTCAACTTTTTATTTTTTGGCAACATAAATAGACGCAATACCAAAAGTAAGTGGTATTGCCTTGTTCTCCTTAAATCCTGCTTTTTCAAGCACCTTTAAAAATTCACTACCCGAAGGAAAAGCATTTACCGATTCCGGCAGGTAGGTGTATGCCGAATTGTCTTTAGAAAATAATTTGCCAATAAAAGGTGTGATGTACCTGAAATACAAATAATACACCTGTTTTACCGGAAAATATTGAGGCTTTGAAAATTCAAGGATAGCTACCGAACCTCCTGGCTTCAGCACCCTGTATATATCCGCAATACCCTTTTCAAGGTTTTCGAAGTTACGTACACCAAAGCCTACTGTAATGGCATCAAAACTGTTGTTTTCAAATGGCAGGTTTTCAGAGTCACCTATGGTAAGCTTTATTTTATTTTGTAAACCGAGCTTATTAACCTTTTCCTGTCCAAGCTTTAACATCCCTTCAGAAATGTCCACCCCCGTTACTTTATCCGGATTCAGCTTCATGGCTTCAATAGCAAAATCAGCTGTGCCTGTGGCTATATCAAGTATGTGCCTGGGTTGATCTGCCTTGAGCAAACGTATCGCTTTTTTTCTCCAACCCTTATGAATACCCAATGATAATAGCTGGTTTAAAAAATCATACTTCGGAGCAATGTTGTTGAACATGGTAGCTACCTGTTCTTTTTTGCTCGTAGATTGATCTTTGTAGGGTGTTACTGTTTGGCTCATGGTTAACTGTTATCAGTTAATGGTTATTGGGTTAATGGCTTTTAGTGTTTTAGATATAGTCAGAATATAATGTAGGTTGTTTGAATATTTTAAATATCGATTCTATACTAAATTAATCTGAGCTGTAAAGCTTCTTCCAGCAACTGAGCTTTATCAACAGGCACAACACCCACTTTCTCGCACACCAGTCCACCTGCCAGGTTGGCTAGTGTGGCGGTAACAACGGGAGACAAATTCAGGGCCAGGCACAATGCCGCTACGCTTATAACGGTGTCCCCTGCTCCGGAAACATCCGATATATTGCGCACATGAGCCGGAATCAGCGATTGTGTTTTTGAGCTGTAGGTATAAATGCCTTTTTCGGAAAGGGTGATTAAAAGTGTGTTAATGTTGTGTTTTTTGGTAAATGCCGCTGCTACTTTTTCCAGTTCTTTAATGCCTTCAGGGGCTTGATCGAGTTTTAAGCCTTCTTTCAGCTCTTTCAGGTTGGGCTTAAACAGGGTAACACCACTATAGCTCATAAAATTCCTCTTTTTGGGATCTACCACTACCGGTATATTCTTTTGTTTGGCAAATGATACCACAATCTGGATCAATTCAGCTGTAATGCAGCCTTTATCATAATCTTCGAAAATAATAACATCCGCTTTCTCGCTGGTAGCAAGCTCTTTTATACGGTTTGCCAAGGCCTTTACCTCGCTGGTATTAAGGTTTGTTTCAACTTCTTCGTCAACCCGTAACATCTGGTGGTTGGCCCCGATAACACGTGTTTTAATGGTTGTAATGCGATCGTTGCTTTTTAAAATACCTTTGGTAGAAAGCTTTTGTTTTTTCAGCAGATCAAAAAAAAGCTTGCTGCTTTCATCGTTACCTACTACAGAGCACAGAACAGGATTTGCACCCATGGCTTGTATATTCAAAGCCACGTTGGCCGCACCTCCCAACCGGTTCTCTTTTTTTGTAACGGATACAATAGGTACAGGTGCTTCAGGCGATATACGGTTCACATTTCCCCACATGTATGCATCAATCATTACGTCTCCAATAATCAGTACATTGAGCTTATTGAAGGACTTGAAAATGTTCTGGATATTTAAATTCTGTTGTGATTTCATTGTTTACAGATTCAGCCTGGAGCAGGCTTAATTTCCACCAGTTTTTTTTATCGTAATTCCAAAATCATACTCTTTATTTTTTATTCTTTCAAAACCGGCTGTATATTCCATTTCGGCCTGATATTTACCTTCACAATAGCACTTAATACATGTACCGTTTATAGATTGTATAATTTCCATCAAACGTTTGTCACCTTTTATTTTTTCCTCACATCCTTTTATGTATTCATCCTTAAAAGGAGCGGCCGCAATTTTGTTTTTCGTGTTAATATCCTCATAAGGTATAAACATCGGTTCGAGGTAAAATTTGTTATTATACGAAGTCAGGTTTATAAAATTTATTATATAATAATTGGAGTTGTCCCTAAAATAAATTTTGCCAGAATAGCTATTATCCGTATCGTTATTGAGACTATCTATGAAAATCGAATCAAGAGTTGTGTTCCGCCAATCTACTCCAATGCCTCGGCCTTTGTTATATACATTCCTAAATTGACCAATAAATTCATCCACTATTTTAGTGTATATTTTATCCTGGTTATTTATTAGCTGCTTTTCCTTTTCCTTCGTAATATTTTCAATATGCAAACGGAGCATTTTCATACATAGTTCTTTAGGGAACACCGTTGTTTTATAAAGTTCTTCGTTATTTGTCCGTACACTCAGAAATGCCTTTGCTACCAGCTCTTGCATGCTACCAGAAGGAAAGCTGTCGGTATTGATTGGTAAAATTGTTTTTGATGAAGCTTCCACTGGTTCATGTGGGGAACAAGCAGCTTGCGATATCAAAACAAAAGCGGGAAATAATAAAGATAAACGCATTGTATTTTTATCAGTTGTAAAAGAACTATTTAAGTTTCTCCAATGCCTTCTTTATCCTTCTTACAGCTTCTATCAGTTTATCATCAGAAGTGGCATAAGAAAAGCGCATGCAATTGTCATCACCAAATGCATCGCCTGAAACCAGTGCTACACCACCCTCTTCAAGCAAATACATACTTAATTCATGAGAGTTTTTTATATGGTAATTGTTGTATGATTTACCGAAATAGGAAGATATGTCAAAAAAGATATAGAATGCGCCATCCGGAACATTGGCCTTAATACCAGGAATTTCTTTTAATAAGCCTAATACAAGATCCCTTCGTTTTTTAAATGCATCGCGCATACTGTAAGTTACAGATGGGTCGGCCTTTACAGCTTCCATGGCCGACATTTGCGAAATGGAAGATGTGCCTGAAGTAAATTGTCCCTGCATTTTTTCGCAAGCCTGGGCAATCCATAGAGGTGCACCAATAAACCCAATGCGCCAGCCTGTCATGGCAAAACCTTTTGATACGCCATTAACAGTTATTACACGGTCATAAATAAAATCGAATTGGGCCATGCTTTCGTGCTTCCCAACAAAATTAATATGTTCGTAGATTTCATCCGAAACCACATATACATCAGGGTATTTCACAATAACATCTGCAAGCGCCTTTAGTTCCTGCCTGTTGTATACCGAACCACTTGGATTACAAGGGGTGCTGAACACAATCATTTTTGTTTTAGGGGTAATGGCCTTTTCAAGCTGCTGAGGAGTAATCTTAAAATTGGAATCTACCGATGTTGGTATAGTTACAGGAATGCCTTCAGCCAGCTTTATGGTTTCAATATAGCTTACCCAGTATGGAATTGGAACAATTACTTCTTCGCCAGGGTTTACAAGGCTCAGGATAATATTGGCAATCGATTGTTTTGCACCTGTTGATACAACAATCTGTTCAGATGAATAGTTCAGGCCATTATCACGTTTGAATTTTTCCGAAATGGCTTTGCGCACATCCGGAAGTCCGGCTACAGGTGTATATCGTGTAATATTGCTATCGATGGCGCGTTTAGCGGCATCTTTGATGAAATCAGGGGTGTTAAAATCCGGCTCACCAATACTCAGGCTGATGATATCTTTGCCCTGCGCCTGAAGCTCACGGCTTTTTTTAGCCATTGCCAGCGTTTGGGATTCTGCCAGGTGAGTTATTCTATCCGATAATTTACTCATATTAAATAGGATTTAAGCTGCAAAGCTAACAAAATTGTACGAGGATAAGCTTAAAATATGCCATCAGGTGGGAATGAAATTAACAGTTTTATTCACATTTTTACTTTGGCACAGCTTCTCCGTTTTATTGTTAACTTTGTTTGGAATCTGTCGTATATAAAAATTGTAAGTTAAGTTTATCAATTCACATAAATTCGTTACTAAAAATGGACCAGCTATTTGACATATTGAAACTGATATTGCCGGCCGGCATTGTATTCCTTACTACTTATTACCTGGTAAAGAATTTTTTAGATCAGGAAAAAGGAAAAAAAGCAATTGATCTGAAGCTTGCTAACCAGGCTGTGCTCACTCCTTTGAGACTTCAGGCATACGAGCGCATGGTGTTGTTTCTGGAGCGTATTAATCCTAACAGCATGGTCATGCGTGCCAATAAGGCGGTTAGCGCACCTATATTACAGGCGGAGCTTCTTAAGATTATCCGTAATGAATTTGAGCATAACCTGTCGCAGCAGATTTATATGAGCAATAAGGCCTGGGAGGCGGTGGTTCAGGCAAAAGAAGAAACTGTTAAAATTATTAATGTATCAGCATCAAAGATGGGGCCTAATGCAACGGGTATGGATCTGGCGCAAATCATCGTAACTATTTCATCACAGCTTACTGAGCTACCGGCAAAGGCGGCTATAGAGTTTATCAAAAGAGAGATAGGAAAAGAGTTTTAATCCTGAACTCTGTAAAGTAAATCCTGATGTTATTTATCAGTCATATTCAAGGGTTAAATGTTTTAGCCAATCAATTAAATCACTTTAAAACCTAAAAATGGAAATTAAACTACGTTTGTCAATTCTTTTATCATTATTCCTATTCAATGTTAATGCACAAAATACCTGGGTGCAAAAAGCGGATTTAGCAGGTAATGCAAGAAAACATGCTCTAGGCTTGTCAATAGGCAATAAGGGATATATAGGGCTGGGAGAGGCGCCTACATATTCTACTGATTTCTGGGAATATGATCCAGCGAATGATGCCTGGACACAAAAAGCTGATTTTGCTGGTGCTGCAAGGATATTTGCCGTAGGTTTTTCAATAGGAAACAAAGGCTATGTGGGAACAGGCTGGTCCAGCAATGCCCAGGAGGTTGATTTTTGGGAATTTGATCCTGCTGGTAACAGCTGGGTGCAGAAAGCTGATTTTGCGGGTTCTGTGGCACAGCTAAAGGTGGCATTTTCTATAGGAAGTAAAGGCTATGTTGGATTAGGAAATGGAACAACAGAGTTTTGGGAATATAATCCTGCTAATGATACCTGGTTGCAAAAAGCTGATTTTCCGGGTGCTTCAAGAAGTGATGCCGTTGGCTTTTCTATAGGGAATTACGGTTATGTGGGATTGGGCGATTATAAAACCGACTGGTGGGAATATAATCCAACCAACGATACTTGGACCTCCAAAACGGGCTTTACAGGCACTGCATCGAATTATTTAGTTGGTTTCTCATTATCAGGTAGTGGTTATGTAAGGGTGTCATCAGCTTTTGAGTTCTGGGAATACAATCAGTCTACAGATTCATGGATTCAACGGGCTGATTATGGAAATATCTACAATGCTTCTTCTGTTGGTTTTTCAATCGGAAATAAGGGATATATAGGGACAGGCGGAGATACCAATGGAAATATAAAAAGTTTATGGGAATATACCCCACTTTCAACAAGTATTAATAGCGCGGTTTCAGAATCGGAAATAATTATTTTTCCGAATCCAACAGATGGAAAATTCAAACTGGAAACGGGTCGTACAAATGCAGAAAAAATTGAAATCTGGAATGCACTTGGAGAAAAGGTTTTTTCTGATACTCATCCTTCCAGTCAAATAGAGCTTTCAGGTTTTGCTAAAGGAGTCTATTCTGTCAAAATATATAGGGCAGACGGGATTCACAATAGCAAAATTGTAGTTAAATAATTTTGGATATTGCGAGTCGCTAAAAGCTGGGATTTTAGTTGTAAAACAGATTCGTAAATTCGTATAAAATTTGTAATTCGTAGCAGCTGTATGGAAGAAAAAGAACGTAAAGAAAAATTTACAACCGATTCAGGTATTGAAATAAAAAGAGTATATCAGAAAACAACTGTTGCGGATGAGCAGCCGGGCGAATTTCCCTTTACCCGTGGTGTTCAGCCAACCATGTACCGTAGCAAGCTGTGGACCATGCGCCAGTATGCCGGTTTTTCAACTGCCGAAGAATCCAACAAGCGTTACCATTATTTACTGGGGCAGGGCACTACAGGTTTATCTGTTGCCTTTGATTTGCCTACACAGATTGGTTATGACAGCGATCATGCATTTTCGGATGGTGAGGTGGGTAAGGCTGGTGTAGCTATTGATTCTCTGCGTGATATTGAAATTTTATTCGATGGTATTAAGCTGGAAAACATTACTACTTCCATGACCATCAATTCAACTGCATCCATTCTTTTATCCATGTACATTGCATTGGCAAAGAAGCAGGGGGCTGACCTGAAAAAAATATCCGGTACCATTCAGAACGATATATTAAAAGAATACGCTGCCCGTGGAACATATATCTATCCTCCAAAGCAGAGCATGCGCATTATCACCGATATTTTTGAATATTGCTCCAAAGAGGTGCCAAAATGGAATACCATTTCAATTTCCGGTTACCACATCCGTGAAGCAGGTTCAACAGCCGTGCAGGAATTGGCTTTTACGCTTGCAAATGGCAAGGCCTACCTGAAAGCAGCTATTGATAAAGGTTTGGAAATAAATGTATTTGCAAAACGGTTGTCGTTTTTCTTTAACGCACACAATAACCTGTTTGAAGAAGTAGCTAAATTTCGTGCTGCACGCAGAATGTGGGCTCAGATTACCAAAGAGCTTGGAGCTACTGACCCGCGCGCACAAATGTTGCGTTTTCACACTCAAACCGGAGGTTCCACGCTTACTGCACAGCAACCTCACAACAACATTACCCGTGTAACCATACAAGCCATGTCGGCTGTATTGGGGGGTACTCAAAGTTTACATACAAATGGTTTTGATGAAGCAATTGCTTTACCAACCGAAGAAGCTGCCCGCATTGCATTGCGTACACAGCAAATCATTGGGTTTGAAAGCGGAATAGCAGATACTGTTGATCCCCTTGCAGGCTCGTATTATGTTGAAACATTGACCAATGAAGTGGAAGCAGCTGCCTGGGAATACATTCACCAGATTGATGCGATGGGTGGTGCTGTGGCCGCAATTGAAGAAGGGTATATGCAGACCGAAATTGCCACTTCGGCCTACAAATACCAGGAAGACATTCAGAGTGGCGAAAAGGTGATTGTTGGGGTAAACAAATTTACAGTTGAAGAAAAACCTTTATCGGATATATTTACTGTTGATGACTCCATACGTCAGCTGCAGATAGAAAAAATCAATAAAGTGAAATCGGAACGTGATAATGAAAAGGTAAAAGAGCTTTTGAAAACGCTTGATTCCAATGCCCGTGCAGATGTAAACTTAATGCCTACTATTCTGGAAGCCGCTGAAAACTATGCTACGCTTGGTGAAATTGCAGATACCATGAGAAACGTGTTTGGGGAATATAAATAAGTGTTTCCACACTTAACGGCAAGCCCTTAATAGTTTGTGAGCTGTCAGTTATAAATTTGCCGGGAATTGCTTGAAGTATCAGGTTATTTAAATAAAAACATTCATTTGAAACGAAAAACAGATGCCTTTAAACAGTAAAATAATAACGCTACTATTCTCCTTTTTGTTAGTTGTAATAACTTCTGGGGCACAAACTTTTAGCCCCGAAGAACAAAAACAACTCGACAGTTTAAACGCAATCATCAACAACAAAACAAGCCACGACACCTCACTTGCATCTGCCTATGTAGCATTAAGTGAGCTACTTTATGTTTCCAATTTAGATACCGTTATTCCCTTGTGCACAAAAGCCAAGGAAATTGCCGAAAAAGCACTTACCAACCAAAAACAAAGCCAAGATCCCCCTTTTAATTTAGCTTTAAACAAGGCTTTAGCGGGAGCATTAAACAATATTGGGTATGTTTTTGATAATCATGGGGATACGAAGGTTGCTTTAGAACATTACCAAAAGAGCTTAAAAATACTACAACAAATTGGTGATAAAAATGGTCTAGCCGACTCTTATAACAACATTGGATGGATTTATAAAACACAAGGCAATATTCCTTTAACTCTAGAGTATTTCCAAAAAAGCTTAAAAATAAGAGAAGAAATTGGAAATAAAAAAGGCATAGCACAATCCTTTAATAACATAGGGCAGATTTATGACAACCAAGGAGATATGCAGAATGCCTTAGAATATTACAACAAAAGCTTAAAAATACAACAACAAATTGGAGATAAAAATGGTATCGCCATCTCCTTAAATAATATTGGGGCGATTTACAAAACACAAGGCGATATTCCTATGGCTTTGGAGTATTATCACAAATGTTTGAAAATAAAACAAGAAATTGGTGATAAAAATGGTATCGGCCAGATACTAAATAATGTTGGCTCGACCTATGAAGTTAGCGGAGATACGCAACTTGCCTTAGAATACTACTTTAAATGCTTAAAAATATATAAAGAAGTTGGAGATAAAAATGGTATGGCAACCACCCTTATTAACATTGGGGGTATATACAGCAAACAGGGCAATGCTACTTTAGCCATGGAGTACTATCAAAAAAGCTTGAAAATAGATGAACAAATTGGAGATAAAAAAGGTATTGCATATTCAGTGGCTAACATCGGGGCGTTGTATTTAATACAAGGTAATATTACACAAGCAAAACAGGTGGGGGTGCGTGGGCTAAAATTGGCTCGCGAGCTCGGTTTCCCTGAGAATATACAGCAGAATGCTTCTCTTTTGAATAAAGTTTATACCAAAGAGGGTAACTACAAACTTGCCCTTGAAATGCGCAATTTAGAAATACAAATGCGCGACAGTATTCTTTCCGAAAAAAACATGAAAGCAACTGTACAACTTCAAGCAAAGCTTGAATACGAAAAACAGCAAGCCATCAACGATGCGGAACACCAAAAAGAAATAGCCATACAAAACAAAGAAAAAGAAAAACAACAAGTATTAACCTACACATCTGTGGCTGGTTTATTGCTAGTATTGGCTTTTTTAGCATTTGTGTTTAACCGTTTGCAAGTTACCCGAAAACAAAAATACATTATCGAACAAAAAGAAAAGGAAACCCAACACCAAAAAGAAATCATCCAAGAAAAACACAAAGAAATAACCGACAGCATCAACTATGCCGAACGTATTCAGCGTAGCTTTTTGGCTACAAAAGATGTGTTGGACCAAAACCTACACGAATACTTTGTATTTTTTAAACCAAAAGATGTGGTAAGTGGCGATTTTTATTGGGCCGGTAAACTCAATAATGGCAATTTTGCATTGTGTTGTGCTGATAGTACAGGCCATGGCGTACCAGGGGCTATTATGAGTATTTTAAACATATCCGGTCTTGAAAAATCAATTGAAACAGAAACCGAACCGCATCACATACTTTATAAAACAAGGGAAATTATCATCAAACGTCTCAAAAAAGATGGTAGTCCCGAAGGTGGGAAAGACGGAATGGATTGTACATTTCTATCATTAAACCCGGAAAAAACACAACTTACGTATGCTGCTGCAAATAATCCGGTGTTTATAGTAAGAAAAAATGAGAGTGGACAGGCTGAACTCATTGAGCAAAAACCAGATAAAATGCCGGTTGGTAAACATGATAAAGACCAAGAACCTTTCATGCTTCATACCTGCAACCTTCAAAAAGGCGATGTTATTTACACGCTAACCGATGGCATGCCCGACCAGTTTGGAGGCGATAAAGGCAAAAAATACATGATTAAGAATTTAAAACAATTCTTTTTGAACATCGCTAATTTACCTATGGAAGAACAGCACATAAGGTTAGCCGGGGAGTTCAATCAGTGGAAAGGGGAATTAGAGCAAATTGACGATGTTTGTGTTGTTGGAGTTAGGGTTTAATGCGTTGAAGTGCAGTCGAATAGGTGTGTGTATTTATAGTGTATAGTCGCTTTTATGAAATTAGTACTGATTAAAAGGATACAAAAAAACTGGTTATTAGTCTTATTGTTGGCGGCAATAAAATGTGAGCAGTTCTTAATAAACCCAAAACAGTACGCTGTTCCAATTAAAAACAGTATCTTGCATTAATATTTAATCACTTCTTCTGTCAGTCCTTTCGGTACATTCCATACAGTTAAAGCAGTTTAAACAAGCGCTTTTTTTCATCAGACCGGTGAAAGAATGTGTTTCTATTTTTATCCGGTCTTCATACTAATTTACATTATACATGTCATTTGAAAATTTGAATTTAATTGAGCCCATCCTTCAGGCTTTAAAAACAGAAGGATACACACAACCAACCCCAATACAGGCAAAAGCGATTCCGTTAATTCTTAGTAAAAGAGATTTATTGGGTGTAGCCCAAACGGGAACAGGTAAAACCGCAGCATTCGCTATTCCTATGATTCAGCTGATGGCGGAAGATAAAAGGCCTGCAACGGGCAAACGCCCTATCAGGAGCTTGATTTTAACACCAACCAGGGAGTTAGCCATACAAATAGGAGAGAGCTTTGCCAATTACGGTAAAAACATCAACCTAAAGCACAAAGTTATTTTTGGTGGTGTAAATCAACACAGCCAGGTAGAAGCCTTGCGTACAGGATTTGATATACTTATTGCAACACCGGGCCGTTTATTGGATTTGATGAATCAAAGGCATGTGAACCTGAACGATATCCAGTTTTTTGTATTGGATGAAGCAGACAGAATGCTGGACATGGGCTTTGTACATGATGTGAAAAAAGTAATAGCGAAGCTACCTGCAAAACGACAGTCATTGTTCTTTTCAGCCACTATGCCACCGGCTATTGTTGAGCTTGCAGGAACCATACTTACAGAGCCTGTAAAAGTAGAGGTTACACCAGTATCAAGTACTGCAAATACCATTAACCAGGTAGTTTATTTTGTAGATAAAGAAAACAAAAAGAACCTGTTGATGGATCTTTTAAAGGATAAAAAAATTGAACGTGTTCTTGTATTTACCCGCACAAAGCACGGTGCCGATAAAGTGGCGAAAGATCTTACAAAAAACGGTATCAATTCCCAAGCCATTCACGGTAATAAATCGCAGAATGCCCGTCAAAATGCACTGAACAACTTCAAATCGAAATTAACACGTGTGCTTGTTGCAACCGATATTGCTGCAAGGGGCATTGATATTGATGAGTTGACTCACGTAATTAATTATGAATTGCCAAACGTTCCTGAATCGTATGTTCACCGTATTGGCCGGACAGGCAGGGCAGGAGCGAGTGGTATTGCCATAGCTTTCTGCGATGCGGAAGAAAAAGAATATTTAAGGGATATTCAGAAGTTGATCGGTAAACAAATTCCGGTAATTGACAATCATCCTTATCCTTTAATGAACCATACGGTAGTTAAAACTCCTCAACGTGGGCCTCGTCCGCAAAGAAATTCTTCTGGCAACAACAGAGGGGGAACCGGGAACAATGAAAAAAGAGGACATTCCACAACTCCGGGTTTTGGAAGTAAAACAAGCGCTCCGGGTAAATTTAAACCGAAGCCGAAAAGCTGGTCAGGTGGTAACAGACCGCAAAGAGGACAGTAACAGGCTTATTTTTTTATAGGTTTAAACAGCTTTTAAAATATATCCGTTCGCTTACTATTTCGAACGACAAAAAAATAATTTAATTATATTCGCATTCAATATTTTTAACCCTTAGAATTCTATGAAAAAAGATACTGAAATATTTAAGTTAATTGCAGAAGAGAAAAAACGCCAGACTGTCGGTATTGAGCTGATTGCATCTGAAAACTATGTAAGTGAAGACGTGCTAAAAGCAATGGGCTCCGTGCTTACCAATAAATATGCAGAAGGTTTGCCTTCAAAGCGTTATTACGGTGGTTGCGAAGTTGTTGATAAAGTGGAGCAACTGGCGATTGACCGCGCAAAAAAATTATTCAACGCAGAATGGGTAAATGTGCAGCCTCACTCAGGTGCACAGGCCAATGCTGCCGTAATGTTGGGTGTTTTGAAACCCGGAGATAAAATTTTAGGTTTTGACCTTTCTCATGGAGGACACTTAACACACGGTTCACCGGTTAATTTCTCCGGTAAGCTATATGTACCAAGCTTTTATGGTGTTGAAGAAAAATCAGGTAAAATTGATTTTAACAAAATTGAGGCCACTGCGGTAAAAGAACAACCGAAGTTGATTATCTGTGGTGCTTCTTCGTATTCCCGCGATTGGGATTATAAAAAACTACGCAAGATTGCAGATAAAGTAGGGGCTTTATTGATGGCAGATATTTCTCATCCATCCGGTTTAATTGCAAGAGGTTTACTGAACGATCCAATGCCATATTGCCACATTGTAACCACTACTACTCATAAAACATTGCGTGGCCCTCGTGGTGGTATGATCATGATGGGTAAAGATTTTCCAAATCCATGGGGTGAAAAGAACCTGAAAGGCGAAATTAAAATGATGTCGGCTGTGCTTGATGGTGCCGTGTTTCCCGGAACACAAGGCGGACCGTTGGAGCACGTTATTGCTGCTAAAGCAGTAGCTTTTGGTGAAGCATTGGATGATAGCTACATGAAATACTGCATTCAGTTGATGAAAAATGCCAAATTAATGGCGCAGTGTTTTGTTGACAAAGGGTATAAAGTAATTTCAGGCGGTACTGATAATCACTGTATGCTGATTGACCTTCGTTCAAAGAACCTTACAGGTAAGCTTGCTGAAAACACCCTTGTAAAAGCGGATATTACAGTGAATAAAAACATGGTGCCTTTTGATGACAAATCACCGTTTGTAACTTCCGGTATCCGTGTTGGTACTGCTGCTATCACTACGCGTGGTTTAAAAGAAAAGCACATCCCTAAAATTGTTGATTTGATTGATACAGTGCTGATGAACCACGACAATGAAAAAGTGATTGCCGATGTGCGTAAGAAAGTAAATACAATGATGAAGGATTTTCCTTTGTTTGCGTAAAGAGAACAATACTATAAATTAAAGCGATATTGAATATTTCAGTATCGCTTTTTAATTTATAATATGGATTTATAACGTATCAGTCAATTATAAGTGCGTTGGCATTCTGAATTGATTTCAGAATCTGTGGGGCTGATTATTCTTTGGCTTTCTGCACAATGCAATTGATGGAATTCCGCAAGCCGGTATACTTATTAAGGCTTACCTTTATTGTGCCAACAATAATAGGCGTTTCAACGTACACAGGCATTTTATTCTTATCATCCGTTACCCAAACGGTCATGCCTTCGCCACCTTTAAAAATAGTACCTTCTACCAGCTTCGGCCTGAATTTGATGCACCTTACATTTCCCAGCAGCTCACTGTAAATGGTTTCTTTTCCAACATAACGGATATAGGAGTTAAAAACCTCGCCATCCAGCACAAAGGAAATCGGAATGGTATCGTTGGGTTTATAGGCCGAAAAATCCAGGCAACGGGCATAAAAAATAGCGGTGATAACATCGTTGGTGCAGGCAGAAATGTTGAGGGAATCAAATTTTGTTTTCTCACCTCTTTGCTCGGATATGTATACTTTATTTTTCCTCTGGCTAAAAACATAATCGTCCTTTGCATGTGTGCTGCCTTCATTTACATCGCGCTTAAAGCGGATGGGGCTTAAAGTAAGCGTATCGGCAAAAGCTTCATATCTGTCGCGTACTTTATAAAACCAGTCGTACTTGGGGTAGGTGCCGCCAACACCGGTAAAATGGTAGACTTTCTTTCCGTTCATTTCTGCAGCGTTTACAGAAAAGGTCACTTCGGCAGTTGTCATCCAGATTGCACCCCAGTTGTAATTTACAACATAAGTAAGCTGCTCTCCCGAGCGGAAAGACTGATTACCGGGAATACAGGTTTTCTGAGCAGTTGAAAAAAGCGGAAGCAGCAAACCGCACAATACGCTCCAGCTAAGGTAAACACATTTAAAATTTTTTTCAGACTTTTTCATAATTCTACAGGTTGCAGAAATATTACTGTTTTGTCTTCAGTTCTTCAATCACTGTTTCAATGTCCCTTGAATCCGGGTAAAACGAAAGTATCTTTTGCAATACAGCATCTATCAATGAATCCGGACAGGATGCACCGCTTGTAAGTATAATGTCAACAGGAAGTTTATTTGGCAGGTAATTGTGTGTGCTCAAATGCTCCTGCTTTGCATAGTTAAAATGGTTGATCGTGTTTTCTGAAACTATTTCTCTTGCTGAGGAAATAAAATAGGTCGGTAGTTTTTCTTCACAAAGCTCTACCAGGTGTGATGTATTGGAGCTGTTGTAGCCTCCTACAACAATAGCCAGGTCTGCACTTTTTTCAAGCAAGCCGTATGTCGCGTCCTGGTTCTCATTGGTGGCATAGCACAAGGTATCACGGGTATCGGCAAAATGAAGTTTAATATCTTCCCCTGCGTATTTTGTTGCCATAATACCTTTTAAATAGTCCACTATTTCCTGTGTTTCGGTAGCAAGCATGGTGGTTTGGTTAATAACGCCTATGCGTGCAAGGTGTTCTCCGGGTTTGAAATTATCTGAATATCTTCCTTTGAATGTCGCTTCGAACGCTGCATCTGAAAGTGTGCCCAAAATATAATTTCCCAGTAGTTGTGCTTCGTAAATGTCTTTCACAATAAGCGAAGGAGCATTGGTTTCACTTCTGGAAAAGGTTGCACGGGTTTCTTCATGCTTGTATTTGCCATGAATAATAATCGTGTAATTGTCTTCGCCCAGCTTCTCCGCCTTTTTCCATACCCTTTCCACAAAAGGACAGGTTGTGTCGTATTTGCGTACTTCAATTCCTGCTTTATTCAGCTCCTGCTCAATTGCAAGTGTAGTGCCAAATGCAGGGATTATAACAATGTCTTCTTTTTTTAATTCGCTAAAAGGTATGATTTGATTGCCTGCTGTATCCATCAAAAATTTAGCCCCCCGTTCCAGTAAATCATTATTTACCTCCTGGTTATGTATCATTTGGCTCAACAGGTAAATCCGCTTATCGGGATTCTCTTCAATTGCCCTGTAGGATATCTCTATGGCGTTTTCAACTCCGTAACAAAACCCGAAATGACGGGCAATATAAAATCGCACCGGACCAAAGTCAAGCAGGGTAGGACTAAAGTCTTTTTTCCGTGGATCCGTAATTTTACGTATCTCTTTAACTTTTGAAATAACCGGACTTTTATAAAATACAGGGATATTAAACGTTTTCATCTGGTTTCTGGTATGAACTTGCTCCTGAAAAGCAATCCTTTTTACAAAGATACGGACAAATGCTTACTTCTGCTTTTTATTTGCTCACAGGTTTTAAAAAGCGAAGTTTTAATTGCTTTTTAAACGTAAAAAGGGTCTTTTTTATTGAATAACTGCCTTAATTATTAATCTGATAAATTATTCTTCGTGCAACTATTTCGTATTTTATTCATCATTATATTTGGGTACCTGATACACTGAATGATACGCACACTTCTACTAACCCTTTTATTGTTTGCGTTTTTTCCCGCATTTATAAAAGCGCAGGGGCCTGATTGTGCTACGGCCGCACCTTTTTGTACAGGTACCACATACACTTTTCCTGCATCTACCAATACAACAGCACCTACCGGTCCAGATTATAATTGCCTGGGTTCACAGCCTAATCCGGCATGGTACTTTTTGCAAATTGCAACCTCGGGGAATGTGGATCTGAGCATTAGCCAGGTGGATGCCCAGGGAACAGGACAGGATGTGGACTTTATCTGCTGGGGCCCTTTTACTTCTCCTGCTGCCGGATGTGCTTCAGGGTTAACCGGAAGCTCTGTAATTGATTGCAGTTATTCAACCGCAGCGGTGGAAGATTGTAATATTCCAAATGCAGTTGCAGGAGAATTTTATCTGTTGCTGCTCACCAATTTTGCCGGGGTAGCGGCCGATATCTCTTTATCACAGGGTAATGCAGGGGCATCAGGAGCCGGCTCTACCAACTGCGAGATATTATGTTCTATGGATAGTATCAGTGCCCTGCCAGGGGTGTGCAGTGCCAGTGCCTACAGTGTTTCAGGCAAGGTATATTATACCAATCCCCCATTGTCGGGAATACTTACTGTCAGCAATTCCTGTTCTGGAGTTACTGAAGTGTTCAATGCACCTTTCAACACAGATTTTACGGATTACACACTCAACGGCTTACCCTGCAATGGAGCACAATGTACAATTACTGCTGTGTTTTCAGGTGATGAATTTTGCACTACTACAAAAACGTACACAGCTCCTGCCGAATCGTTTATTGATTGCCCTGTAACTGCTTCTAATAACAGTCCTTTTTGTGGTGGTTCGCAGCTAAGCCTTGCTGCTGTTTCTATCCCGGATGTTACGTATTCCTGGACAGGGCCCAACGGTTATACTTCAATTGAGCAAAACCCTGTTATCAATGATGTTCCGCAGGAGATGGCCGGTGATTATATTGTTACCGTAACCCATGCTTCACCTGCTTGTACCAGCAAGGACACAACAACGGTTGATATCTTTCCTACCGCAGTAGCCGATTTTCTGGTAACTCCTGAAGATATTTACACCTTAGAGCCCGTAGCCTATTTTAATAACCTTTCCGATTCATCCACAAGCTGGTTCTGGGAATTTGGGGACACAACACGTCTGCTATTAAAAATCCTGATCATAGTTATGCAGATACCGGCCATTATGCCGTAACACTGCATGCATACCATCCTTCCGGATGCAATGACTCCATTACCAAAACTGTGGTTGTACAGGACATTATTACATTGTACATACCATCTGCATTTACTCCAAATGGCAATGGTATAAACGATGAGTTTTCAATACGTGGATACGGACTGTCAGAAGAGAGTTTTGAACTTACTATTTTTGATCGCTGGGGAAACCTTGTTTTTAAAACCATTGACATAAAGGAAGGCTGGAACGGGGCTATTGCAAATAAAGGAAAAACTGCCCAGACCGATACTTATGTATATCGTGTTGTTTACAAAGATCTGAAAGATAAAAAGCACAGTCTTACCGGGCCGGTAACGGTGTTAAGGTAATCGAACTACTAAAATCCCCACTGCACATTTCTCGACCAGCTCGAAAGGACAGCGCACAGAACATAATTGAGTGAGCATACAGTACTTAAAATATGGAATAGATGAGGCATCATCTACTTCCTTATCAACTGCAACAAAAACTCATCTTTAAATACTGCTCCTGACCGTATCCATTGTTTTTTAATACCTGTTATTTCAAAACCTTCTTTTTGAAACAGCAGTATGCTGGGTTCATTATCGGTAGTAATGTTGCAAAAAATCTGGTGTACATTCAATGTAGTAAAGCAATACTCTTTCAGAAGCCCTAAAGCTTCTGTAGCATAGTTTTTTCTTCTTTCGTCTTTATTCGCGATAAGAATACCTACTCCAACGCGTTGGTGGTTAGGTTCAAAATCAAATAGGTCAATACAGCCTACTGCTTTCTTTTCAGAGGTTGTTTCGATAACCAGCCGCAGTTGTTTGGTGGTATATATATCCTGGTAGGCTGCCGACAAATACTCTTTCAGCACAAGCTTTGAAAAAGGGGTTTGCGTATGGCTTACCTCCCATACTTCTGTGTCATTCTCCCATTGATACAATAAATCAACATCAGTGGGCTCTAATGCTCTTAGTGAGATATGTTGGCCGCTCAGTTTCAAAAGGCTATTTTTTTAAGGATAAAGCAAGGTTTTTAACTTCCATAATTCCCTTGTTGATCTCTGCTTCCGAATACTCCGGCAACTGGTAATTTTTTTCATTGATGAACAACGCAGAAGCATGTTCAATCAAACCTTCTGCATACAGCACAGGAATAAGCTCGAACAGGAAATTTATATTTTCAACACGTACGTCAAATACTTCATTAAAAAATAATTTAATTGGGCTCAGACAGGTAGCAACACCTATATCTACCTTAGGGAACTGTTGTATGTTTGTTATAAAATGCTCTTTTAAATACCCTTCGCTGAAAGTAGGGTGTGCTTTGATTTTAATAAACAGGGAAGGTATTTTACGCTGAAACGAATTTTTAACCAATGCCTCTATAGAGGTGTTAATGTCCTGTCCTTTTACTGTAAGAGAATGGTATTTACCGCCAATGATAAGCCCGATGTGTGGTGGAATACGTGTAGCGTGAATAACAGCAATATAAATTCCTTTTAACAAATGCGTTTCGTTAAAAGGCTGGGAAATGCCTATAATGCGTTGTTCAAGTGTATTCATTTATACAGATACTTCGCCTTTAAAAACAAATGTTGCCGGGCCTTCCAGCCATATATCGGTAAAGGTATTGTCGGGCATGCGTTTAAAATTCACTTTTAAATTTCCACCTAAAGTGCGGATATTACAATAGTTTTGAGTAGTTGAAACATTCTCAATGCTTGCCACAATTGCAGCTGCAGTAACACCTGTGCCGCAGGAGAAGGTTTCGTCCTCCACACCACGCTCATAGGTTCTTACAAACAAGCTCTCATCCTGCTTTTCAATAAAATTTACGTTAGTGCCTTTGGCTTTGAAACGCTCGTTGTTTCTTATCTCTTTACCTTTTGCAAAAACGTTGTAAGCCGCTATATCGTTCACAAACGCTACATAATGTGGTGAGCCGGTATTCAGAAAAAAATGGTCGGTATTGCATTCAATGCTTGTAACATCGTTCATCTTTAAGGAGATATAGCCCGGCTTTACAATTGCTTCGTGCTCGCCATCAGTAGCAATAAAAAATGCTTTGTCTTTTACAATGCCAAGGCTTCTTGCAAATTCTATAATGCATCGGCCGCCATTGCCACACATGCTGCTTTCATTCCCATCTGAATTGTAATACACCATTTCAAAATCATACCCCGTTTTATTTTGCAGTAGCATCAAACCGTCAGCCCCTATGCCAAAATGTCGGTCGCAAAGGTGCTTTACGGCAGTAGTATTGCTCCTGTCGAATTTCAAATCACGGTTATCAATGATTATAAAATCGTTGCCCGTGCCCTGGTATTTGTAAAACTGGAAATTCATTTTAACCTTTGCTTCGTGATAAACTATTTCAGTTTACTGGTTATTGTTTCATCGGTAATACGCTCGTAAGACTTAAATTCACTGGTGTTTTCAAGGTGGTACACCATGTTGCCATATTTCAGGTAGGTCTCGCCTTCCAATGCATAAACTTTTAATCCTTCCAACGATACAATGCCATACAGCACAACTTTGTATTTCCCCATTTTATATCCTTTGTAATTCAATGGAGACTGCCACAGCTCAACATTGATGTACTGTTTCGCATTCTTATCATCCTTAATGCCGCTTACTTTTTGCAGCAGGGAGTCTTTTGCACTGTTTTGTGTGGCAGTTAAATTAATGACTTCAAGAGTTTTTGTCAGTAACAACTCATCTTTACGGATAACAATATCCTCCTGTGTAGGTGCAGTATTTATTGTTAAAGCAGAATCTTTGACAGTATGTTTTGCAAGAGTATCTGCATCAAGCACAAAAGTAGTGGCAGATTTTGCAGATGAAGTATCAGTATTTGCCTGCACCCTGGTTTTTGCGTTTGTATCTTTTGTTTTTTTATCCTTGCTTACCGTCTCTTCTTCACTCTTTACAGGCGTTTCATTCTCTTTGCTTGATGATTTGAATGTGAACGTTTTAACTATATTTTTGTAGAAATTAAGTTCTTTAAAATAGTTATCAAGCTTCAGTATAAAAAAGCCTCCGGCAATGATCAAGCCGGTCATTAAGCCCATAATAAATACCTGTGATTTTTCCTTGAAACTACTCATTCAGTAATCGCGTTACATGTATACTTCAGCAACAGCATCTGCAAAGTTAATCAACCTTTACAAATGGCTGTTAATTTGTGTTAAAATAGTTTTAACATTAAAATAAGGGAACAGATTTTGTGTTTTACAGGATGAGTTCAAAGCAATGTTGGCTGGAACGATTAAACAAATAAAATAAACTTAAAACAAATATATAAGCTATGAAAAAAGTTGTAGGTGCTTTCTTAATCGCAAGCATTGGCGGTATTACCGCTTTAGGTCTTAATCATTTAATACAGGACCCTGTTGCAAATACAAGTTCACAGGTTGCCTATCAGCCTCCTGTAAAATATGTAAACCTTTCAAAATCGGTGCCGGAAAGTGCTGTTGATTTTACAGTAGCTGCAGAAATGTCAGTTCATGCAGTTGTGAATGTAAAAACTACATACAATTACCAGAGCCAGAATCAATACATTTATGACCCGTTCAGAGGGTTTTTCGGGCAGCGTATCCCGCAGCAAAGAGAGGCTCCAACCGGTAGCGGTTCCGGTGTAATTATTTCTCAGGATGGGTATATTGTTACCAATAACCACGTAATTGAGGATGCGGAAAAAATTGAGGTGACGCTGAACGATAAACGCAGTTATACTGCTGAAGTTATTGGTAAAGACCCTACTACCGACCTGGCACTTTTAAAAATTAAAGAATCTAACCTTCCTTATGTTACTTATGGTAATTCAGATAATGTAAAAGTGGGTGAGTGGGTGCTGGCCGTTGGTAACCCGTTTAATCTTACTTCTACAGTTACCGCAGGTATCATAAGCGCCAAAGCCCGTAACATTAACATTATTGAAAATGATCCGAGCAAAGGAATTAACCCGGTGGAATCGTTCTTACAGACCGATGCAGCTGTAAACCCGGGAAACAGTGGTGGTGCACTTGTAAATGCCAAAGGCGAACTGATAGGTATCAACTCTGCAATTGCTTCAAATACAGGCTCTTATACTGGTTATTCGTTTGCAATCCCGGTAAACATGGCACGTAAAGTTGTGGCCGATTTACTTGAGTTTGGTGAAGTGCAGCGTGCGTATATAGGTGTGAGCATCAGGGATTTGGATGCTAAACTTGCCCAGGAGAAAAACATATCTGAAATACGTGGTATTTATGTAAACGGACTTACAGCCGGTGGTGCCGGTGAAGAAGGTGGTATCAAAGAAGGGGATATTATCATGAAAGTAGCGGATGTGCCTGTAAACAATGTACCTGAGCTTCAGGAACAGATTAGCCGTTACCGTCCTGGTGACAAGATCAACATTACCCTCAAACGCAATAACCAGGAGAAAGTGCTCGCATTGGTACTGAAGAATAAAAATGGTACCCTGGATGTAGTGGAACGTCCAAAGGTGGAAGTTGTATCTGCATTAGGAGCAATGCTAGAACCTGTTAGTCCGGCTGAAATGAAGAAACTGAGTATTGAACACGGTTTACGTATTTCAAAACTGGGAGCAGGTAAACTCTTGAATGCCGGAATAAAGGAAGGATTTATTATCACCAGTGTGGATAAGAAGAAAATCACATCTATTGAGGATATAAAAAACGTTCTGGCCAATAAAAAGGGTGGGGTGCTGATTGAGGGTATTTATCCGAATGGCATGCGTGCATACTATGGATTTGGGATGTAATTCCCCAGCCAGTGAATAAGAAAAATCTAAGGGGGAATTGATATAATTGATGTGTCAAGCAATTCAACCGGCTATATTAGGTATCAGCAAAAGGCAATTTGATTTTTTTCGGTCAAATGCCTTTTCGCTGGCACAGAAATTTATCAAACATAGTTAGAATATTAATCGATAAATAAATGGCTTTTGTGGTGATGTTTTAATGCTTTGTCCAACAAATTACAAGTTGTTAACAGTCAGCAAGTTAAGTGGGCAGACGGAATTGTAAAGATTAATTGTTTATAAGGTTAAGTTAAAGTATATTTGCACGGTTTTAATTACCATATTAATACCAATAAGTAAGATGAGACAGCTAAAAATAACCAAATCCATTACCAATCGCGAGAGCGCTTCGTTGGATAAGTATTTACAGGAAATTGGTCGCGAGGAGCTAATCACCGCTGATGAAGAGGTTATGTTAGCCAAGAAAATCAGGGATGGGGATCAGGTTGCGTTGGAGAAGTTGACAAAAGCAAATTTACGTTTCGTTGTTTCAGTTGCAAAACAGTACCAGAATCAGGGATTGAGCCTTCCGGATTTGATCAATGAAGGCAATTTAGGTCTTATCAAAGCTGCTAAGCGTTTTGATGAAACACGTGGTTTTAAATTCATTTCTTATGCTGTATGGTGGATTCGTCAGTCTATCCTTCAGGCTTTAGCTGAGCAGTCCCGTATTGTACGTTTACCTTTGAACCAGGTAGGTTCTTTAAATAAAATCAACAAGGCATTTTCTAAATTAGAGCAGGAATACGAGCGTGAACCAAGTGCAGAAGAATTATCTCAGGTGCTTGAGTTACCACAGGATAAGGTTGCCGACACCATGCGTGTTTCGGGCCGTCACGTATCCATGGATGCTCCGTTTGTAAATGGTGAGGAAAACAGCTTATTGGATGTATTGGTGAACCATGATTCACCACGTGCTGATAATGAGTTGATGAATGAATCGTTACAACGCGAAATTGAGCGTTCGCTTTCTACGTTGACGGATAGGGAGCGCGATGTTGTTAAATTGTTTTTTGGTATTGGAATTAATCATGGCCTTACCCTTGAGGAAATCGGTGCTAAATTCGATTTAACGCGTGAGCGTGTTCGCCAGATAAAGGAGAAGGCTATCCGCAGATTGCGTCACAATTCCAGAAGCAAGTTATTAAAGACGTATTTAGGATAATAAATTGCTAAACAATAATGGAAACCGCACAAACATCTTTGAAAGATTAAAAAATTTCGCTGATGTTTGTGCGGTTCTTTTTTTATAAATTTGAATTGTAATTAGTATTAATCATGCCCTGTTTAACAGATAGGGCCTAACACTTGACATTGTAAAATGACACTTGACACTTTAACACCTACAGCAGGCAGATCAGAAGGTGGATCTTATGAGGCAGAGCTAAATGATTGGATTCGTCATGAAAGGGCAGCTCTTGATTTAATTGGAATTGTTGGTTCTCTTTGGTTTGAAAGATCAATTGAGTTGATCTTCTTCCGCAACAAGCTTGTTGACAGAAGTGCAAGTGAAATCATGAACCTGCATTTGTATTCAAAAGACATTGTACGCAAGCCTATCAATGTTGAAAACTCAGCCATGCTGGCAAAGGAAATACAGAATGCAGATGTTTGTCCTTCCCGTGTTGATATTGGAAAGCTGGCTTATGAGTGGTCGCAGGAAAAAGGTAATTTTGAAACTGCCGGTGATTTTATCAATCATAAGCTGAAAGACCTTATTGGTAAAAAGCATACCATTACACCTAAAAATGTGGTACTGTATGGTTTTGGCCGTATCGGGCGTTTGGCTGCGCGTGAATTGATTGCACAGGCAGGTAAAGGCGAGCAGTTGCGTTTACGTGCTATTGTTACCCGTGGTAACAGCGATGCTGAAATTGTAAAACGTGCCGATTTGCTTCGTACGGACTCTGTTCATGGCTCTTTCCCCGGAACAATTGTTGAGGATTTTGAGAAAAAAGCGCTTATCATCAATGGGCACCGTGTATTCATGATTGATGCCAAGAACCCGGAAGATGTAGACTATACAGCTTATGGTATTGAAGATGCTTTGTTGATTGACAATACGGGTGTTTTCCGTGATGACAAAGAACTGAGCCGCCACTTGAAAGCAAAAGGTATTTCTAAGGTATTGCTTACTGCTCCTGCCAAGGGTAATGTGCCTAACGTAGTTTACGGTGTAAACCATGAGGCCTCTGACATTAAAAACAATGCTATTTTTTCGGCAGCATCGTGTACAACCAATGCTATTATGCCTGTGTTACAAGTGATCCACAATAAACTGGGCATTAGCCGCGGGCATATTGAAACGGTTCACTCGTACACAAACGACCAGAACTTACTTGATAATTACCATGCAAAATACCGCAGGGGCCGTTCAGCAGCTTTAAATATGGTAATTACTGAAACTGGTGCTGAAAGTGCTTTGAAAAAGGTATTACCGCAGCTATCGGGTAAATTTACAGCCAACTCCGTGCGTGTTCCAACACCGAATGTTTCCTTGGCTATTTTAAGCATGACCATTGAGCAGGAAATATCAAAGGAGGAAGTGAATGATATCCTGAAAGATGCAGCCTTAAACGGTGCTTTGGTGGAACAGATTCAATACGTTAACTCCAACGAGTTTGTGTCTACGGATGCTATTGGTAATCCTTGCCCTTCGGTGTTTGATAGTCAGGCAACCATAGTTGGTCCTGATAAAAAGAACATAGTATTGTATGTATGGTATGATAATGAATATGGCTATACCCGCCAGGTAATCCGTTATGCAAAATACATAGCGGAAGTACGCAGGATGGTGTATTACTAGTTCAGGAGAATGATCTAAAGATATTTCGGTGCTCTGCACCTTGGTATTTTGTTTGTTTTATCTATCTACAAAGGTTTCGCGGCTCTGCCGCTATATTTTTACTGAAAGCGGCAGAGCCGCGAAACCTTTGTAGAATTTGATGATACATAAATTTTTCCAGGTGCAGCGCACCGGAATATTTCTGAGGTTTAAGGAAGGGCCATACCTTTAGTGCCAGCAAACGATAGAAACAGGTATGTAAGAAATGCTTCACTGGAAGCTTAGTCTAAGATTTTGGAAATGGCATTTTGTTTTTACTGAAACAATGCTATTATGAATAAAAAAATCCCGTCAAAACAATCATTTTGACGGGATTTTTGTTTGATAGGCTTTAACTTTATTTCTTCTTCGCTTTTTCTTCGCCTGTAAATTCAAATTTCTTTTTCTGAACTCCGCCTTTCAGCATTATGAAAGAGCCTTCAATAGAGTAATCGGTGACAGTAGCATCCCATTTATAAGTTGTTTTTTCTTCAGTATATTCTGCAATAAAAGCAACTTTGCGCACTTCACTTTCATCTTCTATATAGGTTGTATCTAACGTAACTTTATAAGGCATTTCAGGTGCTGTGAGCTTTTCTTCCATTAAGTCGCACTGAACTTTGCCGGCTTTTATAACTATGGTGCTGGGCATTGGTTTGGCCTGACCTGTTGTTTTTATTTCAGTGAAAGTAACATCGTATTTTTTACCTTCTATATACTTATTTTTGCCATCGGGCTTTTTTTCTTTTTGAGCTACTGCAGCAGTAGCGAATAAGAGGCTTACACCCAGCAGGGTTGATTTGATTGCAGATGAATACATCATGTTTTCTGTGTTTTTAATTATTGGTTTTTGAACAAAAGCAATTACCATGCCTGTTTCAAAATACTTACATTTTGTAAAACTATACTTTTATCTTTGTTAAAAAAAATTTTTGCAAATGATTGTCCTTAATATCCTGCTTTATTACCTGGTTATTATTCCGATATCATTGCTGCCTTTCCCGGTCCTGTACTTCATTTCCGATTTCCTTTATCTTCTGATTTATCACATCGTTGGATACCGTAAAAGGGTGGTTATCAGCAATATTCAAAATTCTTTCCCTGAAAAAACGGAAAAAGACTGTATTAAAATAAGTAAGCTGTTTTACCGGCACTTCTGCGATTTGGTGGTAGAAAGCCTCAAAGCATTCACAATTTCAGAAAGACAGGTGCAGAAACGTGTAGTTTGCAGACATCCGGAGCTTATTGACATGTATTTTGAGCAGAACAGAAGCGTAATTATAGCTGGCGGGCATTACAACAACTGGGAGCTGTTTGCGGTTGCAGTAGATAAGATTATCAAACATGACACAGTAGGCATTTATACCCCTCTCAGAAATAAATTTTTTGATGATAAAATGCGCAGCACACGCAGCAAATACGGGTTGCAGATGGTTGCCACCAGGGAAGTAAAACGTTTTTTTGAAGAAAACAAACACCGGCTTACAGCTACTATTTTCGGTGTGGATCAATCACCCTCGAATCCGAAAAGCGCTTACTGGATGACCTTTCTGAACCAGGAAACCGGGGTACAGTTTGGAACTGAAAAGTTTGCAAAGGAGTATGGGTACCCGGTGCTGTATGGCAGGTTAAACAAAGTAAAAAGAGGCCATTACGAACTTGAATTTGTTCTGGTTACAGACAATCCCGGGCAAATGGCTTATGGAGAAATTACTGAAAAGGTAACACGCCTGCTTGAAAAGGACATACAAGCCGGGCCACAATATTGGCTCTGGACACATAGACGATGGAAACAGAAAAGACCAGTAAGCCCGGATGCCTGAAGACGTTGTGGAAAAAATACAAAAAGTAAACTGTATATTTGCTCTAAAATTAATACAGAAGCCGATTTAGATAGACCGTAAAATCTTCCCACGTTTTCCGACAAGTTTGAGATGACAGCGCGCAGGTCATTCGAGTTGGTCGGGAAAAAGCGATTGGACAATTTATCTGACAGGTATGGCCAATTGGGTAAAGTGGCCGATAGTTACTAATAATTAAATTTAAAAATGATCGTTTTAAACCTGATATTGTATTATTTGGTTATAATACCATTATCGTTGCTCCCTATGCCCATATTGTACCTTATTTCAGATGGGGTTTATGTGCTTGTGTATCATGGCTTCGGTTATCGGAAAAAGGTTGTTTTGCAAAATATCCGTAATTCATTTCCCGAAAAAACAACCGAGGAACATATTAAGATAAGCAAGCAGTTTTACAGGTATTTCTGTGATGTTATCCTGGAAACACTCAAAACATTCACTATATCCGAAAGGGAGCTGGCAAAAAGAGTTGTGTGCCATGATCCAGGTGTAATTGATAAGTATTTTGACAGGGGGCAAAGTGTAATCATTGCTGCAGGGCATTACAACAATACTCAAATGTTTGCAGTGGGTATTGACAGGTTGTTGAAGCACAAAGTGGGAGGCATTTATCAGCCGCTTACAAATAAATTTTTTGAAGAAAAAATGCGCAAGGTGCGGGGTAAGTATGGTCTTACAATGGTTCCTACAAAAAAGGTAAAGGAGTTTTTTGATGATAATACCAATGAACTCATTGCACCTGCATTTGCTATTGATCAGTCACCTTCCAATCCTAACAAGGCATACTGGACTACCTTTCTGAACCAGGATTCAGGGGTGCTTTTCGGTACAGAGAAGTATGCGAAAGACTATAATTTTCCGGTAGTATACTGCCGTATGAACCTTGTAAAGCGAGGGCATTACAGCCTGGATTTTATGGATGTGGTTGAAAAACCACGGGAAACGGCTTACGGGGAGATAACAGAAAAAGTAACCCGGCTGCTTGAAAAAGATATACGTGCCGTGCCACAGTATTGGCTGTGGACGCACCGCAGATGGAAGCATAAAAAGCCTGCAGTAGTGAATGAACAGTTGTAATAAAATTCAATACATTTTATGAAAAAAGTAATAGTAATGGCGTTTGCAGGGATAGCAATCTTTGCAGCCTGTAAAACGGCCAAAAAGCCAGCAGAAACGGTAAAGACAGAAAAAGCCCCTGATTGCAATGGCACAAACTTTTCTTACGTTGCCGATATAAAACCCATTATGGAACAGCATTGTACCAGTTGCCATGGCGAAGGAGGAGCAGACGGTTTGAATTTTAACAATAAAAGTGATATTGTTAAGGCTGCAAATAAAGGGGAATTGCTAGGTACAATTAAATGGCACAGCGGCTTTCCGCAAATGCCTCCAAATGGGGTGCAGCTGGATAAAGCAAGTATCGACAAAATTGAGTGTTGGATTTCTAACGGAATGAAATAATGACAGACAGCGCAGCTCCTCTCGCAGAACGTATGCGCCCAACAAGCCTGGACAATTATATTGGACAGAAACATATTGTTGGTGAAGGGGCTATTTTGCGCAATGCCATTGAATCCAATCTCCTGCCCTCCATTATTTTGTGGGGCCCTCCGGGTGTTGGAAAAACTACGCTTGCCAATATTATTGCACATCAGCTGAAAAGGCCATTCTTTGCTTTAAGTGCTATTAACTCCGGTGTAAAGGACATACGCGAGGTAATAGAAAAAGCGAAGGACAATAACCTGTTCGCTCAAAAAAATCCTATCCTTTTTATTGATGAGATTCACCGGTTCAGCAAATCCCAGCAGGATTCCCTGTTAGGGGCCGTTGAAAAGGGCACCATTACACTCATTGGGGCTACTACCGAAAATCCTTCGTTTGAAGTGATTTCGGCATTGTTATCGCGTTGCCAGGTATATGTACTTAAGCATTTGGATAAGGATGATTTAATTGCCATGCTTGATTTGGCTATTAAAACTGATGTGGTGCTGAAAACAAAAACAATCAATATTCTTGAATATGAAGCGCTGCTGAGGCTTTCAGGTGGTGATGGCAGAAAACTACTCAACGTGTTTGAACTGGTTGTAAACTCCATTGGTGGCAATACGGTTGAAATAACGAATGAAAAGGTAACGCGTATTGTTCAGCAAAACATTGCTATCTATGATAAGGCGGGCGAGAACCATTACGATATTATTTCAGCCTTTATAAAATCCATCCGTGGCAGCGACCCGAATGCTGCAGTTTATTGGCTCGCACGTATGCTAGAGGGTGGGGAAGACCCGTTGTTTATTGCACGCAGACTGGTGATCCTCGCCTCTGAAGATATCGGAAATGCGAATCCTACCGCGCTCGTTATTGCTACCAACTGTTTTCAGGCAATCAATGTGATAGGTATGCCTGAGGGCCGTATTGTATTGTCGCAGGCGGTAACATATATGGCAGCATCTGCGAAAAGCAATGCGGCTTATATGGCCATTAATTATGCGCAGGAAGCTGTAAGGGCCAATGGTGATTTGCCTGTTCCGCTTCATTTGCGGAATGCACCAACTAAACTGATGAAGGATATTGGTTATGGCAAAGAATACCAGTATGCTCATGACTACACTTCTAATTTCGCAAAACAGGAATATCTTCCTGAAAGCATTAAGGGGACTAAGTTTTATGACCCGGGGAATAATGCGCGCGAGAACGAGTTGAGGGCTTATTTGAAGAAATTATGGAGTGAAAAATATGGATATTGAACAGACTGCTGGAGTAAGCTGGTATGGCTCTTTGTATTTTACCTGGTGTCTTATTTAATAAATTGGTAATGTTTGATAAATTTTACTATTTTTAAATTGGAATACCAGACAAAATGAAGGCCGGAAATTATTTTTCATTATTCATCATTTGCGCATTGCTGTTTTTTTCTTGCAGAAAGGAAGACAGCACCCATTGGGATACACGTTTTTTAGGTCCTATGGTGAATGCATCGCTGGATATAAACAACCTGCTTGCTGATTCCATTTTGCAGGCCAATCCGGACAGCTCATTGAAAATAGTGTATCAGAATGATGTGTACAGACTTTCCATGGATACATTGTTTAAAATCCCGGATACAACATTAAAGCAGGCTTATGCCATACCTTTACCGGTAACATTAAATC
Organism: Bacteroidia bacterium; assembly: GCA_020051175.1. GTDB lineage: Bacteria > Bacteroidota > Bacteroidia > 2-12-FULL-35-15 > 2-12-FULL-35-15 > 2-12-FULL-35-15. Next base: position 59,777 of record JAGVJJ010000048.1, on the reverse strand, counting down.
CAGGCCAGGTAGTAGTGAATAACAATACTTCCGAAACCACATACAATCTTCCCGGAGTGCAGCTGCGCACTTCCATTGTTAAATCGGGCTCTGTGCATTACAAGATAAAAAGCTTTATCAATGAGAAAACCAAATTTGTTTACAGCATACCCGCTGCCAAGCTCAATGGTGTTGCCTTTTCCATTGATGTGGTTGTACCTGCCGCTGTTGGTGATGAACCGGGTATTTATGATGCTGTTTATGATTTGTCGGGTTATGTAATTGATATGACTGGTATTAATCACAATAAGGTAAATACACTCTACACATCATTTACTGCTTCTGTATTTGACTTTGGACAGCCTGTGATGGTAAACAACCAGGATAGCCTGATTATTGAAAACACCTTCCAGGATTTAATACCTTATTATGCAAAGGGATATTTTGGCCAGAACACATTTAACATTGGGCCCTCTGAGTCGAACTTTGATTTGTTTAAACGTATTGTAGGTGGAACGGTGCAATTGGAAGATGTTGATTTTAATCTAAGAATTAACAATCCTATTGGCCTCGATGCGCGCATACTTATTGATAACCTGAGCTCAGTGAACACACGTACCGGTACAACAATAAACCTGAGCAATTCTATAATAGGGTCGCCTATTAATATAAACAGGGCATCGGAAAGTGGAGGGTTTATTTATCCTTACACCGTTAACTTCCCATTAAATCCGGGGAATTCAAATATCAAACAGATGATAGAGAATTTACCTGATAAACTCGGTTATTCCATGCAGATCATTGCCAATCCGTTGGGTAATATTTCGGGCTCCAATGATTTTATTTATTCCGATCATTTGTTGAATGCCACGCTGGATATAGAAATTCCACTTTCACTGGTTGCCTCCGATTTAACACTGGCCGATACGCTGGATTTAAACATTTCAGGCAATGGGGCGGAGAATGTGAAAAGTGCTACGTTTACCTTGTTTGCCGACAATGGCTTTCCGTTTGATGCATCCCTGCAACTGTATATGCTGAATGATATGAATGTGGTTTCCGATTCTGTTTTTGCAAGTTATAACACCATTGACGAAGCTCCTGTTGACTCAAACCTCAAGGTTATCACCAAAAGGCTTACAAAAATTGCTGTTCCTGTAAGCGAAGCTAAAATGACTCACTTACTGAACACCAAAAGGATTATTATGAAAGTGAAATTCAATACTGCTTCGCAACCACAGTATATTAAGATTTACAGCAATTACACGATTAATGTGAAGTTGGTAGGGGATATTAATTATTCGGTGCATTTAAACTAATAGGGAAAAGGAAAGTTTGTGAAGAAATTTACTATTATACTGATAGTTGCGGCATTGAGCCAATATACGGTGAAAGCCCAGATTGGCGCCATTTTTTCAGATGATTTCCCGGAATTTTCTACCGCACGCATTGGCATTACCGGAGAGTACGACTTAAATTCCAACGCGCTTCCCAACTCATTTATAACCAAATTTTATACAGGCGGGTATATCGATGAAAGCCTAAAGAACAATGTGCTTGAGGGATTGAGGAACAAAAACCGCATTGGGGGTAACTATGGAATGGGTATTTATGCCGCTTACAGGCCGGATTCCATTTCTCATAAAAAAAGATACCTTAGTTTTTTTGTGAGTGTGAGGGACAGGTTCCATGCTGATGCTCAGTTTTCAAGAGATGTATACAAGCTTGCTTTATATGGCAATCAGCAGTTTGCTGGCAAAACTGCCTATATGAATGATTTCAGCCTGAATGTGCTGCATTATCAGCAGTTTCAGGTGGGCATGTTTTCATCTAACCTGGACAGTGCAGCCCGCTGGGGAATTGGCTTGTCGTTTTTAAAAGGGCAGGATTACCTGTCAGTGCAGGCGAAGAAGGCTGAGCTGTTTACAAGTGAAGATGGTCAGTATATTGATTTTGCTACAGAGCTGGAAGTGGAAAAGTCCGATACTGCGCGCACTGGCCTTGGTGCATTTAATGGCTATGGTGTAGGAGTGGATATTTATTTTGAGGCCCCTTTTGAAACACGACTGGGCAGTTCAAAAATAAAGCTGTCTGTTTCTGATATTGGCATTATCCGTTATAACAAACAGACGCTGACCTTAAAAGCTGATTCAACCTATCATTACAATGGTATAAATGTAAACAGCCTGTTCAATATCAATGCAGATGGCAGCGGCTCAACGGAGAGTATTATTGATTCAATTTTACCATTTGCAAAAAAAGGCTATTCCGCGAGTTTACCTGCTGTATTCGATCTTACTTATGAAACCAAGCTCACAGAACGTTTTCATATTATGGAAGGGATGCGTTATGTATTTAATGCTAACTATGGCTTACTGGCCTATCTCAGAGGAAACTTTTACATTACACCACGCTTTATGATGTCTGCCACGTTTGGTTATGGCGGCTATGGCGGCTATGGGCGTTTTAATTATGGTCTTGGCCTATTCACTAATTTTAAGAATGGTGTGGTGGTGTATGCAGGCAGCAATAACCTGGAAGGGTATTTTGCTCCTAAAACACATGCAGGGCAGGGAGTGTATTTATCGTTGATTAAAAATTTTAAATAAAATATGTCATTAAAAAACATCCCCAATATTCAGCATTTAGAAAACAATAATTTCTTTGTACTTGCCGGTCCGTGCGTGGTTGAATCGGAAGAAGTGTGCTTTGAGGTAGCTGAGCGTGTAAAAAAAGTAACCGACAAGCTGGGGATTCCGTATATATTTAAAGCATCGTACCGGAAAGCCAACCGGTCGAGACTGGATTCGTTTACGGGTATTGGTGATGAGAAAGGGCTGGAAATTATTCAGAAAGTAGGTAAACATTTTAATTTGCCTACAGTTACGGATATCCATACCAATGAAGAAGCTGCTTTGGCTGCTAAATATGTAGATGTATTGCAGATACCAGCCTTCCTTTGCCGCCAGACAGAATTGCTTGTTGCTGCTGCAAAGACTGGTAAACATGTAAACATTAAAAAGGGACAGTTTCTGGCGCCCGAATCAATGAAATTTGCGGTGGATAAGGTACGTGAATCAGGCAATGCAAATATTATGCTGACTGAACGGGGCACTTTTCTTGGTTATCAGGACCTGGTTGTTGATTACCGCGGTATACCTGAAATGCAGAAGAATAATGTACCTGTAATAATGGATATTACACACTCACTGCAGCAACCTAACCAGACCAGTGGTGTTACGGGTGGTAAGCCTGAATTGATTGGAACTATTGCCAAAGCAGCTATTGCTGTTGGCGCAGATGGGATATTTATTGAAACACATCCAAATCCGAAGGTAGCAAAATCAGATGGTGCAAATATGCTTCACCTTGACCATTTTGAGAAACTGATGCAGGATTTGGTAAAAATCAGGAAAGTAATTGTTGACTTGTAACATCATGAAAAATTATGTAACACTTTTTATTTTTATTTGCCTTGGATATGTTGCTCATGGCCAGGTAATAAAATTTGAAAAAATATATGGTGGAACTGGCTATGACTTTGGTTATTCTGTTGTTCAAACTAAGGATAAAGGATATGTTATTGCCGGCTCAACCACCAGTTTCGGAAATGAGAGTGCAGATATGTATATTTTTAAAACTGATTCAGCAGGAACTTTGAAATGGCAGAAAAAGATAGGGGGAATAAATATAGAGCGTGCCTTTTCTATCAAAGAGACAACGGATACAGGTTTTGTAATTTCAGGATATACCAACAGTTTCGGTTCAGGAGGATATGATATTTACCTCATAAAGGCTAATAAGCTTGGGGATACTAGCTGGACAAAAACGTATGGAGGCACGGATTGGGATTTTGGCTATTCTGTTGAACAAACTGCCGATGGTGGTTATATCATTGCGGGCGGGACTTATAGTTATGGAAAAGGAAATGAAGATATGTACCTCATTAAGACAAATCCGACAGGCGATACGATATGGACAAAAACCTACGGTGGTTTAGCGGCTGATGAGGCTAACTGCGTAACGCAAACAAGCGATGGTGGATATATACTAACAGGATACACCAAAAGCTTTGGGGATGAGGGTGGCGATTTGTTTACCGTTAAAACCAATAGTTTAGGAGATACGCTGTGGACAAAGAAGTTAAACTTTCCTGGTGCAGATAATGCTTATCAGATTATTCAAACGACAGACGGTGGCTATATGGTTGCCGGTGTTTCGGAGAGTGTTGCGGGAGGATTTAGTGAAGCTATACTTGTTAAAACAAATGTGATTGGTGATACTATTTATACAAGAAGATATGGAGCGCCTAACGATGCAGCTGCCTATTCTGTTTGTCAGACAGTTGATGGTGGTTATGCTTGGGTTGGAAAACTCAAAATCGGAAGTGAGTATAAAGTATACCTGTACAAAATTGATGCTTTTGCGAACTGGAACTTTTCTTATACACTTGGCTCATACGGTAACAACGAGGGAAGGTATATTCAACAAACTATTGACCATGGTTATATAGTAGTGGGTAACACAACCGGATTCAATAATGGTTTAGGGGATGTTTATTTATTTAAAACAGATAGTGTGGGTGTTGCGTCAGGAACAGTGATAAATCTTGCAACGGATATTTCGTCTGCTACTGAATATATAAGTATTCCAATGGTGATTTATCCAAATCCTGTAACAAATGGGGTTTGCAATGTCATACTTCCTCAACTTTCCGGAACAGTAGAATTAAAGCTATATTCGGTAAGTGGACAAATGATTAGTAATCAAACTATTGAATCGCAAAAAACGCAATCACGTACAATTTTTGAATTTACTACATCTGCAATTAAAAACGGTATGTATTTCGTTGAAATAATTGCAGAAAATACCCGTTATATTACCAAAATTTCAGTTCAAAATAATTAAACGTGGAGTTTAAAAAGAATACACCATATTCATTTCTTATTCCTCTTTTTCTATTTCTGCTAAATATCCTGATTAAATCTCTTTTTCTGAGCAACAGGGATATTGCTTTGGATGAGCCTTTCAGCATTTATTACGGTCAAATGAGCATGGCCGAAATTGTTGAAATGCTTTACAATGAAAACAATCCTCCATTGCACTTTTTTATATTACATTTTGTAATAAAATTATTTGGGATGGGGCCGGTTGCGGTAAGGTTTCCTTCCTTGCTTTTCAGTGCATTTACTGCGGTTGTGATATATAAAATCGGAGACAAATTTTTTAGCAGGATTGCAGGGATTGGAGCGGCATTAATATTTACGTTTTCCACCATGCATATTTTCTTTTCGCATGAAGCGAGGGTGTATCCTTTATTTGTATTGCTTACTGCCGGCTCGTTGTATTATTTTTTGAAGATAGCATCCTCCCCATTAAATAAAAAGGACTATTATTGGCTATTTGCTTTAAACGTACTTCTTATATACAGCCACTATTTTGGTTTTTTTGTTTTATTTATCGAGGTGGTTTCATTGGTTCTGTTGAAAGAAAAGAAAAAACTTATACGTTCGTTTTTTCTGCTTATGCTTTTTGCAGGGCTTTGTTATATCCCAATGATTTTAATTTTTATTCATCGTTTGGGAGTGTCTACTGGAAAAGGAACCTGGGTGGTTGCCCCCGGTGTAACGGAGCTTTACGGCAATCTGAACCGTTTTTTAAATAACAAGTACAATACAATGGTACTTTTGGTTTTATTTACGGTTGCGTGCTGTTTGCTTATTTACGAAAACAAGCTGAAGCATAAAATCAAGGGGATATTATCAAATGTATATTTTAAAATTGTTCTAGCCTGGTTTGTTATTCCTTATTTAATCATGTTTACTGTATCTTTCAAGTATCCTATGTTTATTGACAGGTATATTTTATTTACTTCGGTACCGTTTTTTATTGTCATTGTGGTTCTTCTTTCATATTTATACGAAGCAAAAAGATTCCTGATTGCAGTTTTGACAGTTTTTGTCTGTAGTCAGCTAATAACCGTTCAGCTCAACCCGGATAATAATCGTAGATTGAAAGAGCTGGTAGATGTTGTTGCGAAATTAAAGAAAACTGAAACTCCTGTTTTGCTTGCCCCGGATTATGCATACATGAGTTTTAGTTACCATTATAATCTGGAGTATTTTCAACAGGCGCCAAAAACTGTTGAGCTTTTGAACCGCGAAAAAATATTTCCAATTGCTTCAATGGAACGGGCGAATGAAATTATAAATAATCAAAAGCCACCAGCAATTATTTACGTGCAGGCAGGTACAGAATTTATGGATCCCGACAATAGAATATTAAAAGCCGTTGAGGCCAAATATAAAGAGCATCATGTATTTCATGTTTTTGAAATTTATGATGTCCATTATTTTAAGAACTAATCAAAATGCAAAGAAAGTCGGTTGTAGGTTGGTTTATTTTGTGTTTGGCTGTATTACTGTTTCTGTCGCTCAATAAACATAGTAAAGACAAAGCAAACAGTTATCACGGAGTGATTTGGGCCGATGCGGCCGGATATTTTGTGTATCAGCCAATGTGGTTTATCTATGGAAACAATCCAGCTGCATTTCCTGATAGCGTTGAAGCGCATACAGGATATGGTTTTAGCCTCGACAGGGTTTCCAACAGGATAATTACGAAGTATCCTTGTGGCACGGCCTTGTTACAAAGTCCGTTTTTTTTGGTGTGCCATTTTCTTGCTAAACCCTTGGGGTTTGAGGCTAACGGTTTTTCAAGAATATATTCTTTCGGTTTGTACTTTTCAGGTATTTTTTACTGTGCTGCCGGGCTGTTTTTACTGTATGGTTTCCTAATAAGATATTTTTCAAGGGCTGTTTCAGTAGCAGCGCCATTATTGATTTTTGCTGGTACCAATTTGTTTTACTATAGTATTGACATGCCAGGTATGTCACATGTGTATTCATTCTTTTTATTTTGCTTTATTGTTAATATTACGCCATCGCTTTTAGAAAAAAACAATTTTACATACTGGCTCATGTTTTTTTGTTGCATGGTCTTAATAGGATTAACAAGGCCAACCAATGTGATCATTGCTTTGTTTCCATTGTTTTATAATATCAGAAATAAACTTGAGTTGAAGGAGCGTTTTCAATTAATTTTAGGTAAAAAATTCATTGCATTGTCCGCTGCGTTACTATCCTTGTTGCTGGCACTGCCCCAATTTATTTACTGGTATAAAACCACTGGTAATTTAATTACCTATTCTTATGGAAATGAGGGATTTATCAACTGGAATTCACCCAAGTTGATTGAGGTATGGTTTAGTACAAAAAATGGGCTTTTTCCCTATACACCTTTGGCGCTTTTATGTCTGGTTGGAATTATTGTAATGATAAAATCCGGAAGGAAAATTGAAGCCTATTTTATTGCTTGTAAGTTCTTGGTAATTAGTTATTTGTTTGCGAGTTGGTGGTGCTGGTGGTTTGGTTGTGCTTTTGGTGCGCGCAGTTTTATAGAGTATTACGCACTGCTTATAATCCCATTTGCGTACTTTATTGAATATGGCTTTAAGCATAAATATTATCGTTATATAACTGCAGCGTGTATTTTATTTTGCTGCTATCTGAACATGGATATGGAATATTATTATGACGGTTGTTTTTATGGGGAAACGTGGGATTTTGCGACTTACTTAAAATTACTTAATTCATAAAATTTTTTAAATTTGTAATATTAAAATCTTAATAAAACTCACACTATGGGACGTGTATTTGAAAAGCGTAAGTATAAAATGTTTGCCCGTTATGATAAAATGGCAAAAGGCTTTACCCGCATCGGGAAAGAGATTGCAATTGCGATAAAGCTTGGGGGAGGTGATCCTGCCGGCAATTCACGTTTGCGATTGGCTATCCAGAATGCCAAAGGTTTGAATATGCCAAAAGACCGTATTGATGCAGCAATCAAACGTGCAACATCCAAAGATGCTTCCAATCTGGAAGAGGTTGTTTATGAAGGGAAAGCGCCTTACGGAATTGGTATCTTGTGCGAGTGCGCTACGGATAATCCTACGCGTACGGTTGCAAATGTAAGGATGCATTTCAACAGGAATGGTGGTGAGCTTGGCAAGACCGGATCATTAGATTATTTGTTCGAACGGAAAGGTGTTTTCAGGATTAAAAAAGAGAATGTAAACCTGGAAGAGCTGGAGATGGACCTTATTGATTTTGGTGCTGAAGAATTTGAATACGATGAAGAAGAAATTGCTGTAACCACAGCTTTTAGCGATTTTGGAAAAATGCAAAAGGCCCTGGAAGACAGGAAACTGAATATTATCAGTTCGGAACTGGAGCGTATACCTACTTCAACTGTTGAGCTGACTGACGAGCAGATGGAAGAAGTGATGAATCTGGTAACCAAGCTGGAGGAAGAAGATGATATTCAAAAAGTATATCATAATCTGAAATAGGATTTCTATATTTATTCATTGAAAAACCCCGTTATATGGCCTATATAACGGGGTTTCTTGTGATAAGTCGGGAGAGCTTGCGGGGTGAAACAAAACCAATCCTGCTTTTATAGTTTTTTGCTCTTTCTGCGGATAATACCCCTGCGTTTTTCCTTTTTGACTTTGGCGCCTTTGGTACGTTTACCATTACCACCTGCAAATCCTTCAGGTGCTTCGCCCTGGCCATTGGCAATCACACTTCTTTTCTTGTTTTTAAGAGAAAGGAAAGTATAGCCTTCATACGTTTTCTTGGTTGGTGTATAACGCGGCTTGCTCTTTTTGCATTTTGGATTCTTGAATATGGACAGTCCCAGGTTAAAATAAATGTTCCCGCCATATACATTGCTCCTTGTCAGGAAAGGCATGATATTGTCCATTCCAATAACAAAGGTGCGGAAACGTATTGCAGCACCCAGCTGAGGATAAATATAACGGTACATGGTGAATGGTACTGCAATTTCAATATTCCTTGTTTCAAAACGCGGGGTAATAGAAATGGAATTGGCGTGCTGCACACCCACCATACGGCTGGTGGTAATACCTTGTACAAGTGTTGCATTCACATAAAAGTGATGTGTAAGGTTTAAATCGCCCTGGAGGCTGAACGCTGCCGGCAGGGAAGCCCATACCGGAACATCTGTTCGCTGGCTGAGAGTAAAATCTGCCCTTAAGATAGAATCAATGTCTGAGTTTTTGAAATCATTGATCACCGTGCTGCCGGAAACATCACCTTTATACGTATTTGGATTAAATTTGATAGCTCCTATATCAAGGAAGGAGGCACCTAATTTATATTTGTAGTCAATGTATTTACAACCTGATTTTTGTGAGTTGGCATAATATCCTTCCACAAAGTTCAGTGTTTTTTTATAGGTAATACCCAAATCAAGTCCAAAGCCTTTACCTGTGTTCCATCCCGGCTCATTGTACCGTACCCTTGCCCTCGCATCCTGTACAGTAAACTGGCTGCCGTTTACATCGGCATTCAGCCTGTAAATATTGCCATACGCCACATTTACACCCGTAATGTATTTAGCATTACCGCCAACGGTAATAAGCGTTTTGTTGTGCTTAAAATACATCCAGCCAAAGTTGGCACCCCATTCCACCCACGACATTTGCATTACACGCGTATTTTTAATGTCGAGACTGAATTGCTGCGCGGTATCAATTTTTTCTTTTACAAGCATTTGGGTAAGCTCGGCCGGAATGTTGTTGACACTAAGCTCCATACGTGCCCTGGTAAACAGTCCGGCACCAATTTCCTGGTTGCTCACGATAAGCGATGGTCCGTTTACTTCTGCTTTTACATAAGCAAACCTTTTGAACCCTTTTTCCCTTATTTCCGGGTCCTGTACAATACCGTTCATTGCATCCTTTACATTCAGCTGAGGGATATACACCTGGTTGTTCATGGCATACAGGTTAAGGCCAACAAGGTTGAACTGTGCAAGTGTGCGGCAATCTACCGAAGACGAAGGATTCAGGAATATGCTGTTGATGCTTGAATAGTTGCTGTTTGCAATACCTATCCTTTCCTGCGCTGAAGCAGAAAATAAAGAAGCACTCAAAATGAAAGCGGAAAAAATCCTTTTCATAAAAAACAGTAAGCTTTTTAGTCAAAGGCCAAAGATATAATAAATTCTTTACCAATGATAAATTTGTCGAATTAGGGTAATTATCCGGTTGTTATATCCTGCTATTGGTCATTATTAATGATAAACCATAATTGTTGGGTGAATTTATTACTTTTGCCCCCATGATAAAAGCAAATGACCCTAGTTTGAAATCCTGGATTGAAGTTCAACCAAATAGTGATTTTCCCATACAAAATCTCCCTTTCGGAATTTTTAAGACCCAAAGCTCTACATCACGTGTAGGTGTTGCCATTGGCGATCAGGTAATTGACTTACTGATGCTGAATAAACTTGGTTTTTTAAGTGATTTTAAAATTGAAGATTCTGTTTTTGACAACCAGTATTTGAATGATTTCATTGCTTTGGGCAAACCGTTCTGCAGCACTTTCCGTCAGCGTATTTCAAATTTGCTGAATGAAAACAATGCTGAGCTGAGGGATAATAAAATAGCCCGTAGCAAGGTTTTACATTCAATAACTAATGTGCAGATGCAGATGCCTGTAAAAGTAGGGGATTACACCGATTTTTATTCGAGCATCGACCACGCTACCAATGTGGGCACCATGTTCCGTGACCCTGCAAATGCCTTATTACCTAACTGGAAACATTTACCTGTAGGGTATCATGGTAGGGCATCCTCTATTGTTGTTTCAGGTACACCGTTCCACCGGCCGAAAGGACAAACAAAACCTGCCGATGCCGAATTACCTGTTTTCGGACCATCCAAATCACTTGATTTTGAGCTGGAGGTTGCCTTTATTATTGGCAAATCCACTGAATTAGGACAAAGCGTTTCTACTGCAGATGCCGATAATTATATTTTTGGTGTAACCTTGTTTAACGACTGGAGTGCACGCGATATTCAAACCTGGGAATATGTGCCACTTGGCCCTTTCCTGGCCAAAAATTTTGCTTCTACCATTTCTCCCTGGGTAGTTACGCTGGAGGCGCTGGAGCCTTTCCGTACTGCCGGTTATCAACAGGAGCCTAAAGTATTGCCTTACCTGGAATATAAAGGGGAAAAGAATATTGATATTAACCTTGAAGTGCTGTTACAGCCCGAAAAAGGGGAAGAAAACCTGATTTGCCGTTCCAATTATAAGTTTATGTACTGGACCATGGAGCAGCAGCTGGCACACCATACTGTGAATGGGTGTAATATAAATATTGGTGATTTAATGGCTTCTGGCACCATCAGTGGGCCAACACCAGATTCTTATGGCTCCATGCTTGAACTTTCCTGGAAAGGGACAAAACCACTTAAATTAAAAGATGGCACTGAACGTAAGTTCATCAATGATAATGATACTGTGATTCTGCGTGGCTACTGTGAAAAAGATGGCGTACGTATAGGGTTTGGTGAAGCTGCGGGTAAATTATTGCCTGCATTATAGTTACAAACAATATATTTAGGCCACAGATTCACAGATTGAAACAGTTAAAAAAAATCTGGAAATCTGTGGCTCATTTTTTTATAGAAAATAGTTTTTTGATAACTAATTAAAAACAATTATAATATTGATGAAGTCCAATCCTAAAATACTTGCTTTTGCAGGGAGCACCCGCAAAGGTTCATTCAATAAAAAGCTGCTGCAACTGGCTGTAGAAGCTGCCCAAAATAAAGGTGCAGAAGTAACAGTTGTTGATTTGAAAGATTATCCAATGCCTTTATTTGATGGTGATTTGGAAAAAGAGAAGGGATTACCGGAAAATGGACAGAAACTAAAGAAGTTGATGATTGAGCACGATGGTTTCCTGATTGCTTCGCCTGAATATAACAGTTCTTTTTCCGGTGTATTGAAAAATACCATCGATTGGATTTCAAGGCCTGAAAAGGGAGTTAAAGATATGATAGCGTTTGATGGTAAAGTTGCTTGTCTTATGAGTGCCTCACCAGGAGGTTTAGGGGGTGTAAGAGGACTTGCACAGCTACGTTCGGTGCTTGGGAATATTAAAGTGATTGTACTGCCGGGACAGGTAACTGTACCAAAGGCAGACGAGGCATTTGATGACAACGGGAAGCTGAAAAATGAAAAAACACAGGCTTCGGTGGAGAATCTGGGTAAGTCGCTTGTGGAGTTTCTTCAGAGGTTGGGTTATTAGTTATTAGTTATTAGTTATTAGTTCACCTTAATAACCCAATAACCTTTAACATATAACATATAACATATAACATATAACATATAACATATAACATATAACATATAACATATAACACTTAACAAGCATCCGTTTGCCAAAATAAGTTAAACCCAATTTTCAAACAATATAAATAGACTACTTTCGTTTAAATTACGGTTTTTAATTTAAACGAAAATTATTTTAAAATATATGGAAAAAATAAGCATTCTATGGGCAGACGATGAAATCGATTTGCTGAAACCACATATCCTTTTCCTGAAAGATAAAGGTTACGATGTACATACTGCCAATAGTGGGGATGAAGTGCTTGAACTGGTAGAAAAAAACGATTTCGGAGCTATCCTGCTGGATGAAAATATGCCGGGATTATCGGGTTTGGAAACATTGAACCGCTTAAAAACCAAACACGCGGACCTTCCGGTGATTATGATCACCAAAAGTGAGGAAGAATACCTGATGGAAGATGCTATTGGATCCAAAATATCCGATTACCTGATTAAGCCTGTTAATCCCAAACAAATATTGCTATCTCTGAAAAAGACCCTTGACAACAAGCGTTTGATAAGCGAAAAAACTACCTCCAACTATCAACAGGAGTTCCGCCAGATAGGTATGACCCTTGGCGACCGTTTGAACTGGAACGAATGGAGCGAGGTTTATAAGAAATTGGTTTACTGGGAGTTAGAGTTAGACAGCAGCAAGGACGAAAGCATGATGGAAATTCTGAAAATGCAGAAATCCGAAGCGAATACTCAATTCTGTAAGTTTATTGAAAATAATTACATCAGTTGGCTCAACGGCAAACAACCAAATGGTCCGTTGTTTTCACATACCGTGTTTAAAAACAGGGTAGTGCCCATGCTGGATAAACCCGAAACCACATTTCTTGTGCTGATTGATAACCTGCGTTACGATCAGTGGAAGGTTATTCAACCCATTGTGGCTGAGTACTTTAAGGTGGAAAACGAAGAGCTTTACAGCAGTATTTTACCAACCGCGACTCAATATGCCCGAAATGCTTTTTTTGCCGGTCTTATGCCTTCTGAAATTGAAAAACGCTTCCCGAAACTGTGGTTGAACGATGAAGACGAAGGTGGAAAGAACATGCACGAGGAGGAGCTGATGCTTGATCAGTTGAAACGTTTGGGCAAGGACATAAAAGTGAGCTATAATAAAATTACCAATCATGCTGCCGGTAAAAAGCTGGCAGAAAACATGAGCAACCTGATGCAGAACAAGCTGAATGTGATTGTATATAACTTCGTGGATATGCTTTCCCATGCCCGTACGGAGATGGAAATCATCCGTGAGCTGGCAGACGATGAAAAGGCATACCGCTCCATTACATTGTCGTGGTTTGAGCATTCTCCGCTGCACGATATGCTGAAGCAGATAGCTGCTAAAAAAGGCAGGTTGATCATCACTACCGACCATGGCACAATCAAGGTAAGTGAGCCATCCAAAGTGGTTGGGGACAAGAATGTAAATACCAATTTAAGGTACAAACAGGGCAAGAGCCTTGATTATGTTAAAAAAGAAGTGTTTGAGGTAAAGAATCCGGCTGATGCATTTTTACCAAGACAACACATGAGCACCACTTTTGTATTTGTAAAAGAAGACAAGTTTTTTGCTTACCCCAACAATTACAATTACTACGTAAGCTATTACCGTAATACATTCCAGCATGGAGGTGTGTCACTTGAGGAAATGATTATTCCGTATGTGACTTTGAGTGCGAAGTGATTGGGTTAATTTGTTTATTGGTTAATAGTTAATAGCAAAGTGGGTTGTCAGTCTGTCCGAAGGACTCCTATAGAGAGCTTGGTGGAGGACTGTGGGAGAGTATACGGTGTCGCATATTGCGCAGGAGAAGATGTGTTCGTTCAACAATATTATGTTATTTTAGCCGGATACAATCCTATTTATCTTGGTTTCTAAAAAGGCTACTCCGTTTTTCTATATTTTTCTATTACTCCTGGTGCAAACTGGTTTTGCACAACAGGATACTACCAGTTCTCAAAAAAAAAGACTGGTAAATGCTTCCGGCTTTGTTGATGCTTTTTATGCCTATGACTTCAATCAGTCTTCAGACAAGTACCGCTTGCCTTTCCTTGTCAATCACAACCGGCACAACAGGTTTAATGTTAACCTGGCACTTATTAAAATTGTATTGGATCATTCCAGGTACAGGTCGGCTATAGCTATACAGGCTGGAACTTATGCAGTTGATAACTATGCGGCTGAACCCGATTTTCTGAAATACATCAGTGAATGCAATGTGGGGGCTGCCCTTAACCAAAAGAGAAACCTCTGGCTGGATGTTGGTATTCTCAATTCACACATCGGCTTTGAAAGTGCCGTTTCTATTGATAACTGGAATTTAACACGATCATTGCTGGCAGAACTGAGTCCTTACTATATGGCAGGGGCTAAACTGACTTACAACCCTTCTAAAAAATTGGAACTGGCAGCTCTTGTATGCAATGGCTGGCAACGCATACAACCAGTTGTAGGAAATTCGCTTCCTGCTTTTGGTACACAGCTTAAGTACACGCATTCAAAAAATGTTCTTTTGAACTGGAGCACATTTGTCGGGACAGATGATTCGAACATAACAAGGCGAATGCGTTATTTCAATAATTTTTACGGACAATTCCAGTTTTCTGAAAAGATAGGAATTATCGCTGGTTTTGATATTGGTATGCAGCAAAAATTGAAGCGTAGCCAGGAGTACGGCTACTGGTTTAGTCCTGTGCTGATAGCGAGGTGTAAATTTACTCCAAAGCTGGCAACAGCGGTTCGTTATGAATATTATGAGGACAAGTTCAACATCATTGTTCCGGCTGCAGCGGTGAAAAATCATGCATTATATACTTCCGGTCTTTCTCTGAACCTGGATTATACCCCCGTACCGGTTTTTGCATGCCGAGTAGAAGGAAGATGGCTTAGTAGTCCGGCAAATATTTATCCTCTAGGAAGCAGTTATACCCAAAGCAATCTTGCAGTCACGGCTTCGGTGGCAATTCGCTTCGAATAGTGATTTTCTGTGATGCAGCTTTTGATACGATAAGAATACTATTTTTGTAGTCCTACAGAAGAATTATGCCTCAAACATATACAATTAACAATATCTCCAGATTGCCTGCACTGGCAACACAGATAATCAGTGATTACTCAGATAAAAGGGTATTTGCGTTTTATGCCCCAATGGGAGCGGGAAAAACCACTTTCATAAAAAAGCTTTGTGAAGCGCTGGGGGTTACAGATTCCATCAGTAGTCCCACTTTTTCAATTGTGAATGAATACCGGACTGCTAATGGAAAAAAAATCTTCCATTTTGATTTTTACAGGATAAAATCTGTAAGCGAGGCTTTTGACATGGGATATGAGGATTATTTTTATTCCGATGCCTTTTGTTTTATTGAATGGCCCGAAAAAATCCTGGAGCTGCTACCAGAGGATTACGTAAAGGTAAGTATCAGCATAGGGGAAAATGAACAACGGATTTTTACTGTTGATGAGTTAATTGATTGAAATTCAAATAATTGGGGTTTTGTGTTTTAGCCACAGATTTACAGATTTGCTATTTAATCTGTGAATCTGTGGCTTTCTGCTTTAAATGCATATTTCCCGAAAACCGCTGTTAACATTCCATCCTTAATAACTCACCATCGGCACCATTTTTTGTATAAACAGTATTTCATAGCTTTGCACTCATTCAAAAAAACAACACTTACATACAATGAAAACATCAAAAGAACTACTTGCTTCTCTTACACAAACAGCTTTAATGCCCCAGGAAGAAATGCTTGAAATAGGCCGCAAAAAAAGTAAGCTGTTTATCGGGATTCCCAAAGAAATATCTTTTCAGGAAAACCGTGTGGCACTGGTTCCGGATGCTGTTGCATTGCTTGTGAATAATGGACATCATATTGTGGTGGAAAGTAATGCCGGCAAAATGGCCAACTTCCAGGATCACGATTACAGTGAAGCCGGTGCGGAGATTGTTTACAGCACGGAAGAGGTATATAAAGCCGATATTATTTTAAAGGTGGCACCGCCATCACAGGCCGAAATTGAGATGATGCAGCAGAACCAGACACTGATTTCTGCATTGCAGCTGACCGTTCAGCCGGAAGATTTTTTGAAGAAACTGATTGCTAAAAAAATCACAGCCATTGGTTTTGAGTGGATAAAGGACGATGATGGCATTTATACTGTAATACGCTCTATGGGAGAGATTGCCGGCAGCACATCAATCCTGATTGCCGCTGAGTACCTGAGTAATGTAAACAACGGGCAAGGTTCCATACTGGGTGGTATTTCTGGCATTTCACCTACAGAGGTGGTTGTACTGGGTGCAGGTACTGTAGGAGAATTTGCTACACGTGCGGCACTTGGACTGGGTGCGTCCGTAAAGGTGTTTGATAATTCCATTTACCGTTTGAGACGTTTACAAAGCGATATAGGAACACGTATTTTTACTTCTGTTATCCAGCCACGCGTACTTGCAAAGCATTTAAAAACTGCCGATGTGGTGATTGGTGCTATCCGTGCACAACACGGACGTACACCATTGGTGGTTACTTCCGAAATGGTGAGCGAAATGAAAGCGGGTTCCGTTGTAATTGATGTAAGCATTGATCAGGGCGGATGTTTTGAAACTTCTGAAGTAACAAACCACTCCAAGCCAGTGTTCCGCAAATATGGTGTTGTGCACTATTGTGTGCCAAACATTGCATCACGCGTATCGCGCACGGCATCGTATGCTTTGAGCACTATTTTTGCTCCAATCCTTTTAAATATTGGCGAAGAGGGTGGTGTAAAAAACATGCTCCGCAGGGATGAAGGCGTGCGTAACGGAATATACATTTACAACGGAGTGCTTACCAACCGTGTGCTTGGCGAAATGTTTAAACTGCCGCATAAGGATATTAATTTGCTGATGCCGGGGATATAAAAGAATTGGAGATTTGGTGATATAGAGAATTAGAGAAGGCTAAATTTTCATCAGTTACAATTCTCCAATTCTCTATATTACCAATTCACTAATTCTAAAATTCTCCAACTCACCAATTCTCCAATTCTCCAATTAAAAAAACATGGCTATTCCGGGTAAAAATGCAGATTTGATAAGACGCCTTAAATTTTATGGTTTTGGCTTCTGCCTGGGCTTGCTTGCTGTAAGCTTTATCTATAAAGGCAAGGGCTGTAAAATGCCTTCCTCGGTAAAGCTGGAAGAACTGAATTATCAGAAGCTGGAATACACGCAGCATGGGGAGTGCCGCATGAAATGCCGCAACATTACAGAAGAAGAACTAAAGCAGGCAATGAAAAGCGGCAAAGTGAATTACGATAAAAGCGAAGTGCACGATAAGCCTTGTCCCACCTATGCTATAGAAGGCCTTACTGCTTCGGGAAAAAAACTGCGCATCGTCATTGCAGACTGTGATACTACCTCCAGGGTAGTAACAGCTATTGATCTCAACATGGAAAACGATAGCTGCGATTGTAAATAATTCCATTTTTAAAAGGGTACAATTATTGCTTTGTGTTTCCAACACAAAGGCCAACAGGGGAAATGGTGCTTTACGGAGGGTTCTGCAAGGCATTTGTTGTTACATTTGTGTCCATAGTGCATAGCGTTTTCTAATGAATACCGGTAAAACAAAATACATTGTTTTTTTACTTTATGTTTTTGCCTTTCAGCAGACTCTTTTATGGGCACAGGTAAAAACAAAAAAGGCTGCACCCGATAATTCCAATGCCAACACCAACCCCGATTATACTGGTTATTATAAAAAAATTGAAAGTTATATACCCGATGAATACAGCCCGGTAAAGCATATCCGAGTTGCGGTAAATATTTTTACCGGTCCGGGTACCATGCAGAACACCGATTCAACGCGGGCTGCAATAAAGCAAATGATGTTATGGCTGAATGGCTTTTATGCCAATGTTGATTCCGCAACATACGGTATTGCTGGTGTACCCTGGATAAAAGATACCAAAATCCGTTTTGACCTTGACGACCGGCTTTATTTTTATGAAGGGACAAAACTATACAATACTTCCTCCATCAGTGTGCTTGAAAAGCATATTGCGGGCGTGGATCCGGAAAGGCTCAATAATTTAAACATTTATATTACCGATGGTGGCACTGCCCAGCCACATGCTATTTCACCCTATCCGAATTTTATCCTGCAAGGACATACAGGCACACATCCTTCTTCACTGGAGGGCAATGTTGCCGTCTATATCAGCACACTCTTTCCAAACTATGTCAATTCACAAACCCTTGCACATGAATTGGGCCATGCGTTGGACTTACTGCACACATACAATCGTGCCTGCTGTCCTGAAACCTGCAATGCATCTGACCCGGAATACCTGTACGATGTGTTTGGGCCTAACCCTCCGGCAGACTGTTATGAGCAGGGACGTTTTGGCTGCACCATCACACCGGGTGAAAATACCTGCACCAACAACATGATGGGCGGTAATAATATGTTGTATTACTATTTCTCACCCATGCAGATCGGAAAACTGCACAGGGCGTTGGCTATAAAGTCGCCCCGGAAATACGTGAAAGACGATGTGTTTGACAATCGTGAATACCGTATAAAAAAGGATGAAACGTGGAATTTTGATATACGGTGTTACAGCCCGATTGTGGTGGAGGCTGGTGCAACACTTACTGTTACTGGCCGGATACTAATGCCTGAGCAAGGTGAAATCATTATTAAACGGGGAGGCCGCTTAATTGTTGATGGTGGAACGATAACCGGTGCAGGTAAAAAGTGGGAGGGTGTTAAAATAAAAACCAGTACCACTGCTTTGGAACGTCTGTTCGGTAATAATGATGGGCTCCTGGAAATCAAGAATGATGGGGTAATTGATGAAACTACAAATAAGGGCCATTAGTAGTAAATAAATCTGTTTGGCGGTTTGAAAGATATTTAATTTTTTTTCTGCCAAAACTTCATTATTTTTAAAACGTTGATACAAGAGCCTATGCAGCGTTTTTTTTATTTATTCTTTCTGTTTATATCCTTTAATAGCTTTTCCCAGAAGTATAACGTACAACTGACGCATTCCGGAACCATTGAAAACAATAATGGAGAGTTGCTTCATCAGGGTAATTTTCTGAATGGCTTTGCGCTTGTTAAAAAGGTGGACTTGTATGGTATTATAGATAGTACGGGTCATCTGGTACTGCATCCGCGTTACAAAGAAGCGCCCTGGAATGAGCTGGAAGAGCTTCGTTCAGGCAATATCAGTAAACTGATAAGTATGGACGTGCGGCATACAGTAATAGATTCGGTAAAAGATACGGTGTATACTGCTGTGGCACGTTACGATACGCCACCACACTACTTTTCAGGTACTTGGCTGCTGTATAACAAGCAAAGCAAACTTATTGCAAAGCTGAATTATAAAAACGGAAAAGCTGAAGGACCATGGATGGAGCTGTATGATAGTGCATCGGTAGCTTCCCGGGGTTTATATGTTAACGGTAAAAAAGAAGGGGAGTGGACGGAACATTACAAAAATGGCAAATTGAAAAAGCGGGAATTTTATATTAATGGCAGGCAGGAAGGTGAGGTTGCAGAATATTACGAAAGCGGAGAAGTATTAAAAAAAGGAATGTTCCGTGATGGCAAAGAAGAGGGGGAGTGGCTCGATTATTATGAGAACAAGCAATTAAGGGAGCAAGGGAACTATATCGCAGGCCTGCCGGAAGGCGAGTGGTTGTACTACCACGACAACGGACAGCCCAGCCGAAAAGGCATGTACAAAGGCGGTAAAAAAGAAGGGTTATGGATGCTTTATCATGAAAACGGAATAGCAAGTGTAAAAGAAAATTACCTGGACGGCATCCTGGAAGGGGAGTGGATAAGCTATGATGAAAACGGGCAGGAGCTTGAGAAAAAAGTGTATAAAGCAGGGGTGGAGCAGAGTGTGGAGGAGGAGAAAAAGTAGTCTAATAAATATTATTTTATCGGATCAGTTGTACAAAACCAGTCTTTTTCCCCATAGTTTCCATTGAATCTTGGTATTCAAGTATCCAGTAGTAAACTCCTTCAGTTGAGTCATTATTGTTTATTTTACCGTCCCAGAGTGTTATTGGGTTAGTCTTATTGTATACTAACTTGCCCCACCTGTTGAATATAAATATTTGATTTATTTTAATTCCGGCTAGCCTTGTTGGAATAAATGTATCGTTTATCCCATCACCATTTGGAGAAAATATGTTCGGTAATTCAACCAAATCAGTTTCAATTGAATCAATTGTTAGAATATTGGATCTTACTGTACAACCACCATTAACAGTTACTTCTACGTAGTAATTTCCATTCTCGGAAGCATTGTAAGATTGGTTTCCATTATAAATAACTGGAGTATTATTTAAATACCATTGATAGCTAATATAAGTTGAATTAAGTGTTAAAGTATTGGAGACCTTTGTAATAACCGGTAGAGGTTGTAAATTATCCATAAAAACGATTGTATTTGTCCAAAATTTATCTTGTGCATTAATAATTGTGGCTCCGGAGGTTATTCCACCTAAATCAGTATAACCATCCACATCTGAAATAATTAAATCTAATGTGTTACAATCCATAAACAGAGTTGCATTTCCGTTTGCATCTGTGGCTAAAATTTTCGAATTAGTAGTTACGGAATTAAAATATCCCTGAGCAGCTGCGCCTTGATTTGCTGCGATTACGTTTCCAAAAGGACCATTGAATATATCAGTCCCTGTTCCATATGAAGTGGGGATAAAACTGCATGGATTTTGAGATTGGTAACTATAACCCCATTTACTATTTAAGATATTGGCATCAAAAAATGTACTGTAAGAGCCTCCGGAAGCAATAATTAATTTGCCTCCTCGTAATGACCAATTGTATAGAGAATCAATTTCATCTAATGTAAACGGTTGAGTTGATATATCATTTTTGTTAAAAGAACCAAAGAAAAAAATATTATTCAAAGGAATATTTGATACAGTATTTAAGCTACCCGAAGTACTATAACCATCAAATATTAAAACATTTTTCGGATATATTCCAGTCAAACTGAAATTGTTAGGGTTTAATAATTTAGGGCGAGACCCTGCCGTCATACGCAGACCATCAAGTGTGTAACCATTATCACCATTTGATTGTCGTGATGTGGAAATAGAATTAATATACACTGTCTGGGAAAATACCTTTAAGCTAACTGTACAAGACAAGAGAATATAAATCGCACTTTTCATTTGGCCATTTTAAGCTTAAATATTAATGAAAACATAAAGTTAACAGAACTGAAGCTTCTAATAAATTGGAACTAAAATTATGCCAATTTAACTCCATGTAAGTAAAGTACAATTCCTAATTCTATTCCTCCACCTTATGCCCCAAGGATTGTTCAGCCGACTTTTCAATAAGTTTCCCTGCTTCTTCATTTCCAAAGTACTTGTCAAGTGCGGAGTGCCCCGCGTAAATCAGTGGGGTGAGGGTAACTGCAATAAGCAATTTAAACGTGTAGCCTGTAAGCGCAGCATTTATATATACGGCAGTAGTCATTTTGCCAGGGAGCCAAAAAGCAATTCCCAGTACTACAAAGGTATCTACCAATTGCGAAATTGCTGTGGAGCCGGTACTGCGAAGCCAAATCATCTTTTTTCCTGTTTTGTCACGCAATAGCCAGAAAATAAACACATCAATAAATTGTGACAATAAAAACGCAATAATACTTGCAACAATAATCCACAGGCTTTGTCCGAAAACGGCAAAAAACTGTTCGTCTGTAACGCTGGATATTCCGGCAGCTGCAGGCACTTTAATAGCAACAAAAAGTATTACAAAAGCGTACGCAATCAGTGAAGCAGTTATAATTGAAAGGCGTTTTACGCCTGCTTTCCCGTAATATTCATTGATAAGGTCGGTGGTCAAAAATACCACTGGCCACGGTATAATGCCAATGCTCATGATAAAAGGCCCAAAAGCATACCCTGTGTCCCATATAGGGTATGGGCCTATTTGAATTAGCTTGCCACCAATTAACTCAGCAATAACAGCGTTGGTAATAAATATCCCGGCAAGGATAATGAAAACGAATTCACGCTTGGATTTAAACATGGTTACAGATAACGAATGGTTACGAATTTACGAAATGAGGGTGTTTAAAAACGTTTCAATGTTTGTATAAATATATTCCAAATCCTCATTGCTGATACAATAGGGAGGCAATATATACAGTATGTTCCCTAAAGGGCGTAAAATAATACCCTTGGCAATAAAGAAGCTGGAAATGTGCTCGGCTAATGAGTTCAGGTAATGCGTATGTTCACTGGTTTTAACCTCAAAGGCAAGGATGGTGCCGGTATGACGTGCATCCTTGAGCGTTTTGTGCATTTTTATTTTTTCTAAAAATGCGGAATGTTTTTTTGCAATGCGTTCAATGTTTTCAAAGGCTTCCGGCTTATCGAACAAGTCCATACTGGCAAGGGCAGCAGAACAGGCTGTTGGGTTGGCAGTATAGGAGTGTCCGTGAAAAAATGTTTTCATTTTATCATCACTCAGGAAAGCATCGTAAATAAACTGAGCGCAGGATGTTGCCCCCAGCGGCATTACACCGCCTGTTATGCCTTTGCTCATGCAAACAATATCCGGCTGCTGCTCTAAATAGTTTGACGCAAAGAATTTACCAGTGCGTCCGAAACCGGTCATTACCTCATCTGCAATGGTAATAACACTTTCGGATTTACATATTTTTATCAATTCGTCCAGTATTTCAGGAGAATACATTACCATTCCTGCTGCTCCCTGTACCAATGGCTCAAAAATAAAGGAAGCCACATCGCCCTGTTGCAGCGCAGTTTTCAAAACATTCAGTGATTCCTGCTCTCTGCCTTTTACTGGCACCGGTATATGGATCACATCAAACAAAAGTTTTGAAAAAGGCTTATTGAATGCATTCCTCGCACCAACAGACATACCTCCGAATGTGTCGCCATGATAGGCATTTTCGAATGCAATCACTTTTGTTTTTGGCGCACCCATGTTGCTCCAGAACTGGAATGCCATTTTCAAAGCTACTTCTACAGCCGTAGAACCATTGTCGGAATAAAATACTTTACTTTGGTTGCCGGGCAAACGTTTCAAAAGGCGCTCTGCAAGTTGCACTGCGGGTTCATGCGTAAAGCCTGAAAATAACGTATGTTCAAGGGTATGTAATTGTTCCGATATTTTTTTTGTAAGATATGGGTGGCAATGCCCATGTACATTCACCCACCAGGAAGCAATGCCATCAATATAGCGTTTGCCCTGCTCGTCATAGAAATAAGCGCCTTCACCCTTTACAATTGCAATGGGCAATGGAGCTGTTTTCAGCTGTGTGAAAGGGTGCCACACTGTATTTTTATCTCTTTCCTGTAAAGTCATACTTTTTTTAAATTTTGTCGGAACCCTTTTAAAATCCGCTTTGCCCGCGCGTGAAACGCTGCACTGCTTTTTGGCAGCTGGTCTTCAATTACCGCCTTTAATTCATCCTGTAGCTCAGGGTGTTCTTTTGCAATGTTCGCAATGATTTGCATGGCAAACACTTTTACTGCAACAGTTTCGTCTGACGACAACAAAAACTCAAAGCAGGTATTTACTATTTGTCCCTGCAGTTCTTCCGGGATGGTATGTTGGGAAAGTGCCGAAAGCATATTCCTTTTTATACCGTCAATTTTAAATTTGTGAACCGTAGTTATAAATAAAGGGATGTATTGGTTCAGCAATTCGGGGTGCTTCTCATTTACTGCAGCCAGCAACCAGGATGCCCGCTGTGGCAACGGTGCTTGTTCGTTGTAAATAATATCAACAATCTCTTTAAATTTTTTCGAACTGCTCCCAATGGCCTTTGTGATAAGGTCTGTATTTGAGCGGGAATGCTCTATGGCAAGCTGCGCGGTAAAGTTCATTTACAGTTTTTTACTGTATGCCATCCGGCCGGAGTGGGGGAAATCTTTTAAAAAAAATGATACATAATTACATCAAAAGATTCCTCCGCTTCGGTCGGAATGACTACCAATAATAATTACTACTTCAACTCCGGCAAGGTATATTTCCTGCCTTCGTTTTGTTTTTTCAAATAATCCATCAGCGGTGAAAAGTAGTCCAGCATGGCTTTTGCACTCAGCTCGCTTCCTGTTTTTTCTTTCAGCACTTCTCTCCAATCCTTGCTGGCACCAGGCTTCATGATTTCAGCAATGAACTTGCCTACTTCCTTGTTTCCATAATAGTTGGTAGCGTGAGGGTCCTGGTGCAGGATGTTTTTTGCAATGTGATCGTGTACCTGGAACAACAGCACAAAGGAGAGTGCATAATCATAGTATTGTGCAGGATCGTCATTGATATGCGTTTTAGTGGCAGCATCGCAGAATTCTTCACCTCTGGCTGTTGGAGGCGCAATACCCTGGTATTGTGCCGCAAGCTCCCACCAACGTTTGTTCAGCTGGTCCGCAGGTAAATTGTTGGAGTATAAATCGTGCTCAAACATACTCATTGTGCCGGTGCTGAAAGGGATAAACACCACATAGTTCAAAGCCTCTTTCAGCAAGGTTTGCATCTCATCCGACTTGGTATTTTTAGGAATCAGATCCAGGTTCTCCATGAAAGGCTTTTGCATAGCGGCCATTCCCATCATGCTCCCCAATGCCTCATGGTATGCGCGGTTAGCGCCTTCGCGCAGCAGGAATGGCACTTCCGGGTTGCTATATGACAGGTAATAATAGATATGTCCCAGTTCTTGGTGGGATGTTTCATACCACTCGCTGTTAGGGATAACGCTCATCAGGGAACGTACATCATTGTCGAGGTCCATGTGCCATGCAGAAGCATGGTTGTTCTTTTTATACTTTGCATCTTTTTCCAATGGATACAAATCCGATTTTTCCCAGAATGTTTTAGGTAATTCCGGGAAACCAAGACTTACATAAAAGCGCTCACCCTGTTTCACAATCCACTCCGCATCTTTTGTTTTCAGGGCGCTGTCAAGGTTAATGCCTTTTACATCTACCAGGCTGCTCCAGTCTTGTCCCCACCGGTTTGGCAGCCAATGTGCAGGAATCAAATCCGGAACATCTTTCACATCGTATTTTTTAGCCAGTTCATAGCGGGTATAGGTATGCAGCTCACGGAACAATGGATACAACTCCTTATTGAACTTCTGCAGCATATCTACCATTTCCTTAGTTGTCATGCCATACTCCGAAACCTGGTATTCAAAAAAGTCATTGTAACCTAGTCCCTGAACGGTTTTGTTGCGCAGGTCGCGCAGGTTCAATAACCCTGCTTTCAGGCCTTTACCAACTTCTTTGCTTGATTCCCAGGCCTTCTGGCGCTTCATTATATTTTTTTCATCCGCCAGCGCTTCATCAATATCATTTGCGCTTACAGATTTGCCATCAATTTTAAAATCGAAACCGAACAAATCTTCCGTTTGTTTGGTTTCCGCCTTAATGCGTGCTTTAACCAGGTCTGGTAAAGTACCGGGATTATTGGCTGCCTTGTACAAAATACTTTTTAACTGCTTTACCTGCAGGGGAGTTAATTTATCCTGCTGTTTCAGGAATTTGGTTGCATTTTCAATATTGGCGCTACTTCCCGAAAATTCGGCATACGCTTCCTGCGCCTTGTTGTTGGCAATGGCATTGCTGGAATCGCCTTCCACAATTCGGGTCTGGGTGAGCCATGATGTTTCATTGGCAACAATGTTCAGCTCCTGGTAGCGTTTGTTGTAATCATTCAGAAAGGTTTGAACACTGTCCTGTAGTGCTTTGTTGGCCCCACTGTTATGAGATTTATCATTGCCGCAACCGAAGAGAGCAACAATGCTGCTGATAAGAATTAATTTTTTTTTCATGATATCCGTTTTAATTATTTTTATCCGTTTTATATTTTTAGTTGCTGTATTGGCGTTTCTTACGCATCGGCTATTATAGTTTTACTCCCATTACCAGGATATCGTCCACCTGTTCCAGGTTGCCTTTCCAGGATTCTGCAAAAGTTGTTAAATATTTCCGTTGATCCTGCATGGTTCTATCCTGTATGCTGAGTAATATTTCCTTGAATCTTTTTGTGGTCATTTTTTTACCTTCAGGGCCGCCAAACTGGTCCATATAGCCATCTGTAAATATGTAAAAGTTATCGCCTTTCTGAAGCTGTACGGTATGTGTGTCAAAAGATTGATCGTCCCTGGTGAGCCCGCCAATGGCCATTTTAGTAGCCTTGATTTCTTCAATGGTATTGCTGTCCTTCCGGATAATCCACAATGGGCGGTTGGCACCTGCATACGAAAGGCGGTAATTGTCCAAATCAATAGAACACAGTGCAATGTCCATCCCATCACGGGTAGATTCAGCATGTTCGGACTGCCTGAGGGATCGTTTTATTCCTTTGTTAAGCAGTGCAAGCATTTTACCAGGGTCATTTTCCACTTCAGCAGCATCGTTTAGCCGCTCCGAACCCACAATACTCATAAATGCCCCAGGAACACCATGACCGGTACAGTCTACAGCAGCAAGGAAAACTGTAGAGCTGCTTTTATTGAACCAGTAAAAGTCGCCACTTACAATGTCCTTTGGTATGTATAAAACAAAACTTTGCTGTAAAGCGGCCCATATCTCACTACGGTGGGGCAGGGAAGCCCTTTGTATACGAAGGGCATAACGGATGCTATCTGTAATGGCTTTTGTTTTTTCTTCAATGATTTTATAAGCACCTTCAAGCTTTTGGTTGGCTTTCTGTTTTTGGCGGTAACCTCTTAAAATAAAAACCACCAGGGCAATCACCAGTCCGAGCCCTATAAGAAAGGCATTGCGGAGTACAATCTGGGTTTCTACAATGGCCTTCTGTTTCTCTATTTCAGCATCTTTTAAAAGTAAATGTTCCTGCTCACGTTCCGTGGCAAGCGTATGCTTCAGGTTAACAAGGCTAACATTATCGGTTCGGGCCCTTAAGGTATCATTGCACGCATTGTAAAGCTCATAGTATTCGGTGGCTTTTTTATAGTCTTCCTGTTTCGAATACGTAAGCGCCAGTGCATAAGCTACCTCACTCATAATTGTATAATCAATAACCTTGTTTGCTGAAACAACTTTATATGCCTTTTGCTGGTATTCCAAGGCTTTTGAATAGTCGCCTTTCCTATAATGGCTTTGTCCGATAAGGTTACAGAAGTAGACAATATTATTCCCACTGCCAATCTTTTCTGCTATTGAAAGTCCTTTTTGCCAGAAAGAGGCTGCTTTCTCAACATTGCCCGACTGTTCATATATCCTGGACGTTTCATTCAATGAGGCGGCAATCTCTTCCGGAGAACCCAGCCGTTCACGTATTTCCAGGCTTTTTTCATAATATTCAAGTGCATTATGTCCATTATAAGTTTTGGTCCCATAAGTGCCTTCGTATACATTACCAATAGCACTAAGCATGTACGATGCGCTTAATTCATCCTTGAGTTCATTTACAACCTGAAGGCTTTTTTCATAGTATTCAAGAGCAATATTGGGTTCATTAGGCCGGTAGATATAACCGATATGCATGTACAGACGTGCTAAATAATCTTTAAAGCCTCCAGCCTCGCATAGTTTTGTTGCTTTTGCATAATACTCAAGGGCCTTATCGTATTGTTGTTTCCGATAATGAAAATCTCCGATGGTCATAACGGAAATTGCAATCCCTTCTTTGGAATCAAGTTTTTTTGCAAGTTTTAACGCTTCTTCACCACAGGGAAGAGAATCTGCCAACATGCATACCTTTAGGTATAGAACAATTTTATTTGTATCGTCCGGAGCAGTTGCAAGTTGGCGCTTTAATGAATCAAGCCGGCTTAGTTGAGCGAAGCTGCTGAAGGAATAAAGACAGAGAAATAAAAAATAGAAAATGCGTTTTTTCAAACCAGAATAAGCTTACTAGTAAAATACATGAATGCACTCAATTGCAGCTCAAATATAACAAAACAAGCGCATATATCTTTTTTTTACAGCTTTTATGAAAGAACGTATCAGTGGGATTGTATATCCCTGAAGGTGAGGTTGATACGCGGCCCGATTGGTTTTGATGTTTTAGGTACCTGGTGCTCCCAGAAATGCTGTGTGCTGCCTTTCATCAGGAGCAGTGAACCATTGGATAAAGAAATAGCCTGCTTTTTCAGGTCTTTCCTGGTCTTATGTCGCAGCTGGAACGTACGTGTTGCACCAAAAGATACTGAGGCAATAATGGGATTTTTTCCAAGTTCTTTTTCGTCATCGGAATGCCAGCTCACGCTGTCGTTGCCATTGCGGTAATAATTGAGCAGCACACCTGTAAATTTTGTATCCGTTGCTTTTTCAATGGCAGATTTTATCAGCTGTAATTCATCAGTAAAGGGATGCACGGGCATTGTTATTCCTGAGTACCCGTATGCTTTTTCACCATACCATGCGGTAAGGCGTGGAAGGTCAATGATTTTGCCATAAAGCTTAATTTTATCCTGCTGCCAGCGTATGTTTTCCTTCAGCTTTTTGAACAGCTCATCGCTTTGACGATTTGTAAAAAAATGCTCGTAAAAAACAATGTCGGCATCCGGCAAATCAAACGTGTGGATGGTGGTACCGGAACTTTCATCCGTATTGAAAAGGTTCATGGGGGTAATATTGTCCAATAAATATAGCAAGAGATATAACAAAAGAGGCGGCTTCATCAGAAACCGCCTCTTGTTTTTTATCTTTTTAGTTCAGCACCATTTCAAAATGGTCCATTTGTTTGGACTTACGCACGCTCAGTGCTTTTGAATAGTTCAGGATGTTATTGATGATGTTGTCTCCGGGTTCGTATGGAAAATCTTTTGCATCATCCATCTCTTTATTCAATTTGCTGTCAGATAAATTTTTTTTAGTAGAAGTTTTGTTCATGCAGTTTTTTGATTTGTTTTACAATACGATAACGGGCATACTTTTTACTTATTGTATGTGAAATGAAAATTATTTAGAGATCAGCTATTTCCCTGATAATAGAACTCAAGCTTGTTTCGTAAATTCGTAACCGATTCGTTATCTGTAACCATGTTTTCGTAAATTCGCAGGGTTCAAAAAGGTACTTGCCAGCCTTTGTGTCTTTGACAGGCTCAGACTGACAGCGTACAAGATTTCAGACGATAATAGCAGTCTGATTCGGTAATTCGTATAAATTCGTAATTCATAGATAAATTGAAGAATATTTTAGTAATAGGAGCAGGCCGTTCGGCATCATCGCTGATTAAATACCTTTTGGAGCATTCTACAGCGGAAAACTGGTCGGTGACTGTTGGGGATGTATCGCTGGAACTGGTAAAGCAAAAAACGAACAACCATCCCAATGCACGTGCCATAGTGTTTGACATTACCAACGATCAGCAGCGGGAGGATGAAATTAAACGTGCGGATATGGTTATTTCCATGCTTCCGGCAACCATGCACATGAATGTGGCAAGGGATTGTGTGCGTTTTAAAAAGCACCTGGCAACAGCTTCTTATGTATCTAAAGAAATGGGGGAGCTGGATGCAGAGGCAAAAGCTGCCGGTATTATCCTGATGAATGAAACAGGTCTTGACCCGGGAATTGACCATGCTTCGGCCATGAAAGTGATTGATGATATCCATGAGCAGGGCGGGGAACTGACTTCTTTTAAATCGTTTTGTGGTGGTTTAGTAGCCCCGGAGAGCAATGATAACCCCTGGGGATACAAATTCTCCTGGAACCCCAGAAATGTGGTCCTGGCAGGACAGGGTACAGCCCAGTACATTGAGCATGGCGAATACAAATACCTGCCTTACAACAGGTTATTCACTCAAATTGATACGATTGAAGTAGAAGGCCATGGTAAATTCGATGCCTATGCCAATCGCGACTCCTTGTCGTACAGGAAGTTATACAATATTTCAGGCATCCCGACCATGTTGCGTGGAACATTGCGTATGCCCGGTTATTGCAAAGCGTGGAACGTTTTCGTGAAACTGGGACTCACGGACGATACTTATAAAATAGAGGCTTCTGAATCAATGACTTATAGATGGTTACTTGAAGCTTACCTTCCTGCTGGAAAATCTACAACTAAACAAAAGCTGGTGGCGTTCATGGGCAATGAAATGGATGCAGAAGCACTTAGCAAAATCGAATGGCTGGGTGTTTTTGAAGACCGCAAAATACGGCTTGCGAATGCCACACCTGCCCAGATATTGCAGGACTTGCTGGAAGAAAAATGGAAGCTGCAACCACATGATAAAGACATGATTGTAATGCAGCATCTGTTTGAATATACAACAAAAGACAAAAAAACACAGAAACTGACTTCCTCACTGGTTGTAAAAGGGGAGGATCAGGTGTATACTGCCATGGCAAAAACGGTAGGTTTACCGCTTGCTATCGCATCAAAAATGATTTTGCAGGGGAAAATAAAGGCCCGTGGGGTGGTTATACCAACCACAAAAGAAATTTATGAGCCTTTGCTGGCCGAGCTGGAAACGTTTGGGATTGTGTTTGAGGAGAAAAGGGCTAACTAAATCATAATTTATCAGTTTAATCAGCGAAATCAGCGTTCCAATATTTTAAATAAAATAGGAACGCAGATGACGCGGATTGTTATGATTAAAGGTGATTAAAGGCTTCATGATATATATATTAAAACTTTGTGTCTTCGCGTCTTAGTGGCAAAAAAATTAGCACAAAGGCTCTAAGGCTCAATGAATAAATAAGGGCGGTTGTTTAATAGTCCTTGGTCCTATAAATAAAAATCCCCTGCTAACAATAAGTCGGCAGGGGATTCCTTTTTGTTTGTAATAATTATTTCACAACAACACGCTTAGTTGCCACAGCGCCTTTGTCAGATTTAATTTTAGCTACGTAAACACCAGCAGTTAAACCTTTAAGTTCAACTGTGTATTCAGTAACGTTTAAGCCAGCAGCTTTTTTCACCATTCTTCCTGTAAGGTCAAACAATTCAACTGATTGAATGTTGCTTCCTTTTGAAGAGAAATGAACTGCATCAGTAGCCGGGTTAGGGAAAGCAATTACGTTAGCAGCATTTGCTTTTTCTTTGATACCAGATGGGTCAGGAGTGCAGCCAGGAAGACCTAAAGCGCAAACCATACGTGGAGCAACATAGCCCTGGATAGTGTCGATATATGCTCTTCCTTTTGCAGCAGACATATTCGGGTTACCAGTTTTAGCAAGACAAGCCATTACTGAACCTGGGATGCTGTTTGGGTGACCTGGAGAGTTAGCGTAAGCTGTAGAATCCCACCAATCCCACGGTGCACCTTGCTCAGTTTGTGCATTCTGGTTTAAGCCTGTGCAAGAGAATGCAGCACCTGGAGCAGGAGTGAAGAATGGATATAATCCTTCGTAACCGTCATTGTGCATGTTTGCAATTGTTGTATACCCGTCAGTAAACAATGAATTGTTAAAAATAGCATTGTTGTTTATAGCTGTTTTGTTTACAACACGAATAACATCGTAACTTCCGCTAGCTTCTACAACGAACTCCATGGTACTTGGAACAATAACCGCTCCTGTAGTATAAGGTGCATTTGGATCGTTTACACATTGCAAACTAACTACTGGTACTTCACCCGCATTTATCCAAGTTGTGTCACCTATTGCGCCTCCAATATTAAATACCATTTGGATTTCTGATGAATAACTTGCATAATTTGGTTTATTCATGGTAACACCCATATATGCGGTCGAATCTGTACCATCAAAATTTCCATAAACGCTAGGAACAACATAAGGTGTTGGAGGGGTTGTGCTGTTATTAAGAAATTTACCTAAAGTAAGTTCTGAAGCCTGATTAAGTGATGCATAAGCCAAAGCAATATAACCACCTGAACCTAGACCACCTACAGCAATTTTTGCCGTGTCGATTTTGTACGTGTTAACAGTTGCTTTGTCGTTTTTAAAGTAACGAACGCAGTTTTTTGCGTCCTGGATAGCACGGTACACAGCTTGCAAAAGTGTGCTTGTTCTAACGTCCTGGTCACCAGAGATAGGGTTCCATCCCAAACGGTAATCAGCTGCTACGGCTACGTAACCTTTTTTCGCAAAACGCATACACATTTCAACAACAGCACTGTCAGTTTTTTTACCGGTGGGTTGTCCGTTCATTACAGCTGGAAGGAAGCTACCAGTATGTAATACAATCACCAAAGGTCTTGCCGTTTCAGTATCTCCGGTTGGCTGATAAACATCCATTGTAATATCCGCAGCCGTTGGAGTACCAGTTAAAACGGAAATGTTGTTACCATAAATTACGTTAGAAGTAACGGTAACATTGGTAAATACTTCATCTAAATAACGTGCACTTTGAGCAAAGCCCATCGCGGAACAGGCCAATAAGCCTAAAGAAGCGACTAATTGTAATTTTTTTCTCATTATTAATATAGTTTAAGTGATTAAATTTTGCGCGAAGATAGTTCTTTTTGGATGAATTTGAACGGTTGTTCAAAAAATGTTTATGACTATTGGTAAACCACTTTTTCAATAAAAAACGTATTGCTCATTTTGGTGTTTAAAATAGTATAAGTCCTTTGGAAGATTTAGATTGGCTATATCCGGTTCGAACCAAGCATTTCGTATGTTACGAACGCTAACTACTGGCAGAATTTTAACCGCTTGTAAGCCAGGTAATAAAGGAAATGGTTTATCCGTTCTGAATGAATTTTTCCTCACATTATTCACCGCAAATTTGCGGTGAATGTCTGCTTTTTTCACCGCAAAAAGCTATTCTCTCCCTTTACTTTCCTTAAACTTCTTTATATTATAAGTAAAAGTAAGCATGAAGTATTGCTGCAGCACGTTGGTTTGCACGTCTTCGTAATAGGTTTCTGTGGTGTTTCGTTTGATGCTGTTGTTTTGTTTTAAAATGTCAAATACGCTCAGTCGAAGCTCGCCCTGCTTGTTTTTCAGGAATTTATACCCGATGGCGGCATTCCAAAGTAAAAAGTCCTGGTTATAATTCTGCGAAAGTCCTGTATTGTGCTGGTGGTTCAGCTCCGTTTGCAGCACCAGGGCTTTCCATGGGATCACCTGTATTTTGAATTTTGAGCTTTGGTTGTAATACGTGGTGTTCAGGCTGCTTTGCAGGGTATTTACTGTGTTGTTGTACGTTGTGTTGGAAGATAGCGTAAAATCAACCAGTTCACTGATATTGCTGCTCAATGTAAGTCCTAAGCCTACATTGGAATTGGATGTATACGTAAGCCTGTCGTTCACCACTCCCGGTGTCCTGGAATAGGTGCCGCCAACATTGATGTTTAAATTGGATTTTATTTTAGAAAGCGGGAAGCTGTAATTGTTAAACGAGCGAACACTGAAATAACCATCCTGGTTTACAGGCTTTGAAAGCTGTGAGCCGCTGGTAAGAATAATTCCGGGTGCAACCACCGTATCAGCCGAAGCAATAAAGGTGCTGTTTACAATGTAATTTTGAGTGTAAGTACCACC
Organism: Bacteroidia bacterium; assembly: GCA_020051175.1. Classification (GTDB taxonomy): domain Bacteria; phylum Bacteroidota; class Bacteroidia; order 2-12-FULL-35-15; family 2-12-FULL-35-15; genus 2-12-FULL-35-15. Next base: position 26,070 of record JAGVJJ010000048.1, on the reverse strand, counting down.
CAATAACACAAACAGGGATGTTGATTTTTCGGTATTGGAAGCCGAATAGTGCATATTCACGGAATTTTGCCAGTCCTGCTTCAGGTCGGGGTTACCGGTAGTGAGCTGTAATGGGTTGCTGTTATTGATAACATTCTGAAGCTGGTTCACCGATGGTGGGTTGTTGCTGCTGCGGTAAAACATACGAAGGATTTGTTTTGGAGAAAACTTATAAACCATTCTCGCATTGGGCAGCAGGCTGCTAAAGGGTTTGTAAAGTGTGAAAGCGTAAGGGAAAAACTGCTCCGCAGTGAGTTCGGCATACTGGTATGAGAGGCCAGCGGTTAAATTCAGCTTCTCCTTCTGGTACTGATAGCTGGCCCCAAATGAGTGCGACTGGTAAAGACTGTTGAAACGGTTGGAAAGCGTGGTGTCAAAAGCGCGGTAAATATTGTCCAGCCCTGATACGTTGTACGTTTCCTTATTGGATTCGCTTTTGTTGAAATTATTTCCATAGCTAAACATCAGCTGTCCATTGGTACTTAAGGGTTCTGTGTATACTACATTAGTAGAAAATGTAAGCCCTTGTACATCCAGGTCAGCTACCTGGTTTATGGAATCGGTAAAAAGTGTATCCAGGAAATAGCTGGTGGTAGTGCTTAAATCGCTATTGCCTTTGTTTTGGTTATAGCCGGGTGTAAAATTCAGGGAAATGGTTCTTCCTTTCTTGTTGAAAGAGTGCCTGTAAAGTATTGGTAGCGAATAGTTTACTCCCACTAAATCTGAGTTGTAATTATTGCCGGTACTGCTTATTTTGCTGCCGGACTGGCTGTTTTCTCCAAAAAGGGCGCTTTTACCATCGTTTTGCTGAACAGAGAGCCTGGGTTGTATCAACAGGGAGTTTAATGAATCTATTTTCCACTCTATTTTAAAGTTGGCCCTGTGGTTGATATTGGTACTGGCCCGGTCGCTGTTCTCGAGGTAGGAGAGGCCTTCGCTTCTGCTGGTGATATACAGTCGGAGCAAATTACTCACTGCGGTATTATCCCCATAGTTCATAAAATAACTTCCGGTGAAGGTTACATCTTTCCATTGGTCGGCATAATTCACTCCAAATGAATGAGTTGTGGTGATGCCATTTTTCTGGTCCACTAAAAAATTACCGGATGCATCCTGTTGTCCGGGCCTTCCCATTCCGCCACCCGGACGGCCACCCATACCACCGCCCCTGTTTCCACCGCCACCCGAGCTGCTTACAACTCCCAGCAAGTCTTCAGTAGAAAAATTCTGTTCGTTAATGTTGTTGGAATTGGCGAGAATGGTGATGCGCCTTTTGTCTTTAAAAAAGTTAAGGTTCATGCTACCTTTCCACTTGTCATCATAACCATACCCTCCTGAAACCCTCCCGAAAGTGCCGTTCCTGAACTGTGGTTTAGTAATAATATTTAATGTTTTAGCTGAATTTCCATCGTCAAAACCACTGAACTGGCTTTGGTCGCTCTTTTTATCGAATACCTGAATTTTGTCCACTACTTCGGCAGGCAGGTTTTTAAGTACAGAAGCGGCATCGTCTCCAAAGAACTCTTTGCCGTCAACCAGCACTTTCTGCACATTTTCGCCCTGGGCCTGTACTTTTCCGTCCTGCATGGTAATTCCCGGCATTTTGGTTACAAGATCCTCTGTGCTGGCATCTTTATTCACTTTAAATGCCCCGGCATTTATTTGCGTGGTATCACCTTTTTGCAATACAGGGGTCATAGTGGTTACTACGGTTACCTCTTTCAGCTTTGTAGTTTTTTCAGCCAGGAACAGGCTTCCAAGGTTTTGCGAAGCTCCGTTTAAGGAAAGGTTAAGAAACTTGTCTTCAAAACCAAGGAAACTGACTTTTACAATGTATTGGGCTGAACTCAGGTTATCAATTTTAAAATTTCCGTTCATATCACTGGTGGTTCCGGTTACCAGAGTTGAATCGGGCTGACGAAGCACTGCAATGCTGGCAAATGGCACTGGCTGGTTGGCTTTGTCATAAAGTTGTCCGCTTACGGAAAGGTTTTGTGCAATTGTAAAGGAAAAATGGAATAAACAAAGAAAAAAAAGACAGAGGAACTTTCTCATAAACAGGATTTAAGGCTGGCAGAACGGCTAATTCATTGAAAAGTATATGTACCAACAGATATTGTGCCAAAAGCTGGAACAAGTTACGAAAGTTCCTTGAAATGTGTTTATGGGGGTTATTGAGTTATTGAGTTATTGAGTTATCTGTTATACTACCCCATTAACTAATCATTAATCATTAATCACTAATCACCAATAACTAATAACTAATAACTAATAACGTTCTATCCCAGATATTCATCCAGAAACATCCCTGCAAGGTATGTTTTTGCGTCTTGTAGCTTTCGTTCCTTAACCAGTTGCTTAAACTCGGAAATATCCAGCTCAACTATATCGATGTATTCATTTTCTTCTTTTAAACCACCGCCCTTAGCAACCTTATCGGCATTCGTAACAGTGGCATAATAAAAAAAAGAAACGTTCAGAGCTGTAGCCGGGTGATGTGAAGCAGGAAAGGATGAACTTTATATTTTCGGGTTTTATCCTGTAACCAGCTTCTTCTTCAGATTCTCTTATGGCGGTGTGCATCGGTTCTTCATCACCATCCACTTTGCCGGCAACAATTTCGAGAATCCGCTCATTTATTTTAGAGTCAACAGCGCAGCGGAACTGCCGTGTTAATACCACTTTATTGGTATCGGTATTTACGATCAGCACCACTGCTGCATCTTCACGCCTGATGTAAAGCCTTGAAAATTCTTTGTCTTTTCCATCTGTAATCCAGGCTTCCTGTATGGTGATGTGATCTTTAAATACTGTTTTTTCTTTCTTTGTTTTTAGCATATTTGAAGCGGGTGTAAAACAAAAGTAAGGGTTAAAATGCAATCAGATAACCTTTAATATGGAGCGGTAGAGCTCCAGGCAGGCTTTTTCCTTGATTGTCTGGGGCGACCCTCTGAAAAGTCTCCGGAACCCGTATGTTTTGTTTTTGTAGCTGACGCTGAAAAAAATAGTCCCCACAGGTTTTTCCTTTGTTTCGCTGCCGCCTTTGGCTGCAAGTCCGGTAATGGCCGCATGGATATCTGCTTTTATGAGCTTTGCCAGATTCCGGGAAAGTATTTCGGTAACCTGTTTACTTTCGCAGGTGCATTTATCAATAGTGGCTGCTGGTACTTTCAGTAGTTTCTTCTTTACTTCCGGTGTATAGCAGATAACAGAACCCGCCAGCACTTCGGATGTTCCTTTACAGGTGGCGAGTTTGTGCGTAGCCATGCCGCAGGTAACGCTTTCAGCCAGGGCCAGTGTAAGTTTTTTCTGCTGAAGTGTTTTTACAAAAGCGTTTATCTCTGCATGCATAAAGTTCCGGTTGTTTGTGATGTGCCCGTATATCCTTGCTGCAATTCAATTTTTTTGCCTTGCGGTATTGTGAATTTTTTTTCGCTTCTGAGGACTTTGCTGCTCATGCCAAAGCACTGTTCTTCGTTTATCGTTCTCACAGTATGCTGTGGTATGCTTTTTTATTGTCGTTAAGTATCTAAAATAACAGGAACAAAAAATTTAAAAAACTAAATAAAAACAAAACTTATGAAAAAGTTATTTATTGCATTGCTGGTGGGCTGTACCGCAGTAATGTCGGCACAAACAGTCAGTAAAAAAGACGAAAAATTTGCAAAATGCGCTGCCAAAGACGGCATGCTTGAAGTAAAGCTCGGACAGCTTGCTATGGCCAACGCTTCTAATGCTGATGTAAAAAAACATGCTGCCATGATGGTGGAGGACCATACCAAAGCTAATGAAGAGCTTAAAACAGTGGCTGCAAAAAAGAACATAGCGTTACCAACTACCTTGACCGAAAAGCAACAAAAAAAGTATGATAAGATGGCTAAGCTTCAGGGTAAAGACTTTGACAAGCACTATTCCAAATGCATGGTGAAAGACCATAAAAAGGCTGTCTGCCTGTTCAAAAAAGAGAGCAAAAAAGGAAAGGATAGTGATCTGAAAAGCTGGGCAGCAGCAAAACTTCCTACACTTAAGCAGCATAAAGAAATGTGGGAGGAAACGTGTAAAGCGGTGAAGAAGGCTTAGTATGTAAGTGCTGGAGTCAAAAGTTAAAAGTCAGAAGTCGATACAGGTACAAACCTGTTATTGCCGAAGACTAAAAAATAAAACGTCATTGCAGAAGGGCAACCTTTAAGTTTGGTTAACCAAAGGTTGTTTCAAACGGAATGACGTTTTTATTTGGTAATATTATACGGTCTTTACAGTCAGAAGATTCCTACGCTTCGGTCGGAATGACGGCTCAATATCTATTTACCAGTATTGGGCGTTGCCGGGGCACCCACCCCATTTACCTCCATTAGCTCCACATCAAAAGTAAGCTCTGCTTTTGCAGGGATTGACGGTGGACGGCCTACTTCGCCATAGGCTAAATAATAAGGTATCACAAGCCGGAACTTTTCCCCAACATGCATCAGCGACAGGCCTTCATCCCAGCCCTGGATAACCTGGCCTACACCCAGTTTAAATTCCAGTGGGAAGCCGCGCTCAACCGAAGAGTCGAACATGGAGCCATCTGCCAGGTAGCCCGAATAATGCACTTTTACAGTACTTCCAGCTGCGGCTTTCGGTGTATCGTTTCTTTTTAATATTTCATAGTACTTTAAGCCTGATGCTGTTGTCTTTTGCTCCTTGCCCGTGATATTGAATTTTTCCGGTACAAATGCAGGCATTACATCCAATACTTCAATATCAAAAATCAAATCTGATTTTGGTGGAATAATAGGCGGGTGCCCAGCTTCTCCATACGCAAGATCATAAGGGATAAATACTTTCGCTTTTTCTCCTTTGCGAAGGTGAACCAGTACATCTTCCAATGATTTTAGCACCATTGCTTTACCCAGTTTAACGGAGAAAGGCTGTCCGCGCTCTACAGACGAGTCGAAAGGTTTACCATCGGTAAAAAAGCCGCTGTAATGCAAGGTTACTTTGGCATCGCCAACAACCTGCTCACCGGTTTTATTGCCTTTTATAAGCAAGTATTTTACGCCTCCGGCAAGCTTAACGGTATCTTTGCCGGTAGCTACCCATTGTCTGGGTGCTTCAATCACATCCAGCAGTTCCACATCAAAAATAAGGGTTGCTTTAGGTGGGATGGCCCCAGCGCCTCTTTCGCCATATCCAAGCTCATATCCAAACTTAATGGTGGCTTTATCGCCCACCTGCAACAGCTGAAAAGCCTCGTCCCATCCTTTGATTACCTGACCTACGCCCAGCTTAAAAGTAAAAGGCTTGCCTTTGTTCACCGAACTGTCGAAAACAGTATCGTTTGTTAAGCGGCCGGTATAATGCACCACCACTTTATCACCAACAAGAGGCTTTTTACCATTGCCTTTTTCTTTAATGGTATACTCCAGTCCCGAAGCAGTTTTTACGGTTTGCGGGTTTGTAATTTTCTGGCTTGTTGGTTTTTGCTGGGCATTCAGTATACCCGTGGCCAATGCAAGAAGAACGAACACTAATTTTTTCATCTGTATACTTTTTTGAATTCTTAATTTATTCAGCAGGCGAAAAACTTACCAGCTCCACATCAAACAAAAGTGTTGAATACGGGGCAATAGGTCCTGCACCTGCAGCGCCATAAGCAATAGATGATGGCAATATAAACTGTGCTTTGGTTCCGGCACTCATTAGTGCAATACCTTCTTCCCAACCGGGAATCACCATGCCTTTGCCTAAATTAAACTCAATTGGCTCATAAGGTCTTCTTGCATCGTAAACGCCTTCAGCTTTTGCTGTAGCCTCATCGCTGGTATCAAATATAGTACCGTCAAGGAAACGACCGGTATAATTTACTTTTACTTTGCTGCCTTTGCCAGGTGCGGCTCCACTGCCTTTTACTCTCTCAACATAATAAAGGCCGCTTGGAGTGGGTTTTACCTGAATGTTGTGATCTTTAACATACTTCTCCAGCACTTGTGATTCCATTACACGGTTGGCTTCAGCTTCAGCAGCAGCTTTTTCTTCCATGGCAACCCGCTGCAGTTCATACGCTTCTGCAGATGTAACCTTTACAAGCCTTGTGTTGAATGTAAGCATACTGCCTTTGGCAATATAGGAAGGCAGCTCGGGCAGTAAAAAAGATTTCAGGAAAACAGAGTCTGCATTGATAAGGAAGCTGGCGCTGTCGCCTTCGGTCATCAGTGTCAACGCATCTTCAAAACTGCCTTTGAAGCTTGGGGCGGTAAGCATAAACTCAATAAATGGCGTACCATCCTGGCTGTTTATCTTTGAATCAAAAATAACAGAATCTTTACTGTTCTTATAAGAAAGGCTTAATTTAACAATGTCGCCTTCTTTCGGTTTAATCCCTTTAGCCTCGGTATAAAGCCTATAATACAGCCCGTCCTTGGTTTTTTTATAGCCTTTTGTATTTTGTGCCATTAACGGTACGGCAACTAAGGCCAAAAGTAATATTAGCAGTTTTTTCATAAATCAGGTTTTATTTAGCTGCTGGTTTAAAACTTATCAGTTCCACATCAAAAACCAAGGTAGAATAAGGGGGGATCGGGCCACCGCCAGACTCACCGTAACCAATGGAAGAAGGGATGATAAGCTTTGCTTTTGAACCGGCACTCATCATGGAAATACCTTCATCCCAGCCTGGGATAACCTGTCCAACACCTATTGGGATCTCAATTGGCTTGTATGGTCTTTGTTCTTCCGGATTGTATAAACCTTCTTCTTTTGCAACTGATTCTTCGCTGGTATCAAATACAGTACCATCCAGCAGGCGGCCGGTGTATTTTACTTTTACAACGTCACCTTTATTAGGTTTTGGGCCGTGGCCTTTTTGTGTTTCAATGTAATAAAGTCCGCTTGCAGTTGGCTTGGCCTTTATATTGTTGCTTTGAATGTATTTTTCAAATTCAGCCGGCTCTAAAGCTTTACGTGATTCAGTAAGGGCTTTTCTTTCCTCCATCCGCTTTCTGCGTTCTTCCTCAAGCGTTTCTTTGGTTGTTATTTTTTCAAGTTTGGCCTCAAACGTCAGCATACTCCCTTTTTCAACAAAAGGAGGAACTTCTTTTAAACGGAATGTTTGAAGGTAAAGTGAATCTGCGTTTATTTTAAAGCTGGCGCTGTCGCCTACCGACATAAGGGACAAAGCATCTTCAAAACTGCCTTTAAATGCAGATTTGGTAAGCTGGAACTCAATGTATGGTGTGCCGGAAGGATTGTTCTTTTGAGAATCAAATATTACCGAATCTTTGCTGTTTTTATAAACCAGGGTAAGCTTTACAACATCTCCTTCTTTGGGTTTTACACCATTTTCTGCTTGGGTATAGAACTTAGCATACACGCCATTTTCTGCCTGGTCATAGCCTGGATATGGGGATTTTTTGCAGGCGGTGAAAGCAAGTACAGTTGTTCCGATGGCTGCAAGTGCCATTTGTCTGGAGAATTTGTTTTTCATTTTTTGTTTTAAGATTTATTTAGAATGTTTGTTTGGTTTCAATTTTAAGAGCCGCAAATATAAGCACATCCCTTCAATTGGTATGTGTATCAATTGGGTTTTATTAAGCTTACAATTTCAATTTCATATATTGTAGTTGTATAAGGTGGAACAATATTGCCGGATGAGCCGGATGAGCCAAAAGCCAGTGCTGACGGAATAACGAATTTCATTTTGCAACCCTGGTTCATCATGGTAAGCGCGGTTTTAAAGCCCGGGATAACCTGGCCTTCATCACCATAAGTAAATTCCATGGGTTGTGCACGTACGTAGGTGGACTCAAACTGCTTTCCATTTAAAAAGTATCCTTTGTAATGTATTTTGATCATATCGCCATAAGCGGTGTTTTCGCCCGCGCCCTGTTGAACAGGAGTATAATACATTCCATTGGGAAGCGGGTAAAACAAGGTTTCGCAGGTATCAAGAAAAACGGACAGCTTTCTTAGCTCTTCAATATCACGGTCTTCTACTATCATCTTGTATTTTTTCAGCTCTTCCATATATTCCTGCTTGTTGAGGATGCGGTGAAGCTTTATATCCATTTTCACAACATCGCCCGGCTGAAGAAATATTGGCAGTGGAGATTTGAAAAATTTCGTGAATAGTGAATCAGCACTAACAATAAAAGATACGCTGTCGCCAGCATTCATTTTTGTAAGTCCTTCCTCAAAGCTGCCCTGGAACGAAGAGCGGGCAAAAGGCAGGATAACCATTCCTGTTTCATTAATAGAATAGGTATCATAAAATACCGAATCTTTTGCCGTACGGTAGGTGATTTTAAGCTGTAAAAAGTCGCCCAGGGCGGGAACATTTTTGCCGTCCCCAATCATTTGTAATTTATAATAAAGTCCGGATGGAGTGGGGGTATAACCCTTATAAGGTGATTCCCAGCAGGAGCTGAGCAAGGCTGCTGCAAAAGTGAAAATAAAAAAGTAGTAGAAGGTATTCCTGAAAGGGGTCAAACAACGTAGCATTCAAAAAAAAATCAAAAAGTGTTAATGTACTGCCAGCAATTCAATGTCGTAAATAACGGATGCTTTAGGCGGGATTTTATTTTCGTCACCTATAAGTCCGTGTGCCAGGTGCGAAGGCAGGATAATGGTAGCCTTATCGCCAACGTGCATCAGCTGAATGGCTTCATGCAACCCGCTTTCCACATGGTCCTGCCCCACAAGAAAATCCCTTGCACCGGTAGAATCCGATGAGTAACAAACAGTACCATCGAGCAGGCTTATTTTGTATTTCACCCGGGCAAACTTTTCTGCCACAGCGGGCTCTCCATCGCCTTTTTTGGTGATCATGTACCGAAGTCCTGTACCTGTAGCGGTCATGTTCCAGCCGCGATGGTTAATATACTGGTCAATTTCATCACTTTCCTGCTTTACGTACATTTTATTGGCTTCCACGAGCTTGTCCTGAAACTCCTTGCTTTGTATATTGGTATTTTTTGCGTTCTTTTTGTGACTATCGCCACAAGAAGCAAGAAATACCATAACAAGCAAAAACGTTGCAATGGGGCTTAAAAAAGGCTTAAAAATGATTTTTATGTGCATTGTGGATTATACTGATGCCTTTTTGCTCTTTGCTTTTTTCACCGTTGATGATGGGTTCAGTTCGTTTTTATAATCGGCAAGCACTGAAACAAATTTGATGATACTCTCGTCCAGGGTCAGGTCACTCATGCCACCGGCAGCATTGGCATGGCCGCCACCGTTAAAATGCTTGCGGGCAAAGAGGTTGACATTAAAATCGCCTTTGGAGCGGAAAGAGGTTTTTATAATTCCATCGCGTTCCACAAAAAATGCAGCAAAGCGTATCCCTTTGATGGAAAGTGCATAATTTACAAGACCTTCGGTATCTCCTTTTTTGTAATGAAAACGTCTCAACTCATCTTCTCTCAAATGAAAGAAAGCGGTGCAGAACTCTTTCAGAACAGTAAGCTTTTCTTCCAGGCAGAACCCGAGCAAACGAAGCTTGTCTTCTGTATTATCGTCATAAATACGTTCGTGTATGCTGGAATTTTCTGCACCTGCTTCAATTAAGTCGGCTATAATGCGGTGCGTTTTAGCTTGTGTGGACGGAAAGCGGAACGAACCGGTATCGGTCATAATGCCCGTATACAGGCAATTTGCAATATCTTTGGTCAGGTATTTCTTATCTTCCATCAGCTCAATAAAATCATACACCAGCTCGCAGGTGGAGCAGGCTTTTACATCATGGAGCATGAATGCAGCAAAATCCTCGGGTTGTAAATGATGATCAATCATGCATTTTACGGCTTTGGCTTTTCCTACTTCTTCACCAAGGGTATCAATGCGCTTCAGTGAGTTAAAATCCAGGCAGAAGATGATATTTGCTTTGGCAACAGCGGCTTTTGCCGGTTTTGCCTTTTCAGAAAAATTAATTACTTTTTTATTGCCCGGCAGCCATTCCAAAAAAGAAGGGTAATCGTTTGGAGTGATTACTGTTACCTGGTGTTTTTTCTTTGTCAGGTAATTGTATAGGCCTAAAGATGAACCCATAGCATCTCCATCAGGCGACCAATGTGTAACAATTACTATTTTTTTTGGGCTGCTTAAAAGCGCTTTTAGTTCCTGTACCTGTTTAGAGTTCAATGTGTTTACTTTTTGGTAAGTAGCAAATTTACACTATTTCGGCCAGCTTTTTATCTTAATATTTCTTAAAATCACCGAAAGTGAGTATAAAAACAAAAACACAGACCAAAAGCCTGTGTTTTAAATTTATGTAATTAAAATATTGATAGTCAGGTATTTGAGTGGTTGGCTAATCTTCAATCCTTATTTTTTCAATCATCAGGTGTTTTTTAAACTTATGTACCACTTCCGCCATTTCTTTTTCACGTGTTTCAAGATCGGCTAAATCCAGGTCAGAGGCTTCAACAACCGGCTTTAGTTTAGCAATGTTAGCTTCCATTTGCTGGATGACAGCCTGGGTTTGTGTGCGGGTGAATTCATCCGGCTCATTCTGTAATTTGCTTTTCAGTTGTTCCACGAAATGTTCCACGTAAGGTATCATATCCCAGGGGTTGTTGGGGGCATTCCATACAAATTCTATATTGCAGCCACGGCATTTGTACTTATTGCTTTTCCATCCCCGTGGGCTTTTATCGGTTCCGGTACGCTTCAGCTTGTCATTTTTGGAGCATTTTGGGCATTGTGCGTTTTCCTTAATCATGCTTTGCAGCTGTGTACGCTCATTAAGGATGGTTTCACGGTTTTTGGCATGAATATTAATTTGTTCCACAAGCTTGTCTGAGGTTTCAAGGAGCTGTCCGTATTCTTCAGGCAGCTTCTTTTCTTCCATTAACTTTTCTGCTTTCTTCCTAAAAAAGCTTACTAACTTAATGACTTCGCGCTCTTCCGGTTTTAAGTTCTGTTGCATAGGGCAAAAATAGTAAAATTGATGGACGATGTAGAATGGAAGATGGTAGATGTCTTGTAGAATGTTTAAAATGTAATATTTTATATTTTATGTAATAGTTGCGTGGGGGGGGCTTTGGATAGGTCTCAGAACTGAACAGGTCGAAGACTGTTGGCAGAGCGGTTGAGATTTTATAACAAAACCACAAAGTTGCGCTAGGGTTTAATAATCAATTCTACTTATTAAAAGTGTCAAAAATTACATTTTCCACTTTCCATCTGCCATTTTCCATTTCAATCAATATATTTTTCTAATTTTGCAGCCACAAAAATTAAACTTTATATTGATATTATGGCAACGAACAGAACATTTACAATGATTAAACCGGATGCGGTTGGAAATGGATACATTGGTGGTATTTTAAAAATGATCAATGATGCTGGTTTCCGCATTGTTGCAATGAAATATACAAAACTATCGAGCGAGGCTGCTGGTAAATTTTATGAAGTGCACAAAGAGCGTGGTTTTTATGGTGAGCTTGTAGACTATATGTCAGCTGGACCAATCGTAGCAGCTATTTTGGAAAAAGAAAATGCAGTTGCTGATTTCAGAAATTTAATCGGTGCTACTGACCCTACTAAAGCTGCGGAAGGTACTATCCGTAAAATTTATGCTAAATCAATTGCTGCAAATGCCGTTCACGGTTCTGACAGCGATGAAAACGCACAGATTGAAGGAGATTTCTTCTTCTCTAAACTGGAGCGTTTCTAGGAGATAAATATAGCCATGCGCACGTTTCTCGACAAGCTCGAAATTACCTGCGCCCTGTCATTTCGAGCTTGTCGAGAAATGTGTGGAGCTTGCTTGTGGCTAAAAATAAAGAGGCTTACACTTTAGTGTAAGCCTCTTTATTTTTTGTTCGAATCAATAAGCAAATTAAAATAATTCCGCCTGCTTTCCGAAAACAATAGTTTTTTCGTGGTTGAGCAGCCATTCTTTTCGCCACAGTCCGCCACCATAACCGGTAAGTTTCCCATTGCTTCCAATTACCCTGTGACAGGGAACAATAATAGAAATAGGATTGCTGCCATTGGCATTACCCACGGCACGAGTGGCGTTGGGATCACCAATTTGTTTTGATATCTGTAAATAAGATGCTGTTTTTCCGAAAGGAACAGTATGCAGCTCATTCCAGACCTTTTTCTGAAATTCGCTCCCTTGAGGGTTTAGTTTGAGCCCGAATTCCTTGCGGATACCTTTAAAGTATTCATCCAGCTGGTACACACACTCCTTTAAGGAAGGAGCAACCACTTGTGGAACATCTTCTTTTTTTGTATCAACAAAATAAAGGGTTGCGATACCATCTTCATTGCCTGTAATTTCAATGATACCAATAGGAGAGGAGAAGTATGTGATGTGATGTGTTGACATGAAGATTTGAGATGTGAGATATGAGTACGTAAAATACCTTAAAAAGGTTTCTCACGTCTCATATCCCAATACTCATATCTAAAATATTAGAAACAATATTTGTTCTCAGCAATCAGCTTAGCAGCAACATTTCTGCGTGCTGCAGTGGTGTTCAGATTGTCAGTTTTTGTGAAACGTTTCAAACCTGTAAGCATAATACGTTGCTCATCACCTTCAGCGAAGCTGTTGATAGCTTCTTTACCTGATTTGTGGATTTTGTCGGCAGCATCATTGATATATACACGCATCATATCCAATTGCTCTTTACAAGCCTCTTCACCACGTAGGCTAACTAGTTTTTCAACACGTAACATTACTGATTCTGAGATATACAATTCAATGATCATGTCAGCAAGGTTCATCAATACTTCCTGCTCTTTGGCAAGGTTTTGCATTAATTTCTGAACCGCTGAACCGGCAACCATTAATGTTGCTTTTTTGAAGTTCGCAACATATTTTTTCTCTTCAGAGAACAATGTTTTTTCTGAACTGCCAAAGTCAGGAATGCTCATCAATTCTCCTGCAACTTTCATTGCTGGCCCCATCAAATCCAACTCACCTTTCATGGCGCGTTTCAGCATCATGTCAACAGTAAGCATACGGTTGATTTCGTTTGTTCCTTCGAAGATACGGTTGATACGTGCATCGCGGTAAGAGCGGTCCATTGGAGCTTCAGCGCTGTAACCCATACCACCATAGATTTGAACTCCTTCATCAACTACATAGTCAAGTATTTCAGAACCGTGTACTTTCAAAATAGCAGCTTCAACAGCAAACTGCTCAACACCTTTCAGTTTTGCTTTTGCTTCGTCCATACCACCCGCGATTAAGGCATTGGTAGCATCTTCAATGTTCTGGCTGGCTCTGTAAGTAGCAGACTCGCATGCAAAAATACGGATAGCTTGTTCAGCTAATTTATAACGGATAGCACCATATTTAGCAATCGGGCGACCGAACTGCTGGCGCTCGTTTGCGTACTGGATAGATTTAGTAGCGATTTCTTTAGAACCACCTACTGCAGCAGCACCAAGCTTAATACGGCCAAGGTTAAGGATATTCACGGCAATTTTAAATCCGTTCTGACGATCAGATAAAAGGTTTTCTACCGGCACTTTGCAGTCGTTGAAGAACACCTGGCGGGTAGAGCTTCCTTTAATACCCATTTTATCTTCTTCCGGGTTCAAGGTAACGCCACCAAAGCTCTTCTCAACAATGAATGCGCTTAAGTTGGCATCATCATCAATTTTCGCAAATACAGTGAAAATATCAGCGAAACCACCATTGGTGATCCACATTTTTTGTCCGTTCAGGATGTAGTGTTTACCATCAGCAGAAAGCGTAGCACGTGTTTTTCCTGAGTTTGCATCAGAACCTGCGCTTGGCTCAGTCAAGCAATAACAGGCTTTCCACTCGCCAGAAGCCAGTTTAGGGATGTATTTTGCTTTTTGAGCTTCGTTGCCATAATATAGAATTGGCAATGTACCAATACCTGTATGTGCCGAAATAGCTACTGCAAAAGAGTGACTGGCACCCAATACCTCAGTTACCAGCTGAGATGTTGCGAAGTCTTTACCAAATCCGCCTAAATCTTCAGGAACTGAAATGCCTAATAAACCCAGTTCTCCGGCTTTGTTCAACAGGTCAACCATTAAACCTTCTTCTTGTTTATCAATACGGTTAAGGTTAGGCCATACGTTTTGTTCAATAAAGTCCTGGCTGCTTTTCGCAATCATACGTTGTTCCTCGTTGAACTCTTCAGGAATAAAAATATCATTTGCTTCTGTTTCTTTGATAAGGAATTCGCCACCTTTAATTGCAGCGCCTTTTTGAGTTAGTGTTGACATGGTTTTTAGAGTAAGAGCCCCTCCCGGCCTCCCCAAAGGGGAGGAGTTCGAAGCGTGGTTAATAATTAGTTATTTAGTTTTTTTATTGAAAATTTAGTTTTTATTATCCCTAAAATTCCTCCCCCTTGGGGGGAGGTTAGGAGGGGGCTTTTTAGTTCATCATTTCAAAAACCCCCGCAGCACCTTGCCCTGTACCGATACACATAGAAACAATACCATATTTTTTGTTTCTGCGTTTCAATTCATTGAACAATTGTACAGATAATTTAGCGCCTGTACATCCCAAAGGATGGCCCAATGAAATAGCACCACCGTTTACGTTTACTATCTCAGGGTTTAGTCCAAGCTCACGAACAATAGCCAATGACTGAGAAGCGAAAGCTTCGTTCAATTCAATCAAATCAATTTGATCCAATGTAAGGTTAGCAAGTTTCAATGCTTTTGGAATAGCTGCAATTGGTCCGATTCCCATGATACGTGGAGGAACACCTGCAACGGCATAACTCACTAAACGTGCGATTGGTTTTAAATTGTGCTCTTTCATGAATTTTTCACTCACGATCATCACGAAAGCTGCACCATCACTTGTTTGTGAAGAGTTACCTGCAGTAACAGAACCTTTTGCATCAAACACCGGTTTTAACTTCGCCAATGCTTCAACAGTAGTATCTGCACGAGGACCTTCATCTGTATCTACAACAAAATCACGGTTTTTCTTTTTACCTGTAGCTTCATCAATATATGTCTCGGTAATTGTTACCGGAGCGATATCATCTTTGAATTTGCCTTCTGCCAGTGCTTTTACCGCTCTTCTGTGTGATTCAAGAGCAAACGCATCCTGGTCTTCGCGGCTGACTTTGTACTCCTTAGCAACAGCTTCTGCTGTTAAGCCCATACCCCAGTAGTAGTCAGGATTGCTAAGCGCAATAGCAGGGTCCGGAACAATTTTCCAGCCACCCATTGGTATTAAGCTCATGCTTTCTGCACCACCAGCAATGATACAATCAGCAATTCCTGAATTGATTCTGTTGGATGCCAATGCAATGGTTTCCAATCCGGACGAGCAGTAGCGGTTTACTACCATTCCAGGAACTTTGTCTGTTTTAAATGCTTTCAGGGAGATGAAGCGGGCCATGTTCATACCTTGTTCTGCTTCAGGCATAGCACAACCTACAATAAGGTCATCTATTTCCTCTTCTTTTACACTTGGCACGG
Organism: Bacteroidia bacterium; assembly: GCA_020051175.1. GTDB lineage: Bacteria > Bacteroidota > Bacteroidia > 2-12-FULL-35-15 > 2-12-FULL-35-15 > 2-12-FULL-35-15. The sequence goes on along the minus strand of JAGVJJ010000048.1, from coordinate 10,617 downwards.
CAGCCATTAATTTTTTTATAACCTGTGCGGAAATGTCATCAGGACGGGTGAAACGGAACCCCCCTCTGTTTGCTTTACCTACTGCGGATCTGAATCCGGCTACTATATATGCGTTCATGTTCATTAGATTTGAGATGTGAGATATGAGATTTGAGACTGGGATGTCTTAGATCTCGTCTCACATCTGGTTAGACAATGTATTTTGAAATTTGTAATTCATTTTTTGTATTTCTTCAATCTCTTTTAACAAAGGTTGAAGTGTTTCATCATTCATTAGATTTAGTTTATTTGAGATAACAAGTTGAGTTTGTAATTCATAAGATGAACCGTTTGCAATACCTAAGAAGTGGATAAATTCTTTATTTGAATTTCTTCCGGCACCCTCTGAAATATTTGAAGGAACAGAAACAGCAGATCTCCTTATTTGTGAAGTAAGCCCGTAAGCTTCTTCTTTCGGAAAGCTTGCTGTAGCTTTATATACTTCAACCGTAAGGTCGATAGCTTTATTCCATATTTTAAGTTCCTTTAAGTTGTGCATTTTTATTTTTATTTGAATGTCTCAGATCGCATATCTCACATCTCAAATCTAATTTCTCAAAATTTTACCACCTGTAATAATCGACTGAATACGCTCCAATGTTTTCTTTTCAGTACAAAGTGATAAGAAAGCTTCACGCTCTAAGTCAAGTAAGTATTGTTCGCTTACAACAGTTGGAGCTGATAAATCACCACCAGCAAGCACATACGCTAATTTTCTTGAAATTTTTTCATCGTGTTCGCTGATGTAGTTCCCTGATTTCATAGAGTTAGCACCCAGGTAAGCCAAGCCTAATGCCTGTTTACCAAGCACACGGATATCTTTACGCTGAACAGGTTGAGTATAACCTGCATCTGCCAATTCAAGGCAGTTTGCTTTTGCCTCAGCTAATAAACGGTTACGTGAAATCACAATTACATCTTTACCTTTACGTAAGTAACCTAAATCAAATGCTTCAGCAGCTGATGTAGATACTTTCGCCTGTCCGATAGTTAAGAAACGATCGCGGAAATTGTTCAATTCCACATCACCTTCCTGTAATTCATCTGCCAAACGCACAGCAAATTCTTTGCTTCCGCCACCGCCAGGGATCAAACCAACACCAAATTCAACCAGTCCCATATAGGTTTCAGCATGAGCCACTACTCTGTCGGCATGCAAGCTCATTTCGCAGGCACCGCCTAATGCCAGGTTGTGAGGCGCTACCACTACCGGAATAGAAGAGTAACGGATACGCATCATAGCGTCCTGGAATGCTTTGATAGCAAAATTTAATTCATCGTACTCCTGTTCAACCGCCATCATGAAAATCATTCCCACGTTGGCCCCAGCGCTGAAGTTGGCTCCTTCGTTAGAGATTACAAGTCCGCGATAGTTTTTCTCAGCTAAATCAATTGCTTTGTTGATACCTTCAATTACTTCACCACCAATAGAGTTCATTTTTGTATGGAACTCCAGGTTGATGATTCCGTCACCGATGTCGGTAATAGTAGTTCCGCTGTTTTTCCAGATGGTGTTTTTCTCGCGGATATTATCCAACAGGATGAATGATTCTGTTCCAGGGATAGTTTTATATGATTTAGAAGGGATATCGTAATATTTTTTAGTACCGTTTTCTACTTTGTAGAAAGAAGCAGCACCGCCTGCCAGCATATCGTATACCCACTGCGCTGGCTTTTTACCTGCAGCTTCCATTGCTTTTACAGTTTCAGCAACACCCAATGCATCCCAAGCTTCGAATGGTCCTAATTCCCATGCAAAACCTGCATTCATAGCAGCATCTATTTTGAAAAGCTCATCAGTAATTTCCGGGATACGGTTGCTTACATAAGCAAACAGGCTGTAGAATGATTCACGGTAAAACTCACCGGCTTTGTCTTTTCCGGCAAGAAGCACTTTCATTCTTGCTCTTAAATTATCAATTGTTTTGGTAGCTTCAAGAGTAGCAAATTTTACTTTTTCAGATGGTTTGTACTCCAGTGTTTTGATGTCCAAAGCATGAATTTCAGATTTGCCATTGGCAGCTCTTACTTTTTTGAAGAATCCTTGTTCGGTTTTGCTTCCAAGCCATTTGTTCTCTACCATTTTAGCAATAAATCCAGGGATTTTGAATTGCTCGATGGCTTCGTCTTTAGGGCAGGTAGCTGCAACACCGTTAGCCACGTGTACCAAGGTATCCAAACCAACAACATCACATGTACGGAAAGTAGCTGATTTCGGGCGGCCCAATACTGGTCCGGTCAGTTTATCCACTTCTTCCACAGTTAAGCCCATTTTCTCCACCAAGTGGAACAGGCTCATGATACCGAATACACCAATTCTGTTGGCAATAAATGCCGGGGTATCTTTACACAATACGGTGGTTTTTCCTAAGAACAATTCACCATAATGCATTAAGAAATCCACTACTTCTGGAGATGTTTTAGGAGTAGGGATAATCTCTAATAAACGTAAATAACGTGGAGGGTTGAAGAAGTGGGTTCCACAGAAATGCTTCTGGAAATCTTCGCTTCTGCCTTCGGTCATCATATGGATAGGGATACCGGAAGTGTTGGAAGTGATCAATGTTCCCGGTTTACGGTATTTCTCTACATTTTCAAAAACCTGTTTTTTAATATCCAAACGCTCAATAACAACTTCAATCACCCAGTCACAGCTTGCGATATTTTTCATATCGTCTTCAAAGTTTCCGGTGGTAATGCGTTTTGCATACGCTTTGCGGTAAATAGGAGATGGGTTTGATTTCAGAGCGAAATCAAGTGCATCATTCACTATTTTGTTGCGGCTTTTTTTATTCCCGCTTTCTTGCGGGACATCTTTAGGCACGATGTCGAGTAATAACACTTCAACACCAATGTTTGCAAAATGACATGCAATACGGCTTCCCATGACACCGGAGCCAAGCACTGCTACTTTTTTGATGATTCTGTTCATATGGTTTGGTTTAAAATTGTTTAGTATGCTGATTTCAGAAGTTTATGTTGTTGTTCGGCAAGTTGTGTTATTTCATCAATTGTTTTAAAGAACTCTTCAATTCTTTCTGTGCCTATTTTCTCTATCACTAAGCTGTTAAATTTACGAACAATATTTTTAGCCAGCTCTTTATTTTCTTTTCCTTTTTCAGTTAACAAAAGTTTAACTTTTCGTTTATCTGAAGTGTCCGCTTTTTTTATTATCAGCCCTTCTTTTTCAAGTGTTTGAATGATTCTTGAAAGCGAAGTCGTTTCCATTCCCAATTTGGGTGCAATATCAGATGCGTAAGAACCCTCTTTGCTGTCGATGTTCAGAAGAAAATGTCCGATTGCAATAGAGCCGCCATATTTCATGGCCTCTGCGTTGTACATCCGGGAAACGATTTGCCAGCCGTTCTTCAGCTTCGAGTCGATTGTTTCAGCGTGTTTTTTTTCTGCTATTTTTTCCATGACGATACAAAGTTACAAAAAAATACTATGCAAGCATAGTATTAATGAAAATATTTATGCTTGCATAGTATCTGTTGGTTATTTTATTGAAAATCAGGTATTTAAAAAGTCAATATTGTGTTGTCTTTTTCTTAATAGAATTTGTACTGCCGCTTTGGTCTGATTTGGCCCTGTATTCATATATTTTCCCCAGCTTATCTTTTGCATCATAGCCCGTAATGCCGCCATAATTTGTTTCAGCACAAAACCAGGTATCTTTAATTTCTTTCAGGCTTCCAAGAAATTTACCAAACTCTTTAATACTTACATTTTTATCGTTAATAGTATATACCACCGTAGTTTTTAAGTCTTTGGATTGTGATTTGTTTTGTGCATGCAGTTGAAACCCAAGCAGTACAATAACTACAGTGATTATAGTTCGAGGTGTTATCTTATAACCCACTTTTTGTTTCGTCTGTTAATCTGTTTATTGGTACTTAACAATTTTATTTTTCCAGTGTTTGTTTTTCTGTTTTACCACTACAGTATACACTCCCGGAGCAAGAGTCGAAATATCAATAACTGTTGTTTTTTGTGAAGTAAGCAGTTTTTGACCTTGTAATGAATAAATGTCAACAAAAAAATCTTCGTTTTTTAGTGCAGGGGTTATTGTAATTATATTATTGGATGGGTTGGGACAAACAGCAACAATTTCATTTTCTGTTTCTTCTATATTGGTTATTGTAGTCCTGTAACGCAGAAACAATTTATACAAAGCACCATCTTTTTTATGATAATACATTTTTGTTTTGTCGGCTGTTAAAGTTGGTCCTTCGGGAATAAGTGCCGATGCATAGATAACGGATGGTGCACTGAAATTAGCGGAAGCATTGCTTCTCACGGCTACACATATTTCGCTTTGAGAAGGATTGCTTCTTAAAACCCTTGTAAAATAAAGTTCCAGTTCATCTTTCGTAATAGCCGGGGCGTAATTGATGTAATTGGTATCGTTTACGAGCTGTAGGTTGGTATCGGACGAAGGCAGTTTTGCAAATGTGGTGTCGGTTATTTTGACTGCTATTCCCATAGTTGACCAGCAAGGAATATTGCAGTTATTGAAATAAGCGTTGCAATAATAAAGCAGATTTCCACCATGGTTTATTGTTGCATCCATAATTAACCAGCCGGGTGAATAGATGTAAAAATTACCATGTACACGTCCTGTATCGGTTACATTTCCCGCGTTAAAAGCGCCATGACAAAAATTGTCCATTGTGTTCGGATAATTGCGTGTAGTTACCCAATAAAAATTATTGAGTGAATCCATAGACGCAACGGCATCAAGGTGAGGGGCAGGATAATTCACCCCATTTACTTGTGCAACAAGGGTAAATGTGGTATCATTTACGCGTGATGCATAATACAAACTTGTATTTACTCCATCATTCAGGGAATTAAAAAACATATAGTTTCCATCTGCAGATAGAAATGGTTCCATGGCATCGAAGGTAAGCCCGGAGATTGTAACTGGTTTTTCAGGACCGAAAGTAGGGTAGGTTTGTGAGATTGCGGTAAGGCAGAATAAGGCTGCAATTGTAATAAGTAATAATTTTTTCATTGTATGTTTTTTATCAAATATAATTTAAAACATATATGTAAGCAAAATATATAGCTGATTGTTAATTGATTATATTTTTTTTGTAATTTGTACTTTTCAAAGAATTTGCAATAGTCTTTTTGTCTTTTCAGGTTTGTTTTAATACTTTTCATCTCGGCTAAAGGCTGAAAGAATGCGACCAAAACTGTTTGATTATAATATCGGAAATGTTCAGTAGCTTTTGTATAATTAGTTATGAAGATTAAATGGGTATTTTCTTTAGTGCTTGTGATTTTTTGTATCTGTTCGGATAGAGCTTATGCACAAGGAGAAGGCAATATTTGGTATTTTGGTAATAAGGCAGGGCTTGATTTTAATGGCGGGGCACCTGTGCCCCTTACAAATGGGGCTTTGGAAACTACCGAAGGGTGTGCGACTGTATCTACATCTGCAGGTGTGCTTCGATTTTATACTGATGGTACGACCGTCTGGAACAACCAACATTCTCCCATGCCAAATGGTACCGGTTTGTTAGGACAATTTTCTTCAACTCAATCTGCTATTATTGTTCCTAAGCCCGGTAGTACTAGTATCTATTATATATTTACTGCGGATGCCGTGGGAGGTGTAAATGGACTTAGATATTCTGAAGTAGATATGTCACTGGCCGGGGGCTTAGGAGATGTTACCCCTACAAAAAATGTACAACTTGCCCCCAAAGTAACTGAAAAAATTACTGCAGTAGCAAAGTCCAATGGTATTTGGGTAATATCACATGAATATACAACAAATACATTTCTTGCTTATTCTGTTACCAGTGCAGGAGTTAATACTACACCCGTTACTAGTAACGCTGGTACTGTTAATACTTCAGCAGGATATGGTCATCTGAAGCCCTCTCCTGATGGAAAAAAATTGGTACAGGCAAATTGGGGCATGGGAATAGTGGATGTGTTAAATTTTAATCCTGCAACAGGAATTGTAACTTCGGATTTTTCTTTCAGTCCACCTTTTTCAACATTATATACTTATGGTGTTGAATTTTCACCGGATGGTACGCGGTTGTATGTTGATGCTGAAGTTGACTTAAGGATTTTTCAGTATGATATGACACTTGGTACTTCTGCAGCTATTATTGCTTCTGGTACTTTAATAGGCACATCTACGGCAGCAGAAATCGGGGCTATTCAAACTGGACCGGATGGAAAGATATATGTAGCCAGGTTTAATGGAGGAGCTATAGGCTGCATCAACAACCCCAATGCATTGGGGGGCGCGTGCGGGTATGTTGACAATGCAGTAAGTCTTTCAGGAAAAATATGCCAGCTTGGATTGCCTGATTATTTTATACCCTCATCCTTTACTTCTCCTTCAATTGCTCATGTTGATACTTGTTTTGGAGATTCTACCTATTTTTCACTTTCGGACACTTCTGCAATTGATTCTGTACTGTGGAATTTTAATGATCCCTCATCCGGAATATCCAATACATCTAAACTTCTTTATCCGTGGCATATTTTTACAAGCATTGGAACATATACCGTTTCAGCAATTATATATGCGGGTTCGGTTATTGATACATTAATTAATATTACTGTGATTAAAGGGCCACCTGTTTTTACATTAGGCAACGACACATCATTATGTAACGGAGCTTCTATTGTTCTTGATGCCGGAGTCGGGTACACAGCATATTTATGGCAAGACGCAACTACAACTCAAACCAAAACAGTGTTAGCTGCAGGAACATATTATGTAAAGGTTACAAATAGTTGTGGCTCCACAAGCGATACAATTCATATCACAGCTCTCACAACTGTTTCTGTAAACTCGCCAACAACCTGTGCAGGAGATACGGCTAACTTAGTTGCTTCCGGGGCTACATCTTATACATGGTCGGCTGGTGCTACTTCAACGGGAGTTAATACAGCAAATGCTGTACCGTTAAGTACAACAACATATACTGTAACAGGAACTAGTGGATCCTGTATAACCACTGCTGTTTCAACAGTAACGGTTAATCCGAAACCTGCTGTGACTGTAAACTCGCCAACTATCTGTATTGGAGATACAGCCAATCTTATTGCCTCTGGAGCTACGTCTTATACCTGGACGAGTGGGGCAACTTCAACCGGTACAAATACAGCAATTGCTGTACCTGTAAACCCAACAACATATACCGTTACAGGGACAACAGCCGGATGTACCGATACTGCTCATTCCAATGTAACAGTAGTGCCAGCTCTATCAGTAAATGTAAATAACGCAGCTGTTTGTTCCGGTAGCCTGGCAACGCTTACAGCAACCGGAGCCAGCACGTACAGTTGGGCTAATTCAACGGGGTTGAGCAGCACAACTGGTGCAAGCGTAACCGCCAACCCACTATCAACTACAACCTATACTGTAACCGGTACAAGCAATGGCTGCTCGGATACGGCAACATCTGTAGTTACTATTGCTACAACACCAGTGGTTAGTGTTAATTCAGGAAATTTGTGTAATGGTGACTCTATACTGCTTACCGCTTCAGGGGCGGGTCTCTATTCCTGGAGCCCATCCTCAGGACTGAGCAGTACAAACGGTGCAAGTGTTTACGCTTTTCCATCAGATACCACCATTTACAGTGTTATTGGAACAACTGCAGGTTGTTCTGATACGGCACAGGCAAACGTCCTGGTTTATGCTCTTCCTAATGTGAGTTCAGGCAGCAACAGCCCCGTGTGTGAAGGCGATGCATTGAACCTTACAGTATCGGCAGGAGCAAATTATTCCTGGATCGGTCCCGGTGGCTTTAGTTCCAACATTCAAAACCCTTCTGTCAGCAATGCAACACTTGCATCAGCAGGTTTATATTCAGTTACAGTTACAGATATAAATGGCTGCGAAGCAACAGCAACAGTAAATGTAACGGTTAATCCATTGCCTGTTGCAAACGCTATCGGAGATACAGTATGTTTGACACAAACCATTACAATTGGCGTATCTGGTGGCACCAGTTATTCCTGGGCAGGACCTAATTCATACAGTTCTTCTGCTCAAAATCCGCAACTGGCAAATGCTTCACTGGTAATGAGTGGCAGTTATGTGGTGACCGTAACAGGTGCCAACAACTGTGTTACTAACGATACTGCAATTGTACTGGTAACTCCGGGGCTATTAATAAATGCTTCCGGTAATAGCCCTGTTTGTGCGGGTGACACTTTAAGATTATTTGCAGATGCTGGTGTAAGCTGGAACTGGGACGGACCTTCAGGGTTTAACTCTACATTGCAAAATCCGGTTGTTGGTTTAGCTTCACCTGCAATGGCTGGGACGTATACACTTACAGCAATAGGTTCATCAGGTTGTACCGGAACGGATTCCGTCACGGCTGTTGTAAACCCATTACCAGTACCTGTTGCTGGAAGCAACAGTCCCGTTTGTGTGGGTGATACTCTTAACCTTACTGTTTCAGTAAGTTCGAGTTATTTGTGGAGCGGACCGGGTGGATTTGCTTCGTCCGTTCAGAACCCACAGGTTGATAGTATAGTACCTGCACTCGCTGGCCTCTATTCCGTTAATGTGACTGATACCAATGGCTGCCAGGCAATAGCAACAATAAATGTAATGGCTGCTCCATTGCCTCAGATTGTGGTAAACTCGCCTGCTATATGTGTCGGTGATACCGCAATTTTAGCAGCTTCTGGCGCTTCTACATTTGTTTGGAGTCCGGCTACAGGATTAAGCAGCACACTGGGAGCGGTAATATCGGCTTTTCCTGCGGCTACAAGCCCTTATACCGTAACCGGTACTGATACCAATAACTGTTCCTCATCAGCAGGTTTAACTGTAACTGTAAACTCATCGCCTGTGGTAAGTGTATCAGGTGCCACTATATGTGCCGGTGGTGTTGCGCCTCTTATTGCAAATGGAGCAGCCGCATACACCTGGAGTCCTGTGTCCGGATTGAATGTAGCAATAGGGGATACTGTGCTAGCGACTCCATCAACAACTTCGGTTTATACAGTGTTAGGAATCGATATGAATAATTGCAAGGATACCGCATCAGCTATTGTTTTGGTTAATCCGCTGCCCTCCGCAGTTATAAGTCCGCTCAATGCTTCCGGGTGTGTCCCATATTGTCTTACATACCTGAACTCTGCAGGTGCTGATATTACCGGATGTTTTTGGGACTTTGGTAATAACCAGACATCCGCTTTGTTCGCACCATTTAATTGCTATGACCAGGATGGCTTTTATTCAACCAGTCTGACCGTTACTGACACCAATGGTTGCACAGATACAGCATATTCAATTGTAAGTGTTTATCCTTTGCCAGAGGCTGATTTTACATATGATCCGGAAGTTGCTTCCACGTTAAACCCTGAAATTCAATTTACTGATTTAACATTGAACGATACCATTCTTTCATGGCTTTGGATAGCCGGTGATTCTACAGATACGCTACGAAACCCGCAGTTCGCATTCCCTGCAGCGGGTAGTTATCCGGTTACACTGGTTGTAACCACCACTCATGGTTGTACAGATACAATCACAAAAAATATCTCTGTTGAAGAAGAATATGCTATAAACATTCCTAATGCCTTTACACCAAACAGTGATGGTATAAACGATATTTTTATTCCAAAAGGTATAGGCATCAGTTCAGAGGGTTATAAATTCACTATTTTCGACCGCTGGGGCAATATGGTTTTCCATAGTAATAGCTTTGATAAAGGTTGGGACGGCAGCTATCAGGCACAGGGAAATACGATGGTTCAGAGGGATGTTTACGTGTGGAAAATTGAACTAAAGACTTTCAGAGGAAATAAAAAGTCATTAAAGGGTATAGTAACTTTAGTAAGATAGTGAGAAAGTGCGAACTGTATTATTAAAGCGCTTGAGTGGTTACCCAATATTTATAGCCTACTATGGCTTTTTCCCATTTCTTCAATTTGGTCAAATCTCTTTTGTAGTATTTGGGCAATACAATTTTATTGAATTTAGCTAAAAGCTTAAAAATATTCTTTTTCATCGGTATTCTTTTTATTAACAAAGATCAAAACTCAGATTCGGTGTACAAGAATAGGTTAAAAAATTGTAATACACCTGATTTTACTAACGAATTTGCATTAATTCCTTTGGCTCTTCCATAAATATTCCTTATTATTGTTCTGGTAGTAACACCATATAACTATTAATTTTATTATGATTCAACTGAATTTAACCCGGCCAATTGCTTTTTTTGATTTGGAAACAACAGGTGTGAATGTGGCTTCTGACCGGATTGTTGAAATATCCATCCTGAAAGTTTCTCCGGATGGTACCAAAGAAATAAAAACAAAACGCATAAATCCCACTATTCCTATTCCATTGCAGTCATCATTGGTACATGGCATTTATGATAAAGATGTTGCCAATGAGCCCACATTTAAAGGGATAGCGAAAAGCCTGGCAGAATTTTTAAAAAACTGTGACCTGGCAGGTTACAATTCCAATAAGTTTGATATTCCTGTTCTTGTAGAAGAGTTTATGCGTGCGGAAGTTGAGTTTGATGTTAAAAGCAGGCGTTTTGTGGATGTTCAGAATATCTTTCACCAGAT
>JAGVJJ010000095.1 GCA_020051175.1 Bacteroidia bacterium | reverse complement strand
TAATAAGTAAAATTGGCAGAACCATCTCCCATTGTTCCCAGATCAAAAATCACAACAATGTTTTGATAAGACAGGCCGGTATTGATAGCGCTATAATCAAACGTTAACAGCTCCCATGTATTGGCAGTGGTAGTAACAACCTCTTTTTCAAAAGCAGCGCCATTGGGGCCTTCCACTTTCAACAATACTTTGGCCCCAACCCGTGGAGAATATACTTTCATCCTGAAAGTCTTTTTAACAGAAAAATTAATTGGATTGACCAAGGATAGTAAACTCCCTCCCCAAACCTGGCCGGCATTTTTAATCATTTTTACAACCTTACTGCTTGTATTGATACCTGTAGCCGATGGATTTGAAACAACAGTAGCATTACCTCCGTCAAAATCAATAAATGAATAGTTAAGTGTTGTTGACTGGAAATCGAGCGGAAGAACTAAATAATCGGGTAGTATATTGGCCGGCAGAAATTTTACATCATCCCAATAAAAAACTTTTCCATTGCCCGCATTTCCAAAATCAAAAAACACAGAAGCCATATCATAATTATAAGCAAGGTTCATAGCGGCTGTACCGGCAGATTGATTTACAAAATCAAAAACCAATGTCTCCCAGGTATTTGCTGCCTGTGTCATGGCTTCTGTTTCTACTGATCTTGTATTGTTAGTTCTGTCTTCAACTTTTAATCTCACACGGATGCCTGCCGCAGGAGAATAAACTCTTATACTCATTTGCGTAGTACTTGCAGTAAATGGAATTGCTGAAATAAAACCAGCGCCTATGGTTGTTCCGGCCCAGGTTTCGGCGCCATTAATCTTAGTGGTTTTTTTAACATTATTGGAAGCGTTTGTGGGATCAACTGCATTGATTGTTTGATTATTTCCAAAATCAGTAACTGAATAATTAATACCTGCTATGTCAAATGTAACCGGCAGGGCTAAGAGGCTGGTGGGAATTTGATTTGTAAGCCTGATATCATCAAAGAAGAAAGTAAAATTGGCCGAGCCGTCTCCCATTATCCCCAGATCAAATATTAAAACAATATTATGATAGCTGTTCGCAGTATTAATGGCGCTGAAGTCAAAAACTAAATCCTCCCAGGTATTTGCAACGGACAAGGTTGCTTCTTTTTCAAAACTTATCCCGCCATTTGTTGCATTTTCTACTTTCAGCAGCACTTTGGCGCCTGCACGGGGTGAAAATACTTTCATCCTGAAAATTTTATTTGCCGAGAAATCAATCGGGCTGCTTAATCCAATCCAACTGCCACCCCAAACCTGGCCCGGATTTTTAAGCATTCTACCAACCTTAGCGCTGGTATTAATTCCGCCTGATTGAGGATTACTGATTACAGAAGCACTGCCACCATCAAAATTATTGAAGGCATAATTTATGGTGGAAGATTCGAAAGTAAGCGGGAGGAGAATCGGATCAACAATTGTTACTGCTTTTGTAAATTGTGTAGTGGCAGCCCCACCGCTTAATGCCACCACTTTTACAGTATAGGTACCCACAGCAGTATAAACATAACTTACAGTTTGCCCTTCCAGGAACGAAACAGGAGTTTCAGTGGGAGACACGCCAAAGTAAACTCTGAAATTTGTTTCATACAGTGCAGAGGCAGAAACATTCACTTTAAAATTATTTGCCGGATCAATAGCAACCGTTACGGCTAAATTTTCGGGAGCTCTGAAAGCAACCGTTAACTGCTGTGTTTTTTCTGTAGTTTTTCCGTTGATGCTGTACCCAATAATTTTCACATTATAAACGCCTTCCGCATAAGTATGGGTTGTATTTTTTCCTGCCATCACTCTGGCGGCAGTTGTTGTACCATCGCCATAATAAATATCATACGAAACGGCGCCTACGCCGTTTGGTGTAATCGTCACCAATCCGGTATTGTCCTGGGTGATGTCAAAAAGTACTGATAATTCTTCCGGTGACTTTGCACCGGCAACAAAGGAAACATCATCATTTACTTCTTTTTTACAACTTAGTGCAAAAGCCAGTAAAAAAGCCAGGCTAAAAAAATATATTAATGCTTTCATGATTATTGTTTTTATAATAATTAGTGATTAGTATCCCGGATTTTGAGTTAAACCTGAAATATTTATTTCCTGCTGAGGAATAGGAAAGACTTCATGTTTAGCTGCTATAAAACCAGTAATTTTTGCTGCAGCCTGTCCGGTTCTTACCAAATCAAAAAAGCGGTCTCCTTCCATGGCAAGTTCCAATCTTCTTTCATCCCAAATAGCTTGTTTCAACGCTGTGCCGGTTGAGGTTATATTATGTAATAAGTCTCCAAAGGCACGCTGACGAACCTGGTTTAAGTAACCCTGCGCTTTCACATCGTTTGGAGCAGATGATCTGTTATTTGCTTCAGCAGCCATCAGCAATACTTCTGCATAACGGATCGTTCTGAAATTATTCAGGTAATTCAATTCAACCTGCCCGGATGTTTCTCCTTTTCTTGGCAAATATTTTTGATTATACAACCCCGTGTTTTTGTAAGGAGCAACCTGGTAAGTAATATTGAAAGATGGATTGGCTGTTTTATAGGCTTCGATGTCTAATACAGTTACGGTCTTTCTTTTATCACCGGCGGTATAGGCATCTGCTAAATTTTTTGCAGGTAAATTTGTACTCCATCCTGCGTTATACGGCATATTGGCCGAACCATTCAATCCTCTTACGCCACATTGTTGTACTGCATAATTACCCTGGCCTCTTGTAACTCCACCCCAGTTGTAATAAGGCGAAGTGTTTGAATATTGAATTTCAAAAACTGATTCCGGTCCATTTTCACCGGTTGCTAAAAAGATAGAACCAAAATCAGACACCAGGCTGAAAGCACCGGAAGTAATAACATTTTCAAGTACAGTGGCCGCTTCATTAAATTTATTTTCATACAAATAAACTTTTCCAAGTAAAGCCTGTGCTGCATATTTGGTAATTCTTCCTTTCTGAATTTGTATGGCAGGTAAAACTGCTATGGCATTGTTTAAGTCTGATTCAATTTGTTTGTACACATCTGCTTTGGGTGTCCTTTGCAAAGTTTTAGAGTCACTTAAACCGAGTCTTTTGTCTGTAAACAAAGGAACGTCTCCAAAAAATCTGACTAAGTGGAAATAGTAATAAGCCCGTAAAAAATAAATTTCTCCATAAAGAGCCTCTTTGCCGGCAAAATTAATTGCTTCGCCAGCCAGATTTTTTTCTTTATATAGCTGCATATAATTTGCCCTGTTAATTCCTTCATAAGCGGCCTGCCACAATTCTGTAAGTGTAGAATTAACGGAGGTGTGTGTAAAGTCATCTATCTGTTGCAAAGACAATACATCGGATGCATTTTCGCCGCCACTAACTGCATTGTCTGATGCAATGTCGCCCACCGGAACAGCCTGGTTTAACCATTGTATGGGTGTATAAACACTCACCGCCATGGTGCGGTAATCACTTTCAGATTTTAAATAATCAAGTTCGGTGATTCTAAAATCTTCTTGCGGATTGTAATCAACCCATTTTTTACAGGAGCCAAGCAGGGTTACTAAAAAAACCAGGCCAAGTATTTTTATATTTATATTCTTCATTGTAGTAATATTTTATTTGAAGATTTAAAGTTTAATATCAATGCCAAGAGCATAAGTTCTGGCCTGTGGATAGGCCCCGCGGTCAATACCCGTGTCTAATATTCCACCGGATATTTCGGGGTCAAAGCCGGAATATTTGGTAAACGTGAAAGCATTTTTCACTTGTGCATATACTCTCAGCCTGCTAAAAATATTTTTGGTAACTGATGCCGGGAATGTATATCCCAGCTGCATGTTCTTAATTTTAATAAAAGAACCATCCTCTACATACCTGTCCGAAACACGGATATTACTGTTGGCATCAGTAAATGAATACCTTGGATTTTTTGCATTATTGGTGGTTCCGGGGCCTGTCCACCTGGCTAATACTCCCCTGTATTTATTAGAATAGTTTGCATTTCTTTCATAAGCGCTGTATATATCATTACCCACCGATGCATACGTAAATGCATTGAAATCAAAATTTTTAAACTCCAGGCTCAGGTTCCAGCCCATTGTAAATGCCGGGAAAGGATCACCGATTTTTGTTTGGTCGGCAGCGGTAATCACCCCATCGCCATTTATATCCGCAAAACGTATATCGCCCGGTTGGGCGCCTGCTTGTACAGGAGCTTTGGCGATATCCTCAACTGTTTGAAACAAACCAATAGTGCGGTAACCATAGAAATATCCTGGTGTAAATCCTTTTTCAAACACCGTTACACTTTGGGATTGACCGTTAAAATAATATCCTCCAAAAATTTTTGCAGTACCATCGTTATTGGTAGCTGTCACTTCATTCTTTGCTTTGGTAAAAGTGATGGATGTATTTAATTTGAAAGCTTTCCCAATTGTTTCATTATAAGTAAGAGACAGATCTACCCCACTGCTTTTGGTAGAACCAATATTGGCAGTCGGAATAGGAACGGTGCCCAGGTATAATGAAGCAGAAGGTGTAAATAGTAAGCCATCCACTTTTTTCTGAAAATAGTCTGCCGATAAAGAAAACTTCCTGTTAAAAAAAACCATATCAAACCCTGCATTGGCCTGTAATTGTTTTTCCCATCTTAAGGCATCATTGGCGGCAGAACCAACTGTAGATCCCGGATAAAAAACATCGCCGAAAGCATACCCATTACTGTTGGCCGTGGGGCCATAACTTGGCCCGCCCGTAACAATACCAACAAACTGCGGGCTCACATTTTCATTTCCTATGGAACCATAACTGCCCCTGATTTTTAAATGATCGATAAAATCAGATGAAAAGAATTTTTCTTTGGTAACCACCCAGCCTAATGAACCGGAGAAGAAATTTGCGTACCGGTTATCTTTTCCAAAAGCATAAGAGCCATCCCGGCGGGCAGTGAAAGAAGCCAGATATTTATCCTGGTAATCATAGTTGATCCTCGTAAAGTAAGAAAGGTTTCTTCTGAAATACTGGTAATAGTAACCGGTGAGGGCATTTGTATTCGTAGCTACATTGTTTCCTACAGCCGCGGTAAAGTCGGCAAACTCCCATGAATTAAAAGGTACATCCTGCCGGGTTGCTCCGGCTGCATTACCCGAAATTTTGGCCATTGAAAATCCAAGAACCGTTTCAAA
Source organism: Bacteroidia bacterium (assembly GCA_020051175.1). Lineage (GTDB taxonomy): Bacteria > Bacteroidota > Bacteroidia > 2-12-FULL-35-15 > 2-12-FULL-35-15 > 2-12-FULL-35-15. Next base: position 3,721 of record JAGVJJ010000095.1, on the reverse strand, counting down.
ATTGTGATCTGCTTTTATTTTAAAATTATAATTAGCAAAAGTTTCCCAGGTATAGTTGAAATTACTTGTTTTTTCATGCGCTACACTGTTATACTTACCGGTAACTGCCGAGCCGTCAGCATTCATCGAATTGTCAACATTTTTCGGTCCGTAGAATACAAGAGGCGTAAAGCTCTTGGCATTACCATCATATTTTGTATATCCAAAACGGGATGTGACTTTCAGATTTTTCAGCACGTCATATTGAAACTCGAACTTTCCATATAGTTTACTGCCTATATTTTTGTTATAAGTATTATCCAGCTTGGTAAGGGGGTTAAATATTTCTGATAATAACAAATTACTAAACCCATACTTGCCCACCGTGTTCGGTACTGTGTTATACACCGGAACCGTAGGATCAAAATTCAGGGCGCTGCCAATGATACTGTTAAAAGAATTCTCCTGTACCCCTTTTGAATCAAGGATAACCCCCGTAGTATTTATTATGAATTTTAATTTTGAGGTCAGGTCGAAGCTAAGGTTTGCAGTAAAATTGCCCCTGTTGAATCTCGATTTATCGTTTCCGCCTACGATACCACCCTGGTTCAAATATCCCCCGGAAAGAAAATAAGACATTCTATCGCTGCCACCGCGGGCAGTGATATAATGCGTTTGTATGGCAGCCCTTTTGAAAATTTCTTTTTGCCAGTCGGTACCCTTGCCAATTACAGAAAGGTCGGGGAAAATAAGCGGGCCGCCCGATACAGTACTTCCTTCATTGATTATGGCTGCATATTCAGTTGCATTTAATACCCCGATTGTGTTCAATACCTCCTGCACCCCATAATTGCTGCTTACCGTTATTTCTGTTTTTTGACTTTTTCTGCCTGACCTGGTAGTGACTACGATAACGCCATTGCCCCCCTTCACACCATAGATGGCTGTAGTAGCCGCATCTTTCAATACATTGATAGATTCAATATCGTTTGGACTAATAGAATTAAGGTCTGTAAGAGATTGAGGTATGCCATCCACAATTACGACAGGATCGGTACCGGAAAAAGAGGGTATTCCCCTTATTAATACGGTTGGCTTAGAACCAGGCGAACCACTTTGAATAACACTCACACCTGATGCTCTGCCCTGCAATACATCTTCAGTTCTGACTGGCCTGAGTTTTTCAATATCAGCGCTTTTGATGGTAGAAATAGCCCCGGATACTTTTGTTATTTTTTGAGTTCCATAACCAACAACAACAACGTCTGACAGAGTCGTGGAAGCGCTTTCTTCCATTCGAATAGCTGCTATAATTTTATTATCTGTAACCGTCAGTTCTATGGTCTTCATTCCAGCATAACTGATAAGCAGGACAGAGCCTTTTTGGGGCATTGTAATGGAAAAGTTACCTTTTGCATCTGTAACCGTACTGGCCGAACTGCCTTTAACAGATACAGTAGCTCCTACCAAAGGCTCACCACTAGTTTTATCCACTACATTTCCTGTAACCGGAAAATTCTGCCCTATGACTTGGTGCAAGAAGCTAGCTGCCAATAAAGTGATACATAGCAGGGCAATTTTTAATTTCATAATGCAACAGTTTTAGTTTTAAAAATATCAGAAATAAGTCTTGACGAAAATATTTTTACTACCGGCAAATTAAAAATAATTAGCCCCTTCATTACTACATCACAAATCGCTAATCATTGATTTTAAACCTATTTATATTACTTCAATACTACATCAATCAAATATTCCTAACTTTCACTTGCCAAGTATAATTGGTCAGATGAAAAAACGGCTTCTGATACTCTTTTTGCCATTAGGACTTTTCGGTCAAAATACTATTGGGCTTCCCGATGTGATCAACTATTCCAGGCAATCGTATAATGCAGGCTTACAGAACTGGGATTTCAAACAGGATAAGAGCGGCATCATCTATGCGGCTAATAACGAAGGTTTGCTATCTTTTGATGGCGAAAACTGGCAAATCCATCCACTACCAAATCAGACAATTGTACGTTCCGTTGAAATTGGATTTGACAACCGGATATATGTAGGCGGACAGGACGAGTTAGGTTATTTTAGTCCGTCAAAAAATGGCCGGCTTCAATATTTCTCATTGACACAGTCTATTCCCGAAAAAGACAGGTCTTTTGGGGATGTGTGGGACATTGTTTCGTTTAAGAAAGACATTTACTTCCGTTCTACAAACAAAATATTTAAATTAACCAACGGGGCAATTTCACTATTTCAAGCGCCGTCTGAATGGAGTTATCTGGGATTAAGCAATGACAAGTTATATGCCCATGATTATAAAACCGGGTTGATGTCTTTTGAAAATGACCGATGGACTCCATTGCGTTTCAGAAATATTCTGCCGGACAATGATCCTGTTACAGCAATCATTCCGTTACAAAAGTACAGTTCATTAATTACCACACTTAAGAATGGCTTGTATATTATTTCAAACCAGGGTATTAAAAAATTGACCTCAGCGGCCCTAACTGAGATTGCACAAAAAAGAATTTATGCTGCAACGGCCATCAATACTGAAAGGATTGCATTGGCTACAAATAATGACGGTGTTTTCATTATTGATTTAAACGGAAAGCTGATTCAGAATTTTTCTAAAATTGAGGGGCTGCAGGATAACAATATCCTGAGTATTTTCTTGGACCAGCAAAGCAACCTCTGGTTAGGGTTAAATAACGGAATTGATTTTATAGCTTACAATAGCGCCATAAAAAGAATCATCCCTCTTTCGCGGGACGGGTCAGGTTATGCAGCCATTATTCATAACCATTACTTATACATTGGAACTTCCGGAGGTCTTTTCAGCGTTCCATTGCAGCCAACAGAAGATTTAAGCTTCAGTAAAGGAAATTTTTCACCAGTAGCGAATACAACAGGACAAACATGGTGCCTTGCAGAAATAAATGGCAAATTGTTGCTGGGCCATCATGAAGGGGCTTTTATGATAAGTGATAACAAAACCCGGCCAATTTCAACAAACCATTCAGGATTCTGGAATTTCATTCCATTGTCTTCTGTTTTTCCTTCCGCAACAACGGTGGCCGGAAACTACAAAGGCCTTACATTTTTCAATTACCTCCACTCCTCATTTTCTCCTGAAGAAAAAATACCCGGGTTTAATGAATCTTCCCGGTTTGTTGCCATGGATACGGATGACAATATATGGGTATCACATCCTTATCATGGGGTATATAAAATTTCAATAGCTGCAGACGGAAAATATAAAACCAAACTCTATACGAATAAGAATGGGCTCCCCTCAGCGCTGAACAATCATGTATATAAAATAAAAAATAAAGTAGTGGTTGCCACAGTGAAAGGCATCTACACCTATAACGGCCAAACGGATGATTTTGCGCCATCACAATTTTATAAAAAAATACTGGGCGACCAAAGTATCCGGTACCTGAAAGAAGATCATTCAGGGAATATCTGGTTTATCCACGAAAAAATTATCGGTGTGGTGGATTTCACAACCAACGATACGGCCATCATTTACATACCCGAACTTAATAATAAAATGCTGAGCGGCTTTGAGTTTATTTATCCTGTTAATGAAAATAATATTTTTCTGGGAGGAGAAAAAGGCTTTTTTCACATTAATTATAAAAAATACAAAAGCATTATTCCCGCTTTATCTGTGCTAATCAGGAATGTTAAGATTATAAATAAAAAAGACAGTCTTTTATTCGGCGGTTATTTTGAC
>JAGVJJ010000025.1 GCA_020051175.1 Bacteroidia bacterium | reverse complement strand
CTGGGTTCAGAACGTCGTGAGACAGTTCGGTCCCTATCTGTTGTGGGCGTTAGAAATTTGAGAGGACCTGACTCTAGTACGAGAGGACCGAGTCGGACAAACCGCTAGTGTACCAGTTGTGGTGTCAACTGCATCGCTGGGTAGCTATGTTTGGATGAGATAAGCGCTGAAAGCATCTAAGTGCGAAACTCACCTCAAGATAAGATTTCTTTAAAGGGTCGTAGAAGATTACTACGTTGATAGGTTGCAAGTGTAAAGACAGTAATGTCAAAGCTGAGCAATACTAATTACCCGTTAGCTTTCTTAATAAGCTTGGTATTTTTTCTTAACTGATTATTTTATCTTTATATTTTCTTTCTTTATTATGTCAATCTTATTATGTTCTGCAAAAACGGAACAATGATTTTAGGTGACTATAGCGGTGAGGTCCACCTCTTCCCATTCCGAACAGAGAAGTTAAGCCCACCAGCGCAGATGGTACTACAGTAATATGTGGGAGAGTATGTCGTTGCCACTTTTAAATTAGCCTCAATTCTTTATTGAATTGGGGCTTTTTTATTTATATTAATTAGTTTATTTATTCGTATTTTTGTACCACAATAAATAGCTGTATGTCATTTTTTTTTCGGAAATTATTTTATTTTTTATTTCTTTATCCGACCCTTCTTTTTTCTCAACAAAATGATTCTCTAAAATATTCATCAAAAAAATCCACCCTTAGTTATTTTAATTACAACCAATTTGAGTCTGGGGATTCTTCCAACTATATTCAACCTACACTCTATAATTTTTCGTCTTATTTAGGTAGAAACAATCTTGGGAACAATGGATTAGTTTTTAGTGAGTTGCTCTACTCCCCTTCAATTATTAATTACATTGGTTTTAATTATTCCAAAAACAGTTATCTAAATTATTTTTTAACTCCACAAAACCTAAAATACTACAATACCCGCACTCCCTACACAGATTTATTTTACGTGACGGGGTCAAAAAAGGAGCAGCTATTTAAATTGATTTTTACTTATAACGTAAAAAAAAACTGGAATATAACTGCTGACTTCAGCAGAATAAGGTCAGAAGGTTTTTATTTGAGACAAAATACAAACCACAATTTTTTAGCACTTTCGTCAAACTATAAATCTTTAAATAACAGATACTATTTATTGGCTAGTATTATTTATAATAATGCCAAAAATTCTGAGAATGGTGGGATTCTTAATGATTCATCTCTGCTCAACAGCGAAAATTTAGATAAAAAATTAATCGGTGTCAATTTAAGTAATGCAAAACGAACTACAATAAATCGTTCTTTATACCTAAAACAATATTTTAACCTTGGAAATAAATCACAAGACACTTCTAAAATTAAAACAATTACACCCAAAAGCAGAGTAATATTGACTTCACATTATGAAGATAATATCTTAAAATATGAAGATGAAACTCCCTGGTCAGGTTATTATACAAATATTTATTATGATTCGACCAGAACATTTGATTCTACTTACCATAGGAAACTAGAAAATGAGGTAGAATGGAAGCGGGTTGACAACAAAAAGCATAGAGGTTTTATTGACATTCTGGGGCTTGGTGTAAATTTAAAACATCAGGCTATTAAGGTTGAACAACGAGAATTATTTAAAATATCTGATGTAAGTGTTACACAAGGTTTGGTGAATACAACACAGTCGGCCATTGATACATCGTTGAATAATATAATTGCAGGCACTTCGCTTTTCAATACCTATTCAAACAATAATTTTTGGTGGATCCTGACTGGCAAATACGCGGTGAATGGTTATAATAAAGGGGACCATTATTCTAGCCTATCAATAAAGAAAGTTTTTAATGATAGCCTAACCCTGCTATTGCTTAAGGCTGAAAATAAATTACAAACAAGCGATTTTATATACCGGCAGTATCTTTCTAATCATTTCAGATGGAAAAACGACTTTGATAAAATGTCGGAGCAGAAAGTTCAACTTTATTTTATACAGAACAGGTACGATCTGACCTTAAGTGCTTCTTACCAAAATTTCAAAAATGTACTTTATTTTAATGATTCTGCGCTTGCTCAACAGGACACAAATTCTATTTCTTTGCTCTCTTTCGCCCTAAAAAAAGACTTTGTTTTTCATAACTGGCATTTAAATAATTCCATTTTGTATCAAAACGTGACTGATTCAGCTGTGATTAGAATTCCAGAATTCATACTCCAGCACTCTCTCTATTATGAAAATTACTTATTTAAACGCGCAATGCGATTGCAAGTTGGGATTTCTTTATTCTATTTTTCGGCATATTATGCAAATGCATACATGCCGGCAACCGCACAATTTTACCTTCAGAATGATAAAAAATACGGTAATTATCCTTTTCTTGACTTTTTTATAGCTGCTAAAATCAAGACGGTGCGGATTTTCTTTAAGATCGATCACTTAAACAGTGATTTGATGGGAGGCAATTATATGTTTGTACCGCACTATCCGGTAAATGGCAGGGCATTTAAATTTGGAGTGTCATGGTTGTTTTATGATTAGTCCCTATGCACCAATTTATCAGAATTATATAAAAATATAAAAAGCAAACACCACTATGAATGCAATAACAAAAACCAGTTTCAACTTTCCGAATCAGAAAAGTTATTATAAGGGTAAAGTTCGTGATGTATATAATATCAATGACAAATTTTTGGTAATGGTTGTAAGCGACCGCATTTCAGCATTTGATGTGGTTTTACCAAAGGGGATTCCCTACAAAGGGCAGGTATTAAATCAAATTGCTGCAAAATTTTTAAAAGCTACTGAAGATATTGTTCCTAACTGGGTAAGTGCGGTGCCAGATCCAATGGTGAGTGTAGGACTTCTATGTGAGCCATTCAAAGTTGAAATGGTTATTCGTGGTTATTTATCCGGGCATGCGTGGAGGGAATACAAAGCAGGTAAAAGAACTCTTTGCGGAGTTACTCTACCGGAAGGTCTTAAGGAAAATGATAAATTCCCTCAACCTATTATTACTCCGACTACGAAGGCTTCGGTTGGCCATGATGAAGATATTTCAAAAGAAGAAATTATTAAACAAGGTTTAGTTTCAAAAGAAGATTACGAAACTTTAGAGAAGTATGCTAGAGCTGTGTTTCAGCGTGGTACTGAAATTGCTGACAAGATGGGCCTAATCCTGGTTGATACAAAATATGAGTTTGGCAAATATAACGGTAAAATTTACCTGATTGATGAAATCCATACTCCTGATTCATCACGTTACTTTTATAAAGAAGGATACCAGGAACACCAACAAAAAGGTGAAGCTCAAAAACAACTTTCTAAAGAATTTGTGCGTGAATGGCTTATGGCTAATGGATTTCAGGGCAAGGAAGGGCAACAAATTCCAGAGATGACAGATGAGATTATTACTTCGATTTCTGAACGTTATATCGAACTGTATGAAAAAATTGTTGGAGAAAAATTTGTTAAAGCAGACGTTTCAAACGTTCTGGAGCGGGTTGAAAAGAACATAAATAATTTTCTTAGTTCAAACTAGAGAACGGACATCATTAACGCAGGAAGATAATAGTAATTTATCTTCCTGCTCCCCTCCCCCCTATTTCTGTTGATAATTTGCATCAAAAACCTCATTGAATTTATTTATTTTAGCTCGATTAATTGTTATCTTTAATAACGGTTATTACCAAATATTCTGTTTACCATTGTTTACATGAACCGATTTTTTTCTGCATTTTTATTTAAATTGTTCAAGTGCCCGAGGTTATTTTGGTTATTAACCGGTATATTTCTTATTTGTGTAGGTACAGCAAAAGCTAACCTGCAAGGCAATACTTTCAAGCTTGATTCATTAAATAAGCTCCTGGCAAACAGCAGTCATGATACAACAAAGGCTGCGGTTTATGTGGCATTATCTGATGAATTGTATATTTCTAAATTTGATACGGTACTGCCGCTTTGTTTAAGAGCAATTGATATTGTTGAAAAAGCGTTAACAACAGCAAATCCTGCTGAAAAAAATTCATTATTGTATACAAAAGCCAATGCCTTCAACAATATTGGCTATGTATATAAACAACAGGGTAATACAACCAAAGCGCTGGAATGGTATGATAAAAGTCTGAAAATACGAAAGCAGCTTGATGATAAAAAAGGGATAGCCATCTCATTCAACAATATTGGTTTAATATATAATAACCTTGGTGATATTTCAAAAGCGCTTGATTATTATAAAAGCGCGCTTAAAATTCAAAACGAAATAAATGATTTAAGGGGAATTGCAATTTCATCAAATAATATTGGTTATATCTATTGTATCCAGGGCGATGTGCCACGTGCACTAGAGTGGTACGATAAAAGTTTAAAAATACGCGAAGAGCTTGGAGAAAAAACGGATATCGCTATCTCCTACAATAACATTGGCAATGTTTATAACCAACAAGGGGATTTCCCAAAAGCGCTGGAATTTTATAATAAAAGTCTGAAAATTTCCGAAAGCATAGGTGATAAAAAAACGTATGCTCTTTCACTGAGCACCCTTGGCGATTTGTATAAAAACCAGGGAGTTTCTTTCTTTGAAACAAGAGCAAAAACTGAATATTTCTCAAGAGCACTGGAATACTACAATAAAAGCCTGGCCATATATGAAGAACTAGAGGAGAAAGAAGGTGTTGCACGTATTCTGAATAACATTTCTTTTTTATACGAAAAACAATCTGAAGGGGAAACCAATCCTGATTCCTTGCAGGCAAAATACAATTTAACACAGGAACTACTTCATAAGTGCCTTCTGATCTGGGAAGAGATTGGAAATAAACAAGGTATAACAAATTCACTAAACAATTTGGGCGGTATTTATCTTAAACGTTCCAATTTAAGCTCCGATTATACTAAAATGGGACTGTTGTCTGAGGCAGAGAAATATTGTAAGGCTTCACTTCAGAATGCCTTAGAACTTGAATATCCTGAATATGTAAAAAATGCAAGTGAAAGATTGAGTATTATTTACAGGAAAATGGGAGAATTGGCCTACACTTCGGGAAAAGCAGCTTTAGCAGCCGAAAAATACAAAGAGGCACTTGCAATGCAGGACTTACATAAAATAACGCTCGACAAAATAAATAATGTAGAGAGACAAAAGCTCATACTAAAAAAACAGATGCGCCAGGAGTTTAAGAGGAAGGAAAATGAATTGATGGCCAAACAGGCAAAAAAAGATGCTGAAGCAAAAATTGAAACCCAAAAACAGCTTTTTTATCTGATTTCGGTAATTGTAATACTTGCACTGGTTGTGGTATTCAGCCTTTTCTTATTCCGCAGCTACCATCAGAAAAGAAAGTTAAACACTGAATTAGAAAAGCTTTCAATTGTAGCCAGTGAAACCGATAATGGAGTTGTTATCTGTGAGCCCAATGGTACATTAGAATGGATCAACCAGGGGATGGTGCGATTACTCGGATATACATTGGATGAATGGAGGGAACAGGGAAATACCTTGCAGGAAATCAGTTATAATCCCAATATTGGTGAAAAAGTAAATTACAGCATCAGCTCTAAACAGACGGTATCATACGAATCACTGAACTTTACGAAAGATGGCCGCAAACTTTGGATCCAAAGCACATTAACACCCATCCTTGACAAAAACGGGGAAATAAAGAAACTGGTTGTTATTGATACGGACATCACTGAAAGAAAGCAGAATGAGAATATAATCCAGGAGAAGAACCGTGAAATTACTGATAGCATTCATTCGGCCAAACGCATTCAACACGCGCTATTAGCAAGTGAATCCTTATTAAAAAAGCATCTACCCGAACACTTTGTACTATACAAACCAAAAGATATTGTCAGTGGAGATTTTTACTGGGCAAATACCATAGATAATAAATTTATAATAATTACTGCCGATTGCACAGGTCATGGTGTTCCGGGAGCTTTTATGAGCCTTTTAAATATTACATACCTCAATGAAGCCATCATTGAAAAGAAAATCAATTCTCCCGAAAAAATACTGGATTATGTGCGCGGACAAGTAATCAGCTCGTTAAACCCCGAAGGTTCTGACGTTGAAAGTAAGGATGGAATGGACGCTGTGCTATGTATTTATGATTTTAAAGGCTTATGGCTTCGTTTTGCCTGTGCAAACAATCCTTTATGGGTGGTTCGGAAAAATGATATTATAAAATTCAGACCGGATAAAATGCCTGTGGGCATGCATCATGGTGAACAAAAACCATTTACTGCCAATACACTGGGGCTTCGCAAAGGCGATATTGTATACACCTTTACAGATGGCTTTGCAGATCAGTTTGGTGGCCCTAAAGCAAAAAAATTCAAGTACAGGGCATTAAAAGAGTTATTACTGTCTATCCAGGAAAAACCAATGGATGAGCAAAAAGTGATTCTTGAAAAAACATTCGAAAACTGGAAAGGAAACCTGGAACAAGTTGACGATGTGCTCATAATTGGAATAAAAATTTAAACCGCAAGTAATTATGTTGTTCAAACGTACTTTAAAGTGGTATAAATTGTTTGATTCCGAAATGGCCGTAAATGCTTATGTAGAGCTAGGAAGAGTAAACAGCATAACATGCGGCCGAAAAAAAATTTGTATTGCACGTACATCCAAGGGACTTTTTGCGGTTAATGACAAATGTCCGCACAATGGCGCTTCATTAAGCAACGGATATTGTACGGAATTGGGTACAGTTGTATGCCCTATGCATCGATATCATTTTGATTTAGAAACCGGCCGGGCAAAAAGCGGCATTGGTGATTATGTTGAAACATATCCTATAGAAATCAGGGATGATGGTGTATATATAGGATTTGAAGAAACTGTCTGGAATTTATTTTAGGTTATATTTTGTAATAGATTAAATTAAAAAATTGTAATAAAACAGTAAAAAAATGAGAATAAAACTACTGGCACTTATCACTTTTATTTCGGTTACACTAACTAGCTGGCCAAGGGATTCATCTGCACTAGAAATTGAAAAAGAAGAACCTTCAGAAGTACTAACCAATGAGCTTTTTAAAATATACAACCGATCTTCTGAGATTGATGTAAAAAAAGATATTCTAGATGCGCTATTTTTCGAAATAAACCCAACTGAACTAAACAGACTGAGGGCCTCAGAAAGTTCTTCCCTTATTCTGGAGATTCCCATGTCCACCCAGGCATCCCTTAAATTTTTTCTTCATCGTGTGAAAGTTGTATCTGACGATTTCTCAGTAATTACAGGTGATAATCAGGAAACGGAATATACACCAGGTTTATACTATCAGGGAACCGTTGATGGCCACAGCCCTTCAATGGCTGCATGGAGTTTGTTTGAGAATGATTTGATGGGTGTATTTTCCTATGGTAATGATAATTATGTTTTTGGGTTATGGAAAGACCCGTCCAATATCCATAAAAATATCTATATCTTATACAAAGATAAGAATGTACTTTTCGAAAGAGACTTTAAATGCGGCACTACCGATTTACAAGACCAGTCATCAGATATTATTAAATCGGCTGCTCCCGGAAATCCCGAGCTACAGTTTGTAAATTGTGTTAAAATATACTTCGAATGCGATTACCAGATGTACAATGACAATAGCAATAGTACAACCAGTGTCAGTAATTTTGTTACCGGTATGTTCAATGCAGTGCAGGCCGTTTATACAAATGAAAATATAGGTGTAGAAATTTCTCAGATTTATGTCTGGACGACTACTGACCCCTACGCTTCTTATACCACAGCTAATGACTTGCTGACAAACTTTAGGACAACCCGTACTTCATTCAATGGCAATTTAGCACATCTGCTTACAACCAGGAATCTGAATGTAGGAGGCCTGGCTTATCTTGATGTATTGTGTACAAATACTGCCTACTCCTATGGAATGACAAATATATGGAACACATATAGCGCCTACCCTACCTACTCATGGAGTGTTGGAGGCGTTACGCATGAAATAGGTCACAATCTGGGTTCCAACCATACTCAGTGGTGCGGGTGGAGCGGAGGTGCACTTGATGATTGTTACACAACAGAAGGAGGCTGTCCCCCGGGTCCGCATCCTTCGAATGGTGGAACAATTATGAGCTACTGCCATGTAACCAGCACCGGAGTTAACTTTGCAAATGGTTTTGGTACCCAACCAGGGAACCTGATAAGAGCAAAATACAATGCTGCAACGTGTTTATCATCATGCTCATCAACCGGCCCAAACAATAATGTTTGTTCAAATGCTAAGATTATAAGTTCCTCTACCACCTGCAACTATATATCAGGAACAACCACAGGAGCTTCTCAATCTATCACAGGTAATTGCGGAGGGAATGGCGATGATGATGTATGGTACAGATTTGTTGCTCAGTCAACAAGCCATACAATTAATGTACAAGGATATTCCGGTTTTGATCCTGTAATTGATTTCAGGCATGCTCCCGCTTGTACGGCAAGCAATCTTATGTGTGTTGATAATACCGGAGCCGGGGGACTTGAAACAGCAAACGTCAGTAATCTAGTGATTGGCGCTACATATGTAGTGAGAGTGTATCACTTTGGTACAGGCGATGGTGGTGGACAATTTGATATCTGTGTAACGCATACATCTTCACCATCCACTCCGAATGATATCTGTTCCAATGCTATCTCACTCACCTCTTCAACTACCTGTTCTTATACAGCTGGATCTACCTTAAATACCACTCAATCAATAGCAGGCTCCTGTCCTGGCACGGGGGACGATGATGTCTGGTACAAATTTACTGCACAAGCAACAAACCATACTGTTCAGGTCCAAGGCTATAGCGGTTTTGATGCGGTAGTTGATATACGTTCAAATACATCCTGTGCGGGAACAAATATCAGCTGTATCGATGGCTCGGGTGCTAACGGACTGGAAACAGCGAATTTAAGTGGATTAACTATTGGTACAACTTACCTGGTACGCGTATACCATTATGCAGCCGGCTCTGGTAGTGGAGATTTTGACATTTGTATAACACATATAGGCAATTCAGGACCATCTAATGATCTCTGTTCTTCTGCAGAATCTTTGACCTCCCTCTTATCGTGCAGTTACATAGCAGGAACTACAACCGGAGCCACACAATCTATAGCTGGAAATTGCAACGGAAACGGTGATGATGATGTTTGGTATTCCTTTACTGCAATAGAAACTGAACATGTTGTACAAGTACAGAGTAATAGTGGTTTTGATGCCGTTATTGACGTGAGAACAAACTCTTCATGCTCTGGTGTTAATATTTCCTGCGCAGATGCGTCTTCTGATGGAGGACTGGAAACAGCAAACCTGACAGGCCTTACTGTTGGAGAAACATATCTTGTACGTGTTTATCATTTCGGTTCAGGTTCTGGCAGCGGTGATTTCCAGATATGCGTTACTCACACCATTCCGGCAGCACCTGCAAATGATATGTGCACGTCAGCTGAAACATTGGTATCATCTACAACCTGTAACTACACCTCAGGTTCTACAACAGGTGCCACTCAGTCACTGCCAGGAGGTTGCGATGGTAATGGAGATGATGATGTTTGGTATTCATTCACCGCAGTAGCAAACGATCATAAGGTTTCTGTTCAAAGTGGTAATGGCTTCGATGCTGTTATTGACATACGTACAAGCCCGGCCTGTTCCGGAACAAATATTATCTGTACCGACAACAGTGGTGGTGCAGGACTAGAAACTGCTACTCTTACAGGACTTACTATTGGCGATACCTATATGGTTAGGGTATATAATTATGATGCAGGCTCCGGAACCGGTGATTTCCAGATATGTGTTACACACACCACATCCAGCTGTACATATTCCATTTCACCTACCAACCTTTCCTTTGTTTCTGCTGGTGGTACCGGAACTGTTTCTGTTACCACAACAGGCAGCTGCAACTGGACTGCAACTACTTCAGATAGCTGGATTACAATCACTTCTGGCTCAGGAACCGGTAACGGAACAGTTACTTATACTGTTGCAGCCAATTCTGGTTCAGCACAACGTACGGGAACTATAACAATTGGCGGACAAACCCATACAGTGGCGCAAAGCGGCAACACAAGCTGTACTTTTACTGTTTCTCCACTTGGCCAAACATTCACCTCGGCTTCCGGAAATGGCTCTGTTACAGTTACGACAACAGGGGGCTGCAACTGGGTAGCTACTTCCAACGACAGCTGGATTACAATTACTTCCGGAGGTTCAGGAACCGGCAATGGGACTGTAACTTATTCTATTACAAGCAATACAACCACCTCACAACGTGTAGGTACCATTACTATTGCAGGGCAGGTTTATACCGTTACCCAAAATGGTACGATTCCATGCTCATATGCTATCTCCCCTACCAACTTGTCATTTGCCTCTTCAGGTGGTAACGGAACAATAACTGTTACCACTTCAGGAGGCTGTAACTGGTTAGCAACTACTACTGATAGCTGGATTACTATTACTTCCGGCAGTTCAGGTTCAGGAAACGGTACTGTTACTTATACAGTTGCTGCAAACTCTGCAACCACTCAGCGTACGGGCTTTATTACAATTGGCGGACAAACACATACAGTGGCACAAAGTGGTGTTACCAGCTGTACATTTACCATTTCACCGCTTAACCAAACGTTTACTTCAGCTGCCGGCAATGGAACTGTTACTGTTACCGCTGCAAACGGATGTAACTGGGCTGCAACATCAAACGACAGCTGGATTACCGTTACATCAGGCAGCACTGGTTCTGGAAATGGAACTGTAACCTACACAGTTACAGCTAACTCCGGAGCACAGCGTGTAGGGACAATTACTATTGCCGGACAGATACACTCTATTACTCAAAGTGGTATTTCGCCTTGCTCGTATGCGATTACACCTGCTTCATTGTCGTTCTCTTCTTCGGGAGGACCTGGAAGCGTGACTGTAACTGTTGCTCCAGGATGTAACTGGACTGCAACATCCAATGATGCCTGGATTACAATTACTTCAGGAGGAACGGGGTCTGGCAATGGTTCGACAAATTATACTGTAGCCAACAATACAACAACAGCACAACGAACAGGAACAATTACTGTAGCCGGGCAAACACATACGGTAATACAGAACGGGGTACTGTGTACGTATACCATTTCTCCAACTGCATTGTCGTATACTGCTGCTGCCGGAACAGGAACAGTAAACATTACTGCAGCAGCAGGTTGTACCTGGACAGCTACTACTACTGACAGCTGGATTACTATTACCTCGGGAACGGGTACTGGTGCAGGAACAGTTAGTTATTCGGTTACTGCAAATACAAATACAACACAAAGAATAGGAAATATATCTGCTGCAGGCCAAACACATACCGTGGTGCAAAGTGGAACTTCAGGCTGTACATATATATTAGCGCCAAGCAGCCAGTCATTTACTTCGGTAATGGGCAATGGCAGTCTTACTGTTTCAGGTGCCAGCGGTTGTAACTGGACTGCCATATCCAACGATAGCTGGATATTCATTTCATCAGGAAATACAGGTTCCGGCAATGGTACAGTTGGTTATACTGTAAGCGCCAATTCAGGTACGTCAGCACGAACAGGGACAATTACCGTTGGTGGTCAGCTTTTCACTGTAACCCAGTCAGGAGTGGTTTGTCCACCCGCACCAAATGTGCAGAGTGTCGGCTGCTCAATAGCTTCAGATTTAATTCCGAATGTGAGCTATCAATGGTATTTATCGGGCTCACCTATTATCGGGGCTACTTCACAATTCTACACAGCAAATCAACCTGGGTTTTATTCAGTTTTTGTGACGGATAATTCCAATGGCTGTTCAACAGGTTCCTCCCCTACTTATGCGGCATGTTCTGGCGTGGGAATAGAAGAAATGGATCTATCAGATGCCCTGATTATTTATCCCAATCCATCAAACGGTGTTTTTAGTATTAAATCCGCTGCAATTTTCCATGAAGAAAAAGTGAAAATTAACATTATAAATGCATTTGGTCAATTGATTTATTCAACCAACATAACGCCTCAAAATGGTGAAATTAACATCACATTTGACAAACTTGAACCAGCAAAAGGCACATATACGATATGTTTTGAATTCAACGATACAAAAGTCAACAAAAAGCTGGTTATCAAGTAGTTGAACCCACGCAATTTGTTTTATATATCAATAAAAAAAGCATATCTGGAAAATTTTATATATTTGCCTGTTATCTCATTTATTCAATTTAATAAATGTGTTAATGAAACTTAAAATATTGACCATGAAAAAAGCTCTATCCATTTTCAGCTTCCTGACACTATTTGCGTTACAGTTCAACCATGCATTTGCTCAACCTGCAAATGATTTTTGTGCCAGTGCAGTAACATTAACATCAGCAACAAGCTGTAGTTATACTATTGTAACTGCTCCGGGCGGAACTGAATCAATTCCGGGTACTACTACTCCTGGTACTGATGATGACGATGTATGGTATTCATTTACTGCTCAGGCAGCAACCCATGTAATTACAGTTGATGGTGTTGGGTCTTACGATGCTGTTGTTGAATTACGTTCTGGCTCTTGCGTTGGGACTGGTGTTCAAAATGTAGATGGTAGCGGTGCTGGTGGAATAGAAACATTGACCGTAAATGGACTTACTGTAGGAAATACTTATCTGATCAGGGTTTACCATTTTGGTACTGGCGATGGAGGCGGAATGTTTGATATTTGTGTTACTCACACAGCTCCTCCTGCTGGCCCGGCTAATGATGTTTGTGGCAATGCTACAATTATCCAATCGTCAACAACCTGTGTAAATACATTTGGTACCACTGTTGGAGCAACTCAGTCTATAGCAGGAAGCTGTTCAGGTACACCTGATGATGATGTATGGTACCGTTTTGTTGCCCAGGCCGCAAATCATACAGTTACTGTTACAGGTTTTGGTGGTTTTGATGCGGTAGTTGACATCCGTAATGCTCCTGCCTGCAGTGCAAGTAATATTATGTGTGTTGATAATTCTTCTGCAAATGGTACGGAAACGGCTAACCTTACTGGCCTGGTGGTTGGTGCTACATATGTTGTAAGGGTTTATCACTTCGGAACAGGAAGCACAACCGGAAATTTTGATATTTGTGTTACCCATACAGCACCACCTTCAGGCCCTGCAAATGATATTTGTGGAAGTGCCGTATCTTTAACTTCTTCATTAACTTGCAATAATACTGCTGGTACTACTACAGGTGCCACACAGTCATTAGCAGGAACCTGTGCAGGAACAGGTGATGATGATGTTTGGTACTCCTTTACTGCAGTTGCAACAAGCCATACAGTTAAAGTAACAGGCTCATCAGGATTCGATGCAGTTATTGATATTCGTTCAAGTACTTCCTGTACTGGTACAAATATTTCCTGTACTGACGGCTCAGGAACCGGTGGAACTGAAACTGCGAACCTGACCGGCTTAACAGTAGGTACAACTTATTTGATTCGCGTATACCATTTTACAGCAGGTTCTGGAAGCGGAAATTTTGATATCTGTGTAACCCATACAGCTCCTCCTGCTCCCTCAAACGACTTTTGTGCAAATGCTACTTCCATAACATCGGCATTAACTTGTAACTATACATCAGGCTCTACATCGGGTGCTACACAGACCATCCCGGGAACGTGTTCAGGCACAGGGGATGATGATGTGTGGTATTCCTTCACTGCGGTTGCAACCGATCATACGATTAAAGTACAAGGAGGAACTGGTTTTGACCCTGTTATTGATGTTCGTTCGGGTGCCTGCACAGGAACCAATCTGTCATGTACGGATGCTACAGGTGGCGCAGGACTTGAAACAGCAAACTTAACAGGTCTTACGGTTGGCTCAACCTATTATGTTCGTGTATACCACTTCGGAACAGGATCTGGTGGAGGCAATTTCCAGATATGTATCACTCATACCGTGCCTTCAGCACCAACAAACGACTTGTGTACTTCGGCAACCTCTCTGACATCTGCAACCAGCTGTAGTTATACAAATGGTTCTACAACCGGTGCTACGCAGTCTATCCCGGGAACCTGTGGCGGTACCGGAGATGATGACGTTTGGTATTCATTTACTGCAGTTGCTACTTCCCATAAAGTTACAGTACAAGGCGCTGCGGGTTTTGATGCTGTTATTGATATTAGAACAAGCCCTACCTGTTCAGGAACAAACGTTCTATGTTCCGATAACAGCGGTGGTGGAGGTATTGAAACAGCTAACCTTACCGGTCTTACTATAGGAAATACTTACATGGTAAGGGTATATCACTATGCTGCTGGTGCCGGAAGCGGTAACTTCCAGATATGTGTAACACATACAACATCAAGCTGTACTTATTCCATTTCACCTACCAACCTTTCTTTCACGTCAGCAGGTGGTACCGGAACTGTTACAGTTACCACAACAGGCAGCTGTAACTGGACTGCAACTACTTCTGACAGCTGGATTACAATTACTTCTGGTTCTGGAACCGGCAACGGAACAGTTACTTATACTGTTGCAGCCAATTCTGGTTCAGCACAACGTACCGGAACTATAACAATTGGTGGACAAACCCACACAGTGGCACAAAGCGGCAACACAAGCTGTACTTATACTGTGTCTCCGCTTAGCCAAACATTTACTTCAGCTGCCGGAAACGGAACAGTTACTGTTACAACCACAGGCAGTTGCAACTGGGTAGCTACTTCCAACGACAGCTGGATTACAATTACTTCGGGAGGCTCAGGAACCGGCAACGGAACTGTAACTTATTCTATTTCAAGCAATACTACCACCTCACAGCGTGTTGGAACCATTACTATTGCGGGGCAGGTTTATACTGTTACTCAAAATGGTACCATCCCTTGTTCGTACACTATCTCCCCTACTAACCTGTCGTTTGCTTCTTCAGGTGGTAACGGAACAATAACTGTTACTGCTTCTGGAGGCTGTAACTGGACAGCAACTACTACCGACAGCTGGATTACCATTACTTCAGGCAGTTCTGGTTCTGGAAACGGTACTGTTACTTATACAGTTGCTGCTAATTCCGGAACTGCTCAACGTACGGGTTCAATTACAATAGGCGGACAAACACATACGGTGGCACAGAGTGGTGTTACCAGCTGTACTTTTACCATTTCACCGCTTAACCAAACCTTTACTTCAGCTGCCGGCAATGGAACTGTTACTGTTACCGCTGCAAACGGATGTAACTGGGCTGCAACATCAAACGATAG
>JAGVJJ010000001.1 GCA_020051175.1 Bacteroidia bacterium | reverse complement strand
GCCGGGCTTTCTATTGCGTTATATCAAAAGGGTTATACATGAAGATGAACTCAATGATGCTATAAGCCGGAACAAAAACCGTTTTGAGCATGATTTTGTGGATGCCGCCATGGAAGAGTTTGGCGTGCATATTAAGGTTGTAGGTGAAGAGAATATCCCCGAAAGTGGTGGTGTTATTATTGCAGCCAACCATCCCTTAGGTGCTTTGGACGGTATAGCATTCATGAAGGTGGTTGGTAAACGCAGGAAAGATATACGCTTTCTGGTGAACGATTTACTTATGGCACTTAAAAACTTTGGGCCTTTGTTCGTGCCTGTGAACAAACATGGTCGCAATTCCCAGGATTATGTAGAAAGGATTGAAAAAGTTTATGCAGACGATGATTGTGTGCTGATATTTCCAGCGGGATTAGTTTCCAGAAGGCAAAAAGGTGGGATAATTGAGGATTTGGAATGGAAGCGAAGCTTTATCAATAAAGCGGTTCATTATAAAAAAAATATTGTTCCGGTATATATTGAAGGCAGGAACTCCAACTTTTTTTATAATCTTGCTTACTGGCGTAAAAAGCTCGGTATCAAAGCAAATATTGAAATGTTCTATCTGGTGGATGAAATGTACCAGCAAAAAGGAAAAACACTCACTTTTACATTTGGAAAACCAATCTCCTGGCAGGTATTTACTTCTGAACAAAAGGATGAATATTGGGCGGAGAAAGTAAAGCGGCATGTGTATGCACTGAAAACAGGGGATAAAACGAAAATGCTGCCAACGATTTTAAATTGAATTTAGCAATATTAAAAGTATATCTCTTATGGAAGCAATTATAGAACCTGTTGCAACACATGTATTGGAAGCGGAACTTACCCGCGATAAATTTGTGCGTGTTACCAACAATGGAAATAATGAAATATATATCATTACACATCACGATTCGCCTAATATTATGCGTGAAATAGGACGATTGCGTGAAGTTACTTTCCGGGCAGCTGGTGGAGGAACAGGACATAGTATAGATATTGACGAGTACGATACTGCCGAGGCACCATATAAGCAACTTATCGTATGGAGTCCGGAGGATAAAGAAATTGTAAGCGGTTACCGCTATATAAAATGCAAGGATGCCCCGGTAGGCGATGATGGAATCATTCAGCTGGCAACAACGGAGCTGTTCAGGTTCTCAGAAAAGTTTGTGAAAGAGTATGTTCCATACACCATTGAATTGGGACGCTCTTTTGTGCAACCTAAGTTCCAGCCATCTGTAGATAACCGAAAAGGCTTGTTTTCATTGGATAATCTATGGGATGGTTTGGGGGCAATTGTGGTGGATAACCCTGATATCCGCTATTTTTATGGTAAAGTAACTATGTATACTGATTTTAATGTGCATGCCCGGGATATGATTTTGTCTTTCATGGAACATTACTTCCCTGATAAGGATAAGCTTGTTGTTCCGATTAAGCCATTGCCAATTAAAACGGACGTTTCTGAGTTTCTACGATCAATAGAAGGATTAAGTTATAAGGACGGACACCGTGTTTTAAACCAGAACGTTCGTGAGCTGGGTGAGCATATTCCACCATTGGTAAATGCATATATGAATTTGTCAGCCACCATGAAAACCTTTGGTACCGCCTTGAATGACCATTTTGGCGAGGTGGAAGAAACGGCAATCATGGTTAAGATTGCTGATATCTATGATTCCAAAAAAGAGAGGCACGTAACTACTTATAAGAAGTAAACGGATAGTAATATTTACTGAAATTTTAATAGTAAAACAATGCGAACGTTCTATTCTTAAATGCAAAAATGAAACAGCTAACCCATCGAATACTTTTGTTTGCAGCACTTTTGGTGTGTTATACCGTTTATAGTCAGCCAGATTGGACTGTGATAAAAAGTAATGCAACTTTTGTTGTTGCTGATACATCATACGGCATGCCCTATGTTCAACCCATCAATGTTGGTGGCTGGGAAGATGGTTTGTTTATAACCAGGGATGGAAAGCATTTGTTTAGTACTTATATTCCCATCGATCTTCTTTCCTGGTATAACGATTTTATACTTAATCCGGCATGCTTTAATTTTAATCCTTATTATCGTCCGCCATTGCTGGGTATCGATACTCTTACAAACCCTTATAGTTGCTCGAATTATATTCAAAGTGATATTATTACATCTTCACGGGCGGATACCAGCCAGCCATTTAATGCCTGGCAATCGTCAGGCCTGGCAATGCCGGTTACCATGGAGGGGGGAAGCCAGGGTGTTTTAAAGAATGCCGATACGTTTGATTTGTTTGTTTTTACGCGTGATTTGGGGGACGCACAACATACCGACATTTATTTTATGAAGGATGTCCCTGTTAACCCGAATCAGACGAGTGCTGTTGCAATATTAAGTTCAGCCGGACAGGAAGATAATCCACATATCGAACGTCTCAATGATTCCAGTTTAATTTTATTTTTTGACAGGGATCGTTATATCTATTATTCGAAAAGCACTGACAACGGTGCTAACTGGCAACCTCCTGTACTCATAACGAATGTTTTAAACGATCAGGCTCCTTATGATGTTCAGCCACACTTATGGAATGACGGAACGGACTGGTGGGTTTATTTTTGTGCGGATAATTCGAATAGTGGTAAAAGAGCGATATATAAGTCGAAACAACAGACAGCAGGCGACTGGAACAGTTGGGGGCCTAAGGAATTAGTGATTGAAGGCGGCTCAATTACCGGAGGAAGCGGAATAATTGCCGGGGTGGGAGAACCTACGCTAACGCAATGGGGTGATCTCTCATTCGTTGTGATATATGGCGATTTAACCTCTGGCGATACAACCGATGTTTTTGATTGTGATCCCTGGTTTTTACCAAGAAAGAACTCTCCCCTGTCAACGATTTCAAGCAAGACACCCTCTGCCAATAAAAAATTGCTGATTTCTCCGAACCCAGCAAATGCTTTTGCATTGTTGAGCTTTAGCAATCCAGCCAACGAGCAGTATCGTGTGAATGTAAGCGACATCAGCGGAAAAAAAATAATTTCTGAAGAATGGCTGACGGGGTCGCAATATCGCTTAAACACAAATAAATTAGAGAAAGGAATTTACTTTGTTGAGCTTTTGTTTAATGACAAAAGCTACAATTCGCGGTTGGTAATTGAATAAACCGATTGGGTTCAAGGGTAAGGTGTAATGATTACAAATTCTTAATTCGTAAAAAATGGAAATTAAATCAGCAGAGTTTGTTATCAGTAATACCGATGTAACCAAATGTCCTGCACCCAAACTTCCGGAATATGCGTTTATAGGGCGTTCCAACGTTGGTAAATCTTCGCTTATCAATATGCTTTGTATGAGAAAGGATTTGGCGAAGACTTCAGGAAAACCCGGAAAAACACAGTTGATCAACCACTTCCTGATCAATGAAAGCTGGTACCTGGTAGATTTACCAGGTTATGGATATGCGAAAGTAGCAAGGGAGCAGAGAGAAAAATGGCAAACGTTTATTGAAGATTATATCTTAGAACGTCCTAATTTAATGTGCACGTTCGTACTGATTGATTCCCGCATTCCACCACAGAAGATAGACCTGGAATTTATGGGTTGGCTGGGAGAGCACCACATTCCGTTTGTAATTGTTTTTACAAAAATCGACAAGCTTTCCAAAAAGCAATTCAGTGATAATACTACCGCATACATGCTGGAGCTCGAAAAATACTGGGAGGAGATGCCGAAGTGTTTTTATACATCAGCTGAAAAAAAAACAGGTAGAGCGGAATTGCTGGACTTTATTGAAGAAAGCAACCCGCTCTTCTCTTAAAGCCGTCTACGATTTTCTTGCAATTAATTTCATTTTTTCAGCAAACTTTTGTGCCGCATCGCGCATATCTTTTGCTGCTTCTGCTTCTCCTGTGGCACGCTCAAAAGTATCTGCCATTGATAACAGTGATTGATGATAAAACTGTTTCATTTCATCTACCAGCATATCCTTTGTCCATAAGTCGATACGTAGTGTGTTTTTTTCATTTGCATCCCACAAAGCTATCATGATCGATTTGCTGGAGCTTGCTTCATTTGCGTCCGATGCGCTCCAGTCAATTTTTTCAGGCAAATTATTCTCATCAAGTGTTACAACAAATTTAATTTCAGATTGTTTCATTTTATTCTATAAGGGTTATTGAGTTACAGGTTACAGGTTACAGGTTACAGGTTACAGGTTAATGGTTAATGGTTAATGGTTAATGGTTAATGGTTATTTAAACAGCAAATTTCAGAATAATAACTTATAACAAATAACAATTAACCTATTTAGACGGTTTATATTTTGCTTTATTCAATATCTTCTGAGCATCTGTTTCATTCATTAATTGAGCTGGTGTAATATCCGGATTGTTTTTCATATACTGCCTCACAATCTGCCATCCAATCCAGTATGCAATACGTGGAGGCGCTTCTTTGCTGAAAGCGCTTGTAAACGGGCCATCACTTGTGTACTTCATAATTTCTGCGTGGTCTGTTGTATACAAAAGCTTTTGTTCCGCAAAATAGCTCCATACATTGAACTCATTCTGCCTGCAGTAATCAAGTTGAACTTTTGTATATTGAATTTTTAATGAATCTGGTGTTTCAGGAAGCAGTGCATCCGTCAGGTACATTATTTTTCCCATGTAGGTTATTTCACTCAAAAAGTCATTCTTATCCATATTGTAAGGGAACTCAGTAAACATCCATGCACGTGCCGCATCGGGTATTATATTTTCCTTATTCATATAGTGTGTTTTGTAGTGAGGCAGGGCCAGCATCTCATAAAAAATATTTTCGCTTCCAAGGTACATTTCTATCCCAATGGCAAGCGTGCTGTCAATATTTACGGCCGAAAAATTAAAGCCCGACATCATCGTGATGGGTTTGGGTAATTTTTTTTCAGGGAAATAATAACGAAAGTGCTTGTACAATTCTGTCAGCTCCTTATTCAGAAAATCAACCGAGGGATATGCTTTGTTACAGTCGTTATACGCGTTCCGCATATCCTTATCAGTAATAAACTGCTTTATTCTATAGGTATACGAAGAGTCACCAAGGCCTCCATTGTTGAGAATATTCCGGATAAAAATGGCATAAAACTTTCCATACTTTTTCTGAAGGTTTTCTGTGTCTTGTATAATATGGGCTGTATCCATATTAAAAAGGTCCTGTTCAAGCCTGTCCACCTTTATTTCTGGTACAGAAACATCAGAAACATCAATAATTAAAGGATTGTTGTTGCAGGATGAAAATACAAACGCACTAATTATCAGGCCGCAACAAAGGAAATTTTTCATACAAAGTAAAATTTGGTGCATTAAATGTATTAATATTGTGTCTGGAAATGAGTTTTGTTAAACCACAATGTAACTTCAAAATTAAAAAAAATATGAAGAAGATTCTTATAATTGCCATAATGGTTGTTGCAAGTCCCGTATTACGTGCACAGGATGGTGCTAATGAACTAAAAAATTTCAGGTTTGGGTTAAAAGTAAGTCCTTCCATAAACTGGTATAAGCCGGAAGGGAAAATTATATCACCTAATGGGGTTAGCGCCCGTTTTGGCGGTGGTCTGGTTATGGAATTTCGGCTTGCCAAGGTGGTGAGCATCCAAACAGGAGCACAGATTGACATTGACGGTGCTAAAGTGAAATATAACAATGGCGGGCCAGACAATGCCGGTGCAAACACCGTAAGCTATTATTACAATACGCTGGATGATAAAATTGTCCATTATGATCCTGTTTTAGCTACTTCTCCTTCATACACGCATTTTCAGCTAAATGAACGTACTTACAGGATTACCTATGTAACGATTCCGGTTGCATTGAAAATGAAAACCAAAGAAATTGGTGCGTTTACCTACTTCGGACAAATTGGTTTAAACAGTTCATTCCGCTGGAAAGCATTTGCAGATGATAAACTGCAGGTTATAAATGACAATACAAATGCGCTGGGAACAAATGACAATAAATCGAAAGTTGAAGTAACCCAGGATATTGCACCTTATACTGCTGCCCTTAATTTTGGATTGGGTGCAGAAATGAACCTTTCCGGTTCAACTTCAGTTGTATTTGGCTTAAATTATAACCTCGGCTTTATGAATGTAGTTATGAATGATTCAAAATACCTGAGCAGACGTGCAAATGAAGCCAATTACTCGTCATCTACTAATCCTACAGCATTTTTGCTTACAAAGATGCCCCAGGAAATAAAATCAAATGCCGTTGTATTAACTGTGGGAGTATTATTTTAAAAATTAAATATTTAGTACATTTAATCCCGGTTTCAATACTATGAAATCGGGATTTTTTTTGAATTATGAAAAAGAAAGAAGTAATCAATCATATTGTTCACTGGCTTTCCGTTTATTGTGAACAAAGTAAAATGAATGGCTTTGTGGTGGGTATTTCCGGGGGGATTGACTCTGCGTTGACTTCTACACTATGCGCAAAAACAGGTAAACCTGTTATTTGCCTGAATATGCCCATCCATCAGCATAAAGCGGAATACGACCGGGGACATGAACATATAGACTGGCTGAAGAAAAACTTTAGTAATGTAACGTCTTATGAGGTTGAACTTACAGAGACCTTTAAGAGCATGAGCCAAACATTTCCTGAGGAAATTCAGGACAGGCTTACAATGGCAAATACACGGGCTCGTATCAGGATGACTACACTTTATGCTTTTGCATGCAATAAAAAAATGCTTGTTGCCGGAACAGGCAATAAAATTGAAGATTTTGGAATAGGTTTCTTTACCAAATATGGTGATGGTGGCGTGGATCTGAGCCCTATAGCTGATTTGATGAAATCGGAAGTATATAGCCTTGCAAAAGAGCTTGGGGTTGTACCTTCCATTATCTCTGCACGACCTACAGATGGACTGTTTGCGGATGGAAGAAGTGATGAGGACCAGATTGGTGCTACTTACGATGAGCTGGAATGGGCCATGGTTTTCCTTGAGAATCCGGGTGATTTTACTCAACTGACGGACCGCCAGCGCGTTGTGCTGGATATATATTCCAGCAGGAATAAAGCCAATCAGCATAAGATGAACCCTATTCCTGTCTGCCTGATCCCTAAAGAATTTAAACAATAAAAAAATGAAAGCGGAACAAAGCAAAATCGAAGAGCTTTATAAGCATTTCAAAAATCACCCTCTGGTATGCACGGATACAAGGGATATAAAGAAAGATGCTATTTTTTTTGCATTAAAAGGTGATAATTTTAATGCAAATAAATTTGCTGAACACGCATTGAATTCAGGTTGTTCGCTGGCGGTTATTGACGAAGCCGAATATAAAAAGGATGAACGTTTTTTTCTTGTAAATGATGTTTTGACTGCATTGCAGGCGCTTGCCAATTATCACCGCAAACAACTTCATATTCCTGTGATAAGCATTACCGGCTCAAATGGTAAAACAACCTCCAAGGAACTGTTAAATGCTGTTTTAAGCCAGAAATACGATGTTCTTGCTACAAAAGGCAACCTGAACAATCATATTGGTGTTCCACTTACACTTTTGAGTATAACCAAAGACCATGAAATGGCTATTGTTGAGATGGGGGCCAATCATCAGGGAGAAATTGAAATGCTTTGTGGTATTGCTGAGCCAGACTACGGGATGATAACCAACATCGGTAAAGCCCACCTGGAGGGCTTTGGAGGGTATGAGGGTGTCATAAAGGCTAAAAGCGAACTCTACAAATATATTCATAAAAAAGGTGGTAAGCTGTTTGTGAATGCCGATAACCCTTTGTTACAGGAACTATCTGCCGGAATGAATAAAATAACTTTTGGTTCTTCTGACGGTGTTGATTTTATGGGTGTTTTTGTTGAAAGCAATCCTTTTGTAAAACTTAGATTTAAAGCACATAATGATGACCAGCCATTGGATAACAAGCCTGTTGTGGCAACACAATTGGTTGGTAATTATAATTTTGAGAATATCCTTGCTGCAGCCTGTATCGGTAACTATTTCAGGGTATCTGAAAAGCAAATAGAACATGGGCTTGAAGGTTATGTTCCTTCCAATAACCGGTCACAGGTGATGAAAACAGCTAATAATCTGTTGTTGCTGGATGCCTACAATGCAAACCCTTCCAGCATGAATGCTGCAATTGAAAATTTTGCCAAAATGGATCAGTCTAATAAAATGGTCATTCTGGGTGATATGCTGGAGCTGGGTGTGGAAAGCGAGAAAGAACACAATGCAGTGGTGGAGCTGCTTTCGAAAAGAGGAATTAAAAATGCATTATTGGTAGGGCCTTATTTTCAAAAAGCAGCAAAATTAACGGGTGCAATGAGTTTTTCCAGCAGCGATGAAGCATTGGATTATCTGAGGGCGAATCAGGTGAAAGACGCTACTATTCTGGTGAAGGGCTCAAGAGGTATAAAACTGGAGAAGGTGGTTGATGCATTATAAATAAAAAAATATGGAGCAAAAAATATTGCTGGTCGATGACGAGCAGGATATATTGGAATTTCTTAGCTATAATTTAAAGAAGGAAGGATATCTTGTATATACTGCAAATAATGGTAAGGAAGCAGTTTCTGTTGCTCAGAAAATTGTACCCGATCTTATTATCCTGGATGTAATGATGCCGGATGCGGACGGGATTGAAACCTGTCGTGAACTCCGGGCGATACCTGAATTAAAAAATGTAATGATCGCTTTTCTTACCGCCCGCAATGAGGACTATTCGCAAATTGCAGGTTTTGAGGTGGGTGCAGATGATTATATAAACAAACCTATTAAACCGCGTGTATTGGTGAGCCGTATTGCGGCTCTTTTGAGGCGGGGCAGAGCGGTGGAGCCTGACAAAACTCAAAAGGTGGATGTGGGCGGAATCCGAATTGATCACGAGCGTTATATTGTTACCAAAGATGGAAAGGAAATTATCCTGCCTAAAAAAGAATTTGAGCTTCTCACTTTATTTGTTTCCAAGCCGGGCAAGGTGTTCACACGTGAGGTAATTCTGGAAAAAGTATGGGGAGGTGATGTAGTGGTAGGTGACCGGACAATTGATGTACACGTTCGTAAGCTGCGTGAAAAGCTTGGTGAGGAATATATCAAAACAATAAAAGGAATTGGATATAAGTTTGAGTTCTAATCCTTACTCTGTTTCAGCAATGGCAATCAATAATTTTTCGAGCTTCTTTTTCATTTCGGAAGGGGTGCATTCGTAATTGTTTGCAAGAATTGAAAAACAGAGCATTTCACCTTTCTTGTTTTTTACATAACCCGCATATCCGCGCGCCCTGGTAATATAGCCGCTTTTGGCACACAGGTTGTTTTCGGCTAAAGTACCCTCGCACAGGTTGCCCAAAGAACCTGATTTGCCTGCCACTGGCAAAGATTCATAAAAGGCTTTAAAATTTTTTTCCTTCGCCATAATACGTAAAATTTGGGCTTCCGTTTTTGTGGTAATTACATTGGAACGTGCAAGTCCGCAACCATCGTTCATAAAAAAGCCTCCTGCATCTACACCTTTTTTTTTCCAGTAGGCTGTAATGAGCTCAGTCCCTTCTGATTCGCGGCCAACACCATTTTCGGTATAGGCCAGGTACTTTAATAAATGTTCAGCATAAAGATTATTGCTTTTGAGATTGGTCCAATATATAATGTCGCTGAGTGGAGGAGAGTAATTGGTGAACAATGTTTTTTTCACCACGGGAGTGTACTTTTCTGACTCTTTCAACGCCCTAACAGTGGTTGGTTTGGCTGTGGTCAAGATGCCCAGTGACCTGAGTGAACTCTCTAACGCCTGTGCACAAAACAATGCAGGGTCCGGAAGAGCGCCTTCTATGTCGTAATTGCTCCTGTTGGCTGGTATGGTACCTTGTATCTTGCGGTAGTTCGAGTAGGGGGCACCATATATAAATGCATTGTCATCACTTCCGCCTGAAGTCACACTGTTTATAAGCTGCAAGCCTTCAACCGGGGGCTCAGTTTTTAGAACGGAAGTATTGCTTCCCGCGGCACCTGATTTTAGGAATATTTTGTACTTGTTATCATGATATGTAAGTCCGCAGGCACCAGCACCGTAATAGTTCCCTATATCTGCCCACACCCATTGAGGGGGAACCATATTGTCATCAAAGATGCTCGCATCGCCAATGATTGCACCTTCAATTTTTTTCAGCCCTTTGTATTTGAGAAAATTAGCCCAGCGTTCGGTTGTGGTCAGGCTGTCGTTTTTATCTTTGAAATAAGTCGATTCAAGTGTGGGATCACCACCGCCTGTTATATACAGGTTGCCTTTTAGAATACCTGTAATTGTATCAAATATACCATCGTATTGTAGTTTTGTTTCAAAACGGAAATCTTTACCAAGCACGGATAATGCGGCACCGGTAGTTACAATTTTTAATGTGCTTGCGGGAATAAGGCTTGCGGCAGAATTATATTCAGCAATAATCGTGTCTTTTTTTACAGGTATAACACAAATGCTCCAGGACCCATGTTTAAGGGCATTGTCTGCTTTTAAGGCTTCGATTTCTTTTTCCAGTTTCAGTGTATTTACCTGTGGATAAAGAAAATGAAAGGAAGCCATTAAAAACAATATACATAGGACTTTTGCTGTCACGTGCTGTTTGTTTTGTGTAGATGGATATAAATCAGCCCTTGAAGATCGTTTTTTTACCACTGTAAAGTTTGTCAATCTCAGAAGCAAGTTTTCTGTCCTTTTCAGTTATAACATTGCCTTTATCATGCGTTGATAAGGTAATATCAACCTTGTTATAAACGTTTGTCCAGTTAGGATGGTGATTCATTTTTTCAGCTATCAGGGCTACCCTGGCCATAAATCCAAATGCTTCAATAAAGTTACTGAACTGAAAGCTGCCCTTAAGCTGATTATTTTCTTCTTTCCACATATTAAAGATGTTTATGAGTTTATTTTTCAATCTCCACTACTGCCATAGTAAGCCTGCTGATACAAACAAGTTTACCGGCTTCATTTTTTATTTCAATACTCCATACATGTGTTTTTTTTCCAATATGAATGGGAGTGGCTTCAGCATATACAAATCCGCTGCTGGCAGGCCTTATATGGTTAGCATTTATATCCAGGCCTACACATATATACTTGCTATGATCCACAATTAAATTGGATGCCACACTGCCAAGTGTTTCGGCAAGCGCCACAGATGCACCACCATGAAGTATACCTGCAGGTTGCACTGTACGGTGATCCACCGGCATTCGCCCCTTTACGGAACCCGGTGTTACTTCAGTAATTTCTATGCCAATTGCTTCGCACATATTGTTTTTTAACATGAACTGAATATCGTTGGCGGTATATGGTTTAAACCAGATGCTCATCGGGTAAATTTTTAAGATAAAACGAAATTAGTAAGAATTCTTATGGAATTTTAAAATTATTGGCATCTATGGGATGAAATAGTATGGTTTTGGTGCTAACAATTAAAAAAAAGCAAGAAAATGAAAATATCTTATCTCTTAGTGGCAGGCACATTACTGCTTGGCTCATGTGGAAAAAATGCCGAAAAAAAATCGTATGATATGTCTTTAGCGACTGTCGCAGAACCTCCCCCTCCTCCACCCATGGCAGAAGGAATAGCTGCCGATGAAGTAAGTTCTGTGGAACAAAATGCTGCTGCAGGTGTGGTATCGAAAATCACATCACTAGCGGAACATCAGAAAGTGGCTGAAAAAATCCGTAAAAATGCCTATCTGATGCTAACTGTTGAGGATTATAAAAAAGCACGTGCATCAATTGAAAGGATTGTAGCCTCGGGGAAGGCCTACATAGGAAGTGAGAATGAACAAAACTCTGTTTATAGCATTTCCAATACGATGATTATAAGGGTGCAGAATAAAGAATTTGATGCAATGGTAAGTCAATTGCTGGGTATTGCCAGTCATGTTAATTCCAAAAGTATTACCGCGGAGGATGTTACAGCGCAGTACATTGATATCCAATCGCGCTTAAAATCGAAAAGGGAAATAGAAAAGCGTTATCTGGGAATCAATGACAAAAACACAATAGCGGCTAATGCAGGTAGAAGACAAAGCCTTCGTACCGGCCTTCTTTTCCTTTATCGATGGCCACAATATCGTCAATGGTTATTTGAAGATGCATATTATGGTGCTTATCGAGATAATCAAAAACTTCCTGCGTTAATTCACTGCCCTTTATTTCATATTCAAGATATATTCCTGTAATATCTGTAAATATATCCTTTAAGCTGTCTTGTATATCTTCTGTAACCGGACAAAAAATGGCAATCGTATAGGATTGTACTTCCAGCTTCTTGTTCTTTGAAATGAGAGCGGGACACTTCTTAAGCTCTGCCAGTTCAAGCGTTTCAGTTGTTTGCCTGCAAAAAGTAAACATCCCTCCAGAATAGCTTTGGGCAAGTACAGCAGAGTTACAAAACAAACAGAAACAAAAGATAATAACAATAGGTGGATTTCTCATTACAGCAATACTATGACAAATAGGACAACAAATAAAAAGACCCGTCCTTATTTTACTAAGAACGGGCCTTTTCACAATTTATTTAGTAACTATTATTTCAATTTAAACGCAGCCTTCACTTTAGCAACATAGTCCAGCTTTTCCCAGGTAAACAATTCCACTTTTACGCTTTTTTGTTTGCCTTCAGGTGATGTGAATACTTTGTTTACAAACTCTGATTTACGCCCCATGTGCCCGTAAGCAGCAGTTTCGCTATAGATTGGGTTACGCAATTTTAAACGTTGCTCAATAAAGTATGGACGCATATCAAAAATGCCTTCAACGATTCTTGCTATTTCGCCATCATTCATTTTCACTTTTGCAGTACCATAAGTGTTGATATATACACCCATTGGCTTAGCTACACCAATTGCATAAGATACCTGCACAAGAACTTCAGAGCAAACACCGGCAGCAACAAGGTTTTTAGCAATGTGGCGTGTTGCATAAGCAGCAGAACGATCCACTTTAGAAGGGTCTTTACCAGAGAATGCCCCACCACCGTGAGCCCCTTTACCACCATACGTATCTACGATGATTTTACGGCCAGTTAAGCCTGTATCACCATGCGGACCACCGATTACAAACTTACCAGTAGGATTGATATGGTATTTGATTTTATCGTTAAACAGGTGGGCATACTTCTTGTATTTTGCTTTAACACGCGGGATCAGGATGGAAATGATATCGCTCTTGATTTTAGCAAGCATTTTTGTTTCTGAATCAAAATCATCGTGCTGTGTTGAAATTACAATAGCATCAATACGTACAGGAACATTGTTATCATCATACTCTAAAGTTACCTGTGATTTTGCATCCGGACGAAGGTATTTGATTTGTTTGTTCTCCCTGCGCAGTGCAGCAAGTTCAATCAATACTTTATGAGCCAAATCCAAAGCAAGCGGCATGTAGTCTTCTGTTTCGTTGGTTGCATAACCAAACATCATTCCCTGGTCACCAGCACCTTGCTCTTCCTTTTTCTTTTTATCTACACCCTGGTTGATATCAGCAGATTGTTCGTGAATAGCAGAGAATACACCACAGGAGTTTGCTTCAAACATATACTCGCTTTTTGTGTATCCAATTTTTTTAATCACATCGCGTGCAATGGTCTGAACATCCAGATAAGCTTTTGACTTCACTTCACCTGCAAGCACTACCTGACCTGTTGTTACAAGTGTTTCACACGCTACTTTCGACTGAGAGTCGAACGCTAAAAAGTTGTCGATTAAAGCGTCAGAAATCTGATCGGCTACTTTGTCTGGGTGTCCTTCAGACACAGATTCGGATGTAAATAAATACGGCATATTATAAAATAGTTAGGTTTTAAATTTTAACGGCTGCTAAAATACAATTAATTCATTAATAAGAAAATTAATACAGACAACTTGTTATTCACCGCCTATTAACAGTCATTTCATTATTTTTTTTTAATTTACATCCCGAATCTAACCTTTATTTACAATGTTATACGCCTTCCTTAAAATAGTCATGCAGGTTACTGTGCGTATTTTCTTTCGTTCAATAACTGTACGCAACAAAGAGCTGATTCCATCAAAAGGGCCCTTAATGGTATTGGTAAACCACCCCAGTACATTTATGGACCCGATTGTAGTGGCTACCATGCTGGATCGCGAAGTATATTTTCTTGCAAAAGGCTCCCTGTTTAACAATTCGTTTTCAAGATGGTTATTGCCAAAATTCAATATTATCCCTGTTTACCGGCAGAAAGACGATCCTTCATTGATGGACAAAAACAAAGAAACATTTGCCAAATGTTTTGAACACCTTGAAAAAGGGGGAGTTCTCCTGATATTTCCGGAAGGAACCAGCATCACGGAACGTAAACTAAGGCCCGTTAAAACAGGTGCTGCCCGTATATCACTTGGTGCAGAAGCTCAAAACGATTTCAGGCT
Source organism: Bacteroidia bacterium (assembly GCA_020051175.1). Lineage (GTDB taxonomy): Bacteria > Bacteroidota > Bacteroidia > 2-12-FULL-35-15 > 2-12-FULL-35-15 > 2-12-FULL-35-15. The sequence continues at coordinate 38,839 of JAGVJJ010000001.1, read as the reverse complement.
TGGAGTGAATATTGTCACCATTGGTCTAAACTATGCCAATCCACACAAGTTTAACCGCGACCTGTTCATTAACATTGATGCTCCAATAAGTACAGCTGATTACAAGGAAAGTTATAAAACAGATGAATATGTTGCCGTGGAAAGCCTTACGGAGCAAATACGCCAGAAGCTGGAAAAACTTATCATTGCTATTGAAGATGATAAAACAGATGAACTGGTAAAAAATATTGAGCTGATATACAAGTACAAACTCTCCAGGGAGCGTGGTATCAGCAAGAAGGATAAGGATGCTGATTTTGCCCTTACAAAAGGGATTGTGGATGCAGTATACTTTTACCAGCAAAACTACCCGGAGCGTGTTGAGCTGATGCACATCCGCATAAATGAATATTTAAACAACCTCAACCGCCTGGGATTAACAGATACAGATTTGGCCAGAAACCAGAAAAGCAATTCCTTTGTACGGAGCAACCTGCAGGCCTTGCTTATCATTGTTCTTGGTTTCCCGATTTATGTGTATGGAGTGTTAAACAATTTTCTGCCCTTTGAAATACCAGGCCGCATTGCAAGGAAAATGACATCCTCCATAGAATTTGTTGGAGCAATTGGCATGGTGGGTGGCATTTTCAGCTTTTCATTGTTTTATTCTGTGCAGATTGTTTTAGTATGGAAATTCACGCATATAGCCTGGTTAACTGTTGCCTACGGCTTCAGTCTGCCTTTAAGCGGCTTTTTCGCTTACTGGTATTACCACACCATACATAAAATCCGCACTAAATGGATGCTGCTCATGCTTTTTTACAAAAAAAGCGTATTCATTTCCAACCTTATTAATGAGCGCGAACAAATTATTTCTGAGTTCGACAAGATTAAAAATGAATACGCAGATCTGGCTAAAACCGCCTAGAATAAATTCATACAAAGGCTAGCGTTTTAACTTACGCTTCAACCATTTTACAAAGAAGTACCCTCCAAGGCCTAACATCAGCCATAATGGCCATGCATAAGCAACTCCAATAAGAAACGACAAAAAGCCATGCCATCCGTTTACGAAGGCATTACCCAAACGCCCGCCAAAACCGGGCTTATCGGTTGGAGTATACTCAAAATCCTGCTGAAAAGTAAGGTTAATAGTACTGTAATCCACCTGGTCCGAAAGTAATTTTAATTCACCTTCTTTCGCTTCAATTTCCTCACGTATATGTCCAAGGTTTTGCTCTATCTCCAATATATCAGTCACTTTTGAAGCTTTGCTCAAAATATCCCGGTGTACAAATAATAAAATCTCCTAAGCCTTTTGCGTCTGTTGAAAGTGTATCTATACCCTCCTGCTCAACCGAGCTGATGGTAAGTACCTTCAAATTCTGATTTTGCTGCTTCAGGTACCATTCAATCCCTTCGTGATAATTGCTGTGATAAGTACCATTGTAATGTATAAATAGCTGTCCTTTGCTCCAGTTTTTTAAAATAAAATGTGCCATTGTAGCATCTTTTATTGCCTGTGACTTGGGTAGGTTTTCCCCGCCATGCCCTCCGGCCGATTCGAAAATTTCTTTGTAGCACCTCAGGTTACCATTATACTTCATGGGTAGAGGGCATATCCACTTTTTGGCTTCAGTTTCTATGCTATCAAGTTTTTCAATGCCTTTATTGTATACAAGGTTGGCATACCTTCGAGGGATATTCGTTGCTATAAACCGCAATTTATTGGTTTTTGCAGTTTCAATAAGCGGTTTGTAATCGGTTTTGTAGTTACTCCATAGCTTTACTTCATCCTTAAAGGTTTTTTCGGAAAGCTTACCGGCAAGGTATTCATTCAGGGCTATCTGGTCATCTGCTTCAAACATTTCAGCACCAAGTACAAGTTTGTCTTTTCGCGTTTCAAGCAAATCCCTGGTTAATTCCAGCTGCAGCCAGTGGCATATAGGGTTATCATGCAGCTCACCAAACAGTATAATATCTGCATCCTGTGCTTTTTTCAATAGCTCCGTATAATCGCTTCGTGTGCCATCAGAGGTATACAACCTATAGGCCGGTTTATCGCTTTTAAAAGCAACCGTTGTAAGAAGAAGGCAAAGCAGGATAAAAGTATTTTTCATAGTTGGATTCTTGATAAGAAAGAGCTTAAAGTTAACAATATTGATGTGAAAAACGGAAATTGAGCCTTGTAGGGTAAGTACAATATGCTTTTTATTAACATTCATCCGCTTAGCTATGGATAATCCTGCTGCTTTTTTTATATTTGCTATAGAAATTTTCAATCGTATTCTTAGATTTTTTTATGGCAGGCGTTAATAAAGTTATTTTAGTTGGTAATCTGGGCAAAGATCCTGAAGTTCGTCATCTTGAAGGTGGTGCTTCCGTTGCAAATTTTCCTTTAGCTACTTCTGAATCCTATAAGGATAAAAGCGGGCAGCGCGTTGAGCAAACCGAGTGGCACAACATTGTGGTGTGGAGAGGGTTGGCTGATGTGGCTGAAAAGTACCTTAAAAAAGGGACTACCATATACCTGGAAGGCAAACTGCGCACGCGCTCATGGGATGATAAAGAAGGGAATAAGCGGTACACAACTGAAATTGTTGCTGATACATTTACTATTTTAAGCAAAAAGGAAAATAGTGCTTCAGGGCATGAAGATACAAGTGCCGGAATAGGAAAAACCGGTGACGATTTGCCTTTTTAAATTAGTCTGCAATATGGGATGAATGTATGTCATCGCATATTTTAATTTTAAACTCTAACAGTTGGACCCCAGTCATAGTACCTTTTTAATAAGCATTCCAGAGCCTTTGGGCTTTGTTGTAAATACATTTTCTGTAAGCATTTTATTTGCAATCATTGCAATTCTGGTATTACTTATACTTATTGCCTTTGTATCTGCTGCCGAATCGGCTTTTTTCTCACTTTCGCCTACAGAAATGGAGGAGTTGAAGTCCTCCGGAAATACTACAGATGAAAAAATCCTTGAGCTCATCAATGGTCCAAAACGACTGCTGGCAACGCTTTTAATAAGTGTTAACTTTTTAAGTATTGCCATCGTTATTCTAAACTCTACATTTATTTTTGGTGAAGACGGCTTGCTTAACTTTTCCGAAAGCCCTTTACTTGGCTTTATTATACAGGTGGTGCTGATTACTTTTCTTATTTTGCTGGTAGGAGAGGTTACCCCAAAAATCTACGCTACACAAAACTCGCTGAGCGCAACACGCACACTGGTTAATTTTGTAAAAATCCTTCAACGCCTTTTTTATCCAATCAGCTCTTTTTTAATATTTTCAACCTCTTTGCTCGATAAAGTTATTAAGCCGCAGTCGCACAATATATCTGTTGATGAACTTTCGCAGGCTTTGGAGCTTACAAATGATGAGGATATTCCTGAAGAAGACCATAAAATATTGCAGGGTATTGTAAAGTTCGGGAATACGGATGTGAAGCAGGTTATGAAATCAAGAATGGATGTAGCGGCTTTTGAATACAATACCAGCTATAAAAAACTGCTTCAGAATATTACCAATTCGGGGTTTTCACGTTTGCCTATCTATAAAGATACTCTGGACAATATTGCCGGGGTGCTGTATACCAAGGATTTATTGCAGTACTTGAACAATGGTGATGATTTTAACTGGCAAAGTATATTACGCCCGCCTTTTTATGTTCCGGAAAACAAAAAAATTGATGATTTGCTGCGTGAGTTTCAGCATAAAAAAATACACCTGGCAGTGGTGGTGGATGAATATGGCGGTACTTCAGGTATTGTTACACTGGAAGATGTCATTGAAGAAATTGTTGGCGAAATAAACGATGAATTTGATGATGACGATTTAACTTACTCAAAACTGGATAACGATAATTTTGTATTTGAAGGCAAGGCCCATCTTAACGATGTGTTCCGAATCATTGAAGTGGACAGCGATGAGTTTGAAGATGCACGGGATGAAGCAGATACACTGGCCGGACTGATTATTGAAGTGGAAGGCCGCATTCCAACCAAGAATGAAAAGATAAAATTTAAGAACCTTGTTTTTACAATTGAATCTGCTGATAACCGTAAAATCAAACGTGTTAAAATAACTATTCTGAGGGATGAAGAAGTGGAAAATTAATTCGGGACAGAAATGGCACTTGAATGGTTCGTTGGTGAAACATTGTTATTTATTGCTTTCTGCAGGTGCAGCCATTAGTCTGCTTTTCTCTTCTTGTGGTGGGGATGACGATACAATAGCACCTAAGCCAAGAGGATATTATCGTATTGATTTTCCTGAAAAAAAATATGTCCTGTTTGATTCAGCTTGTCCTTTTACTTTTGAGATACCGGCATATTCCAATGTGGAACCCGACAGGAATGCGCGTGCGGAACCTTGCTGGATAAACCTCAATTTCCCGAAGTTTCAGGGTACTTTACACCTGAGCTACAAGCCGGTTAACAACAATATTCAGTCCTATCTTGAAGATACCTATACGCTTGCGTCCAAGCACCAGATAAAAGCTTCAGGGATAGAAGAGCAGCTTGTTGCTAAGGATTCGGATAAAGTATATGGATTGATTTACCAAATCAAAGGAAACGCAGCTTCATCGGTACAGTTTTTCCTGACTGATAGCGTGAACCATTTTATCAGGGGGGCTTTGTACTTTAATGCTGTGCCTAATACGGATTCTATTGCTCCTGTAGTGGAATTCATAGAAAAGGATATTGAACACATGATAACTACGTTTCGCTGGAAAGATGTAAAATTATCCGGCAACCTTCCGAAGGCTGTGCATAAAAAACAGTAGTCCCGCAAACAGTACAAAAGCGCCTGTCTGGTGCAAAACTCCCATTGTTATTGGTACTGAGTATAAAATGGTGATTACTCCGAGCAGGAACTGGATTATAACTACTGAAATCATAAAGTTGGATGCTTTACATTGAAGTTTGGTAAGCGACAGCTTTCTTGATTTGTCCCATAAAAGTGCAATAACAATTACTACAATGAAAGCAATGCATCTGTGTACAAACTGAACACCAGCAGGGTTTTCGAGAAAGTTTAGAATAAAGGTATCTTGTGCCAGAATGGTTTCAGGAAAATAGGATGTTCCCATTCGTGGGAAGGTGTTGTAAAATAAACCCGCTTTTAATCCTGCTACAAAAGCCCCATAAATAATTTGCAGTACAGTTATTCCAAAAGCAACGGTAGCAAGGCGTTTCACCTTTTTTAAAACCGCGTTTTCCTCGACAGCTTTGGGATAAAGCAAATCCAGTGCATACCAGAATGTGAAGCCGAAAACAGTGAAAGCGCTTATAAGGTGTGCTGCAAGGCGGTAGTGGCTTACATGCGGTTCTTTTTGCAACCCGCTTTTCACCATAAACCAGCCCAGGAATCCCTGAAAGGCACCCAAAGCAAGTAGTACCAACATTTTTTTCAATAATGGCCTGTCAAACCTTTTCTTAAAATAGAAATACAAAAAGGGTATCAGGAATACAACTCCTATGGTTCTTCCGAGCAGGCGGTGAATGTATTCCCACCAGTAAATGGATTTAAATTCTTCCAGTGTGAACTGGTTGTTTATCTGCTGGTATTCCGGTGATTGTTTGTATTTTTCAAAAGGTACAAGCCAGTCGGCTTCGCTCATTGGGGGCATGGAACCTAGTATCATGTTCCATTCCACCATGGATAAGCCGGAATGGGTAAGGCGTGTGATACCACCAATCACAACCATTGCATAAATTAAGAAACAACCGGCCAGCAGCCAGATAATAATGGATTTATAGGGATTTGATTTCATGGGGATTTTGTAAAAAAAGGACATACAGTTGTTTCGTATTTCTATGTTACAGCTCTACGCATCCCGTGTGCTGTCATTTCGAGCAAAGGCGGGAAAGGTGCGCGGGATTGGTTAAGGTTCAAAGAAAAATTATAAGGATTAGTTGATGACAAAGTTAACAATAGTTTTTTCGTGCTTTATTTTAAACCGGCTTTTAATTCATCAGTTGGGACATTTTAATTCCCTCGTAAAAAAAATAGAATTTTTAAAAACCGTATATTTGTAAGCTCTGAACATTTATTTTTTTCAAATGCTACAACGTCCCCGAAGATTAAGAAAGAATGCCATTGTTCGCGAAATGGTTGCAGAAACAAGGCTTTCGAAAGATATGTTTATCTACCCCTATTTTGTTGTTGATGGAAGTAACATTGTTCACCCCATTGATGCAATGCCGGGTATCAGTCATTTTTCGGTAGATGAACTGCTGAAGGATGTGGAGAAAGGCTTGAAATGTGGAATAAACAAACTGTTGCTGTTTGGTGTAGGCGAAACAAAGACGGAGGATGCAAGCTCATCCTACAGCAACAATGCAGTTGTGGTTAAGGCGGTAAAAGCGCTGAAAGAAAAATTCGGGGAGCAACTGTACATCATCACCGATGTATGTGTTTGCGCCTATACAACACACGGCCATTGCGGCATCATACACGATGATTATGTACACAACGATTCATCTGTTGAAGTCCTTGCAAAAATGGCCCTTGCGCATGCAGAAGCAGGTGCCGATATGGTTGCGCCCAGCGACATGATGGACGGGCGTATCATAGCTATGCGTGAATTATTGGATAAAAATGGTTATGAGAATACGGCAATCATGTCGTACTCTATAAAATATGCATCGGCATACTACGGGCCTTTCCGCGAAGCCGCTGATTCTGCACCACAAAAAGGCGATCGCAAATCCTACCAGATGGATTTCAGGAATGGCAATGAATCCATAACAGAAGGCCTTTTGGATGAAGCCGAAGGTGCTGATGTGCTGATGGTGAAACCTGCACTGGCCTATATGGATGTAATATTTAATTTGCGTCAGAATACATTATTGCCGGTGGCCTGCTACAATGTGTCGGGCGAATACTCTATGGTAAAAGCCGCTGCAGCAAAGGGCTGGATTGACGAGCAAAAAATTGTGATGGAGAATATGTATGCTTTTGCACGTGCCGGGGCAAACCTGATTATTACTTATCATACAAAGGATATCCTGGAAAAAGGTTGGCTGTAGGGCGGTAGAAGTTATTGGTTAATGGTTATCGGCAATTAGGTAAAGGTTGTAACAATTGTATTCTATAATTGCCTGGTATAAGTAATCAATAACTAATAACTGTTAACTAATAACTCCAATACCTACTTCTCAATCATCCTTGGCACTTTAAAGTAATCCGAATCATGTTTCGGGGCATTCTTCAATGCTTCCTGCTGTGTGATTTCCTGCTTCACTTCATCTTCTCTTAATACATTCACTTCATCGCTCATGTATATCAATGGCTCTACGTTGGAAGTATCCAATTCGCTCAGTTTGTCTACAAAAGCCAGCATATTGTTCATGTCTTTCACAATCTGCTCTTTGGCTTCGTTCTCAAACTCCAGGCGGGCCAGGTGAGCTATTTTATCTACTGTGTCGGTATTTATTTTCATCCTTAATAATTCTAGTTATTCAAAAGCCTTGTGGGCTGTCTTTTTGAGCTTGTCGGGAAAATGCGTTAGCGATCATTTCTTATGATACATATCCAAATCCTTCAAAATAATCTCCCGCACCTGCGTACGCAAAGATACTAAATCGTTTTCTGTCATGCCAACAGTTGGAATTGGTTCATGTACAATTACCCGTGCAATTCCCGGACTTCCATGCGACTTAAAAAAGCCTCCGTTTTGGAGCAGCTTCCAGTTATTCAGATAGGTTATAGGCACTACTGGCACCTGCTTTTCAATGGCAAGCCTGAATGCCCCGTTTTTAAAGTTAAGCAGCCTGCCTGCATTGGATATGCCACCTTCAGGAAAAAGAAACATGCTGTGGCCTTTTTCCAGCTCATGACCGGCACGAACAAAGGCCCGGTGTGAGCCCATTTTACTTCGCCTGTTCACAAGGATATTCATTTCTCTAAAAAAGATGCGGAACAGCGGTGCTTTTCCAATTTCCTGCTTTCCCATTGAAACAAAGTAATGCGGCACTACGAGGTAATTGATAATGATATCAAGGTAAGAAGCATGATTGGCACAATACACTGCCCTTTCCGGTAATTCGCTGGCTGGTATTGTCCGTTTGATACTCACAAATAGGCCTGGCACAAACAATATCCACCTGGCCCAGAAACGTTTTAAACGGAATGCCGCGGGAAACCATGCTTTTCTGGAAAGTAAAATGTAAAAAAATGGATACAACACTATCAGCCCAATACCGAAATTGAGTGCAAACAAAGTCTTCCATAAAGCACGTGGTACAATCAGCAGATAACGCATGACTGCTAAATTACAAATTATAAATTAAGCGATTGCTATGTTAGCATTATGTTTGGTGCGATGTCAGTCTGAGCTAGGTCGAAGACTGTGCGAAGGCAGAAGCTGGATACAAATGAAAAACCGCCCTAAAATCAAGTTTAGGGCGGTTTCATAAAAACTATTTATAGGCTATACCAATGCAATATCAAACTGCACCAAATCAATAAACTCCTGAACACGTTGCTCTACCTGCTCCTGGGTCAATCCGATCAATCTCTCAGTTCCGAACTTCTCTACGCAAAAAGAAGCCATGGCAGAACCAAAAATAATGGCGCGTTTCATATTGTCGAACGAAATGTCCTTAGTTTCAGCCAGATAGCCAATAAAACCACCTGCAAAGCTGTCACCTGCACCGGTTGGATCAAAAACCTCTTCCAGTGGCAGGGCAGGAGCAAAGAATACCTGGTCTTCGTGGAACAATAAGGCACCATGTTCTCCTTTTTTGATTATCAGGTACTTAGGGCCCATTTTCAGGATTTTCTGCGATGCTTTTACCAGTGAGTATTCACCGGAAAGGATGCGTGCTTCCTCATCATTGATGGTCAAAACATCCACCATTTTAAGGGTTTCCTTCAAATCATTCATGGCCACTTCCATCCAGAAGTTCATGGTATCCATCACAATCAGCTTCGGACGCTGTTTCATCTGTTTTATAACCTTTTGCTGAACCATAGGCACAAGGTTGCCCAGCATCAGGAATTCACAGTCCTGGTAATGTTCCGGAACCACAGGGTTAAAATTTTCAAGCACGTTCAGCTCAGTAGTGATGGTATCACGGGTATTCATGTCGTTGTGGTACTTACCGGCCCAGAAAAAGGTTTTTTGCCCCTTAAGAATCTGTAGACCATCCGTATTCACTGTATGCTTCTGAAGCATTTGTATATTAGAATTGGGAAAATCTTCCCCAACAACCGATACAAGATTGATGTTTTTTTTGAAGTAAGAAGCAGCCAAAGAGATGTAAGTTGCTGCTCCACCAAGGATTTTATCGGTTTTTCCGAAAGGAGTTTCAATCGCATCAAATGCCACTGTACCAATTACTAATAAACTCATAGAAGTATATTTAAAAATATTTTGCACAAATATATTGCATATTTCAATAGAACGTAGTAATATTGCACTCCTTTTTACGGAAAAATTCTTCCTTAGCTCAGCTGGTTAGAGCATCTGACTGTTAATCAGAGGGTCGCTGGTTCAAGTCCAGCAGGGAGAGCAAAAGAAAAGCCCTACAGATTCAGTTCTGTGGGGCTTTTTGCTTATGTACTCCTTTCTAAATTACTACAACATTTGAGCAGTTTTATAGATAATTCTATAGGTAACTTGCAAATAACTTGCACATAATCTCTACAGGTTTTAGCCATAAATCCAAGTAAAATGGCAACAATCAAGCTCACTATTGATAAAAGAAGACCATTTAATGATGGCAGAATACCAGTAATTTTTAGAATAACCAATAACAAGAAGAGTACTTCTATTATTTCAGGAGTTAAAATCATCCCAAATGAATGGGATACTAATAAATGTAAAATAGTAAAGCAACATCCCAAATCTAAAGAGTTGAATATTTTACTGAGTAAAAGGCTAATAGAGCTGGAAAATAAGCTTTTAGAGGTAAGCAGTACTGCTGATGATATTAGTGTTCACGATTTGAAGAAAGCTCTCTTAAATGATAATAAACCACTTAAAATCAAGTTTTCTGACTTTGCTTTGGCTGAGATTTCCAATCTAGAAGAAAAAAATAAATTTAGTAATGCAAAAGCATATGAAACTGCAGCCAATAGGTTGGTTGGGTATGCAGGAGCAGAACTCACCTTAGATAAAGTTACTTTCAGCTTATTGTCTGACTTTGAAACTCATTTGATAAAAAATGGGCTGACAAGGAACAGTGTTGCTGTTTATATGAGGGAGATAAGGGCTATATTGAATAAAGCAATAAAAAAGAAGTTTTTAAGCAGAGAGCAATATCCATTTACAGATTATAAGATTAAGACTGAAAAGACTGTAAACAGACCCATATCTCAAAGTGAACTGCTCACTGTAAAGCAATATCCACTGGAGGAAGGAACCAGACTATGGCACAGTAGGAACATGTTTCTGCTTATTTTCAATTTAATTGGTATCTCCTTCATTGATTTATCCCTTTTGAAGCATAGCTCCATACAAAGCGACAGAGTGCTGTATAGGCGAAGAAAAACAGGTAAAATATACAGTATAAAGCTAACAGATGAAGCTAAAAGAATTATCAATCTTTACAAAAATGAAAATAGCGAATTTTTAATCTCATATACCGCGATAGATGGTATACCAAAAGAGAAAGAAAGGGATGCAATAGCTCTGAACCTTAAAACCTGCAATAAATACCTAAAAAGACTGGGTAAATTATGTGAATTACCAATCCCATTGACCACCTATGTAGCCAGATATACATGGGCTAATATTGCTAAAACACTTGGTTATCCTAAAGACCAGATAGCAGAAGCACTTGGCCATGAGTATGGTAATAGGGTGACAGGAATTTATCTGGATAGCTATGGTAATGAAGTTATAGATGAAATGAATGAGCAGGTGACTAAAATATAAAAAGGCACATCAACTGCAATATTGTGGCTGATGTGCTTACTCTACCACTGGTTGGTTTAATGGAGGCTGTTATGGCTTATTAGCTCTTTAAACCAATTTTCAATGTGAATATAAGCAGGCTTTAGTGCTGTACATATCTTATCAATATTGGATATTATGGCTGGGACCAATAAAACCAACCACTTCTTTTTGTCACCTTCAGGCTGCTTATCTGGCTCTTTGCCATTTACAAAGGTACAATTGTAATAATTTTTAACTATTATATTTCCTTTCATACCTTTATATATATAAAGTTTATTTTTTTGCCCTTTTATTATTGTTTTTAGCTCAAAAATAAAGTTCAAAAAATGGCTGAATCAGATATTGTGTTACTAAAATCTGATGTAAAAATACCCAGGTATGTCTATCATTTTTGAAAATGTGAAAAAGTGGAGTTTATACTTCCTAAATTCAGGGGTGCCTTTTCTTGCGCTACTCTTGCTGTGACAAAAGCGCCTGTTATGGCAAAAATACAGTGATAAAAAAGTGAGATAATCAATACCTGCCTATCAAAAATGGGCTTGAAAGGCTTAGGGAATATACCTAGTAAATGCAGCACCTCATGCGTTAGTGTCGATAGTGCGAATGATGTAACCAATCCTGCAACAACTGAAATGATTAACCGCACAGGAATCCGATGAAGAAAACGCTTTATTCTATTCGTTTTGTAACCTACGTTTTCCATACATTTTAATCTGTATGGATTTATGATACAAAGTGTTTGCCCTGGAAACGATGGGCATTTTTTTTCTCTTTAATGCCGGAAGCCGATAGTGCTTCAGCTTCATTCAAAAATACTGGAATTCAATAAGCCTATTATAGGTTTAAATATCAAAGCCCCACATTCCTGTGAGGCTTTTTTTGTGATATAATGTTTACAGTTTTTAACTTTCCGGCCCAAAGTAACTCCATTGAGCTTAGCAGCATGCTATGCTATGCTCCCATTAACAAAGTCTAAGGGATTAAATCCTAAAAATCTGATTGCCCATATAATAATCAGTATCGCTGCGACAAGATAAAGTAGGTTTCATACCGTTTTAGGTCTTAAAAATGCAATGCTAATCCAAATGTGGATATGCCAGTAGACAAATCAAGGAACAATCCTGCTTTCTGATTTAAATGATATTCAGCGCCAACGTGGGCATCCAGATAAAGTGAACTTCTCTTTTGGTATGCATTGCGGTCACCATAATAGCCATTTTCCCAGGTAACGGTCCTGAATACGAATCCAAGGGAACCTGCAGCATAAAAATCCCATTTTGAGTTTGCTTGGAACAGCTGATCAAAATAATAGGTGCCTTTTACTCCTAATGGAACCGCTGTTTCACGGTAAGCGTACCTGCGGTATGAGGGATCCCAGTTCGGTTTGCTCGGATTGCCCCAATAATAATAATTTTGGTAAGAATATGCTCCTATGAATGGCGCAAGAGTGAAATTTTTAGCCACATCAAATTCATAGTTTAGCATTACTACGGGTACTGAGTGCCCTATATAGCCGTGGTAGCCAATGCCTGCACCAAGATTCAATGTTTTTCCGTACTTTTCAGCAGAAGTTGTTTCCTGGGCTTTGCATTCGATAACGAATGAAGTAACAAGAAGTGCCGAAGCAATAATTAGTTTTTTCATAATTGATTTTGTTTTTTATATTTTAATTCGGTTTGGTTTTATATTAGTTTTATCAGTCTATTTGTATAGTTTATATCCGATGGTTGCCTGATACCAAACATTTTTGTAACGTGGTGTTGTGGATGAACCATCTCCGTTATTGTTCAGCACATCCCAGCCTACACGCCCACCAAGTACAATATGTTTAAGGTTAATATCAATTCCTCCAATAACACCGAATATGTTTTTACGGATGTTATCATTTTCAAATTCCTGCTCTTGTTCAATGCTTGTTGTTGCATTGGTAAAAATATCCCTTTGATTGATTAAATATGAATATTGTGGTCCTGCAACAAGGGTGATGAATTCACTTGGTTTCAATGAAATCTGCAATGGTAGATCTAGATAAGTTGTTGTTCTGGTAAAGTTATAAGTGGCTCCCAATACTCTTCCCGTTGCCTGAAATCCTTTTTGAGAAATTAAAACTTCCGGTTGAACCCCCAGATACTTTCCAAGTGGTATTTCCAGAAATACTCCACCTGCCATGCCAAATTTTGCATCACTTTTAAATTCTTCTCCCTGGGAATCGTATACATTAGACCGGTTGATTCCGGCTTTCATGCCAAACAGGAACTTCTCCCTGTTATCAGTCTCGCCTGTATTTTCCTGAGCCTTTGTGGTTAGTGCATATACCGCAAGCAATATTGTAATTAGTGTTAATTTTTTCATGTTAGGTTTTGTTTAATATGTGTACTAGTTATTTGATTATTATTCGGAAATGATCTGTTGTATTTCCGCTTTTGTTCTGCCAAGCTTGTTTTCCAGCCTTCCGAGTATTATTTCCTGCTTGCCTTCTTGTAATACCAGGTCCATGTCGGTAAGCAAGGCGAATTTTTGTTTTAGTTTTCCTTTTATTTCGTACCAGTTTCCTTTTAATTCATTTTCATTTTTCATTGTTATGTTTATTTGTTGTTTTATGATAGGGTAAAGGTCAGGTGTCTGCCGGATATTTGTGTTGCATAACTTTTGGTATAAGTTACATCATTCACACATGTTGAACTGAAACGTTGTATGCCTGGCTGTTCTGCATGATTCAGGTTTTAAGTTTGGACTATTGTGCAATCAATTTGCCTGTTTGTGTTGTGCCGCCATCATAAATTATTTTATAGAAGTAGATGCCTGCCGGAAGATGTGATGTTTCAATGGTTACCTGTTTTGTAAAGCTTGCTGCGAGCACTTCTGCACCGGTAATTGAATACAATTTTAATTCGGCAATATTTTCTGCTAGTGCCTTTGAAACAACAGTTAAAGAGGTGCTGAAAGGGTTCGGATAAATTACAAGTGCTGAATTTGTATTGCTAGATGGAGCAATTCCTGTTGAAGCGCAGGTAGCCGGAATCGTTGCTGTGATTGAAATGTCGGTCAAAGTTCCGGTTGTTGTAAGCGCCCTGCCGTTTAGAATAACCCCGGTTGTAAGGTCAATTGCACCATTGTTGCAAATAATAGTTCCTGAAAAAACAGAATAGTCATTTATGCTTACTGCACCGTCAATTTTCCAAAACACATTTTTAGCCTGAGCTCCGTTAACCAGAAGCACTTTTGAATATGTACTGGTAGAAAGTGCACCGTTTACCTGTATTACGAATATGGCATCTGTATTATCCTGTGCATTTAGATAAAGTGTATCTGTTAATACTGCAGCTGCATTCAGCAAATAAGTATGTGGTGTGAGTACCAGGTTATGGCCAAACTGTGCTGGATATAACAATTCTACATCATAAGGCAAAGTGTTGAGGTGGTTGTATACTGTAAGAAGGTCCGAAGCACATGCCGCTGTGGAACCATCCGGAATTGGGTGGATTGTGCCGGTTACATTTAAAGGATTAAAGCCCGTTGTTAAACCTGTGTTTGTTCCTACATCACCTGTAAGATAGGTTATCCCGGAATTTGTCACTGCACCGTCAGAAGAGAAAAGTGCAAAGCAATCAACTGTAGATGTTGATGGAGCTGCTGGTCCTGTTAATATGGTGCTACCGCAACCTGTTGGTGTGTACGCCATTATGCCGTCAACGGTTACTGCGCCTGCTATTGAAAATGCTCTTCCTTCGAGGGTATCGTTGGTATTCATATTTATAGCTGCATTGTTAGCAATAACAGTTCCTTTCATTACGGTACCGGAAGCCATACTTACCAAGCCTTCTACCTTCCAGAATACATTGCACGCCAAGGCACCATTTATCAATTTAATTTTAGAATTGGCATTGGTAGAAAACGCTCCCGCAATTTGAAAAATAAATACTGCATTGGAATTGCCTTGCGCATTTAAAGTGAGCTCAAGGTTCAATGTAGCTGCGCCCGAAATGGAATAAACCCCGGGTGTTAATACAACACCGTTCCCAAGCAATGGTGCAGGAAAGAAGCCTGGTGCAGTATTGTCAAGCTGGTTGTAGGCAATTAAAATATCTGCTGCACATTGTGCACTTGTTAAATCCTGGTCATGCATCACACCGTTTACATTTCCAAAGCCAGTGCTCGAACTGCCATTTGTTCCTATATTCCCTGTGAGTTGGGAAATTCCGGAATTGGTTACGGCTCCGGTGGTAGAAAAAAGTACGAACTTTCCTGCAATGCCTAAAGGTGGAGCCTGACTATAGTTTTGGAAGGGTACTAAAAGTAAAATAATTGCTGCAATCATATTCAGTAATATTGTTTTCATTTTGTTTTTTATTAGGTGTGAAGTAATTTTCACAGAACAAAGGTGATACATCTATTCATGGGATGTGTTGTATAACTTTTAGTATTCCTTATATAATTCACACATATTGTTTTTGTGTGCTGTAAAAAATAAAAAGGGCATTGCCAGTAAGCAATGCCCTCTTTTTATTCGTTTTAATCTGCCAGTACTACATCCTTTGCATATACCAGTTAAGTTGTTTTTCCATTTTGTTGTAATGAAAAATGGTAGTGATGATTTTTTGAAGGCGCATAAATGCGGTTTCGCTTTTTACAACGTAGTCGAAAGCCTTGTGGTGCATGCAACTCACAGCTACGTCTATCTTATCCTGTGATGATAACATTATCACCGGTATATCGGGGTAAGCAGCTTTTATTTTGTCCAGGGTTTCTATTCCATTCATTGCGCTCTTGTCGAATCCATCAAGGTGATAGTCAAGGATAATTACGTCAGGACAGGATGACAAGTGGTTTATGCACAGTTCACCTGTTGCGAATGTTTCGATTGCAAAATCGGCATGTTGCAAAAAATCTATTTCCAGGGATTTTAAAAAAAATTTATCATCGTCCACCAGGAATATTTTTGTTTTATTTTCCATTTAGGTATTTCTTTTAAAGGTATTAAGTTCTTCTTCCAGTTCATTACAAGCTTGCTGGCAAATGTTTTCGAGCTGAACAATCATACCGCCAAGTTCTTCTGTTTGTATACGTTTGTTAGAGAAGTCCTGGATTTTTTTTGCAAGATGTTCATAAGCTTCATTTATCCCCATTATTGAAAACGAAGGGATTATTTTATGCACAGCTGAAGAAAGACTATCCCAGTCTTTTTCAAAAAAGCTTCTTTTCATTGTGCTGATTAGAGGGGGTGTTTGCTCCTGGTATAAGACAATCATTTCCGACATTAGGGCAGGGTTTGATTTTGTACGTTGTGTCAGCTGTTTCAGATCAATGCATTTAGCTTGTTGTAATGCATTCTTTTGTTGTAAGTTTATTTTTTTTTCTGAATCCTTGTGGTTTAAATGCTTTATGAGCTTACTATATAAAAGTTTATCATCAATAGGCTTGGATATATAATCATTCATTCCAACTGCTCTACACTTCTCAACGTCTACGGTGGTTACATCTGCCGTAAGAGCAATTATGGGTATAATGGAATTCATCTTGTTGCGTATATACTCTGTGGTCTCAAAGCCATTCATTTCAGGCATTTGTAAATCCATTAATACAATATCGTAGTCATTGGCTTTTAATTTTTCAATTGCTATTTTGCCATTGCATGCAATATCCATGTTAAAGCCGAATTCTTCCAAAAGAGTCCTCATTAGAAGCTGGTTAAGTGCGATGTCTTCAACTACCAGTATTCTTATATTGTTTATTGGGTTTTGGGATTCTATTGTTATATCGGTTTCTACATTCGTTCTTGCATTTGTTTTGAGAAAATTCATAACAAAAGAAAAAGTCGATCCTTCACGCAGCTTGCTTTTTACGGTGATTGTTCCTCCCTGGGCTTCTACAAGTTGTTTTACAATAGCAAGCCCTAAACCTGTTCCTCCATATAACCTTGATGTTTCACTGGTAGCCTGCTGAAAGTCATCAAAAATATGCTCCAGCTTATTTTCTGGAATCCCAATACCTGTATCAGAGATAGCAAATTCGATACTTACATACTCGGCATCATTTTTTACCATTCGAATGTTTATCGTGATTTTTCCTTCTGAAGTAAACTTTACAGCATTCCCAACAAGGTTCAGGATTATTTGGTGCAAACGCACCGGGTCACCAGCCAGAACCTCTGGAATTGTTTCATCAAATATCTTAACAAGTGTTAGATTTTTTTCCTGGATTTTTGTTTCAAATAGGTGCAGCATTGCTGAAATGGAGGACGCAAGTTTAAAGGGAACATGGGCAAATGTCATTTTTCCGGCATCTACTTTTGCCAGGTCTAAAATATCATTGATTAATACTATTAGCGCATCACCTGATGTTTTAATTGCGTTTAGGTATTCCTTCTGCTTATCATTTAAATCTGTTTTGAGTACTACTTTTGTGAATCCTATGATGGCATTCATGGGGGTTCTTATTTCATGGCTCATGTTTGACAAAAACTGTTGCTTTGATTTAACCGCAGCTTCAGCAATAAGTGTTGAGCTCTCCGCTTTGTTTCGGGCCTCTTCCGCAATCTCTGTGGCGAGTTCGGCAAACACTTTTGCTTCAAGTAATTCTGCAGCAATTCTGTTTTTTTCAGTAACATCGCGGGCCACAATTACAACTCCCAGAACGTTTCCTTTATCCCCCTTATAAATGGAACCATTGAATAGCACCTCTGTTAGTTTACCTTCCTTATGCCTGAGTGTGAGCGGATAATCTATTACAAAGCCTTTCGCAAAGACTTCCTTATATACATCCCGTGCCTTTTCAGGTTCAGTAAAATAATCGAAAAAGTCAGTGCCTGTAAGCTGTTCCCTTATTATTCCTGTAATGTTTAGTGTAGCCTGGTTCATATCCATTATCTTGCCTTTGGTGCTAATGGTGATCAACGGGTCAAGGCTCGCTTCTATAAGGCTTCTGGCGTATTGCGACTCTTGTTTTGTGGTTGTTTGCATTTGTAGCTGGTAAAATTTAGTGTTGAAGAAATTATCTTTAAATAACACAACGGTGTCTTATAGTTCTTCTATTGGGCTTCTTTTTTTATCTTTTAATTTTTTAAAATGGGAAGGGGATAATCCTGTTACCTTTTTGAATTGGTTTGACAAATGAGCAACACTGCTGTAGTTGAGATTCCATGCTATTTCAGTAATATTCAGCTCATCATAAATGATCAGTTCTTTTATGCGTTCCACTTTATGTGAAATAATAAATTGCTCAATAGTGGTGCCTTGTATCTCCGAAAAAAGGTTGGCGAGGTAGGTATAATCATGGCCTAGCTTCTCGCTTAAAAAAATTGAAAAATTCGTTTTAATGACTTCATCTGTATGATGAACCATTTCAACGATTACATTTTTTATTTTTTCAATCAGCATTGCTCTCTTATTGTCCATCAGTTCCAGTCCGGAGTTAAGTAAAGCTGTTTTTAACAGTTCCCGTTGGTCGGTGTTAATGGTTTCCATTATTTCCACTTCTCCGAGATCGACAAGTATAAAATGCAGACCGAGTTTCTTCAACTCTTCTTTTACCGCCATTTTACAACGCGCACTCACCATGTATTTGATATATAATTTCAAGCTTTCCTTAAATGAATTGAATTAAAAAACGGATGGTTGGATAGAAAAGCGTTAAGCAATTTTATAAAGGTAGTGACAGAACCTTTGGGCCATAAGTACTGTAAGGTAGGTTAAATTAATGGATATAGCCTGTTTTATTTTAAATACCTTTTTAAAGAAGTCTTGTTTTAAGGTAAAAACTATTTTGTAATTGCGACTGATGCTACGCGAAGGGCTGCTATAGATTGATAAAATAAGTCTTTAAGGAGGAAGGTAAAAGGAACGCGTTGTTGTTCCTTCCTTACGGCCAATAGCTGTAAAGAAAGAACAACGTGAGAAGTATGAGAAGAGTTATTTAAACAGGTAAAAACACGGTTGTATTCCAAATTAGTGTTTTCTTTCAGCTGCCTGTGCATTATCCAGCTTCACATCAAACAAATGCTTTAATCCAACTATCTCACCAGCGTCACTTCGCATATAAGAGATAAAAGCAACAGATGAAGCAGTTCTGTGTAAAGTGTACGACACCGTATCCATTTCTATTTTTTCATTGAAACGCAGCTGAACAATATCATCCCCTGTTAGCTCCATTTTTATAGGAGCAATGATAAAAGTACCCGGTTTATTGGGATCTTCTGTTCGGGCAGTAGAATCCCAGGCTACAATAATTCTGGAAAATTCCTCTGTTGTAAGTTCTGTCTTAGGCTCGCTGATATCGCTATAAGCTTTTAATTTCCCGGTCGTCACACCTTTAACAATAGTATTAAATAGTTTCACTTGGTCATATTTATACAACGCATTCCAGGCATTCTCGTCCCATGCTGAGTCTGGCACAAGGGAAGTAATGGATTGAATATTTTCCGCCAATACAATTTTATTTTTGTCGTTTCCATCCGTGTTTCTTGTACACGCTATGAAAGCTGTTGAGCACAGCAGCAGGAAAGTAATTTTTTTCATAAGGAAATCCGTTTAAGGTTAGTAAATAAAAAGTGAATACAATTTAAAAGTAGCAAAAAAATTGGGGGTAAAGGTTGAAAATAAAAACAGCCCCCTTGGGAGCTGTTTCTGTTAGTACGGGTTAGTAAACACCGTTGTATCTTTCCGTTGCATCGGCCTGAAGCTCAGCACCGGTATTTCGCTTTCATTGATAATGCGTTCCGCTACCGTTCCTATAAACATCTCTTTCATGCTTAGCTCGGCTTTACTCATGATAAGGATAAGATCGGCCTCCACTTCACGGCCATAATCAAGCACCATCTTAGGGATGTCCTGTCCACGCAATGTTTTGATGGTACAACGTATCCCCTGGTCTTTAATGTATTTCCAAACCTGGTTAGAGTAGCTGATCAAACGGTTTTCAGAATCTTCGTCCTTTTGCGTAAGGATAGAAATAACACGAATATCTGCTTTGAACAATTTGGCTAAAGCCACTGCTTTTGAAACTTTTTCGCGTGTTTCCTTTGATAAATCCACCGGCAATAAAATAGTTTTGCAGCCATCCCTGTGGCTCTTTCCGCGTATGGAAATTACCGGGTGCTTGGATTCGCGCACCATTTTAAAGGCATTTTTATTTACAAGGTTACCTACTGATAATTTAGACGTAAGGCCAAGCATTATAAATATAGGGTTCAGCACATCAGCAACTTTATTGATTTCCTCATAAACATTGCCCTGGCGAATCATTGTTTCTACCGGCTGACCTGATTTCTGGGAAGCTGTTTTGGCAAGCTCATCCAGTCTCTTTTTTACAGCAGGTGATTTATCATCGTCAACACTCAGCAATACAATTTTAGAATTTGTAAAACGCGCCAGGTTATACGATTGACTAAGGGCAATCATAGTCTGTTCTGTTGAATCAATTGGTACTAAAATAGAATTTGTTGATGTTTTTGTCATAGTTCACTTAAATTTTTTGCAAAAGTAGTAATTAAACTTCGTAATTCTAAATATTTTGAGCCTTAATATTTTGAGTTTTATCGTTTTTTTACGGGGTTTTGTGGGCAAAAGTAAATTTTAAGCATTTAGGTCGGGTGTTAAAAAAGCTTAAATTTTTAGACAAGTTCTGCATTTTTTTACAAAATTATCGCTATTTTGTTTTATAGTTTTCATGCAGAACGAGAAATTCTGCCAATAAATTGCATCGCACGTTGATTTTTTTCTTATCTTCGCAGTCCTTAAAAAAAGGAAATATCATTTATTAACTAAACAATTTTAAAAAAATGCCAGCAAAAATCAGATTACAGCGTCATGGTAAAAAGGCAAATGCCTTCTACCACATTGTAATTGCGGATGGTCGTGCACCTCGTGATGGAAAATTTATTGAGAAGATTGGCACGTACAACCCAACTACAAACCCAGCAACAATTAACCTTGATGCAGACAAGGCTTTAACATGGCTTCAGAATGGTGCACAACCTACTGATACCTGCCGTGCAATCCTTTCTTACAAAGGGGTGCTTTATAAAAACCACTTATTGGGTGGTGTTAAAAAAGGTGCTTTAACACAGGAACAGGCCGATGCAAAACTTGCTAAATGGACTGCTGAAAAAGAAGCAAAAATCAGCGGTAAAGTTTCTAAGTTGGATTCAGCTTCTAAAGATGCTTATAAAAAACGTTTGGCTGCTGAAGCTGCTTCAAAAGAAGCAAAAGTTGCTAAAATAGTTGCAAAAAATACTCCTGCCGCTGAAGGTGCTGCTGAAGCTCCTGCCGCTGAAGCAGAAGCATAGAATTTATTTTTTAATTCTCTGATAAAACAGGCAGTTCGCAACATTGTTGTGGACTGCCTGTTTCTTTATCCCTTGTTTTTGAGAAATCGGAATATACAGCTGCTTAATTTTCTTTTATGACCGTAAACGACTGCTTTAATTTAGGTTATATTTCCAAACGTATTGGTAATAAAGGGGAGCTGGCATTTGTGCTGGATGTGGATGATCCGGCCAGGTATAAAAAGCTGCAATCTGTTTTTTTACAACTGAATGGTACGCTCGTGCCCTTCTTTATACAAACCCTTCAGCTGAGAGGCAATACAGCTGTTGTTGCACTAGAGGGTGTCGATTCAATTGACAGGGCTGAAGAGCTTACTGGTACCAGCCTTTACCTTCCCCTGAACATGCTGCCCCCAATGAAAGGAAAAAAATTCTATTTTCACGAAATGCCTGGTTTTACTGTTATTGACAAGGTGTTTGGCGAAGTAGGGGTCATCGAAAAAGTGCTTGATTTCCCACAGCAGGCCATTTTTCAGGTGAAGAGGGGAGAGCAGGAAATCCTGATTCCTGCCCGGGAAGAGTTTATCATTAAAATCGACCGTGAGGCCAGAAAAATAGAATTGCAGGCTCCCGAGGGTTTGATTGATATATATGTCGGAGGCAATCAGGAGAACGATGAAGTAGACTGAAATGGCGATAAATTCACATTTTTGTTGTATTTTCAGAAAAATTGTTTTAATTTTAGTCTATATTTCGAATCACAATTCAGCAAGTACTGTTTTGCAATAAGTTGAAACATGTATGTCGAGCCAGGAGTTTGTTTTTAAACAGTTTAAAATTCACCAGGACAAATGTGCCATGAAAGTTGGCACAGACGCTGTTCTTCTTGGTGCCTGGGTCAATGCTGCCAATGTAAAAACCATTTTGGATATTGGAACCGGAACCGGTATTATTTCACTGATGCTGGCTCAAAAGTCACAGGCACTTATCGATGCTATTGATCTGGACCGCAATGCCTATATGCAGGCCCAGGAAAATATTGGCTCCTGCAAGTGGAGCGATCGCATTCAGGTACATCATATATCGCTGCAACAGTATGCCATTAATGCCAAGCATAAATACGATCTCATCGTCAGTAATCCGCCTTATTTTGTGGACTCTTCCAAGGCCCTTGAAGAGTCGCGTACCAATGCCCGCCATACCGATCAGCTATCATTCGCTGATTTGCTGAATGGTGTGCTTAAGTTACTGGGGCCGGGCGGAAAATTCCATGTTATTTTGCCAACCAAGGAAAGTCAGCTGTTCAGGGAAATGGCCGAAGAGCACAAATTGTATTTGACCAAGCTTACCCGTGTTATAACCCGAACTGATAAGCCCGAGAAACGATTGCTCATGAAATTTGAATTCACTAAAAAACCACTCGAAGAAGATTCCATTACCATTGAGCAGGACGAGCGGCACTCCTATACCGACCAGTACAAAGAGCTTACAAAGGATTATTATATGGGCTTTTAACTGTTTGGTAATATTGCTAAATTGCCCGATTGTTAAATTGTTAGCTATTCCCAATATTACACCCCAGCACCCCAATACCCCAGCACCCCAATACCCCAATAACCAATAACTCTTAACCTGAAGCTTTAAACCTGAAACCGCTCATATATTAACAGTTTTTAAGGAATCGTTAATAACTATATTTTATACTTTAGGCTTTTTAGTTTTATTTTTGTAGAATATTAAAAGCAATGTTGAGAATAGACCCGAAAGACGTTTCCACCGCGGTTTTGCATAGTTATTTGCTGGGTGCCGTAGCGCCACGGCCTATTGCATTTGCAAGCACGGTAGATAAAGATGGAAATCCTAATCTTGCTCCGTTCAGCTTTTTTAATGTGTTTAGCGCTAATCCGCCAATTGCAGTGTTTTCACCTGCAAGGAGCGGACGTACAGGATTGAGCAAGCATACGTTTGATAATATCAAAGAAGTGCCTGAAGTAGTGATCAATGTTGTAAATTACGGCATGGTGCAGCAAACTTCTCTGGCAAGTACAGAATACCCGAAAGGGGTGAATGAGTTCATTAAAGCGGGTTTTACGCCTCTTGCTTCCGAAATGGTAAAGCCATTCAGGGTAAAGGAATCGCCTGCACAGCTGGAGTGCAAAGTAAAACAAGTGATTGAGCTGGGCGATAAAGGCGGTGCCGGAAACCTAATCATTTGTGAGGTTGTGCTGATGCATATTAATGAGGAGGTGCTGGATGCAAACAAACAGATTGATCCTGCAAAGATTGATCTGGTAGCGCGTCTCGGTGGAAACTGGTATAGCAGGACCAATAAATCTGCGCTTTTTGAAGTGGCCAAGCCAATTGCAAACATGGGAATAGGTATCGACAATATTCCCTTACATATTCGCAATTCGGATGTGCTTACAGGCAATAACCTTGGACAGCTTGGAAACATTGAGAAACTGCCTGGTAGCGAGGAAGTGGACTTATATAAAAATTCTGCAGCAGTAAAAGAAGTACTGGAGCAGCATGGAAAAAATGCCGTTGAACTGAAAAAGCACCTGCACAGCATAGCAAAAGGCCTTTTAGAGCAGGGAAGGGTAGAGGATGCCTGGAAAACGCTGTTAGTAGTTAGTAGTTAGTAGTTAGTCTCGTGTGCGGTCAGTCTGAGCCAGGTCGAAGACTGTGCGCGGGGTCAGGTAGAGAAAAAACAAAAATCAATATATAAACAATTAAACAATCAAAAAAAATGGACATCACAGGAATTTTAAAAGTTAAAGGAACAGCACAGCAGGTTTCAGAAAAATTCAAAAAAAGAGAATTTGTTTTAACTGATAATTCATCACAATACCCACAGCACATTGCATTTCAGCTTACGCAAGACAAATGCAGCCTTATTGATCAGTACAATGTTGGTTCTGAAATCAAAGTTCATTTTAACCTGCGTGGCCGCGAGTGGACAAGCCCTCAGGGTGAAGTAAAATATTTCAATACCCTTGAAGCATGGCGCATAGAAGGCAGCGCTTCCGGAAATGCAAATAAAATGGAAAGCGTTTCTGAAACATTCACTGCTGCTTCGGAAGGCGATGATTTGCCATTCTAACTAGCAACAAATAGCTAAAACAAAACTCCTATTATGAAATTTCATAATGGGAGTTTTTGTTTCTGTTGACTACTGCTGTTGCCATTTTGTTTAGATATCTATGCGTTAACAACTCTTGTAACGAAGCGGTGCGTGAGGATTGAACAAACGCGATGCCGAGTCGGCTGTGCGGAAGGGATCGTTTGTTCTTGATTTTTTGGTTCTTTTTCATCAAGGAAAAAGAACACACCCAGTATGGAAATACTCAATTAAAGGCTTTTTCTACAGAGAAATTCTAATACATCACCTGATCCTCATCCGTCACTTTCCTGTCAAGCGCATCGCGCAATCCGTTCCCGAGCAATACAAAAGCAAGTACAATCAGCATAATGGCTAATCCTGGCATAAATGCAAGATATGGCGAATCGCTGATGATAAAGCCCTGATGGGCGCTAATCATAGCTCCCCATGAGGCGGTTGGGGGCTGGGCACCTATACCCAGAAAGCTTAAACCTGCTTCAATCAAAATAGCTGCGGCAAAGTTGGATGCCGAAATCACAATCACAGAGCCCATTACATTGGGAAGTATATGCCTTAGAATAATCCTGAGGTTCGTAAAGCCTAGTGCCCTGCCGGCTTCCACAAATTCTTTTTCACGCAGACTGATGATTTGTCCGCGTATAACACGCGCAACCTCCACCCACATGGTTAGCCCTACAGCAATGAATACCTGCCAGAAACCCTTGCCCAGTACCAATGTAATTGCAATTACCAGTAACAGTGTAGGTACCGACCATACCACGTTTATAAACCAAACAATGATATTATCTACTTTGCCCCTGTAATAGCCTGCCAGGGAACCCAGCAGGATGCCGATAATTACTGAAATAAACACCGCAATAAACCCAACCGAGAATGATACGCGTATGCCAATGATTAAACGGCTGAGCAAATCACGGCCCTGGGGATCGGTGCCGAGGATGAATTTTCGCGTTACAATGTGCTCTTTCTCTACCAGGGCACGCAGCTCTTCTATGGTTTTACGGGTAGGTGCAGTACTGCCAAGCTCAAAAAAATCAATTGTTCCTTCCTCCACGTTGCTTGTTATTTCTGAATTAAAGTTCAGGGCATAGGCCACATTGGCCAGGTTCAGCTTTTTCTCCGGAACTTTGGCTTTCTGTGAGCCGGTATATGGGGTTATTACAATATCAGCACCCTCAAAACGGTAGCTCGAAACAGGAATGCTGCTGTAATCACTTACCTCGCCAAATAACATTTTATAAAAAAAGTTTACATCGTGCGACTGTTCATTCTTGCGGTCAAGTAATATCTGGGTTTTAAACCCCGGAGGCTTTTTTGATATTTCAAGGAGCTGCTCATTGGCATCCGGTGTGGAATCGGGCGTAATGAGATACCCCAGAATAGCTACCAGCATCAGCAAACCAATGGTAAACAGGCCGAACATGGCCAGTTTGTTTTTCCTGAAGCGTTGCCAGGCAAGATATGAGAGGGAGTAAGAGTATTTATCGTCCTTTTTAGCCATTTTCACTATAAGAGTGCTATTCAGGGGCAGGATAATTGGGAAAATCGCCTAAAGCCTGAAAAAACGCTTAAAAATAACAACAAAAAACCAATTACACTGTTATTAATGTCAGAATAAGACCAATTTTGAAAAACACGGGATGAGTTTACTCTCCCGGGTTGAAAGTTGGTAGTTTTGAGTTATCAGTTATTAATTAGCAGGTAACAGATAACAGTTATTAGTTATTAGTTATTAGTTATTAGTTATTAGTTATTAGTTAATAGTTAATAGTTAATAATTAACAGATAACAGATAACAGATAACGGTTAACAGTTAACAGATAACGGTTAGCAGTTAACCGTTAAAATAACTCAATAACCCAATAACTGATAACTGTTAATTTTCAGAAAAGCATTCGGAATAAAATTTACGGTTGGAAGTTTAATAAAAGACTACCTTTGCATTACACAATGATTACTACCAAAACCACTGATAAGATAATATTGGGCATTGACCCGGGCACTACCATTATGGGGTATGGTCTTATTCACATCAAAGGCAATAAAATGGAGCTTATTGTGATGGGGGTGCTGCGCCTTGACAAAATAGATGATCATGCTTTAAAGTTGCATAAAATTTTTAACCGCACCGTTTCTCTTATTGATGAATTTAAGCCGGATGAACTGGCCATTGAGGCTCCTTTCTTTGGTAAAAATGTGCAATCCATGCTGAAGCTGGGAAGGGCACAGGGTGTAGCCATTGCAGGGGCATTGTCAAGAGACATACCCATTCAGGAGTACTCACCTAAAAAAATCAAACAATCCATTACGGGCAATGGAAATGCAAGTAAAGAGCAGGTTTCAGCCATGCTTAAAACCTTGCTTCAGTTCAAGGAAACACCCGAGTTCCTGGATGCAACTGACGGTCTTGCAGCTGCTGTATGCCACTATTTTCAGGCAAAAAAGGGGCCTTCACAAAAATCATATACTGGCTGGAAAGCCTTCCTGGCAGAGAATCCGGGAAAAAGAGCTTAATTAGCACGGAACTTTAAAGAAGTGTAGGTATTAAAGCTTCGCCTTGATCTTTTCGGCCATCTGGCGCAGCTCGTCCTGTGAAACCTGCAGTTTCGGCTGTGTGAAATTTACATCATTAGCGGTATTCATCGGAACCAGGTGTATGTGCGCATGGGGCACTTCCAGCCCTATAACCGCTATACCAATACGTTTGCAGGGAACAGCGGCCCGTTGGGCTTTTGCCACTTTTTTTGCAAAAAGCATCATGTCTGCCAGGTCCGTATCGGGGATGTCAAAAATATAATCGGTTTCTGTTTTAGGGATAACCAGTATATGGCCCTGAACCAAAGGAAAAACATCCAGGAAAGCCAGGAATTTATCGTTTTCCAGGATTTTATGGCAGGGAATCTCACCATTGATTATTTTCGTGAAAATACTGGGCATTTTGGTCAAAAGTTTAAAGTTCAAAGTTTCTGGTTTGGGTTTAAAGTAAATTAACCTTAAACTTTAAACCTGAAACGAAATTAGCGTGAAATCTCAAGAACCTCAAATTTCATTGTCCCGGAAGGAACAACAATATCAGCTACTTCACCAGCTTTTTTGCCAAGCAGGCCTTTTCCTATAGGAGAGTCAACGGAAATTTTATTCGCCTTTAAATCGGCCTCATTCTGGGCCACCAGCGTGTAGGTCATAATGGCTCCGTTGGCTAAATTTTTGATTTTAACTTTGGAAAGTATAAGCACTTTGGAAAGATCCAAAGTAGATTCGTCAATAAGGCGTGCATTGCTCACTATTTCTTCCAGTTTGGAGATTTTAAGCTCGAGCAGCCCCTGAGCTTCTTTGGCAGCATCATATTCTGCATTTTCTGATAAATCGCCTTTGTCGCGTGCTTCTGCAATTTGCTTTGAGATATCTAAACGCTCGTGCGTTTTTAGCTGGTGCAGTTCATCCTTCAGCTTTTTTAAACCTTCTTCTGTGAAATAAGATAACTGTGACATGGTAATAACTATATTTTAAATATTTTATTAAAGCATTGAAAACAGAAAGAGAATCCCACCTTGTGGCGGGACTCTCTTTTCAAATACAAATATACAAAAAAACAGGAATAAACTGCTATAAATAAACTATTTATAAGTTTATTCTTGCTCCCAGGGCATGTGTTCCGTTGAAAGGGTTAGTTGCCTGGTATGAATAATCAAGAGCAAAAGTAGATTTATTTTTACCGAATGGCATTTCAAATGTAAAGCCTGCTGTTGGCCCTGTTAAAGCCGATGTCCTGTCTTCAAGATTAGTAATGCCTTTTTCATAAGCATATCCGGCACGTACCATCAGCATATTTTTCCAGCCATACTCAACACCAATTTTAAACTGGTCTTTGGAGAAAGAGTTGGAGGTAAATGTCGCCATACCTGTAATTCTGTGGGTCTTATTGAAAGCGGAATCTTTTTTCACATAAAAATCATATCCGGCACCGATATTCAGCAAAGATGGCAACTCGTACTGTGCTGCACGCTGCTCCACTGTCATTGTATTGCTTTGAGTGCTGGAAGGTACCGGTGCTTTAAAAGATAAACCGTCACCACTGAACTTCATTCTAGGCCCTACATTTTTTAATGCAATACCAAATTTCAATTGTTCATTTTTTCCTGTAACATACTGAATACCAGCATCCAATGCAACTCCCCTTGCACTTACGTTAGAGGTTTTTTCGGTAATCACCTTTACGGCAAGTCCGCCATAAATATTATCAGAAAATATTTTTGCGTAAGAGGCTGTAATGTTCAGGAACTGAGGAGAATACGTTCCCAAACCACCTTCCGGCTGTTCCACAGTGGTAATAGGAATTTCGCCAAAATCCATAGCCATGATAGCAAGACCGATAGTACCGGTTTCACCCACGCGCTGTGTCAGACCAAAAGAGTTGATACCAATACCTGTTCCTTTTAACCATTGTGTATGGGTAAATAATAACTCGGTTTTTTGAGTAAATGCTGTACCAGCCACGTTTCCATAAAGCGCCTCAAGGCCTCTTACACCGGCTGTATTTGCACCAGCCCATCCGGAACTTCTCGCCCATGGGTTAATGAGCAACTCGGTTGCTCCTGCTTGCCCTGCCCTGTCAGGGTTACCGGCTAAAACCTCTCCTGCTCCCCTCCACAGGAAAGGGGAGAAAATAGTTAACGCTGAAAGAATGATTAGTTTTTTATTCATAGAGTTCATCTTTTTTATCTTTTTTAGTTTTAGCCTCCGCTCTTCAAGAGCGGAGGTCAAGAAACAGGTAGTTTTAGTACGCTTCCAAATCCTGAGGACGCATTACTGCAAACCATTTTAGTATTTTTTCACCTACCCCAGGTACATCCACATGTATGATGTACATACCACTTGCAACAGGAATACGTGCTTCGTTTTTCATATCCCAGTCAAGAGAGGCTTTGGCATCACTGTCGGATTTTTTTAACTTCCTTACAACAGTACCGTTCAATGTATAGATTGTTACACTGCAGTTTCTAGGCAGATTGGTAATCTTCACAATGTTGTCACTTGTTTTTTGTTCGTAAGCCGAATACGAATAGTAAGGGTTCGGAACAATGTTGATAAGGCTTAAAGCATCTTCTGCATGCTCTGCACTTTCCTTAACAGCTGCAATATCAGATGTGTTGAACTCATACATCGGGTCCGCATTGTTTACAGCTGTTAGTACAACAGGGTTAGCAATAGTTGATGTAAATGACGTGCCGGCTGCCACAAAGGAGCTTCCTGTACCTTTTGTGGAAGAGTTGTGGGTGATTGGCCCGTTTTGTACAAAATAGGTTTGTCCTGCAACAAGGTCTCCTGAAGCCACCGCAGTTCCTGTTCCATATTTTTCGTAAGGTTTGGTAACCCTTAACCTTACTTTTACATCGGTTTCCATCAAATCGTGACCTTCTTTTACCAATGGCATGTTTACCCACATTACATCTCCAAATACGTTACGTTTGTATCCGTCACTTGTAGCGCCTGTTGTATTGGCAGCAGCAACCAGCAGGTCGTGAGCAGCTTTGCCCTGATCATACATTGGAATGTTTTTAAGGCCATTGCCCATCTGAGCATCATTACTGTAGGTACCATCTGCATTGTGACCGAACACATAAATGTAATGTTTTCCGCCAAACACAGGGTTGGATGCATCTGCAAAGCCATTTACTACAGCAAACTGGGTTGATGTCGGGTTCCATTGCATGTCATTACCATTTTCGGAAGCCAGCCAGGAGTCTTCACCGAAAGCCATGTTCAGTCGCTCACCGGTTTCAAGGTTAATAGCATATCCAGGGAACCAGCCCATTCCGGTAGTTCCAACCAAATCTCCTTCTTCAGCCACATATCCTGCCTGGGTTGAATTTTTACCCTGTTTGTCAACCGACAGAGAAGAGCGCATGTGTAATTTTTTAGTGCCTCCAACTGCCAAAGATGTCTGTTCCTGCAACTCAAGTACCGGACAGCGTGTCCATTTTGATTTGTCGCTGGTGATAATCACATCCACACTTGCTGTATTTTCTATTTTGTTCAGCGCCATGAATCCGCCCCATGCCGGACCACCAGAATAAATCAGCGGGTTTGGCGGGGTAGTAGGAGTAGAACCGCACAACCTGTATGGTGCCCATGTTCCACTCAGTACTTTTTCAAATGCCTGATTATCATCAAAGCCTGCATAATCGTTGAATACATTGTTTGGTGCCGGGTATGTGGCGGTTCCCGAACGTATCCAGTTGAATATGCTTTCCCCATCCTGGTCGGCAACGCCTGTTAACCACTGGTAGGAAGGGTCTGAATAGGTCATGGTAGCTTCCTGGAAAGAATTGTTGGTTGGATAGGCATTATCAACAATATCACCCGGGTTACGCACAAATGATACATTTACTGAAAGGCCCCATTTAGGTACAATGGATGAAGTACCTGTAGGCTGGCCGTTCACCAGCTGGTCATTTGGTATTACAATAGTGGTATCCGAGTGGGTTGTATCACCTGTAGTAAGGTTGATTAAATCCCATCTTGCAGTGTTTGGTACAGTGGTTGAATTACCGTACAGAACAAAGCGGAAATCAGTATTTTCAGGAACATTCAATGGATCCACTACTTTAATGGTAGCCGGACCTGCTCCGTTGGCATACACCGGGTTTTTCTCCTGGCCATTGGCAAGGATAGAAGCCACTGTTTCGCTTGTAAAGTCAAGTACATTACCTCCATTACCTTGTCCTTCAATACGTTTTAATTTAGGACCGTTTCCATAACCAGACTGTTGGTTGGTACCGCCAGCTTCCGGTGAAGGGATGTGTGGTACTGCAGGATGAGGTGTAAATACCGGGTAATCCGCATTTTTACGACCAGCAACATATGGAAGATAATCCTTCAGGGCACTGAAGTTTGGTGTAATAGGAGCGTGGCCATAAGCCACAATTGCATAATAATATGTTTTATGGTTTACAAGGCGGTTGTCTCCTACTGCAAAGAGGTCTTCTTTTAAAGAGCAGGAATGTACAATACCTGAGTTTGCTCCATTTACCATTTCCTGTGGTATTAATGCAGAAAGTGCTACATCATTGGTATAATTTACAATCTGGGTAATACCATCCACTTTATCGCACTGGAATGCAAGGCGCGCTTTGTTCACATCATTCAATTCGCCTTGTCCAACAGAACCATTCACCAACTGGTAAATTTGGTATCCCTGGAAAGTGTATGGCACATTGTTCGGGTCAGATTTGTCATAATCTTCAGTGTACTGTTCATTGGCATTGTTGGACACCAATGGGTTTGTAGGGTTAGACCATGTTAGAATCAATTCTCTGTCAAGTTCCTGAATAGTTAAGTTTGGAGCTGTAGGCCCGTTGATAGTTGCAAAGCAGTTGTTAAACAATGCCTGAGCTTTTGCATCGGCACCTTTTAATAACGCAACAGATGCGAGCGGCCCACCCTGGGTTGCTCTTGCCCAAGGCACACCAATTGTAATAACGTTTACTGCACCTGGCTGTAAGGTAAACGGCCCGGAGCTTTCAAGGAAACGTCTGTCGTTCGGAACGTTGTTTTCTGAAGTTTCATCCCAATTTGGCATTGATACAGGGTTGGTGATATCGCCTCCAACACCATAACCATAAGGGTCGGAAGTACCCGGGAACATGTAATCGCAGATTACAGAACCTGAAGTACCATCGCCACCATAAGTGATACGGGTTCCGTTCCTCCAACTTCCAGTAAGGTACTGGTAAAAGTCGTCACCAGCGCTAGGGTTACCGTTTACGTTGTTATTATTGTTGTTGAAATACATGAATTTGCACATTCCAAGACGCTCATTGTCAATAATATTATCCCCGTAGTTCAGGAAGCTTGCAGGTACTTCTGATGAAGGATTATCCAAGCCATCCGCATCCGCATAAGGCCCTTCGAAAAAGTCGATACCGATTGCAGGAGGGTTGCTGCCATAAGCTGTTGCCTGACCAGTACCATCCACTTCAGCACCGTTGTAAAGCATACCAAAACCTAAGCTTACATCACAACCTACATAATCATCCATATACCAACCCAAATCCGCATCATCCCAAACACCAAAGAACGTGGAGTCCATACGGAAAGAAGATTTATTGATGATCTTGTATTTCAAAAAGGTTGCGTTGTTCAACTCATCTGTAGTGGCAAATGCAAATGCTTGCGCCTGAATCTCAATACCAATCGCAGCTCCACCTGTTTCAGTGTGGATATTTCCTTTATCGTTGAATACCCAGAATAAACACTGGTCGCCATACAGCTGTGCATTACATCCGCGTGTACCTGTAATGTCAAAGTCCGGGACATCACCTACAGACGGGTCATATAAACCATCTGAATTTACATCGTAAAAAGGCGCAAGTGGCTGACCATCAGGCCCAAAGGCTGGCCATGTGTTAATTACGTCCATTGCCTGTGTGCCTTCCAAAGGGTTGTCAACGGTCTGGTCCATTACCCAGTTGTAATAGCTTTCTACGTCCGCTCTGTTGATTTTGAAGAATTTATCCCAAGCAACACAAGTTGCGGGGTCGATTGTAGCAGATGAGGTCAAAGGGCCTGGCCAATAGTCGTTACCATTCTGACGGTATGTTTGTGCAGCAGTTTTTAATGAACCACCTGCATCATATCCACCAATCCATACAGAGCTCGCAAACTGTGAGCTTGGCCCAACCTGTCCGATAGGAGGCTTAGGCACTGCATAACGCGCTTCATTGTTACCAAACAGGTCCCACCACATGTCGCCCCCGTTTAATATTTTAGCTCTAACGTTGTTAATGTCCAGGTCCGACTGGGCAGTAGCATTCACGCAACCCGCCATAACCGACTTTGTCTGGTTATGGTTAGGAGCTATTCCTCCACCGTTAACGCCAATGTTTTCCCTGGCGCCAGCTTTATAAGAACAAGTCACAAACAGGAGATACACAAGAAACTTCCCTGTTTGCAGATTGAACCCCGGGGTTTTAAATTTTGGTTGTACTGTTTTCATATATTTTTATTTTTTGTCCTGCCGGCTTCTTTTGCATTCCGAAGCCGGTGGTTTGTGTTTTGTTGTTTCCCTTAATCCGAATACTTAAACCTCTTAAAAATCAAGCAATATACCCAAACGTATTACGCGCGGACGGCTGTAGTAAGAAGGGTCGTTCATTTTGATGTTGTACAAATCAACGAATGACTGAACATTGGTTTGATTTGCAAGTGCCAGCTGTCCCTGAGGAGATGCAAGGTATCCATCATCGTTCACGCTGCCTGTGGCCCTGTACACATTGATAATGTTTTTAGTATTCAACAGGTTAAGTACCTGAAGGTAAATGTTCAGGTTGGCAAATTTTCTTTCTTCGCCATCTTTTTTACCCCAAACCAGTTCAAGGTCTTTGTCTATCCTTAAGTCGAACTTAAAGTTCCAAGGCAGGTTAGAACCGTTTACCATTCCGGCAAGGTTTCCACGTTGAGCAACACCCATTACTACGTTACCGTTAGGGTCACCCTGGGTGATGTTTCTCTGTCTGCTGTAAGGTGTTCCGGAACCAGCTCTGGCCACAAGGTTTGCACCTACATTTTCAAATATTTTGATTGTTTTTTCATTCTCTTTACCCTTTCTTAGTGTGATAGCTGGCCCGTTATAGTCCTGCTTTGCACCAAAGCGGTAGTCGATGTTCAATACTACTGTGTGACGCTGATCGTAATCAAGAGGGTGGGTTGTTCTAAGGTTTGGTTGACCGGAAGCAGCAAGGTTTACCCCGTCTGTAGCGCTTGAACCGGTACCATCGGCAAACTGCAATGTGTAGTTGGCTGTAAGCTGAACACCGTTCGACATCCTTCTTAAGTCATAAGCAATAGAGAACCCTTTTACTGTTCCAAAGTCGATATTGTCGAATGAGTTGTACGTAACAGGGTAGGCTTTATAAATCTGAACACCTTGAACCATGTTTCTTAACTCACGGTAGAAAGCGGATAAGGTAATTGCAGAGTTTTTGCTTTCATTCAATACCTGGCTGAAACCAAGCTCGTAGTCTGTAGTACGCTCCGGTTTTAAGTTCGGATTATTTATAATGCCACCACCATTGTTCTGAAGCGCAAAATAATCCATCGGGTCAAGTCGGCCAAAAGAATTGCTAGGACGCTGCGTTAACACATCGTAGTGAGCAAAGAAGTTCGCCACATCAGAGATAGGGAATGAAAATGCGATACGTGGCATTACATTTATCTGTGGTGTATAATCTTCAAATACTTTTGATGACAACTGCTTGTTGTTGGCAGCAGCCGGGTCAACCAGGTAAGGGTTAATCTCACTGTTTACTGTAACACCGCTTGCCAAAGAAGCATTCGGGTCAGTTATTACAGTTCCGGCAGCATTGTACCAGGTGTCTCCATCACGGAAACCAACGGCTTTTGTAGGGTTGTCTTTATTATCAACATACACTACGAAGTCATCACCAATATTGGCTGGACGTGTCATGTTAAATTCTGAGGCGAAATCAACTTCACCTGCAGTTTTTGCTTCATACAACAAGTATTTGTCTTTTAGCACCGGCTGGTTAGCATCAAAACGGTCGATACGAACACCGATGTTAAATTTCAAATCTTTAAAGTCAAAACGGTCCTGGATATAACCTGCGATGTAGATTGGCTGGTAAGCACCGATTTCACGTGTAAAGTTGCCGTTTGCATCTTTTTTAGTGAAAAAATCATCCAAAGTAGGGCTGCCGGTTAATTTTTTACCATCGTGAGTATATCCGTAGTAGCTAACCAGAGGTGAAGTACCACCGTTTAACAGGTCATCGGCACTGAACATATCCAGGCTGAAAGTTGACGGGTCGTAAGAATCAATGTTTATATAGTCTGTTCCATTTACATTATATCCTAATTTCTCTCTCAGGCTTCTGTCGAACTGGGTTTGAGTGCCATCGTTAAGTCGGTTAAAGTCATAATAGTCGCCAGCGCTGATAGTTGACATTTCCAGGTTCAGGAAAGGAATGCTGTCCAACTGCTCAATATGTGAGTTGGTAAGCTGGCGCATACGGCCCCACAGACCACCGATTTCATCAATTGTAGTAAGGCTGAACACCCTTTCAACCCTTTGCTCAAACTCGAAACCAAGCTGTACCGCATGATCTTTAAACAAGTCGGCAGAGAAGTTTGCAAACACCCTGGCCTGGCTTACTTCCGAGCGGCTGTTACCACGGTACTGGCGGCCTGTGTTGTACCACATGGAGTAGATGTTACGTGCAACGTCACCGTTCCTTAATGCATATCCGGCCTGAACATCGTTAAGACTGCGGATCATGGCAGGGTCAGTATTATTAAAGAACTGTGTTGTATATGCTGTACCGGTAGGGTTTAAGTCACCAGGCGTAAAAGTGAGGCTTTCCTGTGTAAAGCCATTTTGCCAGTTTGCCCATAAAGTATCAATTACACCATCTCCATCCACATCGTATTTATCACGCTTTTCGTAGATGTATGAATTTTTGATCTTCTGGTCGAACTTACCTATATACCCATAGTCGAAGTAGTTGTCCTTGTGAGTATCATCCTGTACCCTGTTTTTGGTTTTTGCATAACTGGCCTGGATAGTAAAATAAGCATTTTTGATGTTAGAAGATGATTTTTCTTCTTCTTTTTCGGTTGCAGAATTGAATTTCTGGGTTAGTTTCGCAAATCCTCTCCAGGTATTGTCAGTGGAAAGTGGATTGTTTACAGCGTTAAACAGGGCATATTCGTACACAAAATCATGTCTCCTGTTATAATCAACCGAACCACCAAGGGTAATACCCATATTGTTGGTTGGCTGGTACTGGATTTTACCGTTTAAACGCATGGTGTTGGCACGCACGTTGTTACGCGCTTTGATTTTTTCCATATCGTTTAAGGTAACAAACTCCGAATTAAGAACAGAACCACCTGTTCCATTTGGAGCTGGTCGTAAAGGATTTTGTTCAAGTTCAGCCAACTTATCTGCTTTTACCTGATAAAAACCGATAGCAGAGGGGTCAGGGTCTTTTTCAGTATACATCTCACCTGAAACAATAAAGCCCAGAATCGGTTTTTTGATATCGTTCACGGTATCTTTTTTTGTCAGGAGCGGGCCACCAAAAGAGAAGCCGACAAAGTTGTATCCATAAGCATCAAGGCCCCTGCTTTTACCATTTTTTTCTCCAATACCTGAAGATATAACCTCTACGCTTCCGGTATAATTGCTTGCAGGACCGCGAGTTGTAATTGCAATAACACCACCTGTTGCATCACCATATTCAGCAGGAGTACCACCAATAATAGTTGTTACCTGCTCAACGCTGGATTGCGGTACACCGGCACTTCCAACAACTTTTACACCGTCAATAAAATAAGTAGTACCCGATGCACGCTGTCCCCTTACACTAAGTGCGCCACCTTCATCCTGCTGGTAAATACCGGCTGTGGTAGCGGCTACCGAGTTGATGTTTTTGGAAGCCATGTTCTGGTATTCTTCGCGTGTAATGGTTGCGCCCGACTTGGTATCCGGGTCAATCAGGGGCTCGGAATAGGCAACGGTTTCAACGGTAGTCAACTCAATACCTCCGGCATTTGTCATTTCGAGGTTAAGTGGTACTATTTTACCAACCGCTACGCTGACATTTTCCATAACAACTGTCTGGTAACCTACGTACGTAGCTTTTACATTGTATTTACCAGGGTTGATAGGTTTGATAACAGCCTCACCATCAATATTGGTAGTTGCAACACCAACCTGTATACCACCCATTTCCACTATAACGTTGGCGAATGGGATGGTTTCTTTGTTGGCTTTGTCAACAAGTCTAACTTTGATGGCTGATTCGTTCTGTGCAAGCAGGAAGCCTGTGGAAGCAAGAACAACGGTTAAGACAGAGAGTAATTTTCGTAACATATTATATAATTAAAAACGTTTGAATTTTTATTTCCTAAGCCCTGTTTATTAAAAGCGTATTAAATTTTTAACAATTTTTTGCAAAATGAGCGGTAAATATAGGAATATTTAAAATTTATATACAAGTTTTTTTACCAACATTTTTTTAACTCCAATTCCTTATCCTGCTTAACTTCCTAATAACCAGTATCGTATTTTTTATCCTTTAAAAATTGGTTGATTTATCAAATAGTTTTGCATTGTTTCCTTTTTGGACATTAATTGAAAAAAAGGAGGGTTTATGGTCAAATTTCTTTCTGCACAATATTACGATGGAAATAATAATAAGTAAAGTGCGAATGTGTGAGAGGGGAGGTTTTATTATTTAACGGCAGAAATTGGGGAGGAATGGTAAAAAATGTTAAAATTTGGTCGGAAGACGGAAGATCGAAGTTGGAAGCCAGAAATTAGAAGTCGGAAGACCGGAGCCGGAAGTTCCAGGTTTCAAAGTTTCAGCTTTGAAGCTCGAAGTCACTAACTTCTGGCTTCCGACTTTCGTATTCAAGCTATAAAAGAGATAACCGTTCCAGAAAATCGATTTTATTCCTGCGGGATACTTCTACCTGTGAATTGTCACTCATTACTACATAACCACCTTCTCCCTTGATGTATTTTTTTACGTGCTGCAGGTTAACGAGGTGGGAGCGGTGCACACGGAAAAAATTATCATCGGCAAACATTTGCTCGTATTCGCCCAGGGTACGTGAAGCGATAATCTTTTTACCGGAAGTGAGGATGAAAAAAGTGTAATTGCCATCAGAGTCGCAGCGGATGATTTCAGAAAGGTTTATAAATACCAGGCCTTCGCCATCCGGCAACCCAACTTTTTTAAGCTTGTTTTCGGGCTTTACGTTGGACAACAGCGCCTGGATTTTTTTATCAAGCATGTTGTTTTGTCCTTTTTTATCTTCAAAACGCTGAACAGCCTGTACCAGCTCTTCCGGGTCGATCGGTTTTAAGATGTAATCAATGGCGCTGTATTTAATGCCTTTGATGGCATAATGGTCATAAGCGGTGGTAAAAATGATGTCGAAATCAATTTTATCAAATTTTTCAAGGAGGTCAAAAGCATTGCCGTTGGGCATTTCCACATCCAGGAATACCAGGTCGGGCTTGAAATTGGTAATTGCCTCATAAGCGCTGAGCATGGAATCGGCTTTTGCAACAATCTGTATGTTTTTACAATTTTTTTCTACCATTTTCGACAATGATTCGCGTGCGCCAAGTTCATCATCAACTATAATTGCTTTTATCATGGGTTACAAATTTACGGTTACAGATAAACGAATGTGTTACGAATTTACGAAACAGGATGGTTATATACTAATTGAATTTTATAACGAGCAATAATGGAATTTATTTTACCAGTTTCATTTTTAAGAAATCCCATCATACCAACTATTGTAAGGCTCATTGTTGCCTTTTAGCGTCTTTTTGGGTGGCTCAGATAATGTCTTTAATAGTACAATCCACAGAAAAGGAATTAACCAAATTAAGATGTTGTGTACTATTTTTTGTTGTTTATTATAAATAATTCAAGTTGCTAGTTAGTTATCTTATTAATTTGTAATCCAAACACGAATAAAATCAGCTTAATCAAGAATCCGTTCAATGTAACAGCGTG
>JAGVJJ010000012.1 GCA_020051175.1 Bacteroidia bacterium | reverse complement strand
GATGTCGCTGACTTGGCTGTTTCCACCAACAGTGCAGAAAAAATGCGTGTAACAACGTCTGGAAATGTTGGAATCGGAACGGCCACCCCGGATCCATCAGCGTTACTTGATCTGGACGCGTCTGGTGCCAATAGAGGCTTACTGATACCACGCTTAACAACTGCACAAAGGAATGCCATTGTGAACCCCGCACTCAGCTTGTTTATCTTTAATACGACCACTAATTGTTTTGAAGCATATATGGGAAGTGCATGGTACCCTGTTTCATGCCCTACCTCCTGTGTTATTCCCGCCACTCCGGGCTCAATCACGGGAGCTACCTGTGTGGCTGCAGGCCAGGGTGGCTACACATTCTCCATCTCTGCAGTAACCGATGCCACCTCCTATACCTGGACTGTTCCAGCTGGTGCAAGCATTACTGCCGGGCAGGGAACAACATCCATCACCGTTACTTTTGGGACTACGGCCGGCAATATCAGCGTTACAGCCGATAACAGTTGTGGCAGCAGCGCAGCAAATACGCTTGCCGTAACATTAACCTACATCAGTTGCCAGGCTATTTTAACGGCTAATCCCTCAAGTACGGATGGTGTATATACTATTGATCCTGATGGTTCAGGAGCCCTGCCATGTATGCAATGCAACTGCGATATGACAACAGACGGAGGAGGCTGGACACTGGTACTTAACTATCTTCACCTGGGCAATACCAATCCTTCAGTAACTCCGCTCAACAATGCGCTTCCTCTGCTTGGAGTTAATACACTGGGCACAGATGAAAGTGGAACTCAATACTGGGGCCACGCGGACAATAGTTTAATGACAGCACTCAACTTTACATCACTAAGATTTTATGGAAAAACCGGGTATCATACCCGTGTAATACACTTTAAAACCTCTCATGCCGGAACTATCAATTATTTCAGAACCGGTACTGGTAATGCTTCAGGGATTGAAACCAGTTTTACGGCTTTAGCGGGTCATACGGCTTTTTTACCAGCAGCCTCAAACTCATTTTATTCCAATGCAGGGAATGCCAGCATGACGGATTTTCCTTTTTACACCGGGAACACTTACCATTGGGGTATAAATGGAACAGGCGTACGTTGGGAAGTGGATGATTATCCTGGTAATAATTCTAGTCAGAGTACTTACCACCAGATTTGGGTTAAATAACACAAAAATTGAAATTCAAAAAAATACCAAATAGCATGAAACATTTAATAATCAGCTTTTTCTTCATTTTTGCCACATCATTGCTCTTTGCACAAAGCAATAGCGTAGGTATAGGGACCCTCACTCCTGCACCTTCTGCACTGTTGGATATAGATGCCAATAACAAAGGGCTTCTTGTTCCCCGCATGACTGCAGTTCAGCGCCTTGCAATTGCATCGCCTGCCAATAGCTTATTGGTGTTTGATACGGATTCTTCCTGCTTTTTTTACTGGAATACGGCAACCTCTGGCTGGAAATCGCTTTGCAATACAGTCGCTGCAGGAGTTACCGGTGCTACCGGTGCAACGGGCATAGCAGGAACAATGGGTGCTACAGGTGCGATCGGTACAACAGGAGATAACGGAGCCACAGGAAGTACCGGGCCTACCGGACTTGCCGGAATAACAGGAGCAACAGGAGATATAGGAATAACTGGTGCAACAGGAGCTGATTTGAATACACACTGGACAATTACAGGAAACACAGGTACTGCAGACAATGTTAACTTCATCGGTACCATTGACAATGTACCATTTAACATTAAGGTAAACAACGAAAAATCGGGACGGATTGATCCTACTTTGTTCAATACATTTTACGGGTATAAAGCGGGAAATGTAAATACTGCAGACAACAACACATTCATTGGTGATAAAGCAGGAATGGCAAACACAACCGGTTACCAGAATACAGCTGTAGGCAGAGGAGCCATGTTTTCCAACGTGGATGGCAATGTAAATACGGCCGTAGGCGCTTATACCCTTTACTTTAATACCAGCGGTTTGGGCAACAGTGCTTTGGGCAGGAGCGCCTTATCCAACAATACCACAGGTGCAGTTAATACCGCATCAGGACAGGCAGCTTTGTACAACAATACTACAGGCTCTGAAAATACAGCCACCGGTTCCAATGCACTGGATGGAAATACAACCGGGAATGGCAATGCAGCTCATGGCGGCAGGGCGTTGCGATCAAACACTACGGGTAACTACAACACAGCCAGCGGTTTAACAGCCATGCATTACAATACCACCGGCTCTTCCAATGTTGCTATAGGCGTTGCAGCATTGTATCAAAACACAGATCGCAGTAACCTCATTGCCATTGGCGACTCTTCTCTTTTTAACAATGGTACCGGTGTATCGGCACCTTCGGATGCCACGGCCAACACGGCTGTTGGCAGCAAAGCCTTGTTCTCAAATACCACAGGGAGCAGTAACACTTCTATGGGATATAACACGCTTTTGAACAATAGTTCAGGTAATTTCAATATTGCCATCGGTTATAATGCGGGAACAACAACTACTCTTGCAAATGCAAACACCACAGGCAGCAATAACATTTTTATAGGTTCAAATGCCGGACCGGGTGTACCCTCCACTACCCCCTTGCAAAATTCCATTGCAATAGGTAAAAATGCCCTGGTAAATACTGACAACACAATGGTTCTTGGAGGTACCGGTGCCGATGCGGTAAATGTGGGTATTGGGACTGCCAACCCTGGCGCAACACTGGAAGTGGTTGGTGATGTAAAAATCGTGGATGGTACACAGGGTGCTGGTAAAGTGCTTACCTCCGATGCAAATGGCCTTGCCAGCTGGCAACCCGTATATCCTACAAGGGATATTGCCATACTTACCCAGGAGTTACCTTCAGGAACTGACGGTGGTGCTTCTGTTGGTGGTGCATGGACAACAAGCCTTCTGAATACAGAATTGGCAGATCCTAACAATATAACAAACCTTTCTTCCAATCAATTTACACTGCCTGCAGGAACTTATCTTATTCGTTTCAGCCAGATATTTACTTCTCATATCAATGTGCAAATGCAGTTCCATGCCCGTATAAGAAATATAACTGATGGAAACACTGTTGCCCTGGGCCTCACCGGCAGGCTGCATTTAGCAAGTGGAGAAAGTGCAAATGTTGATTGTTCGGGTACAGGATACTTTACCATTACTTCCCCTAAAACATTTGAATTACAATACTTTGCACAGTCAACACTGAATTACGGGCTTGGTATTGGAAGTGTTGGTGCTACAGGAGAAAATGAGCGCTATGCAGAAATATTTATAGAACGACTAGCACAATAAATCATGAAAAATAGTTACATCTGTTTGTTTATTGCATTGTTCACTAATGCAACCCTGTTTTCTCAAACCAACAGCGTAGGTATAGGAACACTTACCCCTGCTTCATCCGCGATACTTGATATTGATGCAGCACCAGGAAATAACAAGGGGATACTTATTCCACGCCTTACTGCTGCAGAAAGGCTGGCAATTGCATCCCCTGCAAACAGCCTGTTGGTATTTGATACAGATTCATCTTGTTTTTTTTACTGGAACGCAACCATATCCGGCTGGAAATCATTATGTAATGCAGGAGCTACAGGCGCGATGGGAAGTACAGGTGCAACAGGTATAACGGGAAGCACCGGGAGCACGGGAACAATAGGTGCCACAGGAATGATAGGCAGCACGGGGAATACAGGAACAGCAGGCAATACCGGAAGTACTGGCGCGACAGGTGCAACAGGAAATATTGGTAATACAGGCACCACCGGAAACAGCGGAGCTGATGGCAGCACAGGAAGTACCGGGGATACCGGAGCAACAGGCAGCACAGGTGCAACAGGTGCTATCGGACCAACAGGAACTGATGGTGGTACGCACTGGACGATTACCGGCAATGCAGGCACAACAGCGGGTACTAATTTTTTAGGCACTACCGATAACCAGGACTTTGCAATCTTTACAAATAATTTAGAAAGAATAAGGACAACAGCCGGGGGCAAAGTTGGTATTGGTACCACAACACCTGAAGAAATGCTTCGTGTACAGGGAAATGCCATTTTCGGTGCTGCAACCGTAATTCCGGGCTCATTCGGTTTTCCGGTTCATGGGGTTACTGATGATGCTGGCACCAATCCCGGTGATGGCCGCATACTCATGCTTTCGCAAAACAATACAGGGATTGGCACTCGTTCCGGAATAGCTTTCCAGCTTTCAAGTTCGGCAGGGCTTACAAATACTGAAGCTACCATAGGTGGTGTAAGAGAAATTGCAGGTTCCAATGGAGTGGGTGGAATTTTCTTTGCCACGTATAGCTCCGGAACCATGATCGATCGTATGCGGATTGACCGATTTGGAAATGTTGGTATTGGTACCACAACTCCTTCAACAAAACTGCACATCGCAGATTCAGGGCCTGTGGAGTTAAGATTGAGCCCGGGGAGTCCAGGCACATCAGGCACAAACACAGCTAAAATACGCTTAACAGGAGAAAATTTTGGCACTACCGAAGGTTTCCTTATCAATTACACCAACGATGGAGATACTTACATTGACAATGTTTATGACAATCCCAGCACAACAGCACCTGCCATAAGGTTCAGGACCGCAACAGCCGGAACCCCAATAGATGCTGTAACAATAGCTTACAATGGAAATGTTGGCATCGGAACTACTGCACCTACCGGAGACCTGGAGGTGGCCTCACCGGTAAATGCGCATCAAACACTAATTTTAAATACCGCAACAGCAGGTTTTGCAACCCAACTGTTCTTTAATGAAGGAGGAACTGGCCGGGCTTCCATCCAGCACAATCCTGCCGTTACTCCGGGTGGTTTATCATTCCAGACCAATGGCATCAGCTCCCCCGGAAGCACCAAAATGGTGATTACTTCTACAGGCAATGTAGGTATAGGAACAACTGCACCAGGCTTTATGCTTGAAGTTGCCGGTACAACAGCATGTTCGGGCAATGTATGGACATCGGATCTAAGAAAGAAAAAAAATATCCAACCATTGTCAGTGAACGCAATTGACATGATCAACCAACTTAAACCCGTTACTTTCGAATGGAAAGAGGTACTGGACCAGGGAATGGAAGGTATTCAAACCGGCTTTATTGCACAAGATCTGGAAAAGATATTACCAACCACGGTTCTTACAAAAGATGATGAGATGCAATCAAAAGTTGTAAAATACAACGAACTGCTACCGGTACTTGTAAAAGCAATCCAGGAACAGCAAAAAATAATAGAAAAGCAACAACAGGAGTTAGAGGCAATTAAAGCCAGGCTGAAAACCGACACTAAATAACCATTTCAAATGTTCAGACCAGAACCAATTAAAATCATTGCTGTTGTGATTGCTGTGTTGGCAATTCAGATAGCCTTTGCACAAAGCAACAGCGTAGGCATAGGAACACTCACTCCTGCCCCATCTGCTATACTTGATGTGGATGCTGCACCCGGAAATAATAAAGGAGTGCTCATACCACGTCTTACTGCAACTGAAAGACTGGCAATACCATCACCAGCAAATAGTTTGCTGGTGTTTGATACAGACTCTTCCTGTTTTTTTTACTGGAAGGCTTCGGCTTCAGCCTGGAAATCGTTGTGTGGAAATGGTGCCGGTAGTGGTAATGGGATGACAGGCTCCACGGGAAATACGGGTGCAACCGGCAGTACTGGCTCAACGGGAGCAACGGGCAGTATTGGTTCTACCGGAAACACAGGAGCAACGGGAATAACAGGCGCTACTGGCACAAGTGGA
Source organism: Bacteroidia bacterium (assembly GCA_020051175.1). Taxonomy (GTDB): domain Bacteria; phylum Bacteroidota; class Bacteroidia; order 2-12-FULL-35-15; family 2-12-FULL-35-15; genus 2-12-FULL-35-15. The sequence goes on along the minus strand of JAGVJJ010000012.1, from coordinate 34,975 downwards.
AACAATGGAGCTACGGGTTCTACAGGTATTACAGGCAGTAATGGAACAACTGGTGCTACCGGCCCCGGAACAATTTGTAATACTGCCGCAGATAATTATTTAACCAAGTTTACAAGCGCAACAGAGATGTGCAATTCCAGCATTTATGACAATGGCTCTAATGTCGGGATCAATACCGGTTCTACGCCTGCAGCTTCTGCAAAGCTGGAAATTACAAGCACCAACATGGGAATGCTTGTACCTCGAATGACAACAACACAACGGAATGCCATCGTTTCACCGGCCCACTCCCTGCTCATTTTTAACACCACCACCAATTGCTACGAATGGTGGGATTCAATAGGCAGCACCTGGGTAAATATGTCCTGTGGCGGAAGTGCTTGTACACCGCCTTCTGCACCGGTTGCCAATGCAGCAACCAATATTACGGCTTCAGGATTCACAGCCAACTGGACCGCCTCTTCCGGTGCAACCAACTATTTCCTCGATGTTTCAACCGACAGTAATTTTGGTAGTTTTGTCCCGGGCTATAACAACTTCAGCACAGGCAATGTACTTACTTCAAACATTACTGGGCTAACCTGCGGTTTAACTTATTATTACCAGGTGAGGGCAGCAACAACCTGTTCCAGCACCAATTCCAATACAATAACAGCAATAGTTCCCGGTGCACCGGCACAACCGGGTACCATTACAGGAAACACAACATTTTGTGCGGGCAGCACTTATACCTATTCTATAAGCGCGGTAACAGGTGCAACCAGCTATAACTGGATAGTTCCATCGGACGCCACCATCAATTCCGGTCAAAATACCACTTCCATATCGGTTACATTTGGAAGCACAGCAGGTACTGTTTCTGTAGATGCAGGTAATACCTGTGGCACCAGTACACAAAGCACATTAAATGTTACGGCCTCCAGCCCATCTATTTTAACAACCACACCTGGCAGTGCCGTATGTTCCGGTACTGTTACACTTGGAGCCACAGCCTCTAATGGCGCCACAGTCAACTGGTTTACAGGTCCTACAGGCGGAACAGCCATTGCAACGGGGAACTCTTACACAACACCTTCCCTGTCGGCAACCACCACGTACTATGTGGAAGCTGTAGATGGCAGCTGCTCATCATCACCGCGTACTGCCGTTATCGCTACCATCAAAAAAGTGGTGGCGATAAGGGTAAAAGCAGGCTTCTATGGTTATTCAGCGGGTGATTATTCAAATGTAACGGTTACATTCAACCAAACCCCTACAGGCAATACAGAACCTCAATCCTGCGCCAGCGGGTGTTCCTGTGGCGGCACTGGTACCAACTTTCAGCTACAGTCCAATGGCACTTGTTTGGGCATAGGTATAATTATAAGGGATTTTACTTTTACAACCTATCCTACGTCTGTTACAATTTCCATGGTGGGGCAAGGCGTTCATTCTTATAATCCTGAATTTTGTTATGTATTTACTGATGGATCAGTGGATTGTATTATTGCATCCGGCTGTACTGCCGACCCGTATTATTACACAACCTGGAATGTTACCAACACTTGCAACCTGGCGCTTCCAGCCTGTACTGAATAACCTGTATTTGAGTAATTTAGTTTATAACTTTTTAACAAAAATTAGGAAAAAAACAGAATATTTCGTATCTTTAAACCAAATCTGCATATTTTAAAACAACGACTATGTTTAAACTCATAACTCCAATTGCACGATTTCGCTTTTTTACAATGGCAGCAGGTCTCCTGCTTTCATTGACAACATTGGCACAAACACCCACTAATTTCTATAATGGCGGTGTGGATATTTCAGTATATCCAAGCACTATTTTATACGTTGGCGGCCATATTACAAATGATTTAAGCGGAAACATTGTAAATGAAGGCGATATTTACCTTACCGGGGACTGGAGCAATAATGCTTCTCTTCCTGACGGTTTAAGCCCTAATACAGGTACTGTCATTTTATACGGTGCGGCACAAAGCATTCAGGGAGGACAGCCGACTACATTCAACAATCTGGATTGCTTCGGAGCAGGAACAAAAACGCTCAATGTAAATACTACTGTAGGCGGTACTACAGGTGTACTTTCTTTAAATGCAAACCCTTTGGATTTGAATACTTACACTTGTACAATCACCAATACTTCTTCTTCTGCAATTACACGTACCAGCGGGTATATTATTTCTGAAACAACACCGACTGCCGGTTATGGAAGGGTTCAGTGGAATGTGGACAACAATACGGGGAACTATAGCATTCCTTTTGGTACTAATGCTGGTGATTATATCCCTTTAAGCTACAACATTTCAACAGCAGGTTCAGCAGGTGGTAATATTTCAGCGGCAACTTATCCTACAGACGTTACTGCAAGCCCTAATAACAGGCCTTTACCAAGTGGTGTAACCGACCTGAACGATGCCAACGGAGCTGAAAGTGCAGAAAGCACAGTAGATCGTTTCTGGGTGTTGGATTTGAATTACACAACAAATCCTACCGGTGATATTACATTTACCTACAGAAATTCTGAGTGGGACGGTACATCAGGAAGTACTAACGATATTGTTGAAGACAGTCTGCAGGCATGGAGATGGGAAGGCGCGCAATGGGCAAATCCAACTGTAGGTACCGTTTCCGTTTCAGCTAATACAGTAACAGCTTCTGGCATTGACTATTCTGGTCCATGGACACTAAGAACCCTTGTTGTAAGCGACAGCACCGTTATCGAACCGTGCGGGGATTACAGCCTTCCGAATGCTTTTTCACCAAACGGGGATGGACACAATGATTTGTTTACACTGCACGGCTGGTCCAACTGCGTATCCGATTTTAACTTTGTGGTTTTTGACCGTTGGGGAGAAAAAGTGTTTGAAACTGATAACCCTGCAAAAGCATGGGATGGGACATTCAGAGGCCAGGCCCTTGACCCGGGTGTGTATATCTATTACCTGAATGCAGAAACCAGTGCAGGCGAGAAAAAAAATAAAAAAGGCAATATTTCCTTGATAAAATAACATCCTTATAACCCCCAACAATTAACAAAAAAACAGGAAGCTTTCCTGTTTTTTTTTTTGCAATATGCTCATCCTTTTTACCCTTAAAACCGGTTTATATTTGCTGATAACTATCAGTTATTTATAAGCCTATTTTTTTGTAAATTTGTAATATTATCAATCAGCAAGTCACACAATGAAAGTAGAGCAAATATATACCGGCTGCCTTGCGCAGGGAGCATATTTTATCCAATCCGAAGGAGAAGCAGTAGTAATTGATCCTTTGAGAGAAATAGCTCCTTACGTAAAAAAAGCAGAAAAAGAAAATGTAAAAATCAAGTATGTGCTTGAAACACATTTTCATGCTGATTTTGTAAGCGGACATATCGATCTTGCAAATGCAACCGGTGCTGCCATTGTATTTGGACCTAATGCAAATACCTCATTCAAAGCATACATTGCCAAAGACGGTGAAGAGCTGAAAGTAGGTAAGATTACCATTAAGGTGTTGCATACCCCTGGACATACCATGGAATCTACCACCTATTTATTGCTGGATGAAAATGGAAAAGAATACGCTATTTTCAGTGGCGACACCCTGTTTATTGGTGATGTAGGCCGTCCGGACCTGGCAGCAAAATCCAGCTTTACGGTTGAAGATCTTGCAGGAACATTGTACGATTCATTGCGCAATAAAATAATGACATTGCCAGATGATGTTATTGTTTACCCTGCGCATGGTGCGGGCTCGTCCTGCGGCAAAAACATGAGCAAAGAAACTTACGATACCCTTGGGAACCAGAAAAAGATGAACTATGCGTTAAGAGCAGATATGAGCAAGGCAGAGTTTATCAGGGAAGTTACAAACGGGCTATTGCCTCCCCCACTCTATTTCCCATTAAACGCGAAAATGAACCGTGAAGGCTATGACAGCATTACAGAAGTGATTAAAAAAGGGACACGCGCTTTGAACCCTGCTGAATTTGAGCTTTTGGCGAATGAATCAGGCGCTTTGCTGCTGGATGTAAGAAGTCCGGCCTCCTTTGCCAAAGGTTTTGTTCCCAACTCAATCAATATAGGTATTGATGGCAGCTTTGCCCCATGGGTGGGCGCTTTGATACCAGATATCAAACAACAGATTTTATTGATTACCGATGAAGGCCGCGAAGAAGAAGCCGTTATACGTCTTGCCCGCGTTGGTTACGATAATGCATTGGGCTACCTGAGAGGCGGTTTCAATGCGTGGAAAGCAGCTGGTAAAGAAGTGGATTATGTTCAGTCGGTTTCAGTACAGGCATTTGTAGATGCATACAACGCCAACCCAACCATACCTGTCCTGGACGTTAGAAAAACCGGTGAATACGAAGCCGGGCACATTACCGATGCACAGAACCTGCCATTGGACTTTATCAACGAAGGAATGGCCCAGATTGATAAAAATAAAACATATTATGTACACTGTGCAGGTGGCTACCGTTCTATGATCTACACTTCCATACTCAAATCAAGAGGCTACGAAAACCTGATCAATGTAGAAAATGGCTTTAAGGCGATTACTACTGCCGGACCGGGGATAAAGGTTAGTTCATTGGTTCAGTAGTTTATTGGTTCCAAGTCTAAGGTTTAAAGTTTAAGGTTTTTGATTGAATGAACTTATCCGCTCCGCATACGCCTAATATGTACCGTTCCAGCATTCAGCTTGGGATTGAAGTGGATGTGGTTTTAAAAAAAGACCAGCGAACGGGCAAACGTACGCGTGGCAAAGTACGTGCAATTCTTACCAGCAAACCTTTTCATTCCAGGGGTATTAAGGTAATGCTGGACACCCGTCAGGTAGGACGTGTGCAGGAAATTGTCAGCTCCTCCATAAATTAATAGCTGTAGTTAAAGCTTTATATTTCGGTGCGCTGCACCTCTTATCATGAAAATTATTTTGGTAGCTACAAATATTACGCGGCTCTGCCGCTTTTAAAAATGTAGAGCGGCAGAGCCGCGTAATGTTTGTAATTTATAAGTGCTTATTAAAGATGAAGGTGCAGTGCACCAAAATCTTGAAACACTGAACTGTTTCAAGAACTTCACCTCCCACAAACTGTTTAACTTTTAAAATTACCTACAGCTTGTATTAGCGCTGTTTAATTTTAGTATATTTGGTTTTATAAATGAGAAAGCATTTCAAAAAACTGAATTTTAAATTCCTTGCCTGGGTGGCCCTGCCCGGTTTGTGAGATGCTCCTTACTTGCCTTACAGATTGTGTTTCTCAATATAATTTTCACTTAAAATATTCTTATCCCTATGACAAAAATTATTGTACTCGGTGCTGGTATGGTTGGTAGCGCAATGGCTATTGATTTATCGAAAAAATATGCTGTAACTGTTGCTGATTTAAGCGGCAAAGCGCTGGACAGACTTAAAGAGAAATGTCCAGCAGTTCACACACAGCAATTGAACGCTAAGGACAAAGCACTTTTAACTGCTGCCATTACTCCATTTGATATTGTTGTTTGTGCTGTCCCGGGCTTTATGGGCTTTGAAACACTTAAAACTATTATTGAAGCCGGTAAAAATGTGGTGGATATTTCATTTTTCCCTGAAAACTCCCTGGAATTGGATACATTGGCCAAACAAAAGGGTGTAACGGCTATTGTTGACTGTGGTGTTGCTCCTGGGATGGATAACATCATTCTGGGATACTACAACGAGAAAATGAAACTTACTGATTTTGAGTGTCTTGTAGGAGGTTTGCCGAAAGTAAAAAAATGGCCCTTTAACTACAAAGCACCATTCTCACCAGTGGATGTTATTGAAGAATATACCCGTCCGGCACGCTATGTTGAAAACAGCAATATTGTGATCAAGCCTGCTATGTCGGACATAGAACATGTTGAAATACCTGGTGTTGGAACCCTGGAAACATTTAATTCTGATGGTTTGCGCTCCATTATTTTCACCATGCCGCATATCCCGAACATGAAAGAAAAAACCATGCGTTACCCGGGACATATTGAAAAAGTATGTGCTTTGCGCGATTCAGGCTTTTTCAGCACTACCCCTATCCAGGTAAATGGAGTTGATGTGGTGCCATTGGATTTCACCTCTAAAATCCTTTTCAGCGAGTGGAAACTGGGCGAAACAGAAGAAGAACTAACAGTAATGCGTGTGACTGTGATCGGTGAAGAAAATGGCGTTAAGAAAAAAGTTGCATACCATCTGCACGATGAGTACAGCAAAGAAACGCATACATCATCCATGGCGCGCACCACTGGCTATACTGCAACTGCAGCTGTAAACCTTATTTTGAACGATTTGTTTAAAGAAAAAGGTGTTTTTCCACCTGAACTGGTTGGAAAACATGAGGTTTGCTTCAATTACTTCATTAATTACCTGAAAGAGCGTGGTGTAAATTACGTAAAGGAAGAAACTGTGTTGAAGTAATCCTTGGTTATTTTATTGAAATAGAAAATGGCAGATGGCAACATCTCTGTTTTCCATTTTTTGTTTAGGACTAACCCTAAGAACTAAATCTGAATGTAACTGGAAAATTTTAAAATTCACTTTAACCAGTAGGTATCAGGATTTTTACTCGTATTTATCACAGCCCGGACAACAATTATTTTATTAAGCTCATCCAGCGTATAATGAATCATTACAGGAAATTTTTTAAGAGGCAGGCAATGTACACTGTCGTAACGAATTCCATAGAAAGGTGTTTGTTCAAGTGCTTTTAAATAATCTTTTAATTCAGCGTGAAATTTCTTCCCTAAATCTTTTTGCCTGGAATTGTAGTAATTAATTTCGTTTTGAATATCTCGCTTAGCAAGCGGTTCAATTTTAATCTTAAACTCCATCGAAATCATCCTTTACGTTATCCCAGTCAAGCAATTCAGCAGCGTTACTGTTTTCAATTCGATCGCGTACCAATGATTTGTGTTGTTCAGGAATAGAATAAACAGAAGGTTCAGTAGTCTTATAGTTAAATTTCTGGATAAGTTTCATAAAAAAATCAAACTCATTATCAGGAATATTTAGCGTGACTTGTTTCATTGTTTTGGATGTTACATATCAGACAATTTTTTCTATCATTTAGAAAAAAGGCTCGATTCATACAAATATACAAAAAAAGAACCGCTTATCAAAATCAGAAAGGCAGACAGTCATAACCATTTAATAATTTTGGAAAGGACGAATTGAAGGGTAAAGGTATCATTCATACCCAACGTCAAATTTAAAGCCCTTTAGGTGGCATTTTTATTACCCAGCGCCAAAGGTATCCTACAAACCAATAAACTCTTCCTGGACTAATTTTGAGGCCATTTTGACCTATTTTCCGGTAAGGATATGGATACGCTGACGGGTGATGGTAGAATTGCCATATTTCCGTTTTGCGCTAAGGATGCTGGCATTTAAATCGAATCCAAGGAGCAAAATGAGGGAATTGATGAAAATCCACAACATAATAACGATAAGTGTTCCGATAGAACCGTAAAGCTTGTTGTAATTCCCAAAATTGTTCACATAATACGCAAACAATATGGATGTGATAATTGTTAAAAAAGTAGCCAAAATAGAGCCCGGTGAAAAGAAACGGAACCCTCTTTTACGCTTTGGCCCCAGGTAATAATTGAAGGAGATAAAGCAAAAGCAAAGCGCGACAAGGATAAACCACTTTCCGAACAAAATAAGATAATACGACACCGTGTCGGTTTCTATCAGGTAGTTCAGGCCCAGTTCACTGAATACAATCAATGCAATAGCAACTGACACCATGAGCATGGTAATAAATACAAGCAGGATAGATATCAGCCGCTGCTTCAGAACAGACCGGGTTTCAATATCATGAAAGGTTTCATTAAAAGCGTTCATCATGGCATTGAAACCATTGGTTGAAAAATACAAAGCTGATACAAAACCAAACGAAAGAAGTCCGCCACGTTGGTTTTTAATAATATCTGCAATTGTGCCTTCCGTTGCCTCAAATGCAGCCTGTGGCAACAGTGCCTGAAGCAGGTTGAACAAGGAATCCTGGAAATTGGCTATCGGGATGTATGGAATGAGCGTAAATACAAAGATAATGGATGGAAACAGCGCTAGGAAAAAGCTGAATGCCAGCGATTGTGCCCGCATTACCAAAGCGCCCTGCTGCAAGCCCTGTATGAAAAATTTGGTAACCACATACAAAGGCATACCTTCAAAACCAGGCAAAATAATACTCCTGCTGGCTTTTATGGCTCTGTAAACAGGTTTGAATTTAATTAAGCGCCTGATTGCCTTTTGCTGCATAACAGTGGAGTTTTAGTCGATTGCTTTCAAACTCAAATCCAGACTTTTAATGCTGTGCGTAAGCGCCCCCACAGAGATATAATCTACACCACAAGCTGCATAGCTGGCAATCGTTTTTTCGGTAATGCCCCCGGAAGCTTCGGTTTCGTATTTACCGGCAATCAGCTTCAGGGCTTTTTTTAGATCAGGAATACTGAAATTGTCGAGCATGATGCGGTTTACCCTGCCTGTTTCAAGCACCTGCTGAACCTCCTGCAGGTTACGTGTTTCAATCTCGATCTTCAGCTTCTTTTTTTTGCTTTTCAGGTAGTTGTTGGCTGCATGAATGGCTTGTGAAATGCCACCTGCATAATCCACATGGTTGTCTTTGATAAGGATCATATCGTACAAACCGATGCGGTGGTTGGCACCGCCACCGAGTACTACGGCCCATTTTTCCAAACCACGGATGGTAGGTGTGGTTTTGCGGGTATCAATTACCTTTGTGCCTGTACCTTTACATAGCTGTACCAGCTTATTGGTTGCGGTAGCAATGCCACTCATACGTTGCATGCAGTTCAGCACAAGACGTTCAGCAACAAGGATAGACTGGGATTTGCCTTCCACAATCAGCACAATATCTCCTTTTTTTATCGGGGAACCGTCCTTGATAAACACCTTTACTTTGAGCAATTTATCCACCTTTTTAAAGATTTCAAGGGCGAGCTCAACACCAGCAACAATACCATCTTCTTTTACAAGCAAATGGGCCTTTCCTTTGGCAGAAGCCGGAATACAGGATAAGGATGTATGATCCCCATCACCAACATCTTCGGCCAGAGCCTGGTCAATAAACTTAGAGATGCTGAATTTATAACGGGTTTCGGGCAATAATTTTTTACTCATTTCCGGTTTCAATTCTAAATTGCTGAATGAGCGTTTCGGAGCCGGTAGTTTTGGTCAGGAAGTATACCCTGAATTTTCCGTTAGTGGTTTCAAGGGTACCAATAACATATTGAGAACCATTTTTTGATTCACTCTTATGTGCAACGGTATATGACTTAACAGGATGTTTTGCAAAAAAGTCTTTCAGGATCATTTCTGCCTGCTGCCTGCTGTATACATCTTCCTGTGAAATTACTTTTAAGTCGATGTTTTCGATAAAATATTTGGATATGCTTCCTGGATTACCGGAACGTATAGCAGCAGAAATCCCATCAATAACATCCGGCATAAAAGCAACAGATGAAACAGAAACAGCCAGTAATAAGATAAGCGCTTTGATTTTCATTTTTTTATAATTTTTAATTTATCCCAATATTACAAGAATTAAGCCAAAGTAAGAGTTTATTCTTTGCTTTTGATTGCCTATCAGACAAAAATATAGTTTTTTTGTATAATAATGAAATAGCGTTCAAACACAACCCGACAAATGAAAATAACACTTATTCTTAACGGCAAAACAGAGGATGATTACCTGATAAAAGGCATTGGATTGTATGAGCAGCGCCTGAAACATTACATCCCCTTTGAAACTGTTGTTATCCCTGCATTGAAGAATACAAAGGCATTGAGTATTGAGCAGCAGAAACAGAAGGAAGGCGAATTGATTTTAAAAGGTATACAGTCTTCGGACAGGTTGATTTTACTGGATGAGAATGGGAAAGAATACAGTTCTGTTCATTTTTCGGAGTATTTGCAACAGCAGATGAATTCGGGAATTAAGAACCTCGTGTTTGTTGTGGGTGGTCCTTATGGGTTTTCGGATGAAGTTTATAAAAGGGCTAATGGCAAGATTTCACTGTCGAAAATGACGTTTTCGCACCAGATGGTGAGGTTGTTTTTTGTGGAGCAGGTGTACAGGGCCATGACGATATTGAGAAATGAGCCGTATCATCACCAATAAAATAGATGTATTGGTTGTAATTTTCGCTGTGTGTGTTCTTTTTTCTTGAAAAAAAAGAACCAAAAATTCAAGACGGCAAAAATCCTCCCCGCATAGCAAAACGGCATCGTTTGCCGTCAATCCTCACGCGCGACTTCGGTTTATACTTTACGTTGTAAAATGTTGTTAATGCTCCGTCTAGTCCAGCACTAATTTCTTAGAAAACACCTGTAATTATACCCCACCAAAAGCATTAATTGACAAAGAATTATAAGGATTTTCATTGGTCATAAATTTTACAATTTCTCCATCAAAACCTTATACAACTTCACTGTTGCGTCAATGTCTTTTTTGAAAACCTTTTCATCCGGGGTGTGAACAAAATCTTCGGGAGGGCCAATGAAGCACCAGTCCCAAGGGGCTTCGGCCATTTGCAACTCTTTGGCATCGCTGCCCCCTGCTCCTTCCACCTCAAGCTGGTAAGGTATTTTTGTTGTTTTTGTAATTTCTATGATTTTGTTTACATAGCTTCTGCGTGGAATCAGGCTGTCGCGGAGAGAGATGGCAACGCCTTTGCCGTGCGGTACTCCGGGGGTTACCCAGGTTATATCCGATATAAGCGCTTGTTTTACGCCATATTTTTCATAAATAAATTTTTGCAGGTAAGATACACTTCCACCATTATGCTCTTCCCAGCAGGAAAAACAAATCACCCCATCCTTTAATGTTTCAGCAACTTTAAGAGCAGTCCAAACACCCAGACGATTGTCCATATAGCAGCACTGCACATAATCTTTGGTTTCGCGCCATTCGGGTTTAAAGGTGAGTTCTGTTCCACGTTCAATCTCGCGTTTGGCATTGTATTCGAGCTTGGTTTCGTGCGTTTGTTTATCCACCTTTACTTTCAAGGTAGCAGCTATTTTGCCTTTACTGTCCTCTCCTACCAGCTTAAAACCATCAATTGTGCGGGGCCCGCCAATTTTTACAAGCTCTTTACCGTAACGCACCGTAAAGCCAATACTGTCCATGTGCGCAAAAATGGCCGTCCTGGGCTTACCAAATACCAGTACGATGCAATCCTGGAAACCTTCACCGGAATATATTTTGGGCTCAACGGTCCAGTTCTTTTTATTTTTTTTAATGTAATCCAGCACAAATTTTGTCATGGCCGCTTCGTTTCCGGAAGGGGCGTGGATGCTGCACATTTTCTTTAGTAGTTCCATAGAATGATTTATTTCTTAATTATATTTACCATTGTATGTCATTTCGAATCCCGCATTTCAGGGATGAGAAATCTTCTTTATCGACAACAAAGATTTCTCACTCTGTTCGAAATGACACACAATGGTGATTTTGGCCAACGCACACATTTCGACAAGCTCAATGTGACTGCGCGCGGAGCGAATGGTATAAATATAAAATTAGTTTATTCAACCCGTAAAAATTTAAGCTCAAGATTACTGATTTTACTGAACAATTCCTTCACCTTGTCCGCATTATTTTTACGAACGGCAAAAACAAGCCTGCAATTTAAATTAAAATCCTGCGAAATTTGCTCCAGGTCCTCATCTTTCAACAACTTCATCACATCGTTCATTTGCAGGTAATCAAATGCGGCTTCGTACAGCTCTTTCACCTGTTTTTCAATTACTACAGCATGTTGCAGCGCGTCTGCAGCTGCAAGTTTATACGCGTTTATTAATCCACTTACACCCAGCAACGTTCCACCAAAATAACGTACCACAACAATAAGGATATTTGTGAGGTCTTTGGATAGGATTTGTCCGAGGATAGGCTTCCCTGCTGAATACTTTGGTTCCCCATCATCATTGGCCCGAAATGCCTGTTTGTCCGGCCCTAAACGGAACGCATAACAATGATGACGGGCAGTGGGATGCTCCTTTCGTAAATCAGCAAGGCGCGCTTTTATTTCTTCTTCTGTTTTAACGGGAAATGCATACGCAATGAATTTGCTGCCTTTGTCTTTGTAGATGCCTTCGGAAGGATTAGAAATTGTCAGGTAGGTGTCTTCGAAAAGCATTGTTTATGATGGGAGATGTGAGATATGAGATGAGGAATAGCATGACCTATCTAACCCAAGATATAGCTTAATCCTGCCCAAGGTCTTCGACAGGCTCAGACTGACCAGCGCACAATCGAAAAAAAGACCTCCGAATAATTATTATTAAAACATCTTTACCACTTTGCGGATAATAGCAACACATTCCAGCAATTGCTCTTCTGTAATTACCAAGGGAGGGGCAAAACGGATAATATCGCCATGAGTTGGTTTTGCAAGCAAACCGTTTTTACCAAGTTCTACGCACACATCCCATGCATTTTTACCATTGCGTTCATTGATAACCATAGCGCAGAAAAGTCCTTTGCCACGTACTGTCCTTACCAGTTCAGGGTTTTCAGCCTGGATGGCTTTCAGCTCTTTTAACAACAGCTTACCCAAACGTTCTGAATTTTCGGACAATTGTTCTTCCTTCAGCACCGTTAAAGCAGCAATAGCCACTTTGCAGGCAAGCGGGTTGCCACCATAAGTAGAACCGTGCTGACCAGGTTTGATGCACAGCATTATCTCATCATTGGCTAAAACAGCAGAAACAGGGTAAATACCACCGGAAAGGGCTTTACCAAGGATCAGCACATCGGGGTGAACGCCATCGTGGTCGCAGGCAAGCATTTTACCTGTACGCCCAAGCCCTGACTGGATTTCATCGGCAATAAAAAGTACATTGTTCTGTTTGCACAGGTCATAGCACTTTTTGAGATAACCGGCATCCGGCACAATTACTCCGGCTTCGCCCTGAACCGGCTCAATAAGGAAACCTGCAATTGTTTTATCTTTTAACAGCTCGGCCAATGCATTTACATCATTGTATTTAACAGTAACAATACCCGGAGTAAAAGGGCCGAAATTTTCACGTGCATCCGGATCACCACTGGCAGAAACGATTGTAATTGTGCGTCCGTGGAAATTACCTTCACACACAATTATTTTAGCATCGTTTTCAGCAATACCCTTTTTTTCATACGCCCATTTACGAGCCAGTTTCAGTGCTGTTTCAACACCTTCAGCACCGGTATTCATCGGCAACATTTTATCGTAGCCGAAGTACGAGGTAATGAACTTTGCATACTCACCCAAAGAATCGTTATAAAACGCGCGTGATGTCAGCGATAGCTTCTGAGCCTGCTCAATCAGCGCAGCTGTTATTTTAGGGTGACAATGCCCCTGGTTAACGGCACTGTATGCCGCAAGGAAATCAAAGTACTGATTGCCTTCCACATCCCAGACCAAAACACCCTCACCACGCTCAAGCACAACAGGTAAAGGATGGTAGTTGTGCGCTCCGTATTTTTCTTCCAGCTCAATGGCTTTCTTTGCGGTGATTTTATCGGTCATAACTGCTTTCATTGTAATGAAGTTTTAAAGTACAAATTTAATAAAAATTTGTCATTAAAAAAACCAAGAAAGCTCAATTATTGCCGGATAGCAGCCTGTATCCAACTTTATACTTATTGGTTTCATCAATGTAGATCTCAAAGGGTTTCAGCATTTGTATTTTACCATCGGGCATAGCACAATAAACGTTTTCGAAATACAATATGGAGCCAGGTACAAGGTAATGGATGCGCCTTTTCATATCCAGCGTGAAATGATTGCATGTGGATGTAAGTGTATCTGATTGTCCGCCAAAAGATACTATCACATCAAAACCAAGCACAGGCACCTGTGTATTATAATACGCGCTGAATGCGGTGATGTTGTCCTCTTTGATAATCTGAAGTTTGTCGATTACAGAATCGGCTTTTACGCTGCAAACATAAGGCACAGGCTCAGGTATATCCATTACTTTATACAACTTTGTGAAAACGGGACGCATTTTATTATCGGGCAGCTTTTCATATACGGTAAGCATTGTAGAGCCTTCAGTAAAAACTTCCACACTGTATTTGTTTCCGGTATTTTTCCATTTCGCACCTTTGATTTCCACTTTATAATTTATCCCACCCTGGATATCAATAACAAGCAAATTCTTCTTTGCAATCCACAATACAGTGTCAGCAGTACTTACAGAGATCTTCCATTTTATTTTTTTTGCCCTGATGGTAGCCCCTTGCGCAAAAGCAGTTAATGACAGCAACCACAATGCGAACAGGTACAAATACTTTTTAGTGTCCATAGTGCTATCTTTAAATTTTCAGCAAAGCCTTTACCTGGTTGGAATTGCGTATTGGTGTATTAAAAACTGTCATTGATACAATGGAAGAGTCGTTTTTTATCTCCATTTTTTTAAACTCCTGTATTCCAATCACTGCAAGCCTGTTATCATCAGTAACAGCCCACATACAATTGTCCTTTTGAGGATTAAAAGATATTTCCTGGTCTGCCATCATTGTAAACATTGCATTCCGTCCTTTTTCCACCAGGTAAACAGTGTTCAGTTTCAATGAGTTTCCCAGAGTATCCTTATAAATTCCGGCAAACTGCTCGCCCTTAGGGAAAGCAGAAGGGCAATCAGAATTCCATATCCCAAAACCATTGATTGAAAAGGTACGCAGCACAATATCCTTTGTTTCAATTCTTGAAATGGCATTTTCCCTGGTATTTTTAATCCGTTCATTATCCTCGTCCATTTTTCTTTTTAAAGCATTGTAAACAGAATCGTTCAGTCGCTGAATTTCCTGCTCTTTCTTTTTACGAATCATCCGCTGATTTTTATAAGCTACCACAGCCCTTTCATAGTTACTACCTTCCAAAACCGGTTGCGCTTCAAAGCGGTGGTATTCAGTACCTTTAATTAAGGTCATAAGGTAAGAGCCTCTTCGCCTGCCCTTTTCAAGTACAATATCATTCCAGGTTGTGCTGGCGTAAAGGGGATCAAAATTCTTCTCCTTTTTGTCCACCTCAAAGAGAATGCCTTTGTAATAACTGAGCTCAGGAAATTCAGCGGAATCAATTTCAATATCAAAATGATATTTGGATGCATCGCTTTTTACAGGTGCTATGAGAGGTTCATTTGTTTTTGTCGAATTATCCATATTTGCAGTGAGCAAAGCATTATTTGAGCCTGCCGGCTGGTCGAGCGGAATGGCTTTATCCTTCTGAATGTATTTCCAGTTCCCTTGCAAGGGGTTGTATTTATAAATATTGAATTTATCATCTGTTTGCAAGGATAGCATTTCAATGACAATCCTTTTTTCGGGATTCAGGAAAACGGGGTTGCCATTCTGAAAAGCAAGCATTTCGAGCATTCCGGCCGATTCAAAATGATATTTTTCACCGGCAGAATCGTAGGTCATTGGAATTCCACTCACAAAAAAGTCAACGGGGTCGTGAAATTCGCGGTATTTGATGTCTACTTTGCCCTTAATGATTTTCACATTTGCATCTACAAAAGCACTGTCGGGAATGGTAATTACAGAGCCCGTTTCGAAATACTTTATTTTCAGCCCCCTTTGAGCGTTGATGGAATAATTCTTGAACTTTATATCTGCATTGGCAAACGGAGGGGACACTTTATTTTTGGATATAAAGGGAGCTATATCCTTTACCGGCTTTTTTATAAAAGCTATACTAATAATAGCAGCTATACCTGCAAGTACTGCCGCAGCAATTGAGCGCGGCCATTGATTCAAGAGCTTTTTCATGGGGAGGGGGTTTTTGTGGCGTGAATACTGGATTACAAACGTTCTGCATTTATAACGCGTACGGAATAAAAAGATACATCTAATAAGCATTCTGATAATAACAAATGAACTTCGCAATTTGAAAGGGTTTTAGTAACTTCGCGATGCAATGAGAACAAAAAAAGTTTTACCCATACTTGAGAATATTACGGTGCTTGATGCAAGTTCCGATGGACAGTCTGTTGCAAAGACAGATGAATATGTTATTTTTATTAAAGGCGCTGTACCTGGTGATATTGTAGACTTACAGGTTACACGAAAAAAAAGCAAATACAGGGAGGCAAAAACAATTGCTGTAAAAAAAGCTTCAGAAAAGCGCGTGGAGCCTGTGTGCCAGCATTTTGGCGTGTGCGGGGGCTGCAAATGGCAGAACATGAGCTATGACTGGCAGCTGTTTTACAAACAGAAGCAGGTTACGGATGCACTTACAAGGCTTGCCAAAATTGAGCTTCCGGAAATTCAGAAAATTATTCCCTCAAAAAAAATATACCATTACAGGAACAAACTGGAATTTACTTTTTCCAATAAGAAATGGCTAACCGAAGAGCAGATACAGGATAAAGAGCGTACGTTTGAAGAAGGTTTAGGTGAGAATGCCCGTAATGCACTTGGATTCCATATTCCAGGATTGTTTGATAAAGTGCTTGATATTGAAACCTGTTACCTGCAGGAAGACCCGTCCAATGCGATACGTAATGAAATAAAGCAATATGCTTTCGAAAACAAGCTGCCCTTTTTTGATTTGCGTGAAAAAGTGGGCCTTCTCCGGAATATCATTATCCGCAGCACTTCTACAGGTGAATGGATGTTGATTGTTTCTTTTTATTACGATGACAAAAAAGTGATTGCAGCTTTGCTGGACCATGTTTCAGCAAAATTCCCACAGATAACGTCATTGCAATATGTGATTAATCCCAAACAGAACGATACTATTGGCGATCTTGAAATAAAGGTCTATAAGGGCAATGACAGCATCTATGAAAATATGGAAGGCCTGAAGTTTAAAATAAGCCCAAAAAGCTTTTACCAAACCAATTCCGACCAGGCCTATGAGCTTTATAAAGTAACACGTGATTTTGCGGGAATAAAGAGTACGGATACCGTTTATGACCTGTATACCGGAACAGGTACGATTGCTAACTTCGTTGCCCATCAGGCAAAGAAAGTGGTGGGGATTGAGTATGTACCGGCTGCAATTGAAGATGCAAATGTAAATTCAAAATTGAACAATATTGGCAATACCTCATTTTATGCAGGCGATATGAAGGATGTGCTGAATGATGCATTTATAAAGGAGAACGGAAAGCCCGATGTAATCATTACGGATCCGCCACGTGCAGGTATGCATGATGATGTAACAAAAAAAATACTGGATATTGCTCCGCAACGTATTGTGTATGTAAGTTGTAACCCTGCAACACAAGCCAGGGATTTACAGTTGCTCAATGAAAAATATAAAGTAACCAAAGTACAACCTGTTGATATGTTCCCACAAACGCACCATGTGGAGAATGTGGTTTTGTTGGAATTGAGGTAGTTATTGGGTTATATGTTAACTGTTAGGAAATAGAAGTTTAGAAATAACAGCGAATTTTATTTCTCTTATTCAATAACCCAATAATCAATAACCGATAGCCATAACCCAATAACCCAATAACAAATAACAATGAACCCATTCGATGCGGCATATTGGACCAAACGATACCAGGATAAGGATACGGGCTGGGATTTAGGCGCCCCCTCTACTCCTTTGAAAGAGTATATTGATCAGATTACGGATAAGAATTTATCTATCCTGATCCCTGGTGCAGGGAGTGCCTATGAGGCTGAATACCTTTTTAATAAAGGCTTTAAAAATGTGTTTGTTATTGATATTTCAGATGAGCCCCTGAAAAATATAAAGCAACGCTTTCCTGATTTTCCTGATGAGCAATTACTCCACGCTGATTTTTTTCTGCATGAAGGTCAATATGATTTGATACTGGAACAGACTTTCTTTTGTGCCTTATCTCCTACCCTTCGCACAGCTTATGTAAAACAAATGCACAAGCTATTAAAACCTACGGGAAAGCTTGTTGGCGTGGTATTTACAGACCCTTTAAATGCCAGTACTCCTCCCTTTGGTGCAAGCAGCAAGGAATATGAGGTATTATTTAATGATGCTTTCGATTTTAAAGTATTTGAAACCTGTTACAATTCCATTAAACCAAGAGCTGGCAGAGAATTATTTATTAACTTTAAGAAGAAGTAATCTTTCAAAGTCTGGATGAAGCGATATCTTGTTCTTCTGTTAGTACTTATACCATTGCTTTTGAGTGCCCAATCAAAAAAGCAGAAAAAGCGCAAAGCAAAAGCCAAAGCAAATGCGGAAAAAGCCGCTATGGTGCAATATTACTCCAATTATGCCTTAAAACCTGATTCTGCGGCCACTCCCTATCTTTATTACCAGGTGTATGACTGGGTGGGCACGCGTTATAAATACTCGGGGGAAAGTAAAAAAGGAATTGACTGTTCCGGGTTTGTAGCTGAAATGTATAAGTGTGCCTATTGTGTTGAATTAGCGGGAGGTTCAGCAGATATATGGAAAAAAGTAACACCCGTGGAAAAAAATGAATTACAGGAAGGTGATATTGTTTTTTTCAAGATCAAGAAAGGCCGTATTTCCCATGTTGGAATCTACTTAGGCAACAACAAGTTTGCGCATGCTTCAGTGAAAGGTGGTGTTATGATCAATGACCTTGATGAAACGTATTATAAGAATACATTTTATAAGGGCGGAAGGATTTTCTGGAATAATGATCTCTAAAAAAAAGCGCACAATTATATATTAACTATGCGCTTCATTTTAATCTCAATATAACAAATTTACACCGTCATAATCTCTTTTTCTTTTACTTCAAGATGCTTATCGCACTTGATAACATAAGCATCGGTAAGCTGCTGTACTTTGTTTTCACCTTCTTTTACTTCGTCTTCCGGAGTGCCGGACTTTTGAAGCTTTTTCAATTCTTCATTTGCTTCTTTACGAATAGAACGCATACTCACCTTAGCTGTTTCAGCCTCTGATTTTGCTTTTTTCACTAAATCCCTTCTGCGCTCCTCTGTTAGTGCAGGAACAAGGATACGGATAATAACACCATCATTTTGCGGGTTAAGGCCGATGTTTGCAGCTTGGATCGCTTTTTCTATAGGGGTAAGCATTGATTTTTCCCAAGGCTGGATAATCAAGGTACGCGCATCACCGGTATTTATATTAGCAACCTGGTTCAATGGAGTCCTTGCACCATAATAGTCCACCTGAATTCCTTCCAGCATAGAAGGACTGGCTTTGCCTGCACGCACTTTTACCAGTTCAGATTCAAGATGCGTTACGGCTTTATCCATCTGCTCTTTTGCTGTATCTAATATAAATTGAATATCCTCGTTCATGATTATAAAATTTGGTAATTAAGACCGTGCAAAGGTATTATTTTTTTGCTGGTCTCAAAACTAGTTAAATACTCTTCTTTTTAAAAAATTAAGCCACAGATTCACAGATTATACAATTATTAAATCTGTGAATCTGTGGCTGTAAATCCGGTATACAACCGTTTAAAATTCCACCAGTGTTCCTACACGGCTGCCTTCAATGATTTTTTTAAGATTACCCACTTTGTTCATATCAAAAATAATGATCGGGAGCTTGTTCTCATTGCAAAGGGTAAATGCCGTCATATCCATTACTTCCAGACCTTTTTCATATACTTCGTTGAAAGTAACCACATCGTATTTTGTTGCTGTTTTATCTTTTTCAGGATCAGCAGTGTAGATACCGTCAACACGGGTGCCTTTCAATACCACTTCGGCCTCAATTTCAATAGCACGTAAAGTAGCTGCTGTATCGGTTGTAAAATAGGGGTTTCCGGTACCGGCACCAAAAATCACGACACGGTTCTTTTCCAGGTGGCGAACCGCTTTTCTACGAATGAAGGGCTCACAGATCTGTTCCATTTTTATGGCGCTCTGCAAGCGGGTTTCCACACCAATTTTTTCAAGCGCTGATTGCAAAGCCATTGAATTGATTACAGTAGCCAGCATTCCCATATAATCTCCATGCACACGGTCCATACCGCCTTCTTCGGCCTGTATACCGCGGAAAATATTTCCACCACCAATAACAACCGCAACCTGCACGCCCAGGTCCGCAATTTCCTTTATCTGCGTGGCATACTGCGAAAGCCTTTCATTGTCAATACCAAATTGTTTATTGCCCATCAGGGCCTCTCCACTAAGCTTTAAAAGGATGCGTTTGTATTTCATAGATATGGATTGTTTATTATATTAAAAAAATGAAATTATAGGTTTTAAAATTATTGTAAACTACCGTATTTCGAATACAGTTATCAGGTTGATTAAATTTCAGTCCAAAAAAAAGTCCCGAATTAATCGGGACTTCTTTTTAAATAATTTATTTAGCTTAGAGCGATTCGTTTGAATCCTGTAACTGTTAAGCCTTTTTCAGAGCTTGATAAGTATTGAGCTACTGTTTGCTTGTTGTCTTTGATAAACTCCTGGTTCAACAATGTAGATTCTTTGTAGAACTTATTCAGTTTACCCATTGCAATTTTCTCAAGCATATCTTCAGGTTTACCTTCCTGACGTGCTTGTTCTTTACCGATTTCAATTTCGCGCTGAAGTGTTTCAGTAGAAACATCACCTTTATCAACCGCTACAGGAGCCATAGCCGCAACCTGCATTGCCACATCTTTCGCAACATCTTCTTTTACAGAAGCAGAGCTGAACCCAACCAATGTAGCCAGTCTGTTACCAGGGTGGTTGTAAGCAATAACAAAAGGAGCTTCAACAATTTCGTAAGCTTTCAATTCAATTTTCTCACCAATAACACCAGTTTGCTCAATTAATTTATCAGCAATAGTGATGTTGTTATCGTAAGCCAATGCTTTTAGATCCTCAGCTGTTTTTGGGTTTTTAGCGATAGCAATTTCCAATACGTTTGCTACGAATCTACCGAAGTCTTCATTTTTAGCAACGAAGTCAGTTTCGCAGTTGATGCTGATTACAGCACCACGTTTATTATCTGCAGTTGTTTTAGCAATAATAACGCCTTCTTTCGCATCACGGTCGCTACGGTTAGCTGCTATTTTTTGACCTTTTTTACGTAATTCATCAATTGCTTTTTCGAAATCACCATTTGCCTCAGTTAATGCTTTTTTGCAATCCATCATACCGGCACCGGTCATTTGTCTTAGTTTGTTGATTTCTGCTGCTGTAATAGCCATTGTAGTCATATTTTTTGAATTAGATTTGAGATATGAGATTTGAGACGTGAGATACCAAGTATGAGAAATTAAATCTCATATCTAAAATCTCACATCTCATATCTAAAATTAGCTTTTTCTTGGCCTTGTAGTTTTTTTAGCTGCTGCTGCACCGCCAGTTTTCTTAGCAGTTACAACTTCAGCATCTTCGTCAGCCGATTTGAATTTTGTTCCAGCTACCAATTTTTCAGCATCATTGCGTGAAGTTTTAGTTTCCTTTTCTTCAGCAGCTGCGCTTTCTTTATCCACTTTACGCTCCGCCAATCCTTCTTCGATAGCTTTGGTAATGATGTTTGTGATAAGGATGATAGATGTAGAAGCATCATCGTTAGCAGGGATTGGGTAATCTACCTGGTTAGGGTCAGAGTTGGTATCAACAATAGCAAAAGTAGGGATGTTCAGACGTCTAGCTTCTGCAACAGCGATGTGCTCTTTAGAAATATCAACAATGAACAATGCTGCCGGCAAACGGGTAAGGTCAGCAATACTGCCCAAGTTTGTTTCCAGTTTAGCACGCTCACGGGAAATTTGCAATTTTTCTTTTTTAGAAATGTTCGCAAAAGTTCCATCAGAGCTCATTTTGTCGATGGTAGCCATTTTCTTAACAGCTTTGCGGATAGTAGCAAAGTTGGTAAGCATACCACCTGGCCAACGCTCAGTAACGTAAGGCATACCAGTTGGTTTTACTCTGTCTGCAACGATATCTTTCGCTTGTTTTTTAGTAGCAACAAAAAGAATTTTCTTTCCTGATTTTGCGATTTGTTTCAATGCTTCAGCAGCTTCTGTAACTTTCACTGCAGTTTTATTCAAATCGATGATGTGGATACCATTTTTTTCAGTGAAAATGTATGGAGCCATAGCCGGGTTCCATTTTCTTTTCAAGTGACCGAAGTGAGCTCCGGCTTCTAATAGTTCATTAAAATTTGTTCTTGATGACATTTCGTCTTTGTTTATGATTAATACTTTAGTTAGATGATAATTCTTAACGTTTACTGAATTGGAAACGTTTACGTGCTTTTTTCTGACCTGGTTTTTTACGTTCAACCATTTTCGGATTACGTGTCATTAAACCATCAGCTTTCAAAGCTGGTTTAAGATTTGCATCCATTTCTACTAAAGCACGGGCAATTGCCAAACGAACAGCTTCGGCCTGTCCTGTTACCCCGCCCCCTTTTACATTTATCTTCACATCGTATTCGCCTAGTGTTTTAGTAACACCAAAAGCCTGAGTGATTTTGTACTGTAAAACGGATGTTGTGAAATAGTCTTTGTAGTCTTTATCGTTGACTACAATAGCACCAGTTCCTTTTTGCACGTAAGCACGTGCTACAGCGGTTTTTCTTCTACCAAGAGTATTTGCTACTTCCATTGTTTTTATTTAGTTGTATTGATTTTGATTTCTTTTGGTTGCTGTGCTGCATGTGGATGCTCTGCACCGGCATAGATATATACATTCTTTTTCAATGCATTACCCAATTTGTTTTTTGGCAACATACCGTTAACAGCCAGCCTTACAACTTCAGTAGGTTTTCTGTTCAATAACTCTTTCGGAGTAGCGAAACGCTGTCCGCCTGGATGTCCTGTATAACGAACATACTCTTTATCAGTTATTTTTTTACCAGTTAACTTTACCTTATCAGCATTGATAATGATTACATTATCACCAGTATCCGTGTGAGGGGTAAAATTAGTTTTGTTTTTGCCTCTTAAAATATAAGCCACCTGAGAGCTCAAACGGCCTAAAATCTGGTCTTCGGCATCTATTAATACCCAGCCTTTGTTTACGGTTTCTTTGCTTGCTGAAACTGTTTTGTAACTTAATGCTTCCACTTTATTTTTAGTATTGATTAATGTTCTTAAAATCCAATTTTTTCAATTTGGGGTTGCGAAGATACGTAGTTTTTTTGTTTCGCACAAAATAATTCACAAATAAAATGTTGAAAATTAATAAAAAGTGCAGAATACAAATGGGAAAGTTTAATTTGCCTTAAAAACAAACATGTGGAAGCTTTGGGGTGAACCTATAATTGCACGGCAATTTTGCTTGTTATCTACATAAAAAGAGGC
The DNA here is from genome assembly GCA_020051175.1 of Bacteroidia bacterium. Taxonomy (GTDB): domain Bacteria; phylum Bacteroidota; class Bacteroidia; order 2-12-FULL-35-15; family 2-12-FULL-35-15; genus 2-12-FULL-35-15. The sequence continues at coordinate 11,752 of JAGVJJ010000012.1, read as the reverse complement.
GAGGGAATTGCAATTCCCATCTCCTAAATTCTTCAGCCACAACACCTTACCTGAACCATTGAGTTTCAATATAAAATTGGAGGTACTGGTACAATTTGTACTTAATTTACTCCCGCCAAAACTAAAATTGCCACCATCAAAATTTCCTCCAATATAGCAGTTTCCGGCTTTATCATTGGTAATTGCAAGCCTGTCCGGGTAACCATTGCCGCTATCATCTGCACTCTTTGCCCAAACCAGGTTTCCGTGCTTATCAAATTTAGCAATAAAAATATTAAAATCATCCATGGTTCCAGGCGTTTTACGTGTAAGCTTAGTTGTATCCAAAACCATTGAAGATCCTGAAAAATAGCCGCTTATATAGTTATTGGCATCCTTGTCGACAGATATGGAAGTAGAATAATCCGAAAAACTTCCCCCGCATTTTTTGCCCCATACTAACTGACCTTCAGCATTGTATTTTACAATAAATATGTCGTAATAGTCATTTTCGCTTTTCAGCGAAGTGGTATCAAAAACAGGATTTCCATAGAATGTACCCGTTATAATAATATTTCCGGCCGGGCCGGTTACAAGTGAAGAAGGCTCAACATCTCCCTTACCGCCTGTGGTTCTTGCCCATAGAACATTACCGGAAGGATCGTATTTGACAACAAAGAATTTCTTTGCACACATCTCCGGATTTTTTAAAACGATAGTGCCAAAAGTAGTGTAGTCCCCAATAAACCAACCAGTTACATAAACATTTTTATTTTTATCAATAGCTATAGATGTTGATTTACTGTTGGCGGCTTCATTCTTTTGCCACAAAATATGTCCTTTGGTATCAAACTTTACAACAGTCATAGTGGATGAATCCTTATAGATACCAGGCACCGGAGGTGCATCAAACGCAGATTGCCCACCAAACAAACCGGTTATATAACTGTTGCCGTCTTTATCAATAACAGATGACAAGGACGGCATACTTTCAGAGCTTACAGTGCCTTTTGCCCAAACTACCGCACCTTTGGTATCGTATTTAACAATACTCATATTTCCACCGGAATTCAATGAAGTGAATTTCAATGCACCCGATCCCAAAGCAACTGAATTACTGTTGAACCAACCTGTTACGTAGCTGTTCCCGGCTTCATCAGAAGTAATACATTTTGCAAAGGCGCAGCAATCGCCTTCTGTCTGGATACATTCCCAAGGCTTCTGCTGAGCATCGGAAGCAATAAAACAAAATAAAAAAAGGCAAAGTAACAGTATCCTCATAACGAATCGTTCTGTTCACAAAATTAATTAAAAAATAAAATTAAGAATTTTATTTTTCCTGCCAGTTATATTTTAAATATTAAATATTACATACTAAAATACTCGAATTGTCTATTTAGAATCTTTCCAAATTGATGTTCTGACAATTCCATGACAATAAAGCCGGAAAAACAGCCGAAATTTGTAAGGATTAAAGATTTGAGGTGGATAAAATTAAAATCATAGCATTTACACACAAAGCAACCGATATCAATGATATTGGCAAACTTCATATCGAAGAAGCTGATTTACAGGCCCGTTTGCATTTTCTAAAGCAAAATGCAGGGCTTGATGAATTGCTATACCTCTCCACCTGCAACCGTGTGGAATTCATTGTTTCCAGTCCTGAAAGCATCAATTCTATTTTTCTGGATAATTTTTTCGTTTCGTTTAACCCTGGCTGGACTGAAGTGGAAATTAAATGGGCCAAGGCAAATGCACAGGTTTTTGAAGGTCCGGATGCGTTAACACACCTGTTCAGCGTAGCATCCTCTATTGACTCATTAGTTGTTGGTGAACGCGAAATCATTACCCAGGTACGCAATGCCTACGAAAAATGCAATGAATATGGCCTTACAGGGGATTTGATCCGTATGGCCATCAAAAAAACGGTTGAAGTTGCAAAAGAAGTATATACGCATACCAATATTGCCCGTAACCCTGTATCTGTAGTATCTCTGGCGTACCGCAGGCTGCGTGAGCTGAATGTAAAGCAGGATGCACGTTTTCTTATCATAGGCTCCGGTGTTACCAACACCACTATGGCCAAATACCTGAAAAAGCACAAATTTGCTAATTTCACAATATTCAACCGTACACTTTCCAATGCACAAAAACTGGCCGAGGAACTGAACGGTAAAGCATACCCGCTTTCTCAACTTCAGAATTACAAAGAAGGATTCGATATTATTGTAACCTGCACAGGTGCAGCTGAAAGTATTATCACTCCAGCTGTTTATAAAAGCCTTATTGGTACCGATAAGTCCAAAAAAGTTGTGATTGACCTTGCTATTCCGAATGATTTGGATACGGAGATTTTGAATAACTACGATGTAAACCTGATTGCTATTAATAACCTTCAGGAAGTTGCTAAAGAAAACCTGATGGCACGTGAACAGGAACTTCATGCATGCCACGCAATCATTGAAAAAAATGTTGCTGAATTCCAGCATTTGCTGAAAGCACGTAAGGTGGAGCTGGCAATGAGCGAAGTTCCTAAAAAGGTGAAAGAAATAAGGGAAACAGCGAATGAAGTGTTTGCGAAAGAGCTTTTGAGCCTTGACTCGGAATCAAAAGAAGTATTGGATAAAATATTATCGTACATGGAGAAGAAATACATCAGCGTTCCGATGAAACTGGCGAAGGATATACTGATCCAGGAAACAAAAACAAAAATTTAGAGGAAGCCCGGAAGGGCTTTTTTTAATCATAAATATAGGACGCAGATGACACAGATTTATTAAGATTTACTTATTTCTATCATTTTTAATCATAAGCATCATAAAAATCAGGCGTACCTAAATATATACTATTAAATGGACAGAAAAATAATCATCGGTTCCCGAGGCAGTGATTTAGCGTTATGGCAGGCCAATCACGTGTTACGTAAAGTGCAGAAACTGGGGCTTACAGCCGAAATAAAAGTAATTGTTACACAAGGCGACCAGATACAAAACCTGAGCTTTAATAAACTGGAAGGAAAAGGTTTTTTTACCAAAGAGATTGAAGAAGCGCTATTGAACAAAAGCATTGACCTTGCTGTTCACTCACAAAAAGATTTACCTACCACCTCCCCTGAAGGACTTAAAATTGCAGCTGTTTCGGAGCGCGAGGATCCTGCTGATATTATTATTGTACGTAAGGAATGTGTTGACAAAACATTAAAATTTGCTGTAAAAAAAGGCGGAATTGTTGGTACTTCATCCCCGCGCAGAAAGTCACAATTGCTGGCTTTCCGCAACGATGTGAAAGTGGAAGATTTAAGGGGCAATGTACCTACACGCATTCAGAAACTGCGCGATAAAAAATACGATGCCATACTGCTTGCGGCTGCTGGTGTAGAGCGCCTGAAGATTGATTTGAGTGAATTTAAAGTAACACGCATAGATCCGAAGGAATTTATCCCTGCACCTGCACAAGGTGTGTTAGGGTTGCAAATAAGGGAAGATGATCATGAATTGTTTCAATACATCAATAAGCTCAATTCAGAAAAAGTGCAGGATACGATTGGGGTTGAACGCAAGGTGCTGAACCTGCTGGATGGCGGATGTCAACTGCCCCTGGGTGTATATTGTATTAAAGAAGATAATAAATTCAAGGTATGGACCTCTAAGGCCGATACCTGGGACAAAATGCCGAAACGCATTTATGCTGAATCGTATACGGATGAAGGGTTTGCAGAGAAAATTGTTACAAGGTTAAATGCGATAAAACCAACATCGGTGCTTATTACGCGGGATTTAACGGATGATTCGTTTTTTAAAAATGTTCTGGAACAGAATGGATACAAGGTATACGGTATCTCTTTTATTGAAACAAAAAAGGTTGCTATTACAAATGTTCCTACCAGCGACTGGGTGTTTTTTGCCAGCTCCAATGCGGTTAAATTTTTCTTTGAGCAAAACCCGCAGTTAAAGCCTAAGACAAAGTTTGGAGTAATTGGTAAATCTACCGAAGAAACATTGAGACAATACGATAGGAATGCTGCGTTTGTCGGTTCCATAAACGATACAAAGGTGGTAGGAAAAAAATTCGCAAAAGCTGTAGGCAGTGAAAGTGTTCTTTTTCCACAGGCAAAAGGCGGCTTACGCACTATTCAGCAACAGTTTGAAGATGCGGGCAGGCTTAATGACCTGGTAGTTTACGAAACGGTAAAAAAAGAAAATGAAGCTTTGCCTGCTGCCGAAATAGTAGTATTTACAAGCCCTTCCAATGTTGCTTCCTTTTTTGAAAAGTGGAGCCTTGCTCCAAATCAGAAGGTAATTGCAATTGGAAAATCAACAGAAAAGAAGCTGGCAGAATTTGGTATTAACAGATGTGTTTTACCTGTAACGTTTGATGAAACGGGGTTGGCTGAGGCTGTGTTTGGGTTGTAAAGAGTCTTAGGATTATAAATCCTTTCGGTAGACCAAATACGTTACTCTTCGGTTGGGATTGCAAATCCCAACCAGCGGGGAGTTACACACCAGCGGGAGTTACACTTAGGTTTGGATAAACCGCCAACCAGCGCAAATCGCGATAATTCGTTAGAATTGACAAATCAGTAAATATTCATCAGCTTTCCGCCAGCACAATCACCCTATCATTAGGGGTAAACTTCAATATTTTTGATTTCACAGGGTTTAGTACAACACCATATGCCTTGCCACTATCATGCGAGTTGGCTGCAATACGGTAACCTATTGCTGTCTGGCCTTTACGGGCCGCACTTTCAAGAACAGTATAGAAATTTACCTGTTCCCTTGGCTCCACATAATCTTCTACAGGTTTCAGATAAATTTCGCTGCCATCAGCACTGAATAAATCCGAAAATACCGGCATCAGGTACTTGTTCTCAGAAACCTGCGACATAAGTAAACTGATCAGCTTATCGCTTACAATAAAGTCATCGGCTTTTGTAACCTCGGCCAGGTCACGGTTCCGTATGTCCAACATTTCACTTACCACTTTAATGTCTTTACCGGTTTCTTCAATTACCCTGCGGATATGCAACAGTGTAATGAGGGTTTGTGCATCAGCATCCTGCATATCCATATTATCCTTATAACACAGCATCTGCACACTGGAATAACTTGCTATATCCAGCTGATCAATCACCTCACGACTGGTAGTATCAGCATGCTGGAATTCAAGTGCGATGTTTTTCAAATCCAGTGCAACTTCCAGTATGCTGCTCTTATCATCATCAAAGGATGAAACCACTTTCATATAAGAGCCGGATGCAACGTAATTGTCCATTTCCCGGATGATTGTGAATGCTCTTTTGTTCCAGCCCAATAATAAAATGCGCTCTGAAATCATTGTATCAGAAATGATGCTCACGATGCTTTTCTCACTGATGGTATAATCCTTTTTCTTTGAAACCACCATGGTATTGTCATCCTCTGTAATTGCAATGATTTTATCGCCCGGCTGAATCGTATAGTTCATTGAAGGGTTTATTTTAACTGCACCATCAGCATACTGCAGACCAATTACAGCCGAATCTTCATAAGCCATAACCGTATCGGCATAGGTTTTGCCGGTGAGCACTTTTTCTTCTTTAAAATAAATTTCGGCACCATCAAAATCCATCAGTTCATGAAACACAATGCTGAGGCCGCTTTGACGTGATGTTTGCACCATGATACGTGCAATAATATCATCCGTAAGTACCAGCTCCACTTCATCTTTGCCTACCATCTTCGCCACTTCCAGGTTCTTTTCTTCCTTTATTTCCGCCACAATGTGATAGGGCTCATTTCTTCTTTCCGGGTTATTTGTAATGGCCAGAATGGTCTTAATTGCAAGCGGATCTGCATTGCCTTCTTCCGGGGCAAGCACAATGATTGATTTGGCTGAATGAGGATTAGCAATGTTCAAATCCGCCATATCATTAGGAATACCGCTGCGGCAAATCACCCTTGTATTTTTCAGATCGTCAATTTTGCTCCGGATTTCATCTTCCATCTCCACCTTATCTCTGTCGGCAAGGATTACGACACACGGGTTCTTCTGGTTTTCGTTAGCAATAACCAGCTCGGAAATAATAGTAAATATTTTTGAAGACCAGCCGAGAATGAGTGTATGATTTTTTTCAATCACCACACTCCTGCCCTTCCTGAGCTCTTCCAGCTTGTTTTGAATGCCATTGCCCAAAACCCCTATCAATGTTGAAAGAATAAAGATACCACCCAATGTCACTACAAATGCCACTGCCCTGAATTCCCAACCCGCATCACCGCCAACAGCACCTGAATCCAGCGCCCTCATCAAACTTTGCCAGGAGCTTTCTATAAAGCCCATAGGTTCCTCGCCTTCCCTCGCAATGTGAAAAAGTGAAATTACAGCACCTGCAATTACTACAATTAGCACGGACAAAATACCCAACAGGGATATCATGGCGATAGGCCCTTTGCTCATGAGGTTATCGAAACGGTAACGTAGTTTTTGTGATAAGGAAAATTTTTGCATAAAATTTAAAATAATAGGATAAAAGTTTTCAAAGCTCAAACAAATGTAATAAATTGGTTATACTTACAAAAAATATAATGTAATATCAATGAGTGCGGTAAGAGTGATAGTTATTGGTGGCGGAGCGGCTGGTTTTTTTGCTGCAATAAATTGTGCACAGCTGCATCCTGCATTTACGGTAACACTGCTTGAAAAAAGCTCTAAACTGCTTTCAAAAGTAAGGGTTTCCGGAGGCGGAAGGTGCAATGTTACCCATGCCTGTTTTGATAATTCTGTGCTTGTAAAAAGCTACCCCAGGGGGGAAAAGGAATTGCGCAATGCTTTTAGCCGATTTGCAGTTGCTGATACCATTAAATGGTTTGAGGATCGTGGAGTAAAACTAAAAACAGAGCCGGATGGGCGTATGTTCCCGGTTACAGATTCGTCTGAAACAATTGCTGGTTGCCTGATGCAGGAAGCTGAAAGATCAGGGGTACAGATAAAGCTTAATGCGGATATAATTGAAATAAGAAAAAACGAAGACAATACATTTACACTTAAAGCCAATGGTGGCGGTAGTTTCACCTGTGATAAACTGATCATAGCTACGGGTGGTAACCCTAAAGATGCTGCTTATGAATGGCTTCGCAAGCTCGGGCATAACATTGTAAAACCAGTACCTTCCCTTTTTACTTTTAACATTCCAAACAATTCAATTACACAGCTGATGGGTGTTTCAGTAACCAATGCAAGAGTACGGGTGGCAGGCACAAAACTGGAAACCGAAGGTCCGCTGCTTATTACACACTGGGGGCTAAGTGGTCCTGCAATATTAAAAGCATCGGCCTGGGGAGCCCGCCAGCTGAATGATTTGAACTATCACTTTTCGGCTTTGGTAAGCTGGCTGCCAAAACACAATGAAGAAAAAGTACGTATAGAATTTGCCAACCAGCGTGAGGAAAACCCTTCTAAAATGATTGCCGGAAATTGTCCGTTTGAACTGCCGAAACGCCTGTGGGAACACCTGGTACAAAAGTCTGGTATAACTAAAACCACACGCTGGGCCGACCTTTCAAAAAAGAGTGCAAATGTACTTGCAGCAAGCCTTGTGAATGACGAATATAAAGTACTAGGAAAAACAACGTTTAAAGAGGAATTTGTAACTTGTGGAGGCATCAGCCTCAAAGAAATTGATTTTACTACCATGCAGAGCAAGCTTGTTCCCGGTTTGTATTTTGCCGGTGAAATTATGGATGTGGATGGCATTACCGGGGGATTTAATTTTCAGAATGCGTGGAGCAGCGGATGGATCGCGGCACAACAGCTATTGTAATTTAATTGAAGAAATATGAGAAAAGGACTATTATTATTGCTGTTCAGCATTATAATTATTTGCATCAATTCTATCGGGCAAAATTTTCCAACAGGAAATGCCAGTAAAAAGAAGGACTCTCTTCTAACAGTATTAAAAACGCAACTAGATGATACCAACAAAGTAAACACTCTTAATGCTTTATGTGACAAATTCAGTTCGCTTGAGAAAAGAGAAAAAAGAAAATACGCCATTGAAGCCTTGCTTCTCTCACAAAAACTAAATTATAAAAAAGGCGAAGGCATTGCATACGCCAATAAAGGCTGGTTGTTTTTTTCAGCAGATACAGTCAATTATCCCGAAGCATTTAAACATTATTTCAAAGCCTTAAAAATATTTGAAGAGAGCGGAAACCCGAAAAAAATTGCAGATATCTATCAGGACATTTCTACCCTGTATTATAATCAAGGAAACTTTGAAGAGGGCCTTCGGTATAGCTTAAAGACATTGGACACATATGAAGCGATGCTTAGAAATACAACACCTGCTCACAATACAAAAGAGTTTGTTGAACTCAAATATCTACTAGGAAGCAAGTATATTGGAGTTGGTGATGTTTATTCCAGTAAATTCAATCAACATGATAAAGGCCTGGACTATGCATTTAAATATTTAAACACTATGCATGAACTGGCCAAGGGCAATACATTGCTGACGAAAGCTGACTCAGTAAAAAACGGTATTCGAACAGCAAGCGCAATGATGGGAATTGGCGAAATATATGCCAGAAAAGGCAGTAAGGAAAATGCCCTGAAATATACTCTTAAGGGTTTTGATATGATGAAGGCAAACAAGCCAATTGACGCAAATATTTACTTCAGGCTCGGTCATTTATATGAGCTGATTGAAGACTATACCAAAGCTCTGGAATATTATTACATCTGCCTGACAATGGATAGTAAAAACAAAGCAACCGAGGTTGGGTATGCTTTACGTTCCGCAGATATAGGACGCGTATTGATTAAACAAAAGGAGTATAAACGGGCAGAAAAGCACCTACTTGAAGCTTTGCCAATATTTGAAAGATGGAAAGGACTAAAGGATAGAAGTTTAAAAATTTATGCAGACCTGGTAAAGGTTGATAGTGCATTAGGGAATTATAAATCTGCATTTGAGCATCAGCAACTGTATATGAAATATAAAGACGAAATCAGCAAAGAAGAAAATGCAAAAAAAACTATTGAAACTCAAATGCAATATGAATTTGATAAAAAAGAAACCCTTGCAAATGCAGAACAGGCAAAAAAGGACATGGCAGCAAATGATGAAAAAAGAAAACAACGAATTATTTTATACTCGGTAACAATCGGACTTTTATTAGTAATATTTTTTGCAATCGTACTATACCGTTCTTTAAATGTCACTCGCAAGCAAAAACAAATTATTGAACAAAAAAACAAAGAAACCGAACAACAGAAATTAATCATAGAAGATAAAAATCAGAACATAACTGATAGCATCAACTATGCACAGCTTATTCAAAAAGCAAAGCTACCGGAATTGAATGAAGTAAAACTGGCTTTTCCGAATAGCTTTATTCTTTACAGGCCAAAGGATATTGTCAGCGGTGATTTTTATTATTTTCATAAAGGCCAGAACTTAGTTTTTATCGCAGCTGCCGACTGCACCGGTCATGGGGTACCGGGTGCGTTTATGAGTATGATATGTTCAGAAAAGCTGGATGATGCCATAGCTCAGAGCAATGAGCCATCGGAGATTCTGGAACATGTAAATAATGGTATACGAAAATCATTACGCCAGGATGGCAGCAGAGAAGCTTCGCGTGATGGTATGGATATTGCTTTTTGTAAGTTTGATGCTAAAAACCGCCTCCTTAAGTATTCAGGGGCTGGCAGGCCGTTGTGGATTATACGATCCGGACAAACAACTATTGAAGAAATAAAACCAACAAAAAAATCCATCGGTGGATTTACTAGCCTTGACCAACATTTTCAAAGTCATGAAGTGCAATTGTTCCCAAACGATGTGTTTTATATTTTTTCAGATGGCTATACCGATGCTTTCAATGGAGAAACTGATCTGCGCCTTGGGACAAAAAAATTAAAAGAGCTTTTCCTGTCAATACAAAATCTGTCAATGGAACAGCAGCATACTCATCTTGCTGATTTCCTTGACAAATGGCAGGGAAATAGTGAACAAATTGATGATATACTCGTTATTGGTATAAAAGTTTAAATCAACAAAAAAAAATAAAAATATTCTTAAATGACACTCGAAGAAATCAGAAACTACTGCCTCGGCTTACCTGGTGTTACTGAAGACATTAAATGGGAAGATCACCTGTGTTTCAATATTGGTGGGAAAATGTTTTTAGTTACCAGTCCCGACCATGTTCCCGTTTCGGCCTCTTTTAAAACTACAGATGAATTGTTTGACGAGTTGACCACAAAACCCGGAATAATTCCTGCACCCTATATGGCACGCAACAAATGGGTGCATGTCGATAATATCAACAGGCTGTCGGACAAAAAATGGAAAGAGTACATCAAAACATCCTATGATTTGATATTCAGTAAACTGCCTGTAAAAGTAAAGAAGGAGATTTCCGGAAAACAATAAATTAAAGGAGGAAATATATGCTATTCCACGGTTATAAACTTCCGGTTTAATATCACACCCAGTTTACGTTTATATTCATCCTGTAACCAGCTCACATAATTGTCGGTACATTTAGAAATGCAGTAACAGTAACGCTTTACACGGTATTCAATATCTTCCGCAAGGTATTTTGCCAGCTCCACGGCTTCATCATAGTCGGCACTGTTTTCAAAACACATATTGGCATGTTGCTCAATGGCCCGGTCAATGGCTACCATCGGGCGCAAGCCCTCTTTGATCACTTTCAGGTATTCGAGCTGAATATCAAATTCAACAGTTTCTGTTTTTGCAAAGCGCGCACGCAACCACTCCGGCATTTTATATTTGAACTGCCGTTCAATCTCGGTATCAGGCGAAAGGTTCATCAGATAGTGGTCAGGATTGCGGAATATTTCCTGCCAGTCGACAAAAGCATCCCACAAACCAAAGCGAAGGGCATTGTTACCTAAATCGATAACTGTAAATTCATTTTTGTTTGGTAACCTGCGGGAACCCCGTCCAATCATCTGGTGATAAAGCGTAAGCGATTTGGTAGCCCGGTTTAAAATAATCGTTTCCACTGTAGGCTCATCAAAACCAGTGGTAAGTATACCTACAGATGTAAGTATTGCATCCGGTTTATTTTTAAACCAGGTAAGGATTTCCCTTCGTTCAGTTTCAGAATGGGTATTGTCCAGGTGCTCAATTTCATAACCAGCCTTTTTAAACAGGGTATACACGTACCTTGAGGTCATTATACCATTGTTAAAAATCAGTGTTTTTTTTCCAAGGGATTTTTCTTTGTAAGCCTCCAGCAGCTTTTCCTGCATCACGTGTGTACTGTAGAGCCTGTCAGATGAGCTTACCGTATAATCTCCATCAATGCCAATTTTTAAGGAACCCAAATGCACATCATAGCTATAAGTAATTGCTTTCGAAAGGAATCCTTTTTCTATAAGCTCTGCAATGGAGTGCCCTACAATCAACTCGTGGTAGTTGTCCTTCATTGGCAAACGGATGTTTGAACTCAGCGGAGTGGCTGTTACACCGAGTATATCGCTCTTTTCAAAATACTGAAACAGTTTTCGGAACGAATTGTAATGCGCCTCATCAATAATAACCAGGCCTACATTATCTATATCCAGCTTCTCGTCCTGCAATCTGTTATTGAGGGTTTCCACCATGGCCACAAAGCACATGTATTCATCCTGGTCCGGTAAGTTTTTTACTTTGCTGTTGATGATTTTGTTCTTCACCCCAAATTCAACAAGCATATTGGAAGTTTGGGCGCAAAGCTCAATACGGTGGGTAAGAATGAGTACTTTTTTGCCT
>JAGVJJ010000088.1 GCA_020051175.1 Bacteroidia bacterium | reverse complement strand
CCGGTAGAGATGCTTGTTATCAATGAATCCGAACGTATCATCAGGAGCACAGGCTACATTAATGATGCACGAATTTATATTGAAGAAATTGATGGTACCCAAGACAGCGTTGACGTAACTGTTGTTGCCAGCGACAAATGGACGCTTGATGCGTATGTTTCAGGCAGTATGCGGGGCGGACACCTTACACTCCGCGAAAAAAACATATTAGGTACAGGGCAGCTGTATTCACAGTACCTGGGTTATGATCTGCCATCTGCAAACTACGAATATCGTGGCAATTACTCTGTCCAGAACATAAAAAATTCTTTCGTTTCTTCCTCTTTCTTTTATACCACCACCAAAGATGCAACAGTGGTTGGTGGTTCTTTTGATCGTCCCTTTTATTCGGCCCTGGCCAAGTGGGCAGGAGGAATTGCAGCAAATAAAGCCTGGGGAACATTCACAAAAGTGGATACACTCGAAAAAACAGTAGAAAAATTCCGCCTCGACAACATTACAACCGATATATGGGTAGCCCGCAATATCAATCCGGGTACCGGAAAACGGATAAACCGGAGAAATATAAATATTGTGGTAACCGCACGCTGCATGGACAATCATTTTCAGAGCCGGCCCGCATTCACGATTGATACGGGCCGCAGCAATCTGAACTCTACTTTTTACCTAGGCAGTATCGGCTTTTCGCTCCGTAAATATTACAAGGACCAGTACATTTATCGTTTCGGGGCAAATGAAGATGTGCCTGAAGGCGTTGTAATCCAAGCGCTATATGGGATTCTGTATAAGGAATTTAACAAAACACAATATTATTCAGGCTTTGAAGTATCAAAAGGGAAACACTATGAAAAGCTGGGCTATTTATCTGGTGGGCTTATTTTTGGTACATTTTACAACCGGTCTGGCGACATGAATGCAACACTCAATGCCGGACTTTATTACTTCAGTAACCTGCTGGAAAAAAACAAGTGGTATTTCAGACAGTTTGTTAATTATAAATTCATTTACGGATACAACAAAACACCGGCAGAAACCATCACTTTAAGACCGGATGAAATGTACGGTTTTAATCCGGGTAAACTGAAAGGGAACAAAAAAATGATTCTTAACCTGGAAACCGTTAGCTATGCCCCTTATAACCTGATAGGCTTCCGCTTTGCTCCGCTCTTACTTATGGCATGCGGCTTGCTGGAAACACAGCCAGCAAAACTAAGCAAAAGCCCCCTCTACCAGTCTTATGCACTGGGTCTGCTGATACGAAATGAAAACCTTCTCAACTCAAGCTTTGAAATCACGTATGGATTATATCCCAACCAACCGGACAATACCAGCAAATTTTATAAATTTAACCCCGTAACCTCCTTTACGCTTAAGGTCAGAAGCTTTGCGGTTTCAAAACCGGCCACAGTAAATTTTGATTAGAGCCTTATTTTACTGCCTGAAAGCCCTTCGCACTGATACCACTACAATCGTGGTCTGGTTTTTGGAGGTTTATCCCAACAAATTTTCGTATTTTTGTATATAATGAGGGTATATAAGCTGTATCCTTTTTTCATTTTATTGTTATAGCAGTAAAAAATAAATTTATGCGTTTTATAAAAATTTTAGTTTGCCTGATTTTTATAGTCACTTCTCCTCTGTCGTCCAATGCACAAAGTAAAACCAATTTTACCGATTCACTGGGCAGAAAGCAGGGCCATTGGGTAAAGTATGATAAAGACAGGAAAAAAGTATACGATGGAAATTTTCTGAATGATATTCCGGTTGGTAAGTTCACTTATTACCTTACTACTGGCACTCCCTGGGCAATCACTACGTTTTTGCACAACGGAACGGTGGGTTACACGCAACACCTGAATGCACAGGGAAAAATTACCGGGGAGGGCAAGTACATTGAACAGCAAAAAGACAGTCTTTGGAAGTTTTACGATGAATCAGGAAAGCTGAAAGCAGAAGAAAACTACTTAAAAGGCAAGAAAAACGGTAAAAGCAAAGTATTCTACAGCAGCGGACAGGTTGCGGAAGACAATACCTGGTCAAATGATATTCTGGATGGTACATCCACCAAATATTTTGAAAGCGGACAAATTAAATCGCAACGCCAATATGTAAAAGGACTGGTAGAAGGAAAAGCAGTTTATAACTATCCAACCGGCAAAACATACGCTGAAGGAACATACAAAAACGATGTCAAGAACGGTATCTGGAACTTTTACAACGAGGACGGAACACTAAAGAAAAAGGTAACATACATTAATGGCATCTCCAAAAACAATGAGGATCAGCTGATAATGACAAAAGAAGAAGAAGAGCAGTTAAGAAAAAAATACGAGCAGTCCGAGTCGAATAATCCGGGTGGACGATAGTTAATAGTTAACGGTAAACCGATAACGAATAACAGATAACAAAATGAGCAAAAAAGGAAAAGTATTATTAGCGATGAGTGGCGGGATCGATAGTTCCATTGCTGCTCTGTTGCTGCATGAGCAAGGGTACGAAGTGGTAGGTATCACCATGAAAACGTGGGATTATGCTTCATCAGGCGGTTCAAGCAAAGAAACCGGCTGCTGCAGTCTCGATTCAATCAATGATGCACGCTCATTGGCTGTAAATCTTGGTTTCCCACATTTTATTCTTGATATACGGAATGAGTTCGGAAATTTTGTTGTAGATAATTTTGTGGAGGAGTATCTTGCTGGCCGCACTCCAAACCCTTGTGTACTCTGCAATACGCACATCAAGTGGGAAGCACTTCTGAAGCGTGCCGATATGCTGGATTGTGAATTTATTGCTACAGGGCACTATGCACGCATCCGCCAGGAGAACAACCGTTACGTGGTTTCAAAAGGCCTGGATCAAACCAAAGATCAATCGTATGTGTTATGGGGACTTACACAGGAGAGTTTAAAACGAACACTTTTTCCTCTTCAGAACTACCATAAATCCGAAATAAAACAAATGGCTATCGAAAACGGTTATGCCGATTTAGCAGCCAAAAGCGAAAGCTATGAAATATGTTTTGTTCCTGACAATGATTACCGGGGGTTTCTGAAACGTAAAGTAGAAGGCCTTGAAGAACGGGTAAACGGAGGCAACTTTGTTGATCGCACAGGCCGTGTGCTCGGAAAGCACAAAGGATACCCATTTTATACCATTGGTCAGCGCAAAGGCCTGGAAATTGCTGTTGGCGAACCATTGCATGTATTGGAAATTCAACCCGATACAAATACCGTTGTGCTTGGAACAAAGGAAGAGCTGGACCTGCAGCAAATGATTGTAGGCAAATACAACCTTATCAAATATGCAAAGCTTCCCGATGACTTTCAATCACTGACAAAAATCAGATATAAAGATCCCGGAACAGTGGCTACAGTTTCTCATCTGGATGATAAACTGAACGTGCTTTTCCACAACCCTGTTGCGGCAATAGCTCCGGGCCAGTCTGCCGTTTTCTATGAAGGCGATGATTTGGTTGGTGGCGGTATCATTGAGCGTCCGAAACCTTTATTCTAAACGGCTCTTTACGAATTAATTTGTTCAAATGAATTATAAGCCACCCCATCTTCTTCCGCAATTTGAGACCAAAAATGTGTGCGGTCAGTCCGAGCTTGTCGAAGATCTTGGGCAGGCTTTGAACATGTTAAAGAAAATATCACTATTTACTTTCTTCCTTATAATCCTTCATTCTGCCAAAGCACAAAGGCAATCAAATGTATATCTGGTGCAGCTGAAAGATAAACACAGGAGTGATTACTCTCTTAGTGAACCAGCAAAATTCTTATCCCTAAAGGCCATTGAACGCAGGGAACGTCAGCACATTTCTGTTACAGCCAGTGATTTACCGGTAAGTGAAGCATATATCAATGAAATTAGAGCATTGAATGTTAAGATTCTAAACCATTCACGATGGCTGAATACTGTTACAATAAGCTGTGCTGATACCAATAACCTTAGTACTATTGCAGCATTACCTTATGTGAAGGGAATAAAAAAAATAGAAACGGGCGGAACACATAAACAAACCACAAAATTTGAAACAACCGCCATTTCAGTCCCTGCAGTGAAGAAAAACAAAAGCACGGCAACCACGCTGAATTACGGCTACTCCTATAACCAGGCACACCAGTTAAATGCCGACTGCCTGCACAATATGGGATTTCAGGGACAGAACATGACAATTGCTGTACTGGATGCTGGCTTCCTGGATGTAAATACATTACCTGTGTTTGATAGCATGAGAATAAACAACCACCTGCTGGGTACGCGCGACTTTGTAACAGGCGATACAATGGTGTTTGAAGACTTCCCTCATGGAATGAATGTATTATCGTGCATGGCCGGCAACCTGCCGGGACTATTGGTTGGCACAGCTCCTGAAGCTGACTATTGGCTGCTCCGCACAGAAGATGCATCATCAGAAACCCTTGTGGAAGAGCTCAATTGGCTGAGTGCTGCCGAATTTGCGGATAGTGTTGGTGCTGATATTATCAATTCTTCATTAGGCTATAACTATTTTGATAATTCTGCCGATGACCATACCTATTCCGATATGGATGGTAACACCACCATTATTACAAAAGCCGCAGACATGGCTGTAGCAACGGGTATGATGGTGGTAGTAAGTGCGGGTAATTATGGAGCCGGGCCATGGTATAAAATAACAGCACCTGCCGATGCCGACAGCGTTTTAACAGTGGGAGCTGTAGACTCAGCCGGAGTAATTGCTCCACTAAGCTCACGTGGCCCAACAGCAGACGGACGTATAAAACCAAACACTGTGGCTCGTGGGTTGAACGCAGTTGTAGCAGGCAATACCGGAGGTGTAATGTATGCCAGCGGAACATCATTCTCCTCACCCATTACTGCAGGCGCTGTAGCCTGCCTATGGCAGGCAAATCCAGAAGCCACAAATATGGAGCTGCTTGCGGCTATTGAGCAAAGTGCGACACTCCACTCCAACCCCGATACGATTATGGGTTACGGCATCCCGGACTTCTGCTCTGCAAATACCATTCTTACAGGTATAGAGCATCAAAACTCCACAAATGAAAAACTGGTGGTTTATCCAAACCCCTTTGAGGATGAACTGGAAATAGCATTTTATACTTCAAAAAAACAAAAGATTACCATCACTTTATATGATTTAACGGGACGTAAAATTTTGCAGACGGAATCAACTACAAAAACCGCATCCGGTGCGCTTCGGCTTACCGATTTCAGTGGCATCCCGAAAGGTTTATATATCCTATCTATAAACACTGCAAACAAGTGTTATTATGAGAAAGTGGTTAAAAGATAGAGGGACAATAGCCTTTGTTTCAGTTTGCATTTCTCCAGCAAATTACTTATCTTTGACGTAAGTAACGCAAAACGATAGTATGTTAATTTCCTTTGGAAACAAGGATACGAAGAAAATTTGGGAAGGCGAACGGGTGAAAGCCCTGTCAAGCGGGATCCAGGAAGTTGCGCGCAGAAAGTTAAGAATGCTGAATAACTCGCAGCATTTAACTGATTTGCAAATTCCTCCTTCCAACAGGCTCGAAAAACTAAAAGGAAATTTAAAAGAATTTTACTCCATCAGGATTAATGACCAGTGGCGCATAATTTTCAGGTGGGAGAATGGTAATGCAAGTGAGGTTGAAATAATTGATTATCATTAATTTTAAGCGACATGAAAAAATTAAAAAACATACATCCGGGTGAAGTATTGCAGGAAGAATTTTTGCTCCCTATGGGTATAAGTGCATACAAACTTGCCAAAGCGGTGGGAATACCCCAAACACGGATTTCTGAAATTGTAAAAGGAAAAAGGCGTATTACTGCAGACACAGCACTCCGCTTTTCCAGGTATTTTGGAAATTCCGCCAAATTCTGGCTTGGATTGCAGGACGATTTTGATATTGAAGAAGAAAACAACCACAAAAAAGAGGAGTTAAAGGCTATCAAACAATACACTTTTAGTGTAGCTTAAAATCCTGAATGGAGTATATTTTAATTTTTAAAACAGCTTTATGAAAATAGGCATCCTTAGAGAAGGTAAAGTACCACATGACAAGCGCGTTGCGTTTACTCCTGACCAGTGTCTGATGATAAACTCAACATTTCCGGGTGTGGAAGTAGTTGTTCAGCCCAGCGACTGGCGGAGCTATACCAATGAAGAATATATTTCCAAAGGCATTAAAATGCAGGAAAATGTTAGTGACTGCGATTTGCTGATAGGTATCAAAGAAGTGCCCAAAAATGAGCTTATTGAGGGTAAAAAATACATGTTTTTTTCACATACGATAAAAAAACAGCCACACAACAAACAACTGCTGCAAACCATTCTCAAAAAAAACATACAGCTCATCGATTACGAATGTCTTACCGATGAAGAGTTTAACCGAATTATTGGTTTTGGTTACTATGCGGGCATTGTGGGTGCATACAATGGGATTTTAGGTTATGGCAAAAAATATAAATTGTTTGATTTAAAACCGGCTCACCTGTGCTTTGATAAAAAAGAAATGAAGGAAGAGCTTAAGAAGGTGAATTTAACGAACATAAAAATTATCGTAACCGGGAACGGACGTGTTGCCAATGGGGCTGTGGAGCTGATGGGTGCACTGAATATACGCAGGATTACACCGTATGAGTTTACACATTATTTTTACCGCGAAGCTACCTACGTACAGCTACATTCTCAGAATTATAACGAGAAAAAAGACGGTTCCCAATGGAACACACAGGAGTTCTATACACATCCCGACAGGTTCCGATCCACATTCAGCAAGTATACCAAACACTGTGATTTGCTGATACATTGCTCTTTCTGGGATCCTCGTGCACCGGTTTTATTTACGAAAGAAGATATGAAAGCCCCGGATTTCCGCATCAGTGTAATTGCCGATGTTACCTGCGATATTAATGGTTCTATCCCTTCAACAACAAAGCCTTCAACAATTGAAGACAAATTTTACGGTTATAATCCGGCTACCGAAACAGACGGGGCTGCTTTCAGCAACGATACCATTACGGTGATGGCAGTAGACAATCTGCCATGCGAGCTGCCACGCAATGCTTCTGAGGACTTTGGAAAGGAACTGATAGAAAAAGTGCTTCCTTCACTGCTTATAAAAGATAACAACGGGCTTATTGAACGGGCAAGTATTACAAAAAACGGGCATCTGATGCCACGTTTTGAGTATTTGAGCGACTATATTGCGTAATAGTTGTATTGCAACAACTAAAAGGGAAAGTTCAGAATTAAGTCAGAGAGTCTTAATTAAATCACATCCCTCAGATCCTCATTGCTATCGTTAATTTTCTTGCGGCCACTCTTTTTCCGCATCCTGATATTCATCATCTCTACGAATAAGGAGAATGCAATGGAAATATAAATGAACTTTTTATCTACGTGCTGATGGAATGCTTCCAATATAAGAACCAAGCCTATCATAAGTAAAAAGGACAAAGCCAGCACTTTTATAGTTGGGTTATGATTGATAAAGTCGCTTACCTTGCTTGAAAAGGCAATCATAATTATCATTGCAATAACTACAGCAAGTACCATAATCAAAAGATTGGTAACAAGGCCCACAGCAGTTAATATAGAATCGAAAGAGAATACAATATCAATCAATACAATTTGCATTACAATTGCATTAAAGCTTATTTTCTTGAATTTCATTCCATCATCATCATATCCCTGAATTTTATTATGCAATTCTACAGTGGTTTTATACAATAGAAACACACCACCCGCAAATAAAATAAGATCCCGACCTGTAACACCAAAATCACCCAGATGAAACAATGCCTCTTTTAGCCCAACTATCCATGAAATGCTAAACAACAACAATACGCGCATAATAAGGGCAAGCATCAACCCCACAGTACGTGCCTTTTTCTGCTGGTTGCGCGGAAGCCGGTCAGCAACAATAGAAATAAATATAATATTGTCTATACCCAGCACTATCTCCAGAACAGACAATGTAAGCAAACTTATTAATGACGCTATTGAAAAAAGGTCATGGAAATCCTGAGCTAAGTGCATATTGTTATTTTTTGCAAAAGTACATACATTTTATGCAATGGCATAAAAAATACGTTCCACAAATGACTTTATTCAAACCAAACCGCTTAAATTTTGTATTTCCTTTTGGTAATCCTATATTTGAAAAGGATATAATATGTATTAAAATTGACTTCCGACCAACCCAACCCACAATTATTGTTGAGCCTTTTAAGCATGAAAATGCCCTTTGGCAAATACAAAGGCACACTGATCTGCAATCTCCCTGTTTCATACCTGGAGTGGTTTCACCGAAAAGGTTTCCCGGAAGGTAAATTGGGAATACTATTGCAAACCATGCTCGAAATAAAAATGAATGGACTGGAACACCTTTTATATCCCCTGAAACAGAAATAATCTCTTTCGAAAAACCAACCTGGTATATAGCCTTCTGAAAAACAAGTATTCCATGCCCGAATTTTTTAAAACAAAAAAAGGAATTGTTACACTTCTCGGAATTGTGCTTGGTATATGGTTTTTATTCTGCCTCCCCTCCCCGCTGTTTAAAAACAAAACATGTACTGTGCTCGAAGACAGCAATGGCAACCTGCTGACAGCACGTATTGCAGACGATGGACAATGGCGCTTCCCGGAAAATCATAAGCTGCCTGCTAAATTTATTGCAAGCATTATACAGTTTGAGGACCGCGCTTTCTTTTCGCACCACGGTTTCAATCCCGTAGCATTTACACGCGCAATCATTCAAAATATAAAATCAAAAAAAATAATAAGCGGTGGAAGCACGCTGACTATGCAGGTAATACGGCTTATCCGCAACAAAAAAAACAGATCGGTACCTGAAAAAATCATTGAAATAATTATGGCCCTAAGGCTTGAGCTTACACATTCCAAGAGCGAAATACTTGCTCTGTATGCCTCCAATGCTCCTTTTGGTGGCAATGTAGTGGGCATTGATGCTGCGTCATGGCGCTACTTTGGAAGGGAGCCAGAAAAGCTTTCATGGGCTGAATCTGCTACCCTGGCTGTTTTACCGAATGCACCCAGCCTCATTTATCCGGGAAAAAACCAGGAACGGCTTTTCAGAAAACGCAATCGCTTGCTCGACCAGCTTTGTGCTGCCGGAATTATTAATAAAGAAACCTGCGAACTAAGCAAACAGGAACCTTTACCGGGAAAACCACATGCCATACCACAGCTTGCGCCACACTTGCTGCAACGAGCTGCCAAAGAAGGGTTTAACGGACAACGCATACGTTCCACAATCAACGGGCACTTGCAGGAACGCGTAAATGATATAATTGAAAATCACCACAGGATTTTACGCTCCAATGAAATTCATAATGCCTGTGCCCTTGTATTGGATGTAAATACAGGAAATGTACTTGCTTATGTTGGCAACACCAGCAACCAGGGAAAAACGGAATACGAAGGAGATGTAGATATTGTAAATGCACCACGGAGCACCGGCAGCATTCTGAAACCTTTTCTGTTTGCCAGCATGCTCAATGATGGTGAGCTTCTTCCGGGTACACTTATTCCCGATATACCTACACAGATTGCAGGTTATGTTCCACAGAATTACAACATGACTTTTGATGGCGCAGTACCCGCTAAACGCGCATTGGCAAGGAGCCTCAACATTCCTGCTGTACGTATGCTGCAGAACTATGGAATTGAGAAGTTTAACCATAGCCTCAAGAAAATTGGGATGACAACCCTTACGTTTTCGCCTGATCACTATGGCTTATCAGTAATATTGGGTGGTGCCGAAGGTAAAATATGGGATATTGGGGGCATGTACGCCAGCATGGCCCGCACTTTGAACCACTATACAAAATACAATGGCAAGTATGATACGGATGATTTTCATTCGCCACGTTACATATCTAAAGAAGCAACAGATCCAGATTTAAGCAATACAACACCATTAAATGCAGCATCCATCTATTATACATTTGAAGCGATGGTAGAAGTATCGAGGCCTGACGAAGATGCCAGCTGGAAACAATATACTTCCGCCACCAAGGTAGCCTGGAAAACAGGTACCAGCTTCGGTTACCGCGATGGCTGGTCTGTAGGGGTTACACCCCAGTACGTAGTGGCCGTATGGGTTGGTAATGCAGATGGAGAAGGCCGCCCGGGACTAGTAGGGGTACAAACTGCTGCGCCCATCATGTTTGACATTTTTAGTTTGCTGAAGCCCGGTAAATGGTTCACACCGCCATATGATGAAATGGAAAAAGTCCCGGTATGCAAACAAAGCGGATGCAGGGCAACGGATATCTGTGAGCCGGTAAGTACCATGTTTATCCCTAAAACAGGGTTACGTTCCGAACCCTGTAAATATCACCGTTTAGTACATCTTGATGCAACCGGTAAATACCGCGTGAACAGCAATTGCGAAGATGTAGAAAAAATGCAGCACAAAAGCTGGTTTGTACTGCCACCGGCTATGGAATTGTATTATAAGTCAAAAAACTCCAGTTATGCGCAATTGCCTCCCTTCCGCGAAGATTGTGAAATAACCGGGGCCAATGCCATGGAAATTATTTACCCAAAACAATTCAGCAAAATATACGTACCGGTTGAACTGGACGGTACTGTTGGAAGTACGGTTTTCAAAGTGGCACACCGCTCCGCAACCACTACTGTATACTGGCACCTGGACAATGAATATATTGGAAGCACACAAGGTAATCATCAATTGGGTTTAAGACCTGAAGAAGGAGTACATTTGCTTACACTGGTAGATGAATCTGGTGAAACGCTTGTTCAGAAGTTTGAGATTGTGAGTGGGAAGAACAGCCCAAATTAATACAAAGCATGAAATACTGGACACAAATAATCGCCTTTGATCATTCGCACGATGCTTATCTTGTTAAAACAAAACTTGAGGCGGAAGGTATTGAAGTCATAATCAAAGACGAACTTACTTCCCAAGTGTATTACTCAACTGCCGTAGGCGGTATAAAGCTTCTTGTGCGGGACTTTGACTATGCAAGGGCGTACGACATATTGATCGCCACCGGATATATTACTGAACCTGCTGCTTCCAGGAATAAATGGGTTGTGCAGTTTGATAAATTGACCTCAAAACTACCATTAGTAGGTCGTTCTATTATTGAACTTCGATTCTTAATCCTTGTTGCAATAATTTTATTAATAATAATTACTCCTATTGTCATACTCAATATTCCAACAAACACCGAAAAACTTACTCAACATACATGGTGTGTTGATAGGCTCAACTATAAAGGAAAGGAATTGACTCCTCAAACAACAGGGTTTAGATTTGATGGTAATTCCGACAATTGCCCTGAAACTATATTTTTCAATCATAATGGTACTGTTCGATTTCCAGGTGTCAATTCAAATAGTACATCCGCAAATTGGGAATTCAGGAATGACAGCCTTATAATTACCAAAGCCTTTGATGAAAATGACTTTGTCCTGAATGACAGCCTGCAACTAAAACAAAAAAAAGAACAGGAAAGTTCTATTTACTATGGAACATATGAAATCAAAATTAACAGAAATCTAATCACCCTTCAATCTGACAGCCTCATTATTGAAGGCAGAGTTTATCAATCAGGTTTTTATCTTTGAAATTTATACCCATTAATATCCATGGACATCACCATCAACATCATATATCTGGTTTTACTGTTTGCTCTCGCACTCATTGTATTCAAATACCTTGAAACATTCTGGACATACAAGGTTTACAAACCATATTTATGGGAGCAGGCAGTGAAGAACAGCACACTTTCTCCTATTCTGAAATCATTGGAACGTAAGTATTATGATAAAATAAGGCTTTACAATATGTGGTTGCAAATAGAACGGATAAAGCGTGAAAACATACAAGGAAATTTTGCGGAACTGGGTGTACACAAGGGCGAAACAGCAAAAATTATTTATGAAATGAGCGGTTCACAAAAGCTTCACCTGTTCGACACATTTGAAGGGTTTAGTGAAAAGGATTTACAACATGAAAGTAAAAAGGGCGGACAATACACCACCAGCGAGTTTTCAGACACCAGCCTGGCAGAGGTGAAAAAATATATTAATGGCGATGCTCGTGTCATCTATCACCCTGGTTATTTTCCTGACACTGCAAAAGGATTGGAAAACGAGCAATTTTCTTTCGTCCACCTGGATGCAGACTTGTATTTACCTACTATTGAAGCCCTCAAGTTCTTCTATCCACGCCTTACACCGGGCGGTGCAATCATTATTCACGATTACAACCACATCTGGGACGGAATAAAAAAAGCAGTGCACGAATTTATGCCCACCATTCCTGAAAACCTTATAGAGCTTGCGGATTGGAAAGGTAGTGCAATGATAATAAAGAACAAACGTTAAACTCAGATTATCGCAAAACGTCATTGCTTCATTACGCATTGGGGTGTGATGAAATCTCAGACCAGCAGGTAATCCGTAAATCAATTATTGGATATAAAAAAACATGAAAACCGCCACCATAAGTGAATTGCAAAAGGAACTGGTTACACGCTCCCCGAAAGAGCTGACAGCACTTTGCGCCCGCCTTGCAAAATACAAAAAGGAAAACAAAGAGCTCCTTACCTACCTTCTGTTTGAAGCACACGATGAAAAACAATACATGGAATCTGTTAAAGAGCAGGCAGACGTGCTGTTTGATGAAATGAACAGGAGCAACAATTATCTGATAAAGAAAAGCCTGCGTAAGGTATTGCGCTTTATCAACAAACACATTAAATACTCGGGGATAAAACAAACGGAGCTTGAATTACGATTGTATTTCTGTAATAAAATCAAATCGGAACGGATACCTATAACATCTACTACTGTGCTATCCAACCTGTTTCAACGTGAAATCGAAAAAATAAAAAAGACATATTCTCAATTACATGAGGATTTACAATATGATTATAAGGGGGAGGTTGAAAATTTTGCACCATAGAAACTTTTGAACAACGCTGACTTTGACATTTTCATTATTTTTTGTAAATTTATAACATGAAAAAATCGACATCTACATCTACCTGTTATACAACAAATGTACATCCAGCACTGTTTCTGAAGAATTAACAGAATGTAGTAAACCAGCTGTAGAATAATCAAACACACTTATTTTATTCGCTTCTGCAACAATCAGCCGGTTATTCAAATCATCATAACGCAATTGAACAGCGGTGTATCCGGTTAAATAGGTAGTAACGCTGCTCGTTGAATACTGGTATTTCAGCACAGTACCGCTGGAATGCCCAATCAGGTAGGTATTTTCATCGATTTTTAAAGCACTCAATATTGTTCCTGTTGGAAGCGTGTAAGGATAAGGATTCCACAAATTGTTGTTTACCTTATCAAAAAGCTGGATCACACCCTGGCCTGCGTCATTTCCAAAAACAAACAAATTGTCTACATTCTTCTCACACAATGCCACTGCCTGCTGGCTTATAGCGCGTTCCTTTTCGGCCAAGCCTGTTGTGAAATGCGTTACAAGTTTTGTATTGCCCGAAACTTTATCCTTTTCTTCTGTGATCAAGGCATCACCGCAAAAGCCCATTTTTGTAGCATAATACCCGGTTGACACTGAAGCGTTGTAAAATATGCTTCCATCATAATTATAACCTGTAATACCACCATCGTAGCGAGATACATAACTCTTTTTTTCATTGCTGTAAAATGCAGTAAAATAGGGGTTTGCTGAAACAGTCGGGGATAAAGAAAATTTTATTGCATTGAATTCAATATCCAGCGCCTGGAATGGTCCTGTATAATTTCCACACCTGTACAATTGTTGAAAATAGCTGCTTGCGTATGACCCTATAAAGTCACCATTGAAGCTATAATAGGGCTGCAGGCCTGTAAATGCACTATCTATCGTTGAAAAATTAGTTTGTGAACTCCCCCCTGAAACTACAAATATGTTTTTCAGCATACGTGGGACAGCTACAATCTGAACCCGTTGGTAGGTTCTTGATTCAGTTGTTCCGTCAGATGCGGCAATCATAACATAATACGTACCGCTTTCCATGTGAATATTGTCAACATAATACAGCTTATTTAAAGTCATTGAAGGGGAAGTAACAGGTATTGAAACCGCAGGCATCACCTGGTTGTATTGTTCATCCACAAGGCTTACAGAAACAAAAGTAATTTCAGTTTCATCACTCACCGTTGCGGTTACGGCTATATTGTCAAATACATTGTACGACTGATTATAGCCGGGAGTAACAAAGCTTACTATTGGCCCATGCTCATCCGCTTCCCTTTTTTTGCAGGAAGAAGAAAATAAAATAAACAGCAATAATGCCAGATAGAAAACAGTTTTAAAACAAGACATACCTTAAAAATACAAAAAAAGAAACAAAAAGGAAATGTTGAAAATACAATTAGCAGCTCACCAAAACAGCTGTAAAAACCTAATAAACAACACATTAAATCCCAGGAAGGTAATAAACTGCTGTTAAAATCCTGTTGGACGAATGTTCATAAACCAACCCTGCTTTTGCCGGCAATTTTTCGTAAATTTGTTTTTATGTCTGAATTTTCTACAAAAACCAATGTAAATCAACGCAAGCGCCCAACTAAGCCGGTTGCAGTTTCCCAAATTATTGATGGTAAAATGCCTCCACAGGCAGTTGAGCTGGAAGAAGCTGTGCTTGGAGCTTTAATGCTCGAAAAAGATGCCTTAACTGAAGTAATTGATATTCTAAAGCCTCAGAGTTTTTATAAAGATGCACATTCACGTATTTTTTCTGCAATACAAAACTTATTTACCCGCTCCGAACCAGTAGATATTTTAACAGTAACGCAGGAACTGAAAAAAAGCGGTGAGCTTGACATTGTTGGCGGGGCATATTATATTACTCAGCTGACCAATCGTGTTGCATCGGCCGCCAATGCTGAGTTTCATGCACGTATCATAGCTCAGAAATTCATCCAGCGTGAGCTTATAAGAGTATGTACCAAAACAATCAATGAGGCATACGAAGAAGGTTCCGATGTATTCGACCTGTTGGATGGTGCAGAATCTGATTTGTTTTCCATTATGGAAGGCAACATTAAAAAGAACTACGATAAAATGAGTACGCTCATCAAAAAAGCGATTGAGCAGATTGAACACACCAAAAACAATAAAGGCAATTTCTCTGGTGTTGCATCAGGCTTAACGGCACTGGACAGGTTAACCTCAGGATGGCAAAAGTCCGACCTTGTTATTATTGCTGCCCGTCCTGCGATGGGTAAAACAGCCCTGGTATTAACCATGGCCCGGAATGCAGCAGTAGAATTTAAAAAAGGCGTTGCTATTTTCTCCCTGGAGATGTCGTCATTACAGCTTGTTACACGTCTTATCGCCAGTGAATCCGAACTTTCTTCTGAAAAGCTGAAAAAAGGAACGCTGGAAGATTATGAGTTCCAGCAGCTGAACGATAAAATTAAAAAACTTGCGGAAGCTCCCCTGTTTATTGACGATACACCAGGCCTCTCTGTATTCGAGCTGCGTGCAAAAGCGCGCAGGTTAAAAGAGCAGCACGATATTCAGTTAATAATTGTGGATTACCTTCAGCTGATGACCGCGGGCGGAGAAGGCAAAGGTAACCGTGAGCAGGAGATTGCAACCATTTCACGTTCCCTAAAAGGACTGGCAAAAGAGCTGGAAGTGCCCGTACTTGCACTATCGCAGCTTAGCCGTGCCGTTGAAACCCGTGGTGGCGACAAACGCCCCCAGCTTTCTGACTTACGTGAATCAGGTGCTATTGAGCAGGATGCCGATTTGGTAATGTTTATCCACCGCCCGGAATATTACAACATCACTGAAGATGCTGAAGGCAATTCCACTGTTGGTATGGCGGAGCTTATTATTGCCAAGCACCGTAACGGACCTGTGGATTCGGCAAAAACACGATATATAGGGCAATTCACGAAGTTTTCTGATTTGGAAACCTTTGGGCAAACGGATGACTATAGTTCTGTTTCAGCTGGATTAACCCCTTCGCAGGAATTCAATACCCCTTCTCACTCCGTGATTAGAGGTTCAAAAATGAACGATATTGAGGAAGATCATCCGTTTTAAGACAGATTAACCCTTTACTACAAGCGGAGATTGACTTTGGCATAAAAAATGAGTAAATTTGTTATATGGCAACTTTCAGCATAGAAATATTAAATCCCAAAGCAAAAAAATTACTTCAGGATTTAGCGGAATTAAGGCTCATTTCAATAAAAGAGGACAAGAAAAATCCCTTTCTTGATGTAGTGGAAAGAATACGCTCAAAAAAAGCAAATATAACGCTTGAGGAAATAACCAAAGAGGTTGAAATAGTAAGAGCAAAACGTTATGCCGAATAAGCCGGATAAGCTTGTTATTGATACTAACCTTTGGATCAGTTTTCTGATTAGTAATTCTTTTAACAAGTTGGATAGACTTATTGAAACAAACAAAATAATTTTGGTTTTCAGTGACGAACTATTAACTGAGTTTATAGAGGTAACTTCAAGGCCCAAATTAAGAAAATACTTTTCTACAACGGATGTAACACACCTTTTAAATGCCATACATGCTCATGCCAAATTTATACATGTAAAATCAAAGGCCAGTGCTTGCGCAGATCCAAAAGACAATTTTTTATTATCACTTTGTGAGGATTCAAAAGCTGATTATTTGTTATCTGGCGATGAAGCATTGCTGACATTACAAAAATATAAAAGGACTTCTATCTTAAAATTAGCTGAATATCTAAAGACAAGACGGGATTAGCTTCGCAATCCAAGCTCAAGGAACAAAACGAAATGAAACGATTTACCTTCATATTATTATTTTCATTTATAACAACGCTCTCCCAGGCCGCCTACATCCTTATCCCTATGGATCTGGAACAAAAGGACCACCTGAAAGCATATGGTATTGCTTACTGGGTACTTACACAGGACGTTGAGGTAAACTGGCTGCTGAATTATCGCGGGGGCAGCTTTATGATGAAAGACATAAAGGAAATTGAAAATGAATGCACCATTCGCGGGGTGTCATTTGAAGTAATACCCGATGCCAAATCAGCAGCAATTCTTAATGAAATCTCCAACCCGGAGGTAAATATGGAGAATGTAAAGCTTGAAAAAGCCCCTAAAGTGGCTGTATATTCACCTAAAACCAAGCAGCCCTGGGATGATGCTGTAACCCTTGTTTTAAAGTATGCTGAAATCAAATACGATGTGATTTATGATGATGAAATAATAAATGATAAACTTCCTTTATACGACTGGCTCCACCTGCACCACGAGGATTTTACCGGTCAGTACGGACGTTTCTGGTCGCAATACAAGTTTGCACCCTGGTACCAGGAGCAGCAACGTATTCTGGAAACCAGCGCTAAATCCCTTGGATTTGATAAAGTATCACAGATGAAACTGGCCGTAGCAAAAAAAATCCGCGATTTTACTGCTGGGGGCGGCTTCCTATTTGCCATGTGTTCAGCCCCGGATTCATATGATATAGCATTGGCAGCTGAAGGACTGGACATCTGTGAAAGTATGTTTGACGGGGACGGAACCACCCCCAATTACAACTCCAAACTCGACTTTTCTAAAACATTTGCATTTACCAATTTCACGCTCAGCACTAACCCGGGCGAATATGCCAAATCCAACATTGATACTTACCAGACAAGAAGCAGTAAACACGGTGTAGACCGTAAAAATGATTTATTTACACTGTTCGATTTCTCTGCAAAATGGGATATTGTGCCTACCATGCTGTGTCAGAACCACGAAAAAATTATCAAAGGTTTCTGGGGCCAAACTGTTGGGTTTGACAAAAGCTTTATTAAACCGAATGTATTGATATTAGGTGAAAACAAAGCTGCCAATGAAGCACGTTATATACATGGGGAATTTGGAAAAGGTACTTACACTTTTTATAGTGGCCATGATCCGGAAGATTACCAGCACCGTGTAGAGGATCCACCTACAGACTTAAGCCTGCATCCTAATTCTTCTGGATATCGCCTTATTTTGAATAATATTCTTTTTCCAGCTGCTAAAAAGAAGAAGCAGAAAACATAAATTTTTCAGACTTTTCGAACTCTATCTGCAAAGAAGTAAGCCGCAGATTCTCAGAAACTGTTCAAAATTTTGCAAAGAGATAAAAATATAGACTATCCCACATTTCCCAACTCCGCTCGAAATGACCTGCACGCAATCCTTTCAAACGGAATCGAAACATACCTCAGGGATTGAAATGATTAGAATAAATTCTGAATAGCCTATCAGATTATTAATTCTAATCTGTGAATTTGCGGCTAAATAACTTCCGTATTTCAGAATGATTTATTGAGCAGGAATGTTATTTCAACAATTCCATGGCCTCCTGAACAGTAATGTACTCATTGTTGAACAGGGCAACAACAAAGGCATCATTAAGGGCATACTTCTTAATAAGCTCTGCTTTAAAGGCTTCAGCATCTTTGTAGGAAGTAAATGTTCCTACCACATATTTGGTGAGCCCGCTTTTGGTTTTTTCACCTTTAAGGTCTTTCAGCTTGGCAAAAATAGCCAGTTTGCTGTCCGGAGGCTGGTTTTTAAATACTCCTACCTGCACCTTAAACTTCACAAGGTTTTTGTTGGCACCACTTACAGTAGTATTTTCTGCCGTTTCTACTACCTTTTCTTTGCCTGAAAGCGTTGCTCCTGCCTCTTCAAGGGAAATACGCTTACCATCCTTATAAGCGGCTATAAACGCTCCCGGATAACCATTTGTAAGCATCTCCACTTTGCGTTTTGCTGCGGCATCCATAGAAGTGTATGAACCGGTCATGTATTTGTACAGGCCATCGTCTGTTTTTACCTCTATCAGGTCATCAATACCTCTGAACACATTTTTGGATAGCTTGCGTTTGTACGCACCCAGCTGAACACGTAGCACAACTCCCGGTGTATTGATGGCGCTGGTATTGGTTTCTGCTGCAGTTGCTGTGCCGGTGGTGCCTGTAGCGGTTTTAAACTTGGTACTGTTCTTGGCCAAAGCATAACCTTTATCGGTTGTACTTGCCATGTTATACACCATGCGGGTAGGATAAATCTCTTTTGACTCTGTCCCCTGGTTGTCTGTAAAGAATACCTTTTTCAGCTTTTTCAGCTGAGGATCGGTTTCATCCAGTAAAATCAGTACTTTCTGATCCGGTGGCAGATAATTAAAATGGAATGCCCCGAAAGCATCTGTGGTTCCGCTTTGGATTATTTCACCTTTTTCATTGATTACATTCACTTCTGCATTCGCAAGCGGTGTTTTATCAGCCCCTACAAACTTACCCTCTATTACACCTGGTTTTACAGTTTCTTTCGTAGTTCCTGCCGAAGCAACCGATTGATCGGCATCATAGTATTTGGAGTTCTGTTTGTACACAATGCTAAGGTCGGTAAGGCCATCTTTTATGAGTTGCTGTTTACGTGCTTCAGCAGCTTCATAGCTATCGAATTTACCTGCTGTATAAATGGTTTCTGCATTATCGGTTGATGCGCTGGAAATATCATTGATACTTAAAAATTTGGTCATCAGTTGCGGAGACAGGCCTTTTTTGAAAGTTCCGAGCTTAACAGCATATTCTTTCTGTCCTTCTTTAATTTCATTAATATCCCTGTTTTCAACAAGTCCGAACATACCGGTAGAATCCATGAAAAAGTTATACTGATAGGCAATAAGTGAATCCGTCAGCTCCACACCACGTGTAGTAACGATAGCGCCTTTGCGGGTTTTCAGCTCATCGTCCTTGTAGTTGGCAACACCATCTTCATCCCCATCAAGCGGACAACCATTCGCGTCCACTTCAGCACCTTTTGGGGTACCACCGCAAAGATCCTTAAAATCAATAACTCCATCGCCATCGTGATCATCGTTTTCAAGGGCAAGGAAATCAATGTTTTCGTAATTTTGCTGAAGTTCTTTAAGGGCTTTACGCTTTTCTTTCTGCTTGCTTCCGAAATTATATTGTAAGGAAAATGAAGTCATCATGAACTTATCATTTTTGCTGTCGCCCTGACGGTTGCCCACACTTCTATCCGTTACACCGTCAATATAATCCGTAAACGTAAAGTGCATGGAAGTACCCAGCTTGAAATTCATAAAATCATTGAGCTTATAGATAACCCCCACCCCAACAGGAATGGCAAAAGAGCGTTCAGGATATTTACCAAACCCATCCAGGTTCAGCTCCCTCACATCCGATTCATACGTATAATCGCGCTTCAGCTCAATGGATGTGCTTGCATCCGAGGCATATTCATCCTTGCTTCGCGTGCTGCCATCTGTCCAGTAATAATACGTATTGCCATATTTATCTTTTAAATCCGTTTTGGAAAGAAACTCAAACGATTCTACACCCAGTGTAACAAAAGGACTGGCAGTACGTTTGGAGGCCAAAAAGTGGTCGAAATTGTACATTACATTCACCCCTCCTGCACGGATCTGCGATTCAAAATTGAGGTTACGGTTATTGAGCACCATTCTTTCGTTTGCCCCCAGTTTCCCGAAAAGCACATAAAAATTGAAATGGAAAGCGTCAGTAATTGGTTGTGAAACATTAAGGTCAAAAGCCAGCCGGCTTGTCATTGGGGCCTGGAAATGTTTGTTGTACAAATCCCCGTAAAAAGAAAACATCCCTACCCCGGCACCTACTGTTGGTGTGAATATCAGCTCGGAGGGCGATGCAGAAGTATCAGAAACAGATTTATCGGGTTGTATACCACCGTAAATAGCATTGTCCTGCGCATAGCAGAAACAGCTCAGGAATACAAGTAGTAAGACCCCGGAAAATTTGTGAATCATAGACACAAATATAGTAAAAAATCTATCTTTCAACTCCGTAATTGCCTGAATAGTAAAATTATACCGGAAAATCTGGTGGAAATAAAAAAACGCGCTGCGTCCCTAAAAAACAAGGGACACAACGCGCTATGATTTTACCTGTACCAGGTCTGGTTGGTAGCCATCAGGGCATCCTGTACAGGAATTCTTCTTCCATTGTTAAAAGCAACCACGAACGGTGGTGCTGCAGGCTGACTCACCTGAAGGTTTTTATTCACAACCCCACCTCTTACATTCTCACGTGCATCACGAGCAGCTTTATATTCGGTATAAGTCGGCTTTAGTAAGTATTTATTCAGACCTGCATCTTGTGTTTTTACAACCGTGCTTAGTCCATAATAACTTTGAACAAATGATGCCGAACGGTTATTCTGCAAAGCCATTATCTGTACCTGATAATATACCCCGTTTTGAGGAGTAGGAATGGTCAATGTTGTATTTCCAGGGTCTGTAGTAGTGGTATTTGGATTTGTAGTTGCAATTGAGCCTCCAGAGCCCACAGTTATACACGTTTGTCTTGTTCCACCAGCATCTTTACATTCGTATTTGCGTGTGTTATCATCTTCGATATAGGAGAATGTTCCTGTAATACACTGATTTCCTGAATTAGCAGGTGCTTTCACCTTATAAGAAATTTTAAACTCCGCCTGTGCCGGTAATGACACCCAGATAAACCTTACTTTCTGATCCGCAAATGAGAATGAACCACCTGCATTTTCAATAGATGAAGCAGTATAACCCTCCGGTAGATTTTCCACTAATTTTGCAAAACCACCCAAATTGCCTTTGCTCACATTCAATTCAACCACAAATTCTGTAGGAGGATTGGCAGGAGCTGAACGTACACAGCTAAAAGTCCCGCTCTCTTCTGTTCCTGTTGCAGTATTATCTCCCGTAGTGTTGGATGCGGTGGTTGTATTATCACCCGTAGTTGTAGTATTGTCTCCTGTTGTTGTATTATCACCAGTTGTTGTGGTGTTATCACCGGTATTACTTGCAGTTGTATTTCCACCAGTTCCTTCAATATTGATAGTAGAAGGAGCTATATCGTATGATTTTTTCTCATTATCCACTACATAAGAGAATTTACCGGCAATGGATTGATCCCCGCTAATACCCTCTGCCACCTTCACTTTATAGGTCACCTTAAACTCTGAGTCATTCGGAAGTGACATCCAGATAAACTTTACAGTCTGATTGTTAAAAGTGAACGAGCCACCGGCATTTTTGTCCTCAACAGCAGTAAAACCGGTTGGCAGCTCCTGCTGAAGTTTTGCAAAACCGGTTGTTGAACCTTTGTTAATGGTTAGCTCCACAGTAAACTCTGTTTCAGGTTTTGCACTTGAAGGAATTTTTTGCGTTACCGTAATATCTCCGGCAAAGAAAAACTCGTACATCAGCAGAGCGATGGCGTTGAATAATAGAATCGCAGATTTTAACATAGACTACGTATTTATTAATTAAAAAATTATTTACTTGTTACTTATTTATTATTGCTCAAAGAAGTAATCGATCAGATCGTTCAGCTTCTCAACACTCAAATCAGAATCCCCTTCAAAGAATGAATCAATTGCCCTTGCTATTTCTTCGGTTGATATCAACCCGTCAGAATTTAAATCGGCAGAGCGAAGCGGAGCAGGAACGGATTCCGAATTTTTAGCTTCTCCCTTGTGCATGAACTTTGCCTCTACATCTTTCAGGTATCCCAGGCTTGGGTTTTCATTGAATACATTACTGCGTTCTGTAGCCAGTGCATCAAACTCCTTCTGACGATCGGCTAGCATCTTCTCAGTAAGCGTTACTCCTTTTTCATCTACAAGGGCACCAGCTTTGGTCAAAGGTTCCTTATCCAAATGGTCGGCAACCCCATCCTTATCATTGTCTTCAGGACACCCATCTGATGTTACCTTCACTTTTGCAGGAGTTCCCGGACAAGCATCCGCACCATCTTTTACACCATCTCCGTCCGAATCCAATTTGTCCAACGAAGAAAAATCAACGGTTTCATATTTGGGATCACTATCATCATCCGGTATACTGAAGTTATACTGAAGTCCAAAACTCGTAAAGATGTAACTGTCGTTTTTACCAGCCTTAACATCATCTATCCAGTCAGTCATGGTCATGTAATAGGTTGCATTCAGCTTTACATACAACCTGTCCGACAATTTTAAATTTACTCCCAAGCCTAGTGGCAGCGCAAAACTATTGTCTGCATATTTGGAGCTATCATTCAGCTTTGTTTCATACGTATAATCACGCTGCAGGATTGAAGCACCTGCTGTACTGTCTGGCAAATCACGGATTGTACCATCTGTCCAGTAATTGTAATTAACTCCGTTTTTATCTTTCAAATCGCCATAAGAATTAAACTTTAAGTAACCGAAACCCACATACAGGTATGGTGCAAATGCGCTGTTGCGTTCCATAATAAACCCATTGTCAAAGTGCAAAGCCAGGTTTAAATCTGCCTGAATAATGTTGGATTGAAAATTAAGGTTACGCTTGGCTGTGCTTTCGCTCTCAGAGAATTTACCATAGATACCATTAAACGAAACACCTATCACACGGCCTACACGCTGTTCCACAGTTAAATAATAACCACCACGAATACTGCTCAAAGAGGTAACGTCAATACCGGCACCAATATCCCCATTGAACATCAAGAACCCTAAGCCCAAGGCAACAGATGGCAACTGTTTTGATTTCTCTTCCCCTTCATTGCCTGTCCCCTTTTTTGTCTGAGCATGAACGCCTCCCACAACAAACAACAGCACCGCAAACAGTGTAATTTTCTTTATCATGTTGTTGAAATTCATAAATAAAACAGGGGCTTCAATGCAATTTTAAAATCATTTTACTCTTTGTCACGAGCAAAACTATTCTATTTGATTTTGCTTTTTTATAGTGCGGATTGTTAATTGTAAACAGCATTTTGTTAATAACCAATTACAGAGCACAAGAAAAAAAACGAAAACAACAAAACGAAGCAAGCTCTAAAACACCAGTAAAATCAATAGATTTAGAAACAGGAGAAATAAAATATTCCTGGAAGTAATGATTATAAACAACGTTGTTATTAACACCACGTCATTAATATCATTATAACAAAAAAAGGAAGGTTTATAAATGAAACAGGGTAGCAAAAATTGCTACCCTGTTTCATTTATAAGAAGAGAACAGAAAATTCTACTGTTCAAAGAAGAAGTCGATCAGGTCGTTAAGTTTTTCAACACTTAATTCAGAATCACCTTCAAAGAATGCATCAATTGCTTTTGCAATTTCATCTGTAGAGATGTAACCATCGGAGTTCGAATCAGCCGAACGCAATTGAACAGGAATTGAAGATGAACTCTTTTTCCCTTTGCTCAGGAACTTCGCTTCCACATCCTTCAAATATCCCAGACTTGGGTTTTCGTTGAAGAGATTGCTACGCTCTGTTGCCAGCGCATTAAATTCTTTCTGGCGGTCTGCAAGCATTTTTTCTGTAAGAGTTACACCTTTTTCATCCACCATAGCACCAGCTTTGGTTAAAGGTTCTTTGTCCTGGTAATCCGGCACACCATCCTGGTCATTATCTTCAGGACAACCATCGATAGTGACTTTCACCTTCTTTGGAGTACCAGGGCACATATCATCGCCATCTTTCACACCATCTTCGTCAGAATCCAGCTTGTCAAGAGAAGAAAAATCCACTGTTTCATATACAGGGTTGCTATCGTCATAAGGTTTCCCAAAATTGTACTGAAGTGCAAAGCTCGCATAAATGTAGCTGTCGTTTTTACCACCCTTCCAGTCATCGATCCAATCGGTCATGGTCATGTAATAGGTGGCATTCAGGTTCACAAAAAGGTTGTCGACCAGCTTTAAATTGATTCCTACGCCCAATGGGATGGCAAGCGAATTATCGCCATATTTAGCGCTATCATTCAATTTGGTTTCATAAGTATAATCACGCTGCAGAATTGTTGCTCCGGTTGTACTGTCCGGCTGATCGCGGATGGTTCCATCAGTCCAGTAATTGTAATTGACATTGTTCTTATCCTTTAAATCACCAAAGGAATTGAATTTAAGATAACCGATACCTGCGTACAAGTATGGAGCAAACACGCTGGTGCGCTTGAATAAAAAGTCATTGTCCAGGTGAATTGTAAGGTTCAGGTCTGCCTGAACAATCTGGGATTGAAAATTCAGGTTACGCTTTGCAGTGCGCTCGCTATCGGCCAGCTTGCCATAAATGCCATTAAGGGAAAAGCCTATCACACGGCCAACACGTTGCTCTACAGTTAAATGATAACCACCGCGAATACGGCTCAGGGAAGTAAGATTAACACCATTTCCTATGTCGCCATCAAAAGTCAGCACACCTACCCCCAAAGCCAGGGATGGCAGCTGCTTTGCTTTTTTTTGTTCGGTTTTACCCTTGCCTTTCTGCCCTTTTTTTGTTTGAGCATGAATGCCACATACAACAAATAATAAAACGATGATCAGTGTAACTTTTCTTATCATATTATTCAATTATATTTATCAATAGCCAGAAATGGTAACACTAAATTAGTGATTTTTTTAACACCCTGTTTAACATTTCATCTATTTTTTGGGACAGTATTGCTGTATGCCATTCAGCAACCACCATTAAGCGGCCCGGAAATTATGAAAGGAAGCCTTTAAAAAAGGCATTATTTAATGAATACTTGTAGAATACTCATACACTTTTCCATTGTAGAAAAAGCCAATGGTGTTATTGCCATAAGTAAAGGCCGGCAGGTCGCGGTAAAGTTCTATTTTTTTGGGCTTATCGAACAAAAAATTATCGTATAATTTGCCCTTATAAAAATATTTCGCCCTATTCGCATTGTCCAGATATACCAACGAGTTCATACCAGTAATAACGCTTTGCGGGTTAATAAATTTTTCAATTATCTGGAGTTTGCCTTCGTAAAAAAGCTTTAACTCCGGCTCAAAATAATAAATGAGCATATTACCTCTAGCCGGCAGGATAACAGGCTCATAAGATTCTAATTTTGTGGACTCCCCTTTGTAGTATACCATGAAATTATTATCCAAATCAAAATAACTGACGATATTATCAGTAATGGAGTAGCTTTTAGGTATTGCATTCATTATTGTTTTTACCTCCCCGTTTTCGAATACATTAAAAGAGTTATTGAACCTGTCAATAAAGGCAATCACATCTCTTCCACACCTATAACTGCGTATATCGCTTACCGGGGTTTCAATGATCTGCCCGCGATAATAAACTTTAAAGTCATTATTTAAGTCACTGTAACCAAAAATATTTCTTCCTGCCCTTCCATTTTTAATCGCCTGTGCCACCACAGAGGTTTCAATTGTTTTAATTTCATTGTTTTCATATACAAGAATGTCCTGGCTGGGGCGGGCCTGCCAAACAACAATGGAATCCCCTGCGAAAAAACGGTCAGCCCAGCTGGCCAGTTGCTTTTTTCTACCATTCTGAAATATCATGAACCTTTGCTCCATTTTGTAAACCAAAGCATGCGATGTAGCGATCATTGTTTTGGGCACCGACTCTTCGATAATTTTGGTTTCACCATTACTGTAAACTTTTAAATTTCCCTGCCGGTCAATATACGCCAAGTAATCAACCCCTACCCTAACGCTGTCAACCACAGTATTTTCAAGTTCATAAATACTTCCTTTATCAAATACAGTAAAACGATTGAATGCATCATAAAAATACCCAATACCCTCCTGAGCAAAGGATAGGGTTACGACTACGAAAAATACTAGAGTGAGAAACGTTTTTTTCATTATAAGGCATGAACTACAGCAAACCCATAACGTAAATACGAAAAGAAAATTGCTTAGTCGATGAAAAAACAAAGGGCTCATCAGAGCCCTTTATCCATAAAAACTTCACAAGGCCGCTTAGAAA
The DNA here is from genome assembly GCA_020051175.1 of Bacteroidia bacterium. Lineage (GTDB taxonomy): Bacteria > Bacteroidota > Bacteroidia > 2-12-FULL-35-15 > 2-12-FULL-35-15 > 2-12-FULL-35-15. The sequence goes on along the minus strand of JAGVJJ010000088.1, from coordinate 11,567 downwards.
TTCGGCTTCAGTAAATACTTCGAGTAGAACTCATTGATAATAGCAACGGCATCGTCAGCTGTATCTACAATACTGAATAAATCCAGGTCTTTTTCACTGATATTGTGCTCCACATGAAGCATCGTGTCCTTCACCCAGTTCATCAGACCTTCCCAATATTGTTTTCCTACAAGCACAATAGGGAAATGCGCCACTTTGTTGGTTTGTATAAGGGTTATGGATTCAAAAAGTTCATCCAGCGTACCAAAACCGCCCGGCATGGCAATAAACCCTTGAGAATATTTCAAAAAGATGGTTTTTCGTACGAAAAAGTAGTCGAAATTGATGTTTTTATCATTATCCACAAATGGATTGGAGCTTTGCTCGAACGGCAATACAATATTCAATCCCACAGACTTACCACCACCCGCACGTGCGCCCTTATTGGCAGCCTCCATAATACCGGGACCTCCACCCGTAATTACTCCATATCCTTCACGGGTAAGCTTAAACGCAATTTCTTCGGCAAGCTTATAATAAGGGTTTTCCACCTTTGTACGCGCAGAACCGAATATGGAAACACACGGACCAATACGGCTCATCTTTTCAAAGCCCTCTACAAACTCGCTCATGATTTTAAAAATCTGCCATGAATCAGATGCTTTTATGTCGTTCCAGTCCTTGGATGCAAAGGCTTTACGTATCTTCTCTTCGTCTTGATTTGTCATAAAATAAATTTAAATTCCCATGTATCAAGGCTAATTAATGCCTACAACATAACTTAAACGGTACTAAAGTACAAATTGTTTTGTATTGTCAAATTATTATTAACAGAGCAGAATAAATCAAAGTTGCAAATCGCTTATTTTTTCGTGTTTAAATATTTTAACACAGAAAACACGGAGCAGGCTGCGTTGCACAGGGGAGCCAGCTACTTCTTTTCAGAAATAAAAATAATGTCGGTTGTATACTTACCTGCAGGATTTGGAAATTCTTTACGTTTGAAGCTTTTTACTATAAAGCCATTTGAAAGCAATTGTTCTACTATATAGGCTTGCTGGTGATAGTAAATATAGGCCTTGTCTTTGCTGTCACTGCTTGTATGATAACCTGAATCTGAATAGTTTCCTTCCATGGTGCTCAAATAAATTACACCGCCAGGGTTTAACAGCAAATAAGTATCACTGAGCAGCTTTGCCACATCCTCTTTCGATAAATAAGGCAGAAGAAAACCACACATTATACCATCGTATGTTCGGTCGATCGTAATATTACGGCAATCCATCAGGCCCACCTCTAACCCTGGATTGTTGGCTTTAGCAAGCTCCAGCATGTTTGGAGCCATATCTGTAGCAAAAATTTTAAAATCCGCACGTTTGGCAAGCAAGTACTTTGTAATGTTACCCGGACCACATGCTAATTCAAGGATATGGGCATCGGGCTTATCAATCAAATTACAGAAAGTATCGTAAGTATCATTGTACAAATCCAGGTGCATGTACTTTTCCTGGTAACGCACCGCTTGTTTGTTAAATGTATCAATGGTGATTTTGTAACTATCCATCAGGATTTAAGATACTGCTTCAGGTACCTGGCCGTATAGCTTACTTTATCTTTTGCTACTTCTTCCGGGGTACCAGTTGCCAATATATTTCCGCCACCACTTCCACCTTCAATGCCTAGATCAATAATATGGTCGGCCACTTTTATCATGTCCATGTTATGCTCAATAACAAGCACTGTGTTGCCACTGTTTACGAGCTTATCCAATACTTCAAGCAGAATTCGTACATCTTCGAAATGTAATCCGGTTGTTGGTTCATCAAGGATATAGAACGTATTGCCTGTATCACGCTTGGAAAGTTCGGTTGCAAGCTTAACACGTTGCGCTTCGCCACCCGATAATGTTGTACTCTGTTGTCCGAGTGTTATATAGCCCAGGCCCACATCATGCAATGTTTTTATTTTCTGGATAATGGATGGGATGCTGGAGAAAAATTCAACAGCATTATCAATGGTCATGTTCAGCACATCGCTGATGGACTTGCCTTTATATCGTATTTCCAGGGTTTCTTTATTATACCGTTTGCCATTGCAGGTTTCGCAGTTTACGTACACATCCGGCAAAAAATTCATTTCAATTGTACGAACACCAGCACCCTGGCAGGTTTCACAGCGACCGCCTTTTACATTGAAAGAAAAACGGCCAGGTTTATAACCCCGTATTTTTGCTTCCGGAATTTCAGCAAACAGGGTTCGTATATCCGAAAATACATTTGTATATGTAGCCGGATTACTGCGCGGGGTACGTCCAATAGGCGACTGGTCTATATCTATTACCTTATCAATATGTTCAAGGCCATTGATGGACTTGTACTGCAAAGGTTTCTTTTCCGAGCGGTAAAAATGCTTGCTCAGAATAGGATACAACGTTTCATTTATCAATGTTGATTTTCCGCTGCCCGATACGCCTGTTACACAAATCAACTTGCCCAAAGGGAACTCAACAGAAACATTTTTGAGGTTATTGCCATTCGCACCTTTAAGGGCAAGCACTTTACCATTGCCCTTCCTGCGTTGCTTCGGCAATTCAATTTTTTTTACACCATTAATGTATTGTGAAGTAAGTGTATTGAATTTCAGCAGTTCTTTGGGAGTACCCTGCCCAATTATCTTTCCACCGTGTATCCCTGCATGAGGGCCAATATCAATAACATGATCAGCAGCCAGGATCATCTCCTCATCATGCTCCACAACAAGAACCGAATTGCCAATATCCCTCAGGTTTTTAAGCGCATTGATGAGCCTCATGTTATCACGCTGGTGCAGGCCTATGCTTGGTTCGTCCAATATATACAATACACCCACCAACTGAGAACCGATTTGTGTTGCCAGCCTAATCCTTTGGGCCTCCCCACCGGACAGACTGCGGGAACTGCGGTTCAGGGATAAATAATCCAACCCTACATCCAACAGAAAAGAAATACGGGTGCGGATCTCTTTGAGTATTTCGCGCGCAATTACATTCTGTTTTTTGTCGAGCCGCTTTTCAATATCCTTAAACCAGCTGTTCAATTCAATGATCCCAAGTTCAGATAGTTCAGAAATATTTTTTCCGTCAATCTTAAAATGCAGTGCTTCCTTTTTAAGCCTTGCTCCATCACACTTGGGGCAGGTTACTTTATTCATAAAGCCCTGTATCCACTTTTCAGTCGTGGGTGAGCTTTGCTCATCGTTTTGCTTGGCGATAAAATTGGCAATACCTTCAAACGCAATACTGTAGCTACTTGCAGCACTATCAGGAGTTTGCTTCATTTTAAATATTTCTTCCGAGCCAAACAGGATAATGTTCAGCGCTTCCTCAGATATATCTTCCAGCTCGGTATCAAGTGTAAAATCATACTTATCGCCAATGGCTTCCAACTGCCTGAAAATCCAGGATGATTTATAAGGCCCTATTGGAACGATACCACCCTTACGGATAGTTGATTTTTTATTCGGGATAATTTTGGCAATATCAATTTCCGAAACAACCCCAAGTCCATTGCACCGCGTACATGCGCCATAAGGAGAGTTGAAAGAAAACAAGTTTGGTTGAGGCTCATCATAGGAAACACCGGATGTTGGGCACATCAAATGGCGGCTGTAATATTCCACCTTCCCATACACATCATCCAGCTTGCCTTTTTCAAAAGGCTGCACCATAATAATTCCCTTACCCTGTTTCATTGCCAGCTGCAACGACTCGGAAATACGCTGACGTGAGGCGGTGTTTACCTCAAGGCGGTCAATCACTATTTCAATGTCGTGCACTTTGTAACGATCGAGCTGGAAACGCTTGGAAAGATCGAGCACTTCCCCATCCACACGCACACGCAGGTAACCCCATTTTTTTATCTGCTCAAACAGCTCACGGTAATGGCCTTTCCGGCCCTTAACAACCGGAGCCAGTACCAGGATTTTTTTTGAATCAAATTTTTCAAGTATCAGGTTCAGGATCTGATCATCTGAATAACGCACCATTTTTTCACCGGTTACGTATGAATATGCATCCGAAGCACGTGCATACAGCAAACGCATAAAGTCGTATATCTCAGTAATGGTACCTACCGTAGACCGAGGATTTTTATTTACCGTTTTTTGCTCAATGGAAATAACCGGACTCAGACCTGTAATTTTATCCACATCAGGCCGCTCCATGCTACCCAGGAACTGGCGTGCATAAGCCGAAAAGCTTTCAATATAACGCCTTTGCCCTTCAGCATAAATGGTATCAAACGCAAGCGAAGACTTACCGCTTCCGCTCAAACCGGTAATTACAACCAGTTTATTGCGGGGGATGGTAACATCAATATTCTTAAGATTATGTGCACGTGCACCAACAACTTCAAGAAACTCATTTTCGCTTACTATATCGGGAACAATATCTTTCATCAAACAATTAAAAAATTCGTAAATATCCTGAGGCTTATAACATCAATGTACCAGCCCACAAAATTCATGCTTAGCTCAATTTACCGGCCAAAAGATGGGAACATTCCAAATGGGGACAAACTATTGGAAAAAGAATTCATACCCTGCAAAGGGTTATTCATGTAATTAAAATTTCCATTGCCAATGCTGGTGCTGATGCCAATATATGCATTGTTGGAAATTTTATATTCCAGTCCAAGTGCAGCTGCATTAAAATTATTTTTTGCAGCACCGGGAAAGCACCCGAAATCGCGTGAATTCATAAATACAGAGTTACCCGACATGGTATAATGCATCATCCCTACATTCAGCTTCCATTTAGATGAAAGGTTATACCCAATCTGCGGTGCAACAAACGAGCTAAAAACCGCGTTCCGCGCACCGTTACTAAAGCCAACACCTGTTCCGGCAACAATAGACCCCGACACTTTATTCAAGGCTGTCTCTTTCTTTTCAGGCAAAACATAATCATCTTGTTCTGTTTGTGCACTAACAGAGAGGTATGACAGGGTGCTTACAAAAAGCAGAGTTATTAACTTTCTCATAGTGATAAATTGTATATCAAAGTTAAGCAAAAAAGATTTAAAGAAATATTTTTGTGAAAGTTTAACAGCTGTAGCAATGCTATTCTGCGTAAATTCATTCAACAAATCATTTAATACTTATGAAACTATTTGTGAAAAATATTAACCCGGATATCAATGAAGCACAGCTGGAAGGTGTTTTCGCTCAGTTTGGCGAAGTACTATCAACCAAAATTGCGTATGACAAAATTACCTGGGAATCCAAAGGGTTTGCCTTTATTGAAATGGCTAAAAAAGCAGATGCACAAAAAGCAATTGAAGCCCTTAATGGCAAAGAGTTAAGAGGTAAAGCGCTCCTGGTAGAAGAAGCTGTGGAAAAACGCAGGTAGTATAAGTGGCCTGATTTTTTTAATTGTTATTGTTTTACGCGTATGAATAAACTGCTTTTTTTCTTTTGCCTCGTTTCCGGCTCCCTGCTCCTGTCTTCCTGCGGAAACAGTTCAGCCTCCTCATCTTCCACCTCAACCTTGCCGGTGGTTAACCAGGACAGTATCCTTTTTCTGGCGAAAAACAAAACCAAAATAAAACTACTTGACGAGGTATTTAAAAACAGGGTGTACTCGGATGGGTTCAACGGCTGTGTACTGGTGGCTCAAAAGGGACGCGTGATGTATAAAAACGCTTTCGGTTTTTCTAACCTGAAGACACAGGATTCATTAAAAATAAACTCTGCATTTCAGCTGGCTTCCACCTCCAAAACGTTGACTGCAGGGGCTATATTGCTTTTAAAGGACCAGGGCAAACTGCAATTGGGCGACAATGTAAAAAAATACATTCCCAGCTTCCCTTACGATAAAATCACCATTGAGATGCTGCTTACACACCGTTCGGGACTAAGCAATTACATCTACTTCAGCGAACCTTATTGTGATGCAAACAACTGCTACAACGGTAAAACATTTGATAATAATGCCGTACTTGAAATCATGCAGAGTACACAGCCTGCGCTTTATGCAGGCCCCAATAAAAAGTTTGAGTATTGCAATACAAATTACGCTTTGCTGGCATCGATTGTAGAAAAAGTATCGGGCATGGGCTTTCATCATTTTATGGAGCAGAACGTTTTTATTCCGCTGGGTATGAGCAATACGTGGGTATGCGGTACAAAAAACGACAGCTCCTGTACACTTAAAACCCAGGGACATAATGGTTCAGGCATTCCTGAAAAAGATACGTATGCAGATTATGTGGTTGGAGACAAGGGCATTTACTCTACTGTGGAAGATATGTTCAAATGGAGCCAGGCTTTGTATTCAGGCTCCTTTCTTAAAAAAGAAACCATTGAGCAGGCGTATACCGGTTACAGCAAAGAGCATCCTGGTAAGCGGAACTACGGTTATGGCTGGAGGCTCATTGAAGACAGTCCTGAAGGTAAAATTGTTTATCACAACGGCTGGTGGCATGGCTATAGCACCCTGTTTTACAGGAGGATAAGTGATGAAACCACGGTTATCCTGCTTTCAAATAAATTCAACAGTAAAACCTATCATATTGAGGATATATTAGCTGTGCTTGATAATAAACCCCTGCCAGTTGCAGAAGTAAAGAAAGAAGCAGAGGCAAAGTATAAAACCAAAAAAACAGCCGTTGCTACTTCAAAAACAAAAAAAAACAGCAAATCTGCAAAGAATAACACATCCAGCAAAAAGAAACCGCCAACACAAGCTGTGGCTTCTGTGACAAGCAAAAAAGGGAGAGGTTAATGAGATAGAAGACCACAGCGGAAAGCTGGAAGTCGGAAGCCTTGAACTAGACATGGTAGACTCCCAGCACAATAAACTTTAAACCTGAAACTTGAAACTCAAAACTCCGAGCTACAAATTTCTGACTTCCGACTTCCGGGTTCGAGCTATATTTTTTCCAATTTTATAGTCAAACGAGCGATCGTATTCTGTAATGCTCTATCTTCGCCAAAAATTTTAAATAAATAAAACCATTATGAAAAAGATCTTTTATCTGGTTGCATTGCTGCCATTGGCATTTGGATGTGGCAACAATGAAAATGAAAAAATTTTATCATCTGAAGACAGCCTGAGAGCTGTTTCGGGAGGCCAGCAGGTTCGTATCCACGATCAGGACTCAAGCATACAGGCATTTATCAGAGGGTTTAATGAAATCCAGGATAACCTTGACCTGATCAAGGAAAAAGAAAAAATTGTTACAGCTTCCAGTAAAGACATGGAAACCCGTAAATCGAAAGAAGATCAGATTGTGGCCGATATCCAGGCGATTTACGATATTATGAATAAAAACAAGCAGCGTTTGGCTTCCATGAAATCGAAGCTGGGCGAATCCAACAAACAAAATGCAGAGCTTGAAAAATTCATTACGCGCTTAACAGCTGATATTGAAGCAAAAGATTCGCAAATTGAAGACCTGAGAACACAACTGGAGCAATTGAACGTTGCGATGACCAATTTAAATGTGAATTACCAGGAAATAACACAGGAATCGGAAGTTAAAACTGAAAAATTGAATACTGCTTTTTATGCTTTTGGAACAGCTAAAGAACTGATTACCAATGGAGTATTAACAAAAGAAGGTGGTTTCATCGGGCTTGGCAAGATTCAGAAAATGAAGGACGATTTTAATAAGAATTATTTTACTAAAATTGATGTTTCAACTACCAATACCATTGTACTTGCAGCAAAGAAAGCAAAGCTAATCACCTCTCACCCAAGTGGTTCATACAAAATTGAAGGTGCAGACGGAAAAGCAGAAAAACTGGTAATTACCAATGCAGAGGATTTCTGGGGGACTTCTAAGTACCTCGTAATAGTTGTAGAATAAACCTAACTTTAGGAAAAACAAAAGCGCCAATTCTTAATCGAATTGGCGCTTTTGTTTTATTATGAAGTCATGCTGAACTTGTTTCAGCATCTCACACACAGATTCTGAAATAAATTCAGAATGACCCTGCCCGCCAACTCTTTTATCGAGTTAGAAAGAAATTTTTTTACAAACCAATTTAGGTCAACTCCTATTTTCCTTTTGATGTGCACCTACACTCAAACACCACAACCCTATAAACGTTATCAACGCATTCACAATCAGCAGCTCAAACCCGAATTTATAGCCCCCGAACCATTTCTGTGAATACTCGTTAAGCACATAACACAAGGCAGGCGAAAGCACACAAATAAGCGGCACAAAACGATCCTTAACAGGCTTTTTGGTAAACAAACCAAAAGCGTATAAACCAAGCAATGGCCCATAAGTGTATCCTGCCACAGTGAATAAGTTATTAATCACTGCATCATTATTGATCAGTTTAAAAATTACAATAACCAGTAACAACAGTACTGCGAATGAAACATGGACAATGTGCCGGATACGCGTTTTTTCTTTTTCCGTTTTCTGGTCATTTTCCTTCAACCCCAGGAAGTCGAGGCAAAACACACTTGTAAGGGCAGTCAGAGCACCATCCGCACTTGGGTAAGCAGCTGAAATTAAGCCAATTATGAAAAATATAGCCGAGAGGATGCCCAGGGAATGCAGGGCAATAGTTGGAAACACATTGTCAGAAATTACCTTGCCATCTTTCATTGGCAGTACAATATTCATTTCACCTGCATAAATGTAAAGCAAAGCACCCAGCACCAGGAACAGGATATTTACTATCAGTAACACCACTGTAAACGTCACTACATTTTTCTGTGCATCGCCAAGGGTTTTGCAACTGATGTTTTTCTGCATCATTTCCTGATCGAGTCCCGTCATGGCAATGGCAATGAACATACCCCCAAAAAACTGTTTCGGGAAAAAAGATTTTGCCTGCCAGTCGCCAAAGAAAACCTTGGAATAATCGCTGTGAGCCACCCTGTCGTACATATCACCAACACTAAAATCCAGCTGACTTGCAATAAATATGATAGACAGTATTACGGAAAGCAACATAAATGTGGTTTGCAGGGTATCCGTATAAACGATGGTTTTTACACCACCCTGGTAGGTATACAACAAAATCAGGGCGATGAATACGGAAACAGTCACAAAAAACGGAACATGCATATCATTAAACACAAATTCCTGCAGCACATTTACCACGATGTATAGCCTGAAAGCAGCACCAATTACGCGCGACAAAATGAAAAAGAATGCCCCTGTTTTATAGGAATAATTCCCGAAACGCTGCTGCAGGTAAGAATAAATGGATGTGAGGTTTAACCGGTAATACAAAGGCAGCAGCACATAAGCAATTACCATGTACCCCAGCAAATATCCCAATATTACTTGCAAATACCCAAACTGCGCTGTACCAACCGAGCCGGGTACAGAAATAAATGTTACTCCTGACAGCGAAGCACCAATCATTCCGTAGGCTACGAGGTACCATTTTGACGAACGATTCCCAACATAAAAGCTCTCGTTGCTTGCCCCGCGCGAAGTGTACCAGGTAACCCCAAACAACAAAATGGAATAGGCTGCTACACAGGTAAGAATAAGTATTGAAGACATATTTTATAGATGTAAAATGGATGATATAAACGGAAAATACTTCCCATTGTTTAACAAAGTAAATCAATAAACATCCGTTATCCGCTATGGCCTTTTGCGGTATATCAACAAAGTTTTTGACAATTATTTTTATCTTTGTAAGCATAGCCTTATTAATTCAGGCGAAACAGATAATTCAATTATGCAGATTACTACTACTCCCATCCCCGACTTACTGATTGTTCAGCCCAAAGTGTTTGAAGATGCCCGCGGTTATTTTTATGAATCATACAGCAAAAGCCTGTTTGAAATACACGGGATAAAAGAAGACTTTGTGCAGGATAACCAATCGCTGTCGCAGGCTGGGGTTTTGAGGGGGCTCCATTTCCAGAACCCTCCTTATGCACAAGGCAAGCTGGTAAGGGTTATCAAAGGTGCTATACTTGATGTGGCAGTGGACATCCGTAAAAACTCTCCTACGTATGGGAAACATTTTCTGATTGAGTTGAATGAAAAAAACAAAACCATGCTATGGATCCCTGCAGGTTTTGCCCATGGTTTTTTAACACTTGAAAACGACACCATCTTTTCTTACAAATGCACCAATTATTACCATAAAGCATCGGAAGGCTGCATCATGTGGAACGATAAAGATCTGGAAATCAACTGGAACATTGAACACCCAACCCTTTCTGAGAAGGATAAGATGGGAACGCCATTCCGGGAATTTGAGAGTCATTTTTGAAGTTTTGGCCGGAAGTCCGAAGACCGAAGCTGGAAAAGACTTCGAGCCTGGACTTCTGACTTTGGTCTTCTGACTTCCGGCCTTTTACCTCGGTCTAATTTCGATTTTTCACATTTCAGGTATAACTTTTTTAACAAATAATCAGTATCAATGGTAGAACCTGGTTCAAATAAATTTAAACAGATGTTTGTTTCATACAAAAAATACCTGTTTGTAGTTGGTACTGCCTTGGTTTTACTGAGCATTTTTAAACTATTCAGCTACTCCCTATCTGATAATTTATCGGATGGCGACTATGAAGATTATTTCAATGCCAGCTACAAAGTGTTCAGCGTACGCATTCCTAAAAACCTGAATTTTGCAGGTGAAAAGGTGCCTATAACTGATTTCAGTGTACGCGAGGCAGTGGAGCGTGAGCTGGTAGTGAACACCTACTGGCAGTCACAATCCTTATTGCTGCACAAACGTGCCAACAGGTGGTTCCCACTCATCGAACCTATCCTTAAAAAGCACAACATTCCAGAAGATTTTAAATATATTGCACTGATCGAGAGCCAGTTAACAAATGTGGTTTCTCCTCAGGGGGCCACCGGTTTCTGGCAGATTATTGAGCCAACTGCGCTTGGTTACGGTATGGAAATCAATGAAGAGGTAGACGAGCGTTACCATGTAGAAAAGTCTACGGAGGCGGCATGTAAATATTTTAAAGAAGCTTATAAAATATTCAACAACTGGACGCTGGTAGCAGCTTCCTATAACCTCGGTATGGGCGGTATACATGGCCAGCTCAACAAACAGCATGTAAACAGCTATTATGATTTGCTGCTGAATGAAGAAACCGGCCGTTATGTGTACAGGGTACTGGCGATGAAAGAGATTATCGGCAGGCCGAAAGTTTACGGTTATATGCTTCGTAAAAAGGATTTATACCCACCTATCCAGACAAAAAGAATAATTGTAGATTCTACCATACACAACCTGGCTGATTTTGCCCTGTCGCAAAACATCAATTATAAGGTTTTAAAGCTATTTAACCCCTGGTTAAGGGCAAACACCTTAAGCAATCCTGAACACAAAAAATACGTCATAGAAATACCTAAAAATGGCATGGAAGTGTACGACCTTGATGGAAACTATGAAAATAGCAGCAGTGACACTTTGAATAAAAAAGATACTGCGTCTGCATTTATCACGGACGTTTCTCCCACTAAAGACAGTTTGGTGATGAATTAGCCGGTTTAGGGGGGGATTGTTATCTGTTATCTGTTATCTGTTATCTGTTATCTGTTATCTGTTATCTGTTATCTGTTATCTGTTATCTGTTATCTGTTATCTGTTATCTGTTATCT